>NZ_JBAQOK010000020.1:0-81242 GCF_049304695.1 Sphingobium sp.
GCGCTGCCCCTCTCCCAACTTCGCCTAGCCAGCAGGCTGGCAAGGCTTCGTATCCCTCTCCCCCCAGGGGCGAGGGTTTTTCAAGCGGTCCTTCGGGGCCGCTTTTTTTGTTTCATGAGCGGGAGAAGCATATGACGGATCAGGTGATGGATAAGCTGGACGGCGCTTTGGATGCGGTTCTTCAGGGTGAACGGATCGAGGGATTGGAGGGCGAAATTGCTTCGTTGAAAAGCGCTTTGCTCGCGCAGCAGCGGCCTGCTCTGGATGGCGTGAAGGGGGGTGCTGTCGATCCGGTGCGGGCGGCTTTTGTGGATCGTTATGTGCGGCAGGGGCTGGAAGCGGGGGTGGAGCTGAAAAGTTTCTCCGGGGCTTCGGGCGCGGCGGGTGGTTATGCGGTGCCGCGTGAGATCGACCAGTTGATCGGATCGACGCTCAAGGCCATTTCGCCGATCCGTGGCATTGCCAATGTCGTGCGGACGGGGTCGGCGGGCTATCGCAAGCTGGTGAGCGCTGGTGGCATCGTGTCAGGCTGGGCCAGCGAGACGGGGGCGCGGGCGGAGACGGCGACACCGGTATTCAATGAGATCGCGCCGCCTTTGGGGGAGTTGTACGCCAATCCGGCGGCGTCTCAGGCGATGCTGGACGATGCGCAGTTCGATGTCGAACGCTGGCTGGCGGACGAGATCGCCCGTGAGTTCGCGACGGCGGAAGGGGCGGCCTTCGTGAATGGCAATGGGGTGAACAAGCCCAAGGGCTTTTTGACCTATGCCACCACGAACGAGGCGGACGGCGTGCGGGCGTTCGGGTCGCTGCAATATGTCGCGTCGGGCGCGGCGGGGGCGTTCGGGTCGGGGCAGCAGGACAGGCTGATCGATCTGGTGCAGAGCCTGCGTGCGCCGTACCGTCAGGGTGCGTCGTTCGTGATGAACAGCGCGACGCTGAGCGTCATCCGCAAGATGAAGACCGCCGATGGCGCGTTCCTGTGGCAGCCGAGTCTGGCGGGTGGCCAGCCCGCGACTCTGCTGGGCTATCCGGTGGTCGAGGCGGAGGACATGCCCGATATTGCCGCGAACAGCCTGTCCATCGCGTTCGGCAATTTCCAGGCGGGCTATGTCGTGGCGGAACGGGGCGAGACGAGCATCCTGCGCGATCCGTTCAGCAACAAGCCGTTCGTGCATTTCTACGCCGTCAAGCGGATCGGCGGCGCGGTGGCGAACAGCGAGGCGATCAAGCTGATGAAGTTCGCCGCGTCCTGATTGGTCGGACTGGGAATGAGAGGGGGGTGCCTGCGGGCGCTCCCCTTTTTTGTGCGCTTTGGGGGAGACGGATGCGATGCTGACGCAGGAGGAAAACGGGGCGATGGCGGCCTCCCTCGACGAATTGAAAGCCTATTTGCGGATTGCGCGGGATGATGAGGATGGGGTGCTGACGGACCTGCTGCGCGGGGCGGCGGCGCTGTGCGAGCAGTTTGTCGGGCAATGGCTGATCGTGCGGGCGGCGCGGGAGACGGTGGCGGCGGGCGCGGGGTGGCAGCGGTTGATGGCGACGCCGGTGGTGAGCATCGTGAGCATGGCGGCGGTGGATGCGGGCGGCGTGGAGACGGTGCTGCCGGTGGATGCCTATGCGATCGACATCGATGCGGCGGGCGATGGATGGGTGCGGGTGACGCGCGGTGGCGATTGGCGTGGGTTGATCGTGCGATATCGGGCGGGGATGGCGGTCGATATGGATGGGCTGCCTGAGGCGCTACGGCAGGGGATCGTGCGGCTGGCGGCGGAGCATTTCATGGCGCGCGGGACGGAGAGCGCTGCGCCGCCTGCGGTGGTGAGCGCGCTGTGGCGACCCTATCGCCGGATGCGATTGTCATGAGGGCGGCGGTCGTGCGGATGGTCGAGCGCCGGGCGGCGGTGCGGCGGGCGAGTATCGCGGCGGCGCTGACGGCGGCGGGGGTCGAGGCGGTGGTCGTGGGTGAAGATGTGCGCGCGAGCGGGCGCGGCATCGTGGCGCGGTGGTGGCGCGACATGACGCTGCGCGATGCCGGGAGGGGCAGATTATGAGCGCGGAGGTGACGGTGCGCGCGGCGGTGATCGCGGCCTTGCGGGCGGACGGGGCGCTGATGGCGCAGGTCAATGCGCTGTTCGATGGGGAGCCGGTGCGAGCGACTGCGCCCTATGCCGTGGTGGGCGAGAGCGTGGGCGCGGAATGGGGCGGCAAAGGGATCGAGAGCGCCGAGGTGCGGGTGACGATCGCGCTTTATGACGCGGGGGAGACGCCTGCGTTGTTGGCGGGGATGATGGCGCGGGTCGATCCGGCGCTTGGGGGCGCGCCGGTGCTGGAGGGGTGGCGGATCGTGACCGCGCGGCTAATCCGGTCGCGGGTGGCGCGGAGCAGCAGGCAGCCGGGCAGCGGGTGGCAGGCGGTGATGGATTATCGGGTTCGGGCTGTGCGGGATTAACAACGCAGCGTGCTCCCGCGCAGGCGGAGTCCAGGGCGGCGGTGGGACTGGGTTCCCGCCTGCGCGGGAACACGGCGTTTCTTGCGGGATAGCTGTTTTCGATCGCGGCGCTTCGCCCCTCACCCCGGCTTGTTATAATCCTCATATTCCGCCGTGATCTTGTCGACATATTCGGAGATCTGATCGTCGGCGTCTGACTGGGCGGCTTTGTCGGACATGCCGTCTGCCTTGTCTGCGGCGAGGATAGCGTTGCGGAAGCTGGCTTCCTTGGCGGCGCAGGCTTTTTTCATTTCCGACTGAAAGTCACCGAGCGTCAGCTTCTTTTCGAGGCTGGGCTGGATCTGGCTGGCTACGCATTGCGCATAGGCTTTGCGGCCCGCGCCGACGGCATCGGCGGGTGTGGGCGCGGCGGCGGCCAGCAACATCAATGGGGCGACGAGCAACATAGGACTCTCCTTAACCTGCGTTTCACACGCTTTATCTGACGAAAGGATGCGCCATGGGCGTCGAAAAAGGAAGTGCATTTCTGCTGAAGGTTGGAAATGGCAACATGCCAGCAACCTATGCGACGGTGGCGGGGATGCGGACCACGCAATTGTCGGTGAATGGCGAGGCGGTGAACATTACCAGCAAGGATTCGGGTGGTTGGCGCGAATTGCTGTCGGGTGCAGGGGTGCGATCGGTCAGCGTATCGGCGGCGGGCATCTTTACAGGGTCAGCGGCGGAAGTGCGGATTCGCAATCATGCGCTGGCCGGCACGATCGAGGATTATGAACTGAGTTTCGAGAGTGGCGAGCGGATGCGCGGGCGCTTTCTGGTCACGCGGCTGGACTATGCCGGGGATTATAATGGCGAGCGCAATTATGCGCTGAGCCTGGAAAGCTCCGGCGCGGTGGTGAGCGAATGAGCGGGCCGAATGTCGCGCGCGGGGAGGCCGCGCTGGAGATTGGCGGTGACGTCATGACGCTGCGGCCGAGTTTCGCGGCGCTGGTGGCAGCGGAACAGGAGGTGGGGCCGCTGTTCGATCTGGTCGAGCGGGCGGCGGACGGGAAGTTGTCGCTGGGCGATCTGGCGGCCCTGTTCTGGCATTGTCTGGTGGATCGGGAGCGGTTGAGCCGGGAGGCGCTGGGCGAGGCGATGCTGGCGGTGGGGCTGGTGAAGCTGACGCCGGTGCTGAAAGCCATACTGCATCAGATATTGGCGGGGAAATGATGCGCTTTGCCGATGTGGCGGGGCGGCTGGCGGGGCTAAGCGGGTGGTTGCTGGGGTGGCGGCCTGATGAGTTCTGGCGCGCGACGCCGTTGGAACTGGCGGCGGTGCTGACGGCGGCGCGGGGTGAGGATGCGCCGGATGTGGGCGTCGATGGGGGTGAGTTGGTCAGGCTGATGGGGGTGATGCCGGATTGATGGTGGTGCGTGGGGCCAGCCCCCACCCCAACCCCTCCCCTGAAGGAGAGGGGCTATTCAGTTTTTGAGGGGGCGGTTTTATGGATGAGGATATCGAGACTTTGGTGGTGCGGGTGCGGGCGGATACGCAGGCGCTGGGGCGCGATGTGGAGACGATGCGCGCGGGGATCGAGGGGCCGCTGGCTTCGGGAGCGGAGCGGGCGGGGCGGCGGATCGAGCAGGGGCTGCTGCGGGCGGTGCGGACGGGCAAGCTGGGGTTCGAGGATTTGCGGCGGATGGCGCTGTCGGTGCTGGACGAGATTGCGGCGGGGGCTTTGCGGTCGGCGATGGGCGGCAAGGGCGGCGGCGGCGGGCTGATCGGGCTGGGGACGTCGGTGCTGACGTCGGCGCTGGGGCTGCCGGGTCGGGCGACGGGCGGGCCGGTCGCGCCGGGGCGGGCCTATATGGTCGGCGAACGCGGGCCGGAAATGTTCGTGCCGACGAGCAGCGGGCAGGTGATGGCGAGCGGGAGCGGCGCGCGCGACGTGCGGGTGAATATCGCCATTAGCGGGCGTGGGCAGGACAGCGAGCCACGGATGCTGGCGCGCAGCGCGCGGCAGGTGGCGCGGACGGTGAAGGGGGCGATCGGCGGATGAGCGGTATCGACTATTGGCTGGCCGATGCGCGGCGGGGGCAGGAGACGGCGTGGATGAAGCGCTTTGCGCCGACGCACTGGACCGTCAACTTCCCCCGGCCGATGATGGCGAGTGTGGTGACGACCGGGCCGGACAGCCTGCGCGCGGATGCGGTGTTTTACGGGTCGGGCGATCTGGCCGGGCTGATCTGGGAAGCGGAGGATCGGTGGAGCCATCCACTGCTGGCATACGAGACGGCGCGAGATTTCCGGGCGTGCGTGCTGCGCTTTCGGTGGCGTAGCGGGGGGCTGCGGAAACTGGACGAGACGCATGGGCCGACGCTGACGATCGAAGGGCGGGACGCGGCGGGGACGCCGCGCGCCTGGTATGTGCGGCTGTGGAACTATGCAAATGGCGTGCCGGAAGATGCGGAAATCACGCTGGATTTTGCCGAACTGGTTGGCGGGTTTCGATTGCCGGACGAGGCCGACCCGGTGTGGGCGGGGGATGTGGACCGGATGTTCATATCGCTGGTGTCGCCCGATTATGATGAGGGCGACACGCCCTTTACGGTTGGGGTCGAGGGGTGGGCCGAACTGTCTGGCATCCGTTGCGAGGGCGCAGGGTCGGTGCTGGCGGTGGGCGATGTGGTGCTGCCCGAAAATGGGCTGTCCATGGCGACCGGCTATGACGATTGTTTCAACCAGACGCCCGAACGGGTGGTGGGGGCGATCCATGCGCTGGGCTATCGCGGGGCGATCAATCATTATGTCGGCATGAGCCATTATTTTCGGCTCGAACGTGCGGACTCTGGGCTGTTCGTCAGTCTGGCGGGGGGTGTGCTCAATGCGCCTTGTGCGGCGTGGCATGGCGATTTTGCGCGGCGGGCCGGGGCGATGGGCATGGGGGTCATCTGGTCGCTGTCCTATGAACTGTTCGACGCGCATTGCTGGGGCGACTGGAAGCAGCGGGCGGCCAATGGCGACCCGGCGCTGACCGGATGGGTGCCGCCATCGACCTTGCTGTCGCCAGCCCATGGCGGGGCGATGGGCTATTTGCAGACGGTAGCCGGTGCGTTTGTTTTCATTGGGTTAGCGGCTAGACTGCCGATATTGTTTCAGGTGGGCGAGCCGTGGTGGTGGGTGATCCCCGCCGATGGGCGCATATGCCTGTATGATGATGCGGCGCGGGCAGCGCTGGGCGGCGATCCGGTCGTCATTGCCGATATTCGCGGCGAGAAAGATGCGGCGCAGCGCGCTTTGCTGGATGCGGCGGGGGCTTTGCTGGCGGCGTCTACGGCGGCGCTATGTGCGGCGGTGAAGGCGGTGGCGCCGGGGGCGGTGACGCATTTGCTGGCTTACCTGCCCACGATACTGGACCCGCGTGCGCCGGAGGCCAAGCGGGCGAACATGCCGGTCGGGTGGGCGAAACCCGCGTTCGATATACTGCAACTGGAAGATTATGACTGGGTGACGGAGGGGCGGTCGGGGCTGACGGCGCGGGGCGTGGAACTGGCGACGGCGCGGCTGGGCTATCCGATTGCGGAGCAGCATTATCTGTCGGGCTTCGTGCTGTTGCCGGAGCAGTCGGCGCAGTGGCGGCAGATTGCGGCGGCGGCGGATGCGGCGGTGCGGCGGGGGACGGCGGCGACCTATGTGTGGGCATTGCCGCAGGTGTGCCGGGATGGCTTTACCGCTTTCAGACTAGATGGAGGGGATGCGATGCAAGCCTTTGACGATGTGCCTTTTCCGATCGCGATCGGGCGGGAGGCGAGCCTTTCGCCGACCTTTTCCACGCAGATCGTGGAAAGTCCTTCGGGGCATGAGCGGCGCAGTAGCGACTGGGCGGATGCGCGGCTGTCGTTCGATGCCGGGCCGGGGGTGCGGTCGGAGGCGGATATTGCCGCGTTGATTGCTTTTTTCCGTGCGCGTCGCGGCGCGGCGCGGGGGTTTCGCTTTGCCGATCCCTATGATGATCGCAGCGGCGACATGGGCGCTGCGCCGAGACCATTGGATCAGCGGCTGGGCGTTGGGGACGGGGTGCGATCGGCTTTTCAGTTGATGCGTCATTATGGCGAGGGCGAGGAAGCGCAGGGGCGGATTATCACGCGACCGGTGGCGGGGACGATCCGCGTGGCCGCCGATGGCATCGAGATGGTCGGGGGTTGGCGTCATGACGGCATGGGGGTGATCGCGTTTGACGCGGCGCCGGGCGTGGGCGTGGTGCTGACCGCCGGATTTCGTTTCGATGTGCCGGTGCGCTTTGCCGAGGATCGGCTGGACATCAACCGCGCGACCTTTGCCGCTGGCGAAGCGCCGTCGGTGCCGTTGGTGGAGATACGCGAATGAGTGTGGCGGAGAGGCTGGATGCGCGGGTCAATACGCTGGCTTTTTGCTGGCGGATCGAGCGGCGCGATGGAGTGACGATCGGTTTGACGAGCCATGATCGCGATCTGGACGTGGGTGGGCTGCGGTATCGGGCGGCGGCGGGGATGGTGCCTTCGGCGATCCGCAGCGGGACGGGACTTGAAGGGGAGGACAGCGATCTGGCGGGGGCGCTGAGCAGCGATGCGATCAGCGAGGCGGATCTGATGGCCGGGCGATGGGACGGCGCGGCGCTGGAATTGCGGCTGACGCAGTGGGAGGAGCCGGGCGCCCTGTGGCTGTTGCTGGCGCGGGGTGAGATCGGTGCAGTGGCGCGAACGGGGGCGGCGTTCAGCGCCGAACTGATCGGCGCGGCGGCGGTGCTGGGGCAGAGCGTGGCGCCGACCACGTCGCCCGATTGCCGCGCGACGCTGGGCGACCGGGCGTGCCGGGTGGACATGGCGGGGCGGCGGCGCGTCGTGAGCGTGACGGGGGTGGATGACCTGAGCGTGCATGTCGCTGGATTGGAGGCGGGGGCTTATGCGTTCGGGACGTTGCGCTGGCTGACCGGGGACAATGCCGGGATGGGGCAGGCCGTCATCGACAATGACGGGGCGGGGCTGGTGCTGGACGATGCGCCGGCCTTTGCCGTGGCGGCGGGGACGCTGGCGCTGGTGACGGAGGGGTGCGACCGGCAGTTGGCGACCTGTGCGGGGCGTTTTGGCAATGGCGTGAATTTCCGGGGTGAGCCTTATCTGCCGGGGATGGACCTGCTGACCCGCTATCCCGGCGCATGAGCGGGGGCATGGAGGTGGTGGCGCGGGCGCGCGCCATCGTGGGCGCACCGTTTCGGCTGCATGGGCGCTGTGCGGTGCAAGGCGTGGACTGCGTGGGGCTGGCCATGCTGGCGCTGGGGCGGGACGGGCCGGACGCTTATGGACTGCGGATGAGGGATGTGGCGCGGGCGGCGGGTTGGCTGCGGGCGGCGGGGCTGCGTGCGGTGGAGGTGGCGATGCCGGGCGACGTGCTGCTGGTGCGGCCGGGGCCGTTGCAACTGCACCTTATGATCTGCGTGCCGGGCGGATTTATCCATGCCCACGCCGGATTGCGGCGGGTGGTGGAGATGCCGGGGGCATCGCCCTGGCCGGTCGCGGGATGCTGGCGCTTATAAGGAGAACAATTATGGCGACGATGGTGTTGAGCGCGGTGGGCACGGCGATCGGCGGGCCGATCGGGGGCGCCATCGGCGGGCTGATCGGCAATGTTTTCGATCATGGCGTGCTGTTCAAGCCCAAGGGGCGTGCGGGGCCGCGCCTGAGCGACTTGCAGGTGCAGACGTCGAGTTATGGGACGCAGGTGCCCAAGCTGTTCGGGACGATGCGGGTGGCGGGCACGGTCATCTGGGCCACCGACCTGCGCGAGAGCAAGACGAAGAGTGGCGGGGGCAAGGGGCAGGCGAGCGTCACCAGCTACAGCTATTCGGCGAGTTTCGCGGTGGCGCTGTCGGCGCGGGTGATCCGGTCGGTCGGTCGGATATGGGCTGATGGCAATCTGCTGCGCGGGGCGGCGGGGGATTTCAAGACCGAGGTCGGCGCGTTTCGCGTGCATGGCGGCGGGGATGATCAGCCGGTCGATCCACTGATTGCGGCGGCGCAGGGCGTTGGGGAGACGCCTGCGCACCGGGGTATCGCCTATGTCGTGTTCGAGGATCTGGCGCTGGCTGACTATGGCAATCGCATCCCGTCGCTGACGTTCGAGGTGGAAGCGGATGCGGCGGCGGTGACTGTCGGCGCGATTGCGGCAGAGTTGAGCGACGGGCGGATCGGCGGGGCGGTGACGGCGGCGGTGGATGGCTATGCGGCCAGTGGCGGGGATGTGCGCGATGCGATTGCGCCGCTGGTCGATGCCTATGGGCTGGCGCTGGGCGGTGGTGAGGATGGTTTGCAGTTGATGGCTGCAGGCGGTGCGTCTGGTGACGTGGCGGTTGGGGCGCTGGCGCGGCGGGTCAATGGGCGGGCGCTCGATCCGGTCGAGCGATCGGGCGGGGCGGCCGATGGCGTACCGGTGGCGCTGTCGCTGCGCCATTATGATGACGCGCGCGATTATCAGGCAGGCGTGCAGCGGGTGACGCGGCCGGGGCCGGGGCGCAGCGAGCAGGGGTTGGAATTGCCCGCCGTGCTGGGGGCAGATGCGGCAAGGGGCGTGGCGCGGGATCGGATGGCGGCGGGCTGGACCGGGCGGGCGACGATGACGCTGCGCTGCGGATGGGGTGCGCTGGCGCTCGATCCGGGCACGGTGCTGCGGGTAGCAGACGCGCCGGGGCTGTGGCGGATCGAGGAGCGGGAGTGGGAGGCTATGGCGGTGCGGCTGGCGCTGCGGCGAGTGCCGGGGCCGGGCGGGGCGATGCCGGGTGGCGCGTCTTCGGGCGTGATCGTGCGGCAGGTGGATGCGCCGCATGGGCCGACGAAGCTGATGATCGCGGATTTGCCGCGCCTGAAAGACGGGGTGGCGAGTGCGCCCTTCGTGATCGCGGCGGCGAGCGGCGGTGCGGGCTGGCGGAGCGCGGCGCTGTTCGTCACTAGCGCAACGGGTGAAGCGACGCCGATCGGACGCAGTGCGCCGCGTGCGGTGATGGGGATGGCGGACGTGGCCTTGCCGCCGGGCAGCGCGACGTTGGTCGATGGGCGGCAGGTTTTGCAGGTGTCGTTGCTGGCGGCGGACATGGATCTGGCTCCGGCGGATGAGGCGGCTTTGGCGCAGGGGCGCAATCTGTGTCTGGTCGGAGGTGAGTTGATCCAGTTTGGTGCGGCTGTGCGGACGGGCGCGGCGAGCTATCGGCTGTCGCATCTGCGCCGGGGGCTGCGCGGCACCGAGTGGGCAATGGCGGGGCATGGCGCGGGGGAGTCGTTCCTGCTGATCGAGGAGGATCGGCTGATTGAGCCGCTTGTCTCGTTAGGCGGCGCGGCGGAGGTGGGCGGCACGCTGCGGCTGTCGGCGATCGGGCTGGGCGATGTGGAACCGGCTGAGGCGGTGCTGACGATCGCGGGCGAAGCGCTGAAGCCGCCTTCGCCGGTGCATCTGACCGTGCGGGCGCTGGTGGGCGGCGGGTGGCGGATCGACTGGGTGCGCCGCAGCCGGGACGGGTGGCGGTGGAGCAGCGGGAGCGACACGCCGCTGGGCGAGGAAAGCGAGCGCTATGACGTGCGCGTGATGGTCGCCGATACGCTGGTGCGCGGGGCGACATGCGATGCGCAGGGCTGGACTTATGAGGCGTCGATGATCGCTGCCGACGGGATGGCGGGCGCTGAGATGCGATGCGAGGTTCGGCAGATCGGCACCTATGCGGTCGGTCGGGCTGCGGCGGTGGCGTTTGCGGCGTGAATGATCGAGGAGATATAGCATGACGATGGAGACGACACCGCGATGGGCCTTGCCGCTCCTGCTGGCGGGGCAGGCCCAGAAGGAATTGTTCCATAACGAAGCGCTGGTGCGGATCGACGCGCTGTTGCACGGGCGAGTGGAAAGCGCCGACGTGGCCAGTCCGCCATCGGCGCCGACGATCGGACAATGCTGGATCGTGGCGGACGGGGCGAGTGGCGATTGGAGCGGGCAGGCAGGCGCTATCGCCTGCTGGAGCGAGGGGGGATGGCGGTTTGTTCCAGCGCGTGCGGGCCTGTGCGTCGATGTCGCCGATCGGGATCATGCAATGATGTATGATGCGGGCGGATGGCGCGATGCTCCGCTCCGTGCCGACGGCCTTTATATGGCAGGGCAAAAAGTAGTCGGTGCCCGGCAGGATGCAATCGCGGTTCCAGCGGGTGGAGCGAACGTCGACGCGGAAGCACGTTCATCCATATCGGCCATACTGGCTGTTTTGCAGGCGCACGGCCTGATCGGCGCCTGATTTGCGTATATTTCGCTTTTGTTGCATTAAAGGCACGTTATTCATCATGCTGTCGGATGGAATATTCGGCAGCCCGCTCTAACCGGCGCTACTGCGTTATTTTTGCAACGGTTTCACTAATTGTAGACTTGCCATGAAACCTTCTCGCCTATACAGGGTTTCAGCAGTCCTTCGTGACACTTTTGAAAGGGGAATTCATATGCGGAAGCTTGCCCTCGCGGCCGCTCTTGCGACCACCGCCCTGGCCACTCCGGCCATGGCGCGTGATGACAGTTGGTATGTTGGCGTCGACGCCGGCGTAATGATCGTCGAAGACCAGAACGTTACCTTCACTCCTGCCCGTGCAGCCGCTCCTTCTGTGGATTACCACAAGGGCTACGATTTCGACGCCAATATCGGCTACGATTTCGGTGGCTTCCGTCTGGAAGCAGAAGCAGCTTACAAGCGTGCCAAGATCGATCTTGATCAAACCGGTTTCGGTGGCTCGGCATCGGCTCTGTCGTTCATGCTGAACGGCCTGCTCGACTTCGGTCCTGATGATGGCCTTCAGGGCTTCGTCGGTGGCGGCGTCGGCATTTCGCGCGGCAAGCTGGCCAATGACAATGTCAATGACAGTGACACCGGCTTTGCTTGGCAGGCTATCGCTGGCGTTCGTTACCCAGTGACCAACAATGTCGACGTGTCGTTGAAGTATCGTTTCTTCAACCAGGACGACATCAAGCTGATCTCGGCTTTCGGCGGCGCTTATGGCCCGGCTGGTGCCCAGGTGGACACCAAGCTGCGTACCCACAGCCTGCTGCTCGGCCTGACCTACAACTTCGGCGAGCCGGCTGCTCCTCCGCCGCCTCCTCCGCCACCCCCACCGCCGCCGCCTCCTCCGCCCCCGCCGCCTCCGCCGCCGGTTGCAGAGTGCTCGCCTGGCCCGTACATCGTGTTCTTCGAATGGAACAAGTCGGACGTCACACCTGACGCCGCCACCATTCTGGACAACGCGGTTTCGGCCTATGGCAACTGCGGCAGCGCCCAGGTCATGCTGGCAGGCTATGCGGATCGCTCCGGTTCGGCTTCGTACAACGTTGGCCTGTCGCAGCGTCGCGCTGATGCCGTTAAGGCATATATGGCGTCGAAGGGTATCCCTGATGGCGTGATGACGACCCAGGCGTTCGGTGAAGCGAACCCCCGCGTCGAAACCGCCGACGGCGTTCGCGAACTGCAGAACCGTCGCGTGGAAATCTCCTACGGCCCCGGTTCGGGCATGTAAGGCTCTGGTCCGTCCTTATGGATGGATCAAGAATGAGGGGCCGGTCGCAAGACTGGCCCCTTTTTCGTGGGCGAGCGTGACGGTGGTAGGCGACGTTGGCCGTTGTATCGCACCTTAAAATGCGATCACTCCATCCTGATCCGTTCGCCTAGGGCGAAACCTGGAAGCATATGGTGGCTAGCCAAGCGTTGCTCGACCCTGGCCTATTCTAAGCATTGCCTTGGCAGGCAGCCTGGCAGCTCGAAACAAACTGCAAGGGCGCAGGCCCTCCAGGATAGAAACAAGCGCGCTGCGGCGTTGGACCGCGATCATGCGATGCGCTTTTTGATCGAGCAGACGGCTTGCGCAGATGACAAATCGTTCCCGATGAGCAACAAACCCTATTCTCGCGCGTTCGCGTCATAGTTGTTGTTGCTGGAGCCTGTCATGAAATTCTTTCTCCTGATCATCGCACTGCCCCTGGCAGTCACCGTGGCGGGATGCGCCACGACCACCACCGGATCGCAAAGGGCTGCGCCAACTGCATCGGCGAAGCTGGCCGCCGGCGATGGCGCGCCGCGTGGTGAAGCCGTCGTGACGCAGGATGCGGACGGATTGCGCGTCGTGGTGAAGGCGCAGGGGCTGACCCCCGGCACGCATGCGGTGCATATCCACACGACCGGACAATGCGTCGGTCCCGATTTCACCAGCGCTGGTGGTCATTGGAACCCGACTGCGCGTAAGCATGGGAAGGATAATCCCATGGGTATGCACATGGGCGATATGCCCAATATGCTGGCAGGCCCGGATGGGTCGGGGCAGATCGAATATCAGATCAAGGGCGGAACGATCAGCGGGGGCGCTACGCCATTGCTCGACGCGGATGGCGCGGCGGTCGTGATCCATGCGCAGGCGGATGATAACAAGTCCGACCCGGCTGGCAATGCGGGTGGTCGCGTGGCATGCGGCGTGCTGAACGCCCAGTAACGGATGCTTGCCTGTATTAGGGCTTAGCCGGAATGTGAGAGTGGGCGATCCGATACCGTCGGTTCGCCTGCTTTTTTGCGAGATTCAGGGTGACGTCAGACGCTTTGTTCGCCGTCTATCCGTATCGGGCTAATGCCCGGTGATGATGACGCCCGAAAATGGTCCATGACATGATAGGTCGCACCTGCTCTCCCCAGAACGCTTTCGTAGAGGCCGAAGCTGTCGATGCGAAAGGGCATGCCAGCCAGTGCGGCATGGTGAGCAAGGAAGGGATCTACCGCGCCGCCCTGTCGGCCGAACCGGGCTAGCGTGATGTGTGGCAGATAGGCGCGGCTCTCCGGTGGCAGGCCCACCGAGATGCAGGCGCGATCGATCTTGCGGTGGAGGTGGCTGAGCGGATCGCGCGGGTGGACGCCCGCCCAGAGCGCATCGACGCGGCCCTTGCGCTCGAAGGTGCCTACGCCGCGCACCGCGCACTCGATGGGCGCAAAGACTATGCAGCGCAGGGCGTCGGCTATGTCCTGTGCGCCATGGGCATCGACATCGCCGACAAAGCGTAACGTCAGGTGCAACTGGTCATCATCCTGCCATCGCGCGCCAGCCAACGGCGTAGCAAGCGACATCAGCCAGGCGCGCTGGTCGGCAGGCGGGCGGATAGCGATAAACAGTCGGGGCATGTATAGAATATAGCGCGCAGATCATCGCAAGCCAGCGCTTGAATATGCGCGCAGAAGCGCCGATAATAGAAAAGCCGGTCGATGATGGCCGACGAAGGAGACTTTTCATGGCCAACTGGTCCGATCCCCGTTCCGACATTGCGGGCTTTGGCGGCGCCACCGCTGCGCGCAGCGAGGCTTTCGACGCCGGGATGCGCCGTTATATGCTGTCGGTATACAATTATATGGCGAGCGGCGTGTTGCTGACCGGCGTCGTCGCGCTGCTGTTCGCATCCAGCGGCATGGCCTATCAGGTGCTGGCTGGTCCCGGCATCCTGAAATATGTCATCATGTTCGCGCCGCTGGCATTCGTCATGGTGCTGAGTTTCGGCATCAACAAATTGTCGACCGTGACTGCGCAGGCGCTCTATTGGGCCTATGCGGCGGTGATGGGCCTGTCGCTGTCGTCGATCTTCCTGGTCTATACCGGAACGTCGATCGCGCAGACTTTCTTCGCCACGGCCGCGGCATTCGCCGGGCTGAGCCTTTTCGGCTACACCACGAAGAAGGATCTATCGGGTTTCGGCACATTCCTGATCATGGGCGTCGTCGGCCTGCTGGTCGCCAGCCTGATCAACATCTTCCTGAAATCCAGCGTCATGGACCTGGTCATCAGCGGCGTTGGCGTCCTGCTGTTCGCGGGCCTGACCGCTTATGACACGCAGAAGATCAAGAGCATCTATGCGCAGGTCGCCGGTACGGAGATGATGGGCAAGTCGGTCGTCATGGGTGCGCTGAACCTGTATCTCGACTTCATCAACATGTTCCTGTTCCTGCTGCGCTTCATGGGTGGCAATCGCAACTGACGCTGCGGTTCAGGATTAGGCTTAAAAAGGCCCGGTGGAGCGATCCACCGGGCCTTTTCCTGTATGGCGATGGAAGTCAGCTCTTCTGCATCTGGGCGATCAGGTCATTGTCGATGCCCTTCTGCCGCTTGTAGGCAGGACGGTCGCGGATGCGTTCGGCATAGGCAGTGAAGGCCGGGGAGGTGGGCATGGTGCCGAAAGCCAGACCCCAGTCGACCTGCGCGCCGACATAGACGTCGGCGGCGGTGAACTGCTCTCCGCAAATCCATTGCGGACCGGATATCGCCTTTTCCAGCGTGCTGAGTGCGGTCTCCAGATTGCCATATCCTGCCATGCGTTCTTTTTCCTCCGGCAGGACGAAGCCCATCGACATGTTGGTGATGGCGGATTCGACCGGGCCAGCGGTGAAGAAGAGCCAGCGATAATAAGCGGCGCGTTCACCTGGCGGGGGTGCGAGGTTCGCGGCGGGGAAGGCGTCGGCCAGATAGGCGCAGATGGCGGCGCATTCGGTCACGACCTGATCGCCGTGGACGATGGCGGGGACTTTGCCCATCGGGTTGATCGCGAGATAGTCGGGCGACTTCATGCTGTCGGCATAATCCAACAGGACAGTATCATAGGGTTGGCCCACTTCCTCCAGCATCCAGCGGGCGATCTGCCCGCGCGACATGGGGTTGGTGTAAAGCGTGATGTCGTGCGCCATGGTGCTGGGTTCCCGTTGTTGGATGGATGGGTCTGTCGTTTCGAAAAGATCAGTGCTGAGGGCAGCATGCGGTTTTTCGGTCGGCAGGCAAGCACGGCTTTGCGCATCACAGCCAGAGCGGGATGCTGCCGGCCGGTTGTCCGAAAACCCCGCAGAATGTCTTTATTTTGCGTTGGCTTTAGCCGACGAGACTGGCTGCTTTACAAGCCGTAAATAATAGATATCGGAATAAAAGTATATTTTACAGTAATGAAATAGCATTTTATATTGGAAATATTTTAATTGTAGCATTATGCGCGTAACTCGAAGGTCGAATCAAATAATAAAAGATAGATTTCATCAAAAATCATCCGCTGTTTTGGCATTAAGAGGATTACCTTCGATGTTTCATGCAATTGTCAAATATAGTGCTGCGGTCGTCTTGATCGGCTGTACAATTCCCGCAGTGGCCAGCGATGGTGCGGGCACCGTCAAGGTGGCACGCGAAGTGAGCCTGGCGGGCCTAGATCTGTCCAGCGACGCTGGTGTGACAATGTTGGACCGCCGCATCGCGCGCGCCGTGACCGAAGTTTGTGGCCGCGCTGATGGCCGCGACGTCGTCGTCGCGTCGCTGGCCCGCAAGTGCAAGGCACAGGCACGGGTAGAAAGCGACGCCCAGATGCGTCTGGCCGTGGCGCGCGCCAAGGATGCGAAATATGCAGGCGATCCGGCAAAGGTTGCAGCCGTGACGAGCATTCGCGTCGCTGCACGCTGAGGTTGACGCCCAGCACTCTGGCGTGTTTCGAGCCAGGTTAAGAAACGCGAACGGATTGGATAAGTGACCATGTTCTGGCGGCTTGATCCATAGGTTCGACGGACTTGGGCCATAAGCTGACACAAAAAAGAGCGGCGTTCCTGAGTGGAGCGCCGCTCTTTTGTGTTGGGGCTTATTTGCCCTTATTTGGTGCTTACCGACGCCTTGGTCTTGCTACCCTTCTTACCCTTTTTGGGGGCGGCTGGGGTGATTTCGAAGGCGAGGGCTTCATCTTTCAGATGGACATGGACTTCGCCGCCATGGACGAGTTTACCGAACAGCAGTTCCTCGGCCAGTGGTTGCTTGACCTTTTCCTGCATCAGGCGGCCCATCGGGCGTGCGCCGTACAGCTTGTCATAGCCCTTTTTGGTGAGCCAGGCCTTGGCAGCGTCGTCCAGCGTGATGTGAACGTCGCGATCGGCCAGTTGCAGTTCGAGTTGCAGCACGAATTTGTCGATGACGCGGGCGACGATTTCGGGCGGCAGATAGCCGAACGGCACGATCGCATCGAGGCGGTTGCGGAATTCGGGGGTGAAGAGCTTCTTCACCGCATCCTCCTGCACATCCTCGCGCGTCAGTTCGCCAAAGCCGATGCTTTCCTTCGCCATGTCCGACGCACCGGCATTGGTGGTCATAATGAGGATGGTGTTGCGGAAATCGACGGTCTTTCCGTGATGGTCGGTCAGGCGGCCGTTATCCATCACTTGCAACAGGATGTTGAACAGGTCTGGATGCGCTTTTTCGATTTCGTCCAGCAGCAGCACGCTGTGTGGTTGCTGATCGACGGCATCGGTGAGCAGACCGCCCTGATCGTAGCCGACATAGCCCGGAGGGGCACCAATCAGGCGGCTGACCGAATGGCGTTCCATATATTCGGACATGTCGAACCGCTGGAGCGGGATGCCCAGCAGGGTAGCAAGCTGGCGCGCAACCTCCGTCTTGCCGACGCCGGTGGGACCGGAGAAGAGATAGTTGCCGATCGGCTTGTCGGGATCGCGCAGGCCCGCGCGGGACAGCTTGATCGCCGATGACAGGGTTTCGATCGCCTTGTCCTGACCGAAAACGACGCGCTTGAGGTCGGTGGTCAGTGATTCCAGCACGCTCTTGTCATCGGACGACACGGTTTTGGGCGGGATGCGAGCCATGGTCGCGATGACCTGCTCGATCTCCTTGGGCGTGATCGTCTTTTTACGCTTCGACGGAATCACCAGCATCTGCATCGCGCCGACTTCATCGATCACGTCGATCGCCTTGTCCGGCAGCTTGCGATCGTTGATGTAGCGCGCGGAAAGCTCCACCGCCGCCTTGATCGCTTCGGGGGTATATTTGACGTGATGATGCTCTTCGAATGCGGAGCGCAGCCCGGCGAGGATCTTGATCGTATCCTCGATCGTGGGTTCGTTCACATCGATCTTCTGGAACCGGCGCAGCAGCGCGCGATCCTTTTCGAAATGGTTGCGGAACTCCTTGTAGGTGGTCGACCCGATGCAGCGGATGGTGCCGCCCGACAGAGCGGGTTTCAGCAGGTTCGAAGCATCCATCGCGCCGCCAGACGTCGCGCCAGCCCCGATGACGGTGTGGATTTCGTCGATGAAGAGCACGGCGTGCGGCATTTTTTCCAGTTCGGTGACGACCGCCTTCAGCCGTTCCTCGAAATCGCCGCGATAGCGGGTGCCAGCCAGCAGCGCCCCCATGTCGAGTGAGTAGATGACCGCTTCCTTGAGCACGTCGGGAACAGCCCCTTCGATAATCTTGCGCGCAAGACCTTCGGCGATGGCGGTTTTTCCGACGCCGGGATCACCGACATAGAGTGGGTTGTTTTTTGAGCGACGGCACAGGATCTGGATCGTGCGGTCAACCTCCGACGCGCGGCCGATCAGGGGATCGACCTTGCCGCGCTGCGCCTTTTCATTGAGGTTGACGGTGAACTGATCGAGGGCGCTGTCTTTCTTGGCCTTTCCGTCCTGCACCTTCTTTTCCTCCTCGGCGGCGCCCTTGGTATCCTGACGCTCGGGCGTGGGCGTGCCCTTGCCGACGCCGTGGCTGATGTAGCTTACGGCATCGAGGCGGCTCATATCCTGCTGTTGCAGGAAGTAGACGGCATAGCTTTCGCGTTCGGAAAAGAGCGCGACGAGGACGTTGGCCCCGGTCACTTCATCCTTGCCGGAGGATTGGACGTGGAGGATGGCGCGTTGGACCACGCGCTGGAAACCGCTGGTGGGGGAAGGGTCGCTGGCGCCCTCCACCTTCAGGCTGTCGAGTTCAGTGTCGAGATATTGGGTGACGGCGTCGCCCAGCTCACCCACTTCCACGCCGCACGCCTGCATGACTTTCGAGGCATGTTCGTCGTCGATCAGGGCGAGCAGGAGATGTTCCAGCGTCGCATATTCGTGCCGACGTTCCGACGCATGGGTCAGCGCGTTATGCAGGGTGGTTTCCAGAGCGGGTGCGAAAGAAGGCATGTCTGTTCTACTCCTGGCCCGGTGAGAGGGCGGTGTTGAACCTTATGTCGGCATTGCTCGACGCGGGATCAAGGCCATGGCCCCTGCCGCCCGAATTGCCAGACTGACCATGCCCGGTAGAACCCCTGTGCAGGGTGTCGAGGGCAAGGCGTGGGTTCATCGTTTGAATAACGCCTCTGCCGTTGCCTTATGGTTAACGGCATATTCCAGTTTCGATCTGGTGCGCGTTATTTCCGTTTCGAGGGCGGCGATGCGGGATTCCAGTTCGGTCACGGATAAGGGAGCCAGATCCTGTCGCAGCAGGCGGGCCAGAAGATCATCAGCCCTGTTTGGCAGATCGTCATCCATGTCCATGCAGGGCAATGTTGACCCTGCGGGCCACTCTGTCAATAAGAGCGCTGGTTGTCCCGGTCATTTTCTGATGCGGTGCAACAAAGACGAAGGTTTGGGGGCAGTGACGATGGCGGATGTGGGCGCAATGCCGACGGACATAGTGCCGACGGAAATGACGGCGATCGGCATAGCGCAACCGGGCGGTCCGCAAGCACTGGTGCCTCAGCGTCGCGCAGTCCCGGTGCCGGGCGCTGACGAGGTGCTGATCAAGGTCGCCGCCGCTGGCGTCAATCGCCCGGACGTGTTGCAGCGGCAGGGCAAATATCCGCCGCCGCCGGGAGCGTCCGACATTCCGGGGCTTGAGGTGTCCGGCACCATCGTCGCGGCGGGCAGCGGCGCGGACATGCTGTTGGGGCAACAGGTGTGTGCTTTGCTGACCGGGGGCGGTTATGCGGAATATGCGCTGGCGCCAGCGGGCCAGTGCCTGCCGGTGCCGTCCGGCTATGACCTGATCGAGGCAGCGGCTTTGCCAGAGACGCTGTTTACCGTGTGGACGAACCTGTTCGAGCGGGCCTACGCGGTGGGCGGCGACACGGTGCTGGTCCATGGCGGGACGAGCGGGATCGGGACGATGGCGATCCGCCTGTGCAACCTGTTCGACGTGAAGATCATCGTGACCTGTGGCAGCGACGAAAAGTGCGCGCAGGCTATCGGCTGGGGCGCCGATCATGCGATCAATTATCGCAGCCAGGATTATGTCGAGGAGGTCAAGCGCATCACCGGCGGGCAGGGCGTTCAGGCGGTGCTGGACATGGTGGGCGGCGATTATGTGCCGCGCAATCTGGCGTGCCTGAGCGAAGACGGGCGGCATGTGTCGATCGCAGTGCTAGGCGGGGCGAAGGCGGAGATATTCATTCCGGCGATCATGCAGAAGCGGCTGACGATCACCGGATCGACGCTGCGCGCGCGGTCGGTGGGGTTCAAGAGCCTAGTCGCCGACGAACTGATGCGCACGGTCTGGTCCTTCGTCGATGAAGGCAAGCTGCGCCCGGCGATGGACCAGCGCTTTGCCCTGACCGACGCGGCCAAGGCCCATGCGCGGATGGACGCGGGAGACCATTTCGGGAAGATCGTGCTGGTGGTGTGAGGTTTCCACAATCTCGTCGCGCACATCGAAAAGAAGAAGTGGGATGCCAGCCTGCGCTGGCATGACGGGGGTTGGGGCACGACGGGAGTGGGGGTTAGCCTAAACCCCGGAAACCGTAGTATTTCCGTCATATTCTCTGCGGTTTTGTCACATTATGGCGTTAAAGAATCATTCCCGAGGACAGTGTCTTTGGGGAAATGACCATGAACGCCATCACGCGCTTGCCCTTTCTGGCGGAGATTGAAGAAGGCGCCACCGACCGCTTTCACATACCTGAGCGGGAGGGGGAGCGGCGTCGGTATCGGACGATCTGGATTTCCGACATCCACCTTGGCACGCGCGGATGCAATGCGACGATGCTGATCGACTTTCTCGACAGCGTGGATAGCGACACCATCTATCTGGTCGGCGACATTATCGACGGATGGCGGCTGAAGCGGCGCTTTTACTGGCCGCAGACGCATAATGACGTGGTTGGTCGGCTGATGAAGCGGGCCAAGCGCGGCACGCGGGTCGTCTACATCCCCGGCAATCATGACGAGATGTTTCGCCAGTTCACCGGCATGAGTTTTGGTGGCGTGGAAATCCGGCGCAAGGCGATCCACCAGACCGCCGATGGCCGGTCGCTGCTGGTGCTGCATGGCGATGAATTCGACACGATCATGCTGGCGCATCGCTGGCTCGCCTTCGTGGGGGATGCGGCTTACACGATGTTGATGCAGCTCAATATCGTGGTCAACGCAGTGCGGCGGCGCATGGGGCTGCCCTATTGGTCGCTGAGCAAAATGGCCAAGCACAAGGTCAAGAACGCGGTGTCCTTCATTTCCCGCTTCGAGGAAGTGGTGGCGCATGAGGCCGGGATACGCGGCGTCGATGGCGTGGTGTGCGGGCATATCCACAATGCCGAAATGCGCGAGATCAATGGCGTGGCCTATTATAATGATGGCGATTGGGTGGAAGGCTGCACCGCTTTGGTCGAACATATGGATGGGCGAATGGAGATACTCCATTGGGCCGACGAAGCGGCCAAGCGGGAAGCGCGCAATGTGCCTGAGCGCGCGCAGATGGCCGCATGAGGTAGGGCAGCCTGCTCCCGCGCAGGCGGGAACCCAGTCTTGAGGTCTGATCTGGGTTCCCGCCTGCGCGGGAACACGGAAGATTATGGAGTAGCCTGATGCGGATAGCGATCGTCACGGATGCCTGGACGCCGCAGGTCAATGGCGTGGTGCGGACGTTGCAGACGATCCGTGCGCAGTTGGAGAGCATGGGGCATGAGGTGCGGGTGATTTCGCCTGACCTTTACGGCTCCATTCCCTGTCCGACCTATCCTGAAATACGCCTCGCGCTCGTGCGGCCGGGGGTGGTGGGGCAGGCGATTGCTGCGTTTCAGGCCGACGCGGTGCATCTGGCGACCGAGGGGCCGCTGTGTCTGGCCGCGCGGCGATGGTGCATCAAGGGCGGAGTGCCGTTCACGACCGCCTATCACACCCATTTCCCCGATTATGTGTCGCAACGCACCGGGCTGCCTGCTGCGTGGGTGTGGCGCTATATCCGCTGGTTCCATGGGCCGGCGCAGGCGGTGCTGGTATCGACGCGGTCGGTGCGGGCGCAGTTGCGCGCCCATGGGTTGAACAATGTGCGGCCATGGGGCAGGGGCGTCGATCTGGAGGCTTTCACCCCCGACGCGCCGTCGCCCGCATCGTTCCCGGACATGCAGCGGCCGATCCAGCTTTATGTCGGGCGCGTGGCGGTGGAGAAAAATCTCGAAGCCTTTCTGGCGGCGGATCATCCCGGTTCGAAGGTCGTGGTGGGGGATGGCCCGGCGCGAGTGGCGCTGGAAAAGCGCTACCCGGATACGCATTTCGTCGGGCCGTTGTTCGGCGCGGATCTGGCGGGGGCTTATGCGGGGGCGGATGTGTTCGTCTTTCCCAGCCGCACCGATACGTTCGGGCTGGTAATGATAGAGGCGCTGGCATGTGGGACGCCGGTGGCGGCTTTCCCGGTGACCGGGCCGATCGACATCGTGACACCGGAGACGGGCGCGCTGGCCGACGATCTGGGCGTGGCGATTGCCGGTGCGCTGACGCGGGATCGCGCCGCTTGCGCCGCTTACGGGCGCGGCTTTAGCTGGGAGCGGAGCGCGCGCGAATTTCTGGACGGGCTGCATGCCATTCCATCGGCGAAGATGCCACGTGCCGCCTGACGCTTTTTCTTGCTCCTTGTGCCGTCATCGACTATCTCCGGCCTATCGCGGCCGCCCTGCTTGGGCGGCCCTTATCGTTTTTAGTGCCGGAGAATTCCCGTGTCCCAGCCTCTCATGCCCCATGCGACCGCCAGCTGGCTGATCGACAACACCGCGCTGAGCTTTGACCAGATTGCGGAATTTTGCGGGCTGCACATCCTGGAAGTGCAGGCGATTGCCGATGACACGGCCAGCGCGAAATATACCGGCCGCGACCCTGTGCGCGCGCATGAAATCACCGTGGAGGAAATCCACAAGGGCGAGAGCAATCCCGATTATCGGTTGAAGATGCTCAAAGGCCCGGAGCCGGTTCGCCGCACCAAGGGGCCGCGTTACACCCCGGTCAGCAAGCGGCAGGACAAGCCGGACGGCATCGCGTGGATATTGCGCCATCACCCCGAAATTTCCGACGGCGCGATCGGCAAGCTGATCGGCACGACCCGCACGACCATCGCCGCGATCCGCGACCGGACGCACTGGAATATTTCCAACATCACGCCCAAAGATCCGGTCACGCTGGGTCTGTGTTCGCAGCGCGAACTGGATGCTTTGGTGATGAAGGCGGCGAAGAAGGCGGGCATCGAGATGCCGACCGATTCGCGTCTGGATGGTGATCGCGCCGCGCTGATCGAGGAATTGCGCCGCGAGCGTGACGACAATGTTCGTCGTGCCGAAGACGCCCTCAAGAGCGAGTCCGCGCTGATTTCCGGCGTTGCCACCATCCTTGACCCGTTCAGCAGCAACAAGGGCGAAGTATGATGCCGTAGCGTCAGGCAGCTTCCATTCAGGGCGTTGCGATGATGCAAGGGCAAGGGCTGCGCCGGGCGACTGGCGCGGCCTTTTTTCATGGGCGCGGTGCTTTGCTTGACGCTTGCGTAAAGCGGGACATGGACATAGTATTTGCCCATGGAGAATATAGAAAAAATCTGGAGAGAGCAGTACCAGCACCCTACGGTCTGGGACAGGACGTTCACCCCGCTGTCGATGGGGGAGATGGTCGCCAACAGCGCCATGGCCCACCCGGATGCGCCCATGATCGACTTTCTGGGGCGGCAGTTCAGCTATGGCGACGTGTTCGCGCAAATCCGCCGCGTCGCTTGCGGGTTGCAGGGCATGGGCGTGCGCAAGGGCGACCGGGTCGGCCTCTACCTGCCCAATACACCCCATTATGTGACGGCCTATTATGGCGCGCTGATGGCTGGCGCGATCGTCGTCAATTTCTCGCCGCTCTATACCGTTGCCGAACTGGAACATCAGGTCGAGGATAGCGGCACCAAGATCCTGTTCACTCTGTCGGCCAAGGCGTTGTTGCCGACCGCATTGAAGGTGCTGGACCATAGCAGTCTGGAAACATTGGTCGTCGGGTCGGTGGCCGAGATGCTGTCTCCGGTCAAATCCGCGCTGTTCCGCCTGTTCAAGGCCAGCGAAACGACGCCCTTGCCCCATGATCCGCGCGTCGTGCGCTATGACAGGCTGATCGCCAATCGTGGCGATTGCGGGACGGTCGCGATCGACCCGGTGGAGGACGTCGCCCTGTTGCAATATACCGGCGGAACCACCGGCACGCCCAAGGGCGCGATGCTGACGCACCAGAATCTGACCGCCAATGCGCGGCAGGCGCAGGCGATCGATCCCCATGCCAACGAGGCGGATCGCATCATCGCGGTGCTGCCTTTCTTCCATGTGTTCGCCAATACCTGCACGCTCAACCGCACCGTCATGAATGGTGGGCAGATGGTGATGCTGCCCCGGTTCGAGGCTGTGCAGGTGCTGGCCGCGATCCAGCGGACGAAGGCGACGTCGCTGCCCGGCGTGCCGACCATGTATCAGGCGCTGCTGGATCATCCAGCCATCCGCAACATAGACTTTTCGTCGCTGCGTGCTTGCATCTCCGGCGGCGCACCCTTGCCGCTGGAGGTCAAGCAGCGGTTCGAGGCGGCGACCGGCGCGAAGCTGATCGAGGGCTATGGCCTGACCGAAACCAGCCCGATCGTGTGTTCCAATCCCTATGAAGGGTTGAACAAGACCGGGACCGTGGGGCAACCTGTGCCGGGGACGCGCGTCAAAATCGTCAATCGCGACGATCCGACCCAGCCGCCGCCCGAAGGCGAGCCGGGTGAATTGATGTTCGCCGGGCCGCAGATCATGAAAGGCTATTGGAACAGGCCGGACGCCGACAAGGAAGTCTTCATCGGCGAGTTCCTGCGCACGGGTGACGTCGGCGAGATCGACGCCGACGGCTATGTCCGTATCGTCGATCGGTTGAAGGACATGATCTCCGTCGGGGGATTCAAGGTCTTCCCCAGCCAGGTCGAGGCGGTCCTCTATCATCATCCGCAGGTGAAGGAGGCGTTGGTGATCGGCGTGCCGGATCGCTATCGCGGCGAGCAGCCCAAGGCTTTCGTGACGCTGGCGGATGGCGCTGACGTAGATGGCGCGGCATTGAAGGACTGGCTGAACGCGCAGCTTGGCAAGCATGAACGGGTGAAGGAGGTCGAAGTGCGACTGAACCTGCCCAAGACATTGGTCGGCAAATTGTCGCGCAAGGAACTGGTGGCGGAGGAGCGGGCCAAGGCGGATGCGGCGGCGGACACTGGAACACCGGCCTGATACTTCTTATCTGTGCGTTCGATACAGATAAGGATTAAACAATGGCCGATGAAGTCGCAACGATAGCGGGTGGATGTTTCTGGTGTACCGAGGCGGTGTATCAGAATCTGAAAGGCGTGAGGGCGGTTGAAAGCGGGTATATTGGCGGAGCGCGCCCTGACCCGACCTATGAGCAGGTCTGTTCGGGCACCACCGGCCATGCCGAAGCGATCCGCGTGACGTTTGACGCGGACATTATCAGCTATGCCGACCTGCTCGACATTTTTTTCGCGACGCATAATCCCACGACGCTGAACCGGCAGGGCAATGACGTCGGCACCCAATATCGTTCCGCCATCTTTCCCCATACTCCGGAGCAGGAAGCGGAGGCCAAAGCTGCGATCGAGCGGGCGCAGGCGGACCATGGCGATCCGATCGTCACGACGATCGAGGCCGATGCGCCCTGGTATCCTGCCGAGGATTATCATCAGAAATATTGGGATAGGGTCGGCGCGCAAAACCCTTATTGCATGGCGGTGATCCCGCCCAAGCTGGCCAAGCTGCGCAAGGGTTTTGCGGAGCGCATCGACGCCTGATCGCTTGGGCACGGCTCGTCGCCTTTTCCGCCATGCTTCATCGACCTTTCATGTTGGTCATGGCATGGCGGGGTGAACCAAGTCGGGGGACTGTTGATGAATCGCGTGCTGCTACTATCCGTACCGTTGATGCTGGCGCTGCCGGGCTGCGTCGCCAAGACCGCGCTGGACGTCGTCACTCTGCCCGTGCGCGCCGGTGCGCAGGCGGCAGATTGGGCGACGACCAGTCAGGAAGAATCCGATCGCAACTATGGCCGCAAGATGCGCCAGCAGGAAGCGCGTGAAGGCAAGGCGCGCAAGCAGGCGGACAAGGACCGGCGGCGTCAGTGTCGCGATGCAGGCTATGATGAGAATTGCTGAGAATTAAGGGTTGTCTTTGTTCCATTTGCTTCGTGTGAAGTAAGTGGCGCGGGGCATGTGTATCTCGACTTCGCTCGAAACGAAGGGAAGCTGAGTAATGCCGCCCATCGTTTGGCGTTTCAGGCGGCGGCGCGTTTCAGGCGGTCGTTGATCGCCATGCCTATCCCTTCGAACGGGATGGGGGCGACAGCGATGCGGGTTTCCGCGCTGGCGTCGGCGATGTGGAGCGCGGCGAACAGGTTTGCCGCTGCTTCGCCGATGTTGGCGTCTGCACTGAGGTTCAGGTGGCAGGGCATCAGACCGAAGCCGATGAGATATTCGTTCTTCTCTGCGCGCAACACGTTCAACCGCACGGGTTTGGAGGGCGCATAATGACTCTCCATCTGGCCCGGCGCTTCGATTTTTCCGCCCGCGCCTATCAGAATGGGCAGGCCGCTCGCCTCCTCCAGCATTGCCGCCGTCACCGGGCCGGGGCGCAGCAGGCGAATGGCGTCCATGTCCGGCGCAACGATGGTCGATTCCACGCCCTCGCTGGTCGGCCCTTCATCCAAAATCATCCGCACGCGACCGTTGAGGCTGTTCAGCACATGGTCCGCGCGCGTCGGGCTGATCGACCCGCTGCGGTTGGCGGATGGGGCGGCAAGCGGACGGCCACTTTCGCGGATCAGCGCGCGCATGGCCGGGTGCGCGGGCAGCCGAAGCGCGACGGTAGGCAGGCCTGCCATGACGAGGGGCGACAGCCCGCTGTCTGGTCGCACGGGCAGCACGAGCGTCAAGGGGCCGGGCCAGAAGCGCGCGGCCAGCACGTTCGCCACGGGGGAAAATTCCGCCAGCCGACCTGCCATTTCGCGATCGGCGACATGGACGATCAGGGGATTGAAGCTGGGTCGTCCCTTGGCTGTGTAGATGCTGGCGACGGCATGATTGTCGGTGGCGTCGGCGGCAAGACCATAGACGGTTTCGGTCGGCACCGCGACTGGTTCGCCTGCGCGGATCAACAAGGCTGCCTCGCGCAGCGTTTCGGCGCTGTAGCGGCAGGATCGAGTGATATAGGCTGAATTTGCGATCGTCACGGTCCCGGCGCTATAATCGCGTCTGATCCCAAGTAAAAGACCATTGCGACGACAGCATGACATCGCCGTCGCCGCTTGCGGCATGGAGTTGGGAGCGGTAAGCCCGCGCCATGAACGACCTGCTGCTCACCCGCATCGCAGAGGCGCTGGAACGGATCGCGCCGCCGCCCGCGTCCTCCGCCGACCTGACCAGCGCGCCAGCCTATGTCTGGGATGGCGTGGCGATCGGCGCTGTGGAGGATTTCGCGCCAGTCGCCTATGACCTGCTGACCGGCATCGATGCGCAAAAGGCCGCGTTGCTGGAAAACAGCCGCCGCCATGCCGCTGGCCATGCGGCGCACGACGCGCTGCTATGGGGTGCGCGCGGGACAGGCAAATCTGCGGTCGTGGCTTCGGTCGTCGGGCTGCTCCAGCAGGAGGGGCAGGACATTGCGCTGCTGCAATGCGCGATCGACGAGCTGGCGAGCCTGCCCACACTTTTTTCGCTGCTGCGCGGGACGAAACGGCCCTTTATCCTATTTTTAGACGATCTGGGTTTCGATGAGGGGGTGGGCGACGCGCGCGCGCTCCGTTCACTGCTTCAGGGCGGAACGGCGGCGCGTCCGGCCAATGTCCGGCTCTATGTCACGTCCAATCGCCGCCACATCGTGCCGCGTCACCTGTCGGAACAGGATGATCCCGTCAATCCGCGCGATGTGGTGGACGACCGCATGGCGCTGTCCGATCGTTTCGGCCTCAGCCTTGGATTCCATGCGCTCGATCAGGACGCCTATGTCGCGATCGTCGCTGGCTATGCCGGAAAAATGGGGCTGGCGTTCGATCCGCTGGATGCGATCCAGTGGTCGACGCAGCGGGGCAGCAGGTCGGGCCGGGTCGCCTGGCAATATGTCGTCGAACTGGCGGGGCGACACGGACTGACCGTCTGACGGACGCCCGTTCGTTCCATCACTGCGCCTTCGTCACGCGCCAGATCACGCCGCCGACATCGTCGCTGACCAGCAACGCGCCTTTCGCGTCGGCGGTGACATCGACCGGACGGCCGCGCGCATTGCCCTTCGCATCCAGGAAGCCGTCCAGCACGTCGATCGGCTTGGCTTTGCCCGCCTCGCCATCGGTGAAGCCGACGAACACGACTTTGTAGCCAGCGGCTGGCTTGCGGTTCCAACTGCCATGCAGGCCCACGAACGCGCCGTCCGTATAGGGCGCGCCCAGCGTCACCTTGTCCGCGAAGGTCAGGCCCAATGGGGCGACATGGTTGCCCAGCGCATAATCGGGGCGCTTGGTATATTCGCGGATTTCGGGCCGCTGTGGCTGAACCCGGCGATCCTCATAGCCGCCCCAATAATTCCATGGCCAGCCGTAGAGGCCGCCAAACTCCACCCGTGCCAGATAGTCCGGCACCAGATCGCTGCCCAGCATATCGCGTTCGTTGACCACGCCCCACAGCGCGCCGCTCCTGGGTTCGAAAGCCAGACCCACCGGATTGCGCAGGCCCGACGCATAGATGCGATAATCGCCCTTCTTGGGATCGACTTCCAACACCGAGGCCCGGTTGGCTTCGGCTTCCAGGCCATTTTCGCCGATATTGCTGTTGGAGCCAATACCGACATAAAGCAGCCCTTCAGGGCTGGCGGTCAGGCTTCGGGTCCAGTGCATATTGGGCGCCTGCGCGGGCAGGTTCATGACCTTTCGCCCGGCCACGCTGATTTTCGTTTCCCCGACTTTATAGGGGAAGGCCAGCAGCGCGTCGGTATTGGCGACGTACAATGTGTCGCCGACCAGCGCCATGCCATAGGGGGAGTTGAGGCCGGTCAGGAAGGCGGTCTTCGTTTCCGCGCGCCCATCGCCATCGGCGTCCCGTAACAAAGTGATGCGATTGGCCGACGGGACGCCGGCGCCAGCCTTGTCCATCAGATAGTTCATGACGCGGTTGACGATGCCGCCAGCGGGGCGGGGAGGACTGTTGGTTTCGGCGACCAGCACGTCGCCATTGGGCAGGCGCAGCATGGATCGTGGATGGGCAAGCCCGTCGGCAAAGCGCGCTACGGCCAGCCCCTTTGCCGCAACCGGCTTTTCAGTCGCTGCCCATGGTTTGACGTCGGCTATGTTGACCGTTGGGATCATCTCGCTGCGAGCGCCGGTGAACACCGGCTCGCGGCCCGTATCCGCGCCTGGGGGCAGTTGCGCAGTGTCGCCCTGCGCCAGATAGAGGAAGGTGCCGCCTGCCAGGACGAGGACGACGAGGGGGAGGGCGATCAGATGCTTGTTCATGCCACACATCTATGTCGCCATGGCGCGCCGGGCAAGGTGGATGGCGGGTGCCGAACCGCTTATTTACGCTGGTCGCGCAACCACATCACAATGGCGATGACGATGCCGAGCGCCACGCCCGCCAGCAGGCCGATGCTGGGTTGTCCCATCAGCCCACCCGTGATCGCTCCTGCAATGATGAGAAAGGCGATGATCGCGCCCGAACCGGTCGGGTCTTTCCTGTCATTCGTCATATCGCTGTCCTTGCCACGGACCTGATGCCAAGGCCAGCGCCTTTGAAGCTGTATCGTTTCGGGATAATTCGTGTCGTTGCGGGACTATGGTCCCGGCTTGGGACTTACCTAACGGCCCATTTATCATTCTGCCCCGCCTGATACATCAAACTGTTGAAATGGCATGGATATTGAGTAGTGGGATGGACCCGGCAAGGTCGCTGTGGAAACAATAAGCGGGGATATATGCAGCTACCTTATCTTTCGGACCGAAAGAGCTACGAGGATGCCGCCGAACTCATGTCGCTGTTCGGCGACAACGCCGGTTACGAAGCCGCCGCCCGTGCGGACCGCAGCCTGGACGTCGGCAACCATATCCATTTTTGCCACTGGCGGCAGATCGAGCGGTTGATAGTGCTGCTCGCTTATGATGAGCCGTTAGGTACGATCCACTAAAGCCGGATGCCTTTTCATCCGTTCGCTTCGATCGAAGTCGAGAAGCAATGAGTGCTTCGCCTGGGCTTCTCGACGATGCTCGAAATGAACGGAAGTAGCGTTAAGGCGCGATTATAGCCGAAGACCCGCAGTTTCGGGCAGGCCCGCCAGGATGTTGAGGTTCTGCACCGCTGCGCCCGCCGCGCCCTTGCCCAGATTGTCCAGCGCCGCCACCAGTCGCGCCTGACCGCTGTCGGCATTGCCGAACAGGAACAGGGCCAGCCGATCGGTCGCGCCGACATGCTCAATCTCGATCTGACCCATGGCCGCGCTGTCGTCCAGCGAAGCCACCGACACGATCGGCGATCCGGCATAGGCTTGCGCCAGCACTGCGTGAACATCGCCCAGTGCCGGCACACCCGGCATCGCGCGCAATTGCAGCGGCACTTCGACCACCATGCCGCGATAGGCGCTGGCGACGGCAGGGGCGAACAGCGGCGGATGCAGGAGGCCCGAATAGCGGGTCATTTCCGGCACATGCTTATGCCCCAGACCAAGTCCATAACCACGGAATGCGGTGGGCGTACCGGCCGCTCCTTCATATTCCGCGATCATCGATTTCCCACCGCCGGAATAGCCCGACGCGCCCGACACGGTGACAGGCCAGTCGGCAGGAATCAGTCCAGCCAGGACCAACGGCCGCACCAGAGCGAGGAAACCGGTAGGCCAGCAGCCCGGATTGGCGACGAACCGGCTGTTGGCCAGCAGTTCGCGATGGCCAGGTTCCAGCTCGGGAAAACCATAGGTCCACCCATCGGCAACGCGATGCGCGGTCGATGCATCGATCACACGCGTATGGTCATTGTCGATCATGGCGACCGCTTCGCGCGCCGCGTCATCGGGCAGGCACAGAATCACGATATCCGCCGCGTTCAGCGCATCGCGCCGGGCTGCGGCGTCCTTACGACTTTGTTCCGGTATCGTAATAAGCGACAATTCGGGCCGTCCGGCGATTCGGTCGCCAATCTCTATGCCCGTCGTGCCCACGCCGCCATCGATGAATACTGTGGTGCTCACTCGATAATTCTCCGCCGTGCGACGATGGGCTGCGCATGGTCTTTCGTTAATCGCGCGACGACATCGGCCAAGGGTTCTGCGACGACCGCCATCCAGTGCGCGTTGGCATGTAGCAACGTCTCGCCATCGCTCATGATACCGACATGGCCGGGAAAGAAGATAAGGTCGCCCCGGCGCGATGCGACCTCGCTGTCAATCGGATTGCCGATTCCTTCGCATTGCAGATCGGTGTCGCGCGGCACGGACATTCCGTTCTGGCCAAGCGCGACCTGCACCAGTCCCGAACAATCGATGCCACGATAGCCGCGTCCGCCCCATACATAGGGCTGGCCGATATAGCGTTCTGCCACAGTGACCCAGTCGGGGGCTTTGTCATCGATCCCCTCAGCATGGCGGGCGTGGATATAGCCCTCCGCGCAAGCGACGAATGCGCCTTCCGCTTCGCCGGAAAACAGCGCGCCGACCGGCCAGTAATCGAGGATCGACGCCTTGATGTCGGGCGCGCTGAACAAAGGTGCGTTGATGGCGGTGACGCGGTGGCTGGGCGTTTCCAATATGTCGAGTGCATCGCGGCGGATGTAGCCGACATAGCCGTCATGGCCGCAAAAGCCCCATGCCCAATCTGTCATGACATCCAGCGCATGAAAGGTTTCGCCGCGCAGCAATTCGCTGACCGCTTCGGCCGTTACCATGGGGGACGAGAGGATGGGGCTGCCACCTGCGACGCAGGTCAGTGGAACGGCGCGGGCATAATGGGCCGAAAACAATGTGCCTGCCAAAGAGAGATCGGCCAGATCGCCACGCGCGGCGTGTATCCGGTGGTCGAGCGCAGTGGAGCGGCCATCCAGCCGAAACCGGGTCCGTTCAGGCGGTGCGTTCCGTGGTGGGGTGTTCGTGCCTTTCATCGCGCGCGGTTCCTGCGATGAAATGGTGAAAGGCGTCAAGGAATTCCGCGCCTTTTGATGTCCGCGTTATAAAAATATTGCGCCGGTCGGTCACATCACGTTCCCGCCGCAGGTATCCCAGCGCCGACAATTTGTTGAGCGCGCGGGTGATAACCGGTTTGGAAACATGCAATATCTCGGCAAGGCCGCGCACCGTATGCGGCCCTGAACCAATATAAACGGTCATCATCAGCGCCATCTGCCGATTGGTCAGATCAGGCTTACCCGATCGCACATAATCCACCAGCGTGCGCATCCAGTGGCTGAGTGGGCGAACGCCGGGGCGTTCGATTTCGAGCGATGAGTTGGGTGCGGCGTGAGCGTTCATGTCGGCTTAACGCATCGTGGCCAATCCGGTTGCGTAACGGCCATCGACAATATTGCGCTTATGGGACGAGGCGAGGGGAAGCACGTCAGTGGCGCGGGTAGCGTTGCTGCAACAGGCGGAAGGCAGCGCGCAGGCCAAGCGCTTCGCCGCCCTTGGGACGGCCCGGTTTGGACGCAGGGCGCCAGGCGAAGGTGTCGAGGTGGAGCCAGGGCGTATCGTCCGGCACGAACCGTTTGAGGAACAGGGCGGCGGTGATTGCGCCGGCAAAGCCGCCTTCGCCCGCATTGTTGATATCGGCTATGTCGGATTTGAGCATGTCGGCATAGCCGTCCCACAGCGGCAGTCGCCATGTCGGATCGTCCACGGCGTCCCCGGCCGCTGCCATATCTGCGGCCAGCGCGTCATCGTTGGCGAACAGGGCGGGCAGGTCCGGTCCGACCGCAACGCGCGCCGCGCCGGTCAGGGTGGCGAAGTCGATCAACAGTTCGGGCTTTTCCTCTCCGGCTCGTGTCAGCGCGTCGCCCAGCACCAGCCGCCCTTCGGCATCGGTATTGCCGATCTCGACGCTCAGCCCCCGGCGCGATCGCAATATGTCGCCGGGGCGGAAGGCATTGCCCGCAATCGCATTTTCAGCAGCCGGGATCAGCAGGTGCAGCCGAACGGGCAGGCGCGCACCCATGATCAGTTGCGCTAGCGCCAACGCATGGGCCGCGCCGCCCATGTCTTTCTTCATCAGGCGCATGCCAGACGAGGGTTTGATGTCGAGACCGCCACTGTCGAAACAGATACCCTTGCCTACGATCGCGATGCGGGGGGCGGCAGGATCGCCCCAGGTGAGTTCGATGAGGCGCGGGGCGAAGGCCTTGTCCGCAGCTTTGCCGACTGCATGGATCATGGGATAGCCCTGCTCCAGCACATCGCCGCGCGTGACTTCGACATGGGCGTCGAAGCTATCGGCGACCTGCCGCGTGGCTGCTTCCAGTTCGGCGGGGCCAAGGTCGGCGGCGGGGGTGTTGACGAGATCGCGGACCAGCGCGACCGCCTGCGCCAGACGCACGCTGTCGTCGATATGGGCGATGTCGCGGCTCAGCAGGATGCGCCGACCAACGGGGTTCTCGTCCTTGCGGTAGCGGTCGAAGCGATATTGGGCGGTCAGCCAACCGAGCGCCGCTGCGCCGGGGATGCCTTCGTGCAGGCGATAGGTGCCTTCGGGCAAGGATTCGGCCAGTTTGGCCAGGCACCAGCTGGTCAGCGCTGCCTTTTTCGCGACACCGGCCACGATGGTCCAGTCTTCGCCCGTGCCGCCGGGCAGGATGGCATATTCCATCGGCTTTGCGTGGAATTTATGGGCGGTGACGATGCCGCGCACGGCGTCGGATTGCGCCAGAAACCAGCCGTCGAAATCGGCGCTTTCGAGCAGGTGGATCGAACGGGCGGGCTGGTTGTTGTCTGGTTTGAGCAGGTCGGCATATTGGGTCATAGCCGGGATGTAGGTGAAAGGCCGGGGCGAAGGGAAGGGCAAAGTTCGTCGCTTCCCACGCACGTCTGGCCCGGTGCGTATTTGCCCAAAGCATCGGCCTGGCCTAGCCTGACGCCCATAAAGTAATGAGGAGAGATAAGATGGTTCATCAGGATGATCGCGGCATTCAGGCCGCGCGCGCCCGTGCCTATGCGCTGGCGGAAACCGGTCGGTTCGACAATCTCAATTCCGTGAAGAACGCGCTGGTCGCCGAAGGCTGGTCCAACGCGGGCGCGGCGCTGGACAGCGAATATGCGCGCAGTGCGATCGGGGAGCGCTGCCGCGCTGCGCAGGCCCACTGACCCGGGTGCGTCACATCATGCTCATGACGGCCGTGTTGGCCGTTGCCGCCTGCAAGGCTTCGCCTGACGCGCAGAATAGCCAGAGCGACAATGCGTCGGCCCGGCGGTTCGTGGAGAAGATGGCAGGGGCGCAGCCAGTCGCTGCGCCGCCTGCCAAGCCGTTTGCGCGCAAGGAAGCGGACGGGCTGCTGGAATTTGCCTATGCCTATCCGGCGCAGGCCGCCGCCATTCCCAAGCTGGTCGCCAAGTTCGAGAAGGACATGGAGATGACGCGGGCCGATGCGTTGAAGATGGCAAAGGACGATCGCGATTCCGCCAAGACGTCAGGCTTTCCCTATCACACCCATAGTCTGGAAACGGAATGGACCGTCGCAGGGGACACGCCGCGCTTCCTGTCGCTTCAGGCGCAGACCTATGTGTTCACGGGCGGGGCGCATGGCATGACGGCTTATGAGGCTTTGCTATGGGACAAGGCGCGTTTGCAGGAGACGAGCGTCAAGACGATCATGACGAGCGAGGCGGCCTTTGCCGAGGCCATTCGCGCCCGATTCTGTAAGGCTCTGGACAAGGAGCGGGCCGAGAAGCGCGGTGCGCCGGTCGTTCGGGGCAACGATGAATTTACCCAGTGCATCGACCCGATGAAGGAAGTGGTGGCGCTGACGTCGAAGGATGGCAAGGCGATCGACGGCGTTACCGTCATCGTTGGGCCTTATAGTGCCGGACCTTATGCCGAGGGTAGTTACGAGATCGCCCTGCCGGTCGATGCCGCGATGTTAAGCGCCATCAAGACCGACTACAGGGATGCATTCGTCAAGCCGTAAGGCGCGTCAGGCGGGGACGCCGTAGAGGTCGTGGTCGTCGGCGTCTTCGATGACGACGTCGATGATATCGCCCGCTTTGCGGCCTTCGCCCACGTCGCGCAGGAAGACGTTGCCGTCGATTTCGGGGGCGTCGGCCTGGCTGCGCGCGGTGGAACCGATGGAGCCGTCTTCCTCGTCGCGGTCGCCCACTTCGTCGATAATGACGGGCAGGGTGCGGCCGACCTTGGCGGCAAGTTTCGCCGCGCTGATCGCGGCGGTCTTTTCCATGATCCGCTGGTAGCGTTCTTCCTTGACCTCTTCAGGCACTGCGCCGTCGAGCAGGTTGGCGGCGGCCCCTTCGACCGGTTCGAAGCGGAAGGCGCCGACGCGGTCGAGTTGTGCTTCGTCGAGCCAGTCGAGCAGATATTGAAAGTCCGCTTCGGTTTCACCGGGGAAGCCGACGACGAAGGTCGAGCGGATCGTGATGTCGGGGCAGATGGCGCGCCATTTATGGACGCGGTCGAGCACCTTGGCTTCGTTGGCCGGGCGCTTCATTGCTTTCAGGACGCTGGGCGCGGCGTGCTGGAACGGGATGTCGAGATAGGGGGTCAGCAGGCCGTCGGCCATCAGCGGGATGACATGATCGACGTGGGGATAGGGATAGACATAGTGCAGGCGCACCCATGGGGCGATGCCTTCGGCCGTGCGCAGGCCGCCCAGTTCGCGGGCCATGTCAGTCATGTGGGCGCGCACGTCGCGGCCCTTCCACTGGCGCGATTCGTGGCGGGTGTCGACGCCATAGGCCGAGGTATCCTGGCTGATGACCAGCAGTTCTTTCGTGCCTGCCGACACCAGCTTTTCCGCTTCGCGCAGCACGGCGTCGATGCGGCGGCTGACCAGATCGCCCCGGATCGAGGGGATGATGCAGAAGGAGCAGCGATGGTTGCAGCCTTCGGAAATCTTCAGATAGCTGTAGTGACGCGGGGTCAGTTTCAGGCCGCCTTCGGGGACCAGATCGACAAAGGCGTTGGGGACGGGCGGCGAGGCGTCGTGGACGGCGTTGACGACCTGCTCATATTGATGCGCGCCCGTGACGGCCAGCACTTGCGGGAAGCGGGCGCGGATCATTTCCGCTTCGTTCCCCATGCAGCCAGTGACGATGACGCGGCCATTTTCGGCGATCGCTTCGCCGATGGCTTCGAGCGATTCTTCCTTGGCCGAATCGAGGAAGCCGCAGGTGTTGACCAGCACGACATCGGCGCCGGCATAGTCGGCGGACATCTGATAGCCATCGGAGCGCAGCTTGGTGAGGATGCGTTCGCTGTCGACCAGCGCTTTGGGACAGCCGAGCGATACCATGCCGATCTTCGGCGCTTGCGGAAATTTGGTTGCCATGATCGCCGGGCACATAGGGATTTTTGCGGCCAATGTCACGCGTCGTCCAATCAGGCGCGATCAGGTGGTTCTCCGCTCGTGTCGCTTTCCACGATTTCGATGATGAGGTCGCCGCTTTGCAGTTTTTGCGCGCCGTCCTCCCAGAAGCCGATCGGGCGCTCGTCGCGGTAGATGCGCACGCCAAGGCCGGTGGTGATGGCCGACAGCGGCTGGCCGATTTCCTGAGTGAGGACCAGACGTTCCTGCAATTTTACGCGACCACCGGAGGCCGCCAGATCGGACATATAATCGGCGATGTGGCGGCCGCTAGTGCTGCCCGCCAGCAGGAGGCCTGCGAAGCTGACGGGGTTGATGACGGTGGTGGCGCCTGCCTGTCGCGCGGGGAGTTCATTGTCTTCGTTGCGCACGACGATGCTGATCGGCAGGCGGGGGGCAAGGTGGCGGGCGGTCAGCGTAATGAGGATGGAGGTGTCGTCGCGCCCGGCGGACACGATCATGCTGCGGGCGCGGTGGATGGCGACGTCCTTTAACGTGCGGTCGCGGGTCGAGTCGCCGCACAGGATGTTGCAGCCCATGTCTTCGGCCAGCGAGAGCGCCTTTTCACTGCCGTCGATGACGACGATTTCGCGAGGGTCGGTGCCACGGGCGAGGAGTTCGCTGACCGCTTCCTGACCGCTGGTGCCAAAGCCGGTGACGATGATGTGATTGTGCAGATCCGCCTGTATTCGTGCCATACGCCACCTGTAGAGGATGTTGCGGAAAAAAAGATTATAGGCCGTGCCAAGGAAGATGAGCCAGACGAAGAGGCGGATCGGTGTGACCAGCAGGGCTTCGAACAGGCGCGCTTCGGGGGTGACGGGGACGATGTCGCCATAGCCGACGGTCGTAACCGTTACGGTAGTGAAATAAAGCACATCGACGAAGCTGATCTGGTTATCCAGATTGTCGCGCAGGCCGTCTCGCCCGACCCAGTGGAGCAGCAGCACCAACGAGATCAGCCCGAACACCAGCACCACGCGCCAGACGAGATCGGCCCACATCGGCAAAGACGAGCGCCGTCGCAGGAAACCGGCCATGGAGTCCGAAGGGCGGGTCTGATCGATGCGCATCAGGCGGGCGGTAACTGGGTGAGCGGGTTGACCGGCACCCGGTCTTTACGCAGTTCGAAATGGAGTTTGGGCTGACTGGCGTAGCCGGTGTCGCCGGTCTGGCCGATGACCTGGCCCTTCGTCACTTTTTGCCCGCGCACGACGGTTACGCGGCTGGCGTGGCCATAGGCGCTGACCCAGCCGCTGCCATGGGTGAGGATGATAAGGCCGCCGAAGACAGCCACCTTGTCCCCTGCGTAAGCGACGATGCCGTCGGAGGCTGCGCGGATGGGCGTGCCGGTGGGGGCGGCGATGTCGATACCGTTGTTGCGCGCGCCGCTTTCGCCGGGGCCGAAGCGGGAGAGGATCGGGCCGCGCACGGGCCAGAGGAAATGCCCGGCGAAGGGCTTTGGCTGAGCGATGGGCATGTTGGAGGGCAAGGGGCGGGGGCGGGCGGAGGCGGTGGCGACCGGGGCGTCGTCCGCCGCCGCTGGCTGGCCACCGGTGAGCACATCGTCAATGTCGATGCGAAAGGCGGAGGCGCGCTGTTCGAGGCTGGAGCGCGCGGGCGTTGACGCATTGTCGGGCAGCAGCAGGCGCTGGCCGCGTCGCAGGGTGTAGGGCGCGGCCATGCCGTTGGCGGCGACGATACGGCCCCATGGGATGCCATAGGCGGCGGCGATGGCGATGCCCGTCTCCCCCGATGCGACGCTGTGATAGCGGCCGCCGGGGATGGCGAGGCTTTGGCCTGCGCGCAGGGCGTAGGGCGGGGTGAGGGCGTTGGCGCGAGCGATGGCGTCCGACCCTGCGCCAGTGCGGTTGCCGATGCCGCCCAGCGTCTCACCGGGCTGGACGACATAGCGGGCGGGAGCGACGGTGCGGGCGTTGGCGACAACCTGCTGCGCGGTCCAGACCGGTTCGGCTTCGGCCAGCGACACGCCCGATGCATCAGTGTCGAGCCGGGGCGACGGGGCGGGTGTGGGCGCGGCTGGGTAACGCTCGGCTTGGTTGGGGATGCAGGCGGTCAGCGCGAGGGGCATCAGGGGCAGGGCCAGCAGGAGGGACGGGCGCGTCATGCGTCCGGTCTATCGCAACGCGCGCCGATTGCCATCCCCTGACGCTGCGCCGATCGTCAGGACGCGAAGGCGGCGGCGGTGGTGGCCAGAGCGCTGTCCTGCGTCAGGTCGTAATGGAGCGGCGTGACGGTGACATAGCCCTGTGCGATGGCGGCCAGATCGCTGCCGTCCGGCACGGCGTCGCTGGTGCCAAGGCCAAACCAATAATAGGGGTAGCCGCGCGGATCGACGCCGGAGATGATCTTTGTGCGGTCGACGTCATGAAAGCCCTGCCGCACGACGCGGATGCCCTGCACCGCTTCGGGTTCGATCGCGGGGAAATTGACGTTGAACAACATGCGCGGCGAGGGTGGCAGGTCGATCAGCGGGCGCAGCGCCCGTTCGCCCCATGCGCGGGCGACGGCGAAGGGGACGGCGTCGCCCATGCCTTCCTTGGCATAGACCTGACTGAGCGCGATCGAGCGGACGCCGGAAATGGCGCCCTCCATCGCGGCAGCGACGGTGCCGGAATAGGTGACGTCTTCGGCCAGATTTGCGCCGCGATTGACGCCGGAGAGGATGAGGTCGGGCCGGGCGTCCTGCATCAAATGGCCCATCGCCATCATCACCGCGTCGGTGGGCGTGCCAGTGACGCTGAAATGCCGGTCGCCATGTTTGTGGACGCGTAAGGGGCGAGTGAGCGTCAGGCTGTGGCCTGCGCCCGATTGCTCCTCATGCGGGGCGACGATCCAGATGTCGTCGGAGAAACAGCGGGCGATTTCCTCCAGCACCTTAAGGCCCGGTGCATGGACGCCATCATCGTTGGTGAGCAGGATACGCATAGTTAAACCACCTCCGTTCGGGCTGAGCTTGTCGAAGCCTTCGGCTTAGCGCAGCGAAGTTCGCCTCGCTGGCGCTCGGCAAAGCCCTTCGACTTCGCTCAGGGCGAACGGCTAAGCTTTTGGTGTCAGGCGCGTCACCCCACCCATATAGGGGGCGAGCGCTTCCGGCACGATGACGCTGCCGTCGGCCTGCTGGTAATTTTCCAGCACGGCGACCAATGTGCGTCCGACGGCGAGGCCAGAACCGTTGAGGGTATGGAGGAAGCGGGTCTGCTTCTCCCCCTCCGGCCTGTAGCGGGCGTTCATGCGGCGGGCCTGAAAATCGCCGCAGTTGGAGACGGAGCTGATTTCGCGATAGGTGTTCTGGCTGGGCAGCCAGACTTCCAGATCCCAAGTCTTGCGCGCGCCAAAGCCCATGTCGCCGGTGCAGAGCAGCATCTTGCGATAGGGGAGGTTGAGCGCTTGCAGGATGCCTTCGGCGGCGGCGCACATGCGGGCGTGTTCGGCCTCGGACTCCTCGGGCGTGCAGATGGCGACCAGTTCGACCTTTTCGAACTGATGCTGGCGAATGAAACCGCGCGTGTCGCGCCCGGCCGACCCGGCTTCGGAGCGGAAGCAGGGGGTGAGCGCGGTGAGGCGGACGGGTAAGCTGGCGGTGGGCACGATCTGCTGCGCGACGAGATTGGTGAGGGAGACTTCGGCGGTAGGGATGAGCCATCGCTTCGGGACAGCATCATTACTAGCTTTTATTTGCGCAGAAAGCCCAGCGACGAACAAGTCCTCTGTTATCGTGTTTGCGAACTTTCCTGCACACTCGCTTCTTATATTTGCTTGAAGCTTTGGAAGGTCCAGCGAGTATGACGTCGAAAAAAGATCTTCGGCGAATTTGGGCAATTGCCCCGTGCCAAATAGCGCCTCGTCCTTTACCAGCAGCGGCGGGTTGGTTTCTTCATAGCCATTTTCGCCGGACTGGGTGTCCAGCATATATTGGGCCAGCGCCCGGTGGAGGCGGGCCATGGGGCCGCGCAGGGCGGTGAAGCGGGCACCGGACAAGGCCACGCCAGCTTCGAAGTCGAGGCCCAGCGCTGGGCCGAATTCCGCATGGTCCTGTGGGGTAAAATCGAAGCTGCGTCGTGTTCCCCAGCGGCTGACTTCGACGTTCGCGTCTTCGTCCATCCCTTCCGGCACATCGTCGGCGGGCAGGTTGGGGATGGCGGCGAGCATGGCGGTCAGCGCGTCGCCTATCTCGCGATCCTGCGCTTCCAGTGCTGGCGTGGTTTCCTTGAGCGCGGCGACTTCGGCTTTGAGCGCTTCGGCTTTGGCCATGTCCTTGGCGGCCATTGCCTGACCGATCAGTTTGCTCGCTTCATTGCGGCGGGCCTGCCCCGTTTGCAACTCGGTCTTGATCGCGCGGCTTTGTTCATCGAGCGCAAGGATCTCGCCGGAGAGGGGAGGCAGGCCGCGACGGGCAAGGCCTGCGTCGAAAGCGGCGGGGTTTTCGCGGATGAAGCGGATGTCATGCATGGGGCGGTTCTATGCCGCCGTGCGACGGGCCGCGCAACCCTGTGCGCTGCTGGATCGTTGGTCGATTATCTTTCAGAAACGAAAGAATGGCAAAAACGAAAAGGATGGATGCGATGCAAATCGATCATGACGCGGTGGTGCTGGTGGCCGATGGCCGCAAGATGCTGTTCTTCCGCAACAAGGGGGATGCGACTCATCCCAATCTGGAAACTGAAACGGTCAAGATGCAGGATAATCCCGCGCATCTGGACCAAGCGTCGGACAAGGCGGGGCAATCGTCATCGACTGGCACTGCATCCGGCACGATGGGCGAGAACGACTATCATGTGCTGGAGGAGCAGCGCTTTGCGGCCGAAGCGGCGGATATGTTGAAGCGCGGGGCGCTGGCCAATGATTATGAGAAGCTGATTATCGTCGCGTCGCCCAATACGCTGGGAGAGATGCGCAAACATTATCACAAGGCGGTGTCGGACCGGCTGGTGGGCGAGATCGCCAAGGATCTGTCCAATCATCCGGTGCCGGAAATCGAGAAGATCATCGCGCAAAGCTGATCGGGTTTGGAGGCATGAAAAAGGGCGGCGCTGGATATCCAGCGCCGCCCTTTTTATCTGGCATTGTGATGCGAGGTCAGGCCGCCTTTTGTGCCTTGCGGTCGGCGAATTTGCGACGGGCGATGAGCGCTGCGGCGGCCGCGCCGAACAGCAGAACCATCGGCGGCGCAGGAACGTCCGTGCCGCCCGTGCTGGTCGATGTGCCGCCCGACGAGGACGACGATGTGCTCGACGAGGAGGAGGTGCTGGACGATGTGCTGGTCGAGGACGACGTGCTGGATGACGTCGAACTGGATGTGGAACTGGACGACGTCACGTTACCGCTGGAGGTGGACACGTTGCCACTGGAGGTCGAGACGCCGCTGGACGTCGAAACGTTGCCGCTGGACGTGGATACGCCGCCGGTCGATGTCGATACGCCGCCCGTCGAAGTGGACACCCCGCCGGTGGAGGTGGAAACGCCGCCCGTGGTCGAGCTGGTCGAGCTGCTGATGCCGCCGGTCGAGCTGCTGGTCGAGGAGATGATGACCGAACCGCCGCCGCCTCCCCCGCCGCTGCCGCCGAAGAATCCGCCCATGAACCCGCCGCCGCCAAAGCCGCCGCTGCCGCCCATGACGACAGGTACAGCGCCGCCGCCGCCCGACATCATCGGCATTTCAGCCATCGGTGCAGGCAGGGGGGCTGGCAAGGGAATGGGACCGGAGCGGGTGGTCACCGTCACCGTCTGCGGCGCGCAGGACGTGACCGTGCGCACCACCTTGCGCTTGACGGTGCGGGCGGCATAGCGCTTGGGCGCGGCCTTCACGCTCTTGTTGCTGTGAACCACCGCCGGCCGCGCGCTTTCGGCAACATGCACGGCGCCCCCGCCAATGATCGCTCCGCCACAAGTGCAGGCGCACAATTTAGCCAATGCCATTCGTACCGACATAGGTTCCACTCTTTTATTGTTGCCCCCCTGACCCGATGCTGGCGTTATCCAGTAACTGGCCGGTGGGAACTTCCTATGCGATAGAACGCAAAAGAAAGCGTTAACTGCAATGGCGTTAACCCCGAATGTGGGGGGCAAGTCGAGGAAAATCCGCCCTTTGCATCAAGCGATATGGTTAACGTCCCACTATGGAACGACTCCTGGCCTGTATGTAAAAGCGTGAGCTGTAAAAGCGCGGCAGGGGGGTGCGAAAAAATGGAGCGGGGCAGGCGCCCGTAAGCCCATTGCGCGCTTGTGCCTCCCTGCGCCGATGGCTATGAGGCGCGACTAATGAAAAGTCTTGGGCGGCCGGACAGTTACGTGCCGGAACCCTTCGAGTCGGAGAGCCAAATGGCATCGGTATTGAATTCCGATAAAGACGGTGAAAAGCCGCCCAAATCGACTGTGTCCCTTCCTGCGGATTATCGGCCGTCTTCAGACGAAGAGTTCATGAATCCGGTGCAGCTGGAATATTTCCGACAGCGCCTGCTGGACTGGAAGAAGCAGATATTGAGCGAGGCGGAAGGCACGCTCGCTGTCCTGCAGAACGAGCCGCTGCGCGAGCCTGACCTCAATGACCGGGCGTCGAGCGAGACCGACTGGTCGATCGAACTGCGCACCCGCGACCGGCAGCGCAAGCTGATTTCCAAGATCGAAGCGGCGCTACGCCGGATCGACGATGGCGAATATGGCTATTGCGAAGTGACGGGCGAGCCGATTTCGCTGGGTCGGCTGGAAGCACGGCCGATCGCGACGATGACGGTCGAAGCGCAGGAGCGGCATGAGCGGCAGGAAAAGATCTCCCGCGACGATTAACCTTTTTTCCATTCCCCATGGCTAGATCATGCAGCGTCACATTATAATTTGGGTCGTTGGCATGAATCATGAGCAGGATGGTAACGATCGAGGTCCGGCGCGCAATTCTCCGCGCGACAGCCTGTTTCTGTTGACCAATTTCAGCACGCCCGAAGGCGTCCCTTTGGGCAAGGCGCGGGTGCGCAACCTGTCGGCGACTGGCCTGATGGCCGATTGCGAACGGGCGGTGCCTGCAGATACAAAGGTCCAGTTCGACCTGCGCGGAATCGGCCGGGTATCGGCCAGCGTCGCGTGGGCGCGGGGGGACAAGGTCGGTGTGACCTTCGACACCCCGATCGATCCGCAACTGGCGCGCAAGCCGGTGTCGAGTGGTGCCGAGCAACCGATGATGCCTGATTATCTGCGACCGTTGGCGGGCAGATCGCCGCGTCGGTGATTGCGTTTGGGAGCCAATGATTTCAGACGATTTGGGGATTATGCAATAGCCTGTCGTAGCCAAGACGCATCTGCCTGATGCGTCGATACGGGGCTTCGACTTTGCTCAGTCCCTATTCATCGCGAACGGGCGGGAAGGACATCCTTCTTTATGCATCGAAGCGCTGGGACGGCCGGATCGACGGTCTTTCGCCATCGATCCCGACCTCTTCCCTTCAAGCGCGGATCGGCGTCAATGTTGCGCCGATATTTCTTCCTTCAACCGCAGCTTCTGCTTTTTGAGCGAAGCCACGAGAATGGCGTCGGGCATGGGCCGACTCGTCTCCGCCTTGATTCGGGCATCAAGGCCGGCATGTTTAGCTGAAAGGGCAGAGGTATGGCTACTTTCCATGACATTCTCCTTACGAGGGGTGATGGATGACGAAGTAGATCATGAAAGTTGGAGCATGTCTCGCGCAGATTCGCGCTTTGCGACGATCTGCTGGAAATTTTGCGATGGCTCGCAGCGGGCGACCCGGCTATCCATAGCGTCATGGAATTGATGGGTCGGGAAAAGGGCGCGCGATGAGCCGGGAAGACATCATGCGCCGACTGGAGTTGCTGCGCGTCGAACATCGCGATCTCGACAGCGCGATCGCTGCTCTGGCGGTCAGCGGCGGGGGCGACCAGATGCAGATCGCCCGGTTCAAGAAGCGCAAGTTGCGGCTGCGCGACGAGATAGCCCAACTCGAAGACGCGCTGGTCCCCGACATCATCGCCTGACCGCCTCACAGCCTTTTATGGTTAATGGCGCGGTAACTGATCCCGAATGGGACAGGGGCGGGCATGGTGCCGCCAATGGGCCTGACAAGATTGCGATAATGTGCAAGGCAGGGTCGATGCAAAGCGCAACCTTTCTCGATCGTGGCCTTCATCGTCGGCTGGTAGATGGCCTTTATCTGGAGGCCATGATCATGGCGGATGAAGCGCGCTCTTATTTCGATGGCGGCAGCGCGCTGGATGACGGGATTGCCGATCCATTGCGCAGGGTATCCTTTGCCTGCGAATCGCTGAAAGTCACGACGCGGCTGATGCACATCATCGCCTGGCTATTGAGCCAGCGCGCCTGGCAGCGCGGCGAAATTGGCGACGCGGATCTGGCGGACGACAAATATCGTCTGGGTCGTGCGGCAGAGACGGACACCGCGCTGTCCAACGGTTTCCCGTTCGCTGCCCGTTCGTTGATCGAGGGAAGCCAGGAACTTTATGATCGCGTCGGTCGGTTACAGGATCGCATGGACATGATGCTGTGCCCGGCGAGCGTGCCGGACGCCAACCCCGCCCGTGCTCTGCTGGATCGGTTGCACACCGCCTTTTAAGCCAGACGCACACGCTTTTACAGGCTGGCGCTATCGCCCATATTTGGTCTAAACCGTTGCGATGACCCATGGTTTGCGGACAGTATGCCGCACTTCTGGCCGCCCGCACGCCGCCCGGCTTATTCTGGCCCCGTTGCTGTTCGCCCTTCCTTGTGGCGCACAAGGGCAGACGGCTGGCCCGGCTCCATCGTCGCCCGCACCTTCGCCCACCGCAGTCACGCCCGATCCTGCCGCGCAGGTGGACCAACCGCTCGACGCGATGCCGGACATCGGGCTGGACTGGCCCGACATGGGGCAGGCCGATAGCGTGGTGCCATTGCCCGAGGATTCGGTGGATGTGCAGGCGGCCACTGCTGACAAAGCGCCCGAGACGGCCAGTCCCGACGAGGCGGTCGAGGATGTGGCGGCCTTCGCCGACACGGGGGAGGAGCGGCGCTATACAGTTAGGCTGAGCGGGATCGATGGCATTGCGGACGCGTCCTTCTCCGCGCGATTCGACCAATTGTCGGCTCTGCGTCAGGGGCAGGGCAAGTCTGCCAACCTCGCCCAGATCAACCGTCGCGTGAAAGAAGATAGCGACCTGCTCGACACGTTGTTGCGGGCCAAGGGCTATTATGCGGCGCGGATTCGGGGGGGAGTCGCGCCACCGCCCACTGGCGGTGACAAACTGGCCGTGACGTTCGTCATCGTGCCGGGGACGCAATATCTGCTCGATACGGTGGACGTTACCGGGCTTGCCGAAACCGGCGAGCGGGAGCCAAAGCTGCGTGAGGCGTTCCCGCCCAAGCCGGGCGATCCGGTCGACGCCGACGTCATATTGGCCGCACGCGACACATTGACGACAGCGCTGCTCGACAATGGCTTTCCCTTCGCCAGGGTGGACGAGCCGGAAGTGCGCATCGACCATGAGGAGCGCAAAGGCGATCTGGACATCATCGTGACGCCCGGCGGCTATCGCAGTTTCGGGGCGATCGTGATGAGCGACGACCGCCTCTTCGACGCCAGACATGTGGCGGAGATTGCCCGTTTCAAACGGGGCGACACTTATATGGCGTCGGATGTCGAGGATTTGCGCCGCGCAATCGTAGCAACCGGGTTGGTGTCCTCGGTCAGCCTGAAGCCCAGGGATGCAGGCGATGGCGAGCATGTCGATCTGGCCGTCGATCTGCGTCCTGCTCCGCTGCGCACGATCGCTGGCGAACTGGGCTATGGCACGGGTGAGGGCTATCGCGCGCAACTTAGCTGGCAGCATCGCAACCTGTTCCCGCCCGAAGGCGCGGTGACGGTGCGCGGGGTGGTGGGGACGCAGGAGCAGACCGCGTCCTTCACCTATCGCCGCAACAATTTCCACCGGCGCGACAATGTGCTGACGGGACTGGTGTCGGTCAGCAATATTCGCCGCGATGCCTATGACGCGCGGACCGTCACGCTGTCGGGCGGGCTGGAGCGGCAGACCAATATATTGTTCCAGAAGAATTGGGTATGGCGGTTCGGCGCGGAGCTGATCGCGTCGGATGAGGCGGATGCGTTTTCGGGCGGGGCGCGGCGCACGTTCCTGATAGGCGCGATCCCGCTCAGCCTGACCTACGATGGTAGCGACGATTTGCTCAATCCGACCAAGGGCTTTCGACTGGGCGGACGCCTCAGCCCGGAATTGTCGTTCCAGAACACGACGTTCGGCTATGCCAAGGTGCAGGTGGATGGCAGCCTTTATCAGCCAGTGGGCGAAAAGGTCGTGATCGCCGCTCGATCGCGGTTCGGGACGATATTGGGATCGACGGTGGACCAGATCGCGCCTTCGCGGCGTTTCTATGCGGGCGGTGGCGGGTCGGTGCGCGGCTACGGCTATCAGGCGATCGGACCGCGTTATGGCCCGGACGACAAGCCGGTGGGCGGCAAGAGCCTGGCGGAATTTTCGCTGGAGGCGCGAGTGCGTTTCGGGAATTTCGGCGTGGTGCCGTTCGTGGATGCGGGGAATATCTCCACCACTTTCCTGCCGCGCTTTCGCGACCTGCGCATCGGGACCGGGCTTGGCTTGCGCTATTACAGCAGCTTTGGCCCGATCCGTATCGACGTGGGCACGCCTGTCAATCCGCAGTCGGGCGACCCGAAGATCGCCGTCTATGTCTCCCTGGGGCAGGCATTTTGATGGACGAGGATATGCCAAAAGCCGCCGCCGTGCCACCGCGTCGTCGGGCATGGGACGGGCGTTGGCAGCGCTGGGTGCTTGGCCTTTTGGTCGGTGCGATCCTGATCGTGGCGGGTGCGCTGATGTGGCTGGATACCGGGTCGGGGCATCGCTTTCTGGTGTCGCGCATTGGTACGATCAAGCCGCCATCGGGCCTGCATATCGATGTCGAGCGGATCGACGGGAGCATTTACCGCAAGGCGGTGCTGCGCAACCTGACGCTGTCGGATGCGAGTGGGCGGTTCTTTCATGCGCCGCGCGTCGAACTGGATTGGTGGCCGTTCGCCTGGGCCTATAAGCGGCTGGACATCGACCGGCTGGTGATCCCGACGGCGACGCTGGATAAATTGCCAAAGCTCAACCCCAGCCAGCGGCAAGGGGCGATATTGCCCGGATTCGACATGAGGCTGATGCAGTTTTCCGTAGGACGCCTGACCATTGCGTCAGGCGTGTCGGGGCGGGCGCAGCAGGCGACATTGAGCGGCGACGCCGATATTCGTGGCGGGCGGGCGATCATCGACCTGACGGCGCGTGTGATCGATGGGGACGATGCGCTGACCATCGCGCTCGACAGTCGGCCCGATCAGGACAGGTTCCGGCTGGACGTGACGGTGAATGCGCCCAAGGGCGGCGTGCTGGCGGCGATGGCGGGATTGCGGCAGGACGCGAACCTGCGCATCGGCGGGCGCGGTAGTTGGAGCAAATGGGACGGCCGCCTGTCGGCGACGCTGGATGCCAGGCCAGCCGCCGAAATGATGCTGGCGGCGCGCGGTGGCGCCTATTCCGCGCGCGGGTCGATCGAGGGATCGGCGATTGCGGGTAATGGGCTAATCGCGCGTCTGGCCGCGCCGCGCTTGGGCGTGCGCATCAGCGGGACGATGGTAGACCGGGTAATCGACGGGCGGCTCTGGCTGCGGTCGGCTGCGATCGATATGGACGCGGACGGGGCGATAGACCTGCGCAACAATGCGCTGGACAATCTGCTGGTCACGGCGAAGCTGGCGCGTCCGCAGGCGTTGCTCAAGACGATGCAGGGGCGGGATGTCGTTGCCAAGGTCCGGCTGGACGGGCCGTTTGCGACGCCGGGCTATGAATATCTGGTGACGGCGCGCGAACTGGCGTTTGGCAAGACCGTCATCAGCGGCGTGCGTATGGACGGCAAGGGGCGGGCTGCGCGCAATGGTCCGGCGATTATTCCGTTGCGGCTGCGCGCTGCGCGCCTGACGGGGCAGGGCGATCTGGTCGAGGGGATCGTGCGCAATTTTGCGCTGGATGGCGTGCTTCAGTTGAAGGGGCAGCAGATCGTCAGCAACCCGATGCAGGTGCGATCCGACAAGTTGCGTGGAAAGCTGATCCTGCTCGCCGACCTTAAGACCGGGCGATATGATGTCGGGCTGGACGGGCAGATACAGGGACTGGCCATTCGCGGGCTGGGCATCGTCGACCTGACGTCCAAATTGCGTGCGGTGCCGGGGGCGAACGGCGCGTTTGGCCTGAGCGGCAATGCGATGGCGCGGGTGCGGCGGTTGGACAATGATTTCCTGCGCACGCTGGGCGGTGGCTTGCCGACCGTGCGGAGCGGGCTGACATTGCAGGCAGGGGGCGAAGTTGCGCTGACGAATTTGCGTGTGGATTCGCCATTGCTGACGCTGGCAGGGAGTGGCGTGCGGCATCGCGACGAGACGCTGCATCTGGAAGGCAGCGGGCGGCATAAGCAATATGGGCCGGTGCGGCTGACTCTGGACGGGAAGATCGAGCGGCCCACGATCGACGTCACGCTGGCGCAACCGATGAACGCGCTCGGCCTGCGCAACGTGCATGCACATTTGATCCCCGATGCCGCCGGATACAGTTATGTCGCGGAAGGTGGATCGACGCTGGGTCCGTTCACCGGCAGGGGCGTCATCCTGTTGCCGCAGGGCGGGCAGGCGGTCATTCGCGTTGCGCGGATCGACGTGTCGGGGGTGAGTGCCAGTGGCGATATTCGTCCGGTGCCGGGCGGGCTGGATGGGCAGTTGGCGGTTAACGGGCCGGTCACGGGCTTTGTCGCGCTGAAACCTGTCGGGACGGTGCAGCAGGTGCAGTTGAAGCTGACCGCCAATGACGCCAGCTTCGACGGGCCGACGGTCATCGCGATGCGGCGGGGATCGCTGGACGCGACCATCTTGCTCGATCCCGCTGGCACGAGCGTGACCGCCACGATGCAGGCGCGCGGATTGCGGGTCGGCGGGCTGTTGCTGGGGCGCTTTGCTGCCAATGCCGATCTGGTCGATGGCAAGGGCGTGGTGCGCGGTAGCCTGGCGGGGCAGCGTGGGCGGATATTCGATGTGCAGGGCGAGGCGCAGGTCGATACCGACAGCGTGCGGGTGAGCGCGAGCGGGACGATCGACAAGCGGCCCATTCGCCTGAGTCGCGCGGCGTTGCTGACGCGGACGGAGGATGGCTGGCGACTGTCGCCCGCGACCATTCGCTACGCCGGCGGTTCGCTGCAACTGGCGGGCGAACTGGGCAGCGCTTCGGTGCATGTCGAGGCGCGGCTGGAGAAGTTGCCGCTGTCGCTGCTTGATATTGGATATGACAATCTGGGTCTGGGTGGATCGGCGACGGGGTCATTGAGCTACGTGCAGCCTCGGGGAGGATTGCCGACTGGCAAGGCGGAATTGCGCATCAGAGGACTGTCGCGGTCTGGCCTGTCGTTGAGTTCCCGGCCCGTCGATGTCGGCGTGAACGCCGCGCTGACGGCGGAGCGGCTGGCGATGCGCATGATCTTTGTGTCGGAAGGCAAGACGATCGGGCGGGCGCAGGCGCTGCTTAACCCGCTTGGCCGTGAAGGTGGCGTGGTCCAGCGGTTGAACGCTGCGCCCTTCTTCGCGCAACTACGCTATAATGGCGCGGCCGATACGCTCTGGCGGCTGACCGGCGTGGAGATTGTCGATATTGGCGGGCCGGTCGGCGTGTCGGCGGATATGCGCGGAACGCTGGGCCAGCCGGTTATCAGCGGCGTGCTGGCGACCGATAATGCCACGATCAACAGCCCGGTGACGGGCATGCGGCTGCGCGGCGTCAAGGCGCGGGGGCGCTTTTCGGGCGCGCAACTGGTCATTTCCAGCTTTGCCGCGACCGCGCAAAATGGCGGGGGTGTCAGCGGGACGGGCAGCTTCACCTTCAACGGCATCGGCGGCGTGGGCATGGACCTTGCGTTTCAGGCGGACAATGCCGCGCTGCTGGAGCGGGACGATATTGCCGCGACCGTGACTGGGCCGGTGACATTGCGATCCACCGGCGTCGGCGGGACGATCGGCGGTGATCTGCTACTCAACCGTAGCCGTTTTACGATGGGCCGCGCTGCTGCCGTAGCCTCCATTCCCGAACTGCGCGTGACGGAGGTGAACCGTCGTGGCGAAGAATATGCGCCTGTGCGTACCAATGTGCCATGGGCGCTGGCGATCAAGGCGCGGGCGCGCAATCGGCTGACCGTCACGGGGTTGGGGCTGGACAGCGAATGGCGCGCGGACCTGGACATTGGCGGCACGGTGACTGCACCTGCGATCGCGGGCCGCGCCGAACTGGTGCGGGGTGGATATGAGTTTGCGGGGCGTCGCTTCGACCTGCGCGAAGGGCGCATCCAGTTCGATGGGCGCACGCCGACCAACCCCACGCTGGACATCGACGCCGAAGCCAACGTCAATGATTTGAGCGCGACCATCCATGTCGGCGGAACGGGATTGAAGCCGGACATCACGTTCAACAGCGTGCCCGCTTTGCCACAGGACGAACTGCTGTCGCGCATCCTGTTCGGCACGTCGATCACCAACCTGTCCGCGCCCGAAGCGTTGCAACTCGCGTCCGCCGTTGGATCGTTGCAGGGCAGCGGCGGGCTGGACCCTATCAACGCTGTGCGCAAGGCGGCGGGGCTGGACCGGCTGCGCATCATCGCCGCCGATCCGACGCAGGGGCAGGGGACGTCGATCGCGGCGGGCAAATATCTGACGCGCAAAACCTATGTCGAACTGATTACCGACGGGCAGGGCTATTCGGCCACGCGGATGGAATATCAGGTCACACGGTGGCTGTCGTTGCTGGCGGCGATCTCTACGTTGGGCCGGGAAAGCGCGAACGTGCGCGTGTCGAAGGATTATTGACGTGACCAAGTCCCGCCTGGACGCCGCCGCTGCGATCAGCATCACCGACCTGTTTACCATCGGCATAGGCCCGTCCAGTTCGCATACGGTCGGGCCGATGCGGGCGGCAAGGATTTTCATGGAATCGTTGCCTGCCCAGCCGATAAGGGTGCAGTGCGACCTTTATGGATCGCTGGCGCTGACCGGCCATGGCCATGCAACCGACAGTGCGATCCTGCTGGGCCTGTCAGGCTATCGGCCCGAGGGGGTGGACCCGGACGGCATCCCCGCCATATTGGCCGCCATTCGCGCCGACCACCGCATTGGCTGGGCGAGCGGGAAGGACGCATGGGTGGTGTTCGACGAAGCGACCGACCTCCTCTTTCATAAGGGCGAGTTTCTGGAAGCGCACAGCAATGGCATGCGCTTTTCCGCCTGGTTCGAGGGACAGGACGATCCACAGGTCCAGGATTATTATTCGATCGGCGGTGGGGCGGTACTGCCCGGATCGATCGCCAGCGATTTGCCCGTTGGCCATAATATCGTCCAGTCCTATCCCTTCTCATCCGGCGTGGAGATGCTGGAACAGGGCGAGGCAAGTGGCCTGAGCATCGCGACGCTGGTGCTGCGCAACGAAGGGGCGTGGCGAACGCAGGCGGAGACCGAGGCGTTTCTGGACAGCGTGATCGACGCCATGTCCGCATCGATCGATCGTGGGCTGCTGCAGGAGGGGCTGTTGCCCGGCGGATTGAAGGTGCGGCGGCGCGCCCGCGCCATTCACCAGCGGTTGCGGTTGCAGCAGGATGCGCTGGGTCCGGCGCAGATTTTCGAATGGGTCAGCCTGTTCGCGCTGGCCGTTAACGAGGAAAATGCGGCAGGCGGTCGGGTGGTTACGGCGCCGACCAATGGCGCGGCCGGGGTGATTCCGGCGGTGCTGCATTATTATCGCCGCTTCGTGCCGGGGGCCGACCGGGACGGGGAGCATCGGCTGTTGCTGACGGCGGCGGCAATCGGCTTTCTCTATAAGAAGCGGGCGTCCATATCGGCGGCCGAAATGGGATGTCAGGGTGAAGTGGGCGTTGCATGTTCGATGGCGGCGGCGGGGCTGGCGGCGGTGCTGGGCGGGACCAATGGCCAGATCGAAAATGCCGCAGAGATCGGCATGGAGCATAATCTGGGCCTGACCTGTGACCCGATCGGCGGACTGGTGCAGATCCCCTGTATCGAGCGGAACACGATGGGCGCGGTAAAGGCGATCAATGCGGCGTATCTGGCGCTTCAGGGTGACGGGAGGCACATCGTCAGCCTGGACGCGGTGATCGAAACGATGCGTCAGACCGGTGAGGATATGGCCAGCCGATATAAGGAGACGTCGCTGGGCGGATTGGCCGTCAACGTGGTGGAGTGTTGAAATCCATTCCCACGCTTCGTCGTCAGTGGCGCACATAAGCCAGACGAGCCGATCCGATTTTGTGACCTTAATGCAACATATTCAAATGTTTATCTCCCGTTCATGCAACTGACAGGGCTGGGCTGCTTTGAGCCTCCTACCCTGCGGGGTGAATGACAACGGAGTCAAAACAATGAATAAGATGATGGTCGCAACCCTTCTCGCCGGCGCAACGATCGCCGCTGCTCCAGCTTTCGCGCAGGATAGCGCACCCACCTTCACCGGTCCTCGTGTTGAAGCCATTTTAGGTTATGACCATGTCGGCGCAGGCAGCAAGGTCGACAATAATAACGACCGGGATGACCAGTCGATCGACGGGCTGCTGTATGGCGTAGGCGCTGGGTATGACGTCAATCTGGGCAGCGCGGTCGTTGGCGTCGAGGGCGAATTTACCGACTCCACCGCCAAGAGCGATCGGTCCGACCTGACCGACCAGTTCGGCTTCGGGCGCGTAAGCCAGGGCCGCGACCTGTATGTCGGCGCCCGTGCCGGTATTCTCGCCAGCCCAACAACGCTGGTCTATGTAAAGGGCGGTTATACGAACACCAAGCTGAACGTGCTGGCCGGTGATACGAACCAGACCACCGACACGGCTTTCAAGCTGGACGGCTGGCGCATCGGCGGCGGCGTGGAACGCGCGATCAACGCCAACACCTTTGCCAAGGTCGAATATCGCTATTCCAAATATGACAGCGCTCATATTGATTACATGGACGGCGCAACCAGCCGGGAGTTCGACATCGACACCGACCGGCATCAGGTTGTCGCAAGCGTCGGCTGGCGTTTCTGATCGAAATTTAAGGGTGGGGGCGGCGTGTGGCCGCCCTCATTTCATCGCGAATTGCCGCAAAAGCCTATCTGTGTGGCTGCCGACCTGTTATTGACATGTCTGTGAGTAACGCGATTCCCCATAATTATCCGGTCGGCATAGCCGCCGATGACATCGACTTCATGGGTCATGTCAACAATGCCAGCTATCTGAAATGGGTGCAGGCGGCAGTGCTGGACCACTGGCGCGCGCTGGCGCCCGCCGAAGCGGTGGCCCAGCATATGTGGGTCGCGCTCAAGCATGAGATCACGTACCGCAAGCCCACTTTTCTGGACGATGACGTCATCGCGACGGTCCTGTTGGAAAAGGTGCAGGGCGCGCGGGCATTTTATGAGACGATTATCCGGCGTGGCGAGGATGTGCTGGCCGAAGTGAAATCCAGCTGGTGTTGCGTGGACGCCAGCACGTTGCGCCCCGCCCGGCTGGCGCGCGATGTTATCCAGCATTTCTTTGCGAGCGATGAGCGGCCCGAAACGGTTTAGAGGGTCGCCTCTATTTCCCGCGCGGCGAAGTCGGGGTTTTCGGCCATGCTGATGGGGCGTCCGACGACCAGGATCGACGCGCCGCGATCGAGCGCCTGTCGAGGCGTCACGGCGCGCTTCTGGTCGCCCATTGCGCCACCGGCGGGGCGCACGCCGGGCACCACGAAAAAGCCGTCGGGCCAGCTTTCCTTGACCATGGCGACTTCCTCGCCCGAACAGACGATGCCGTCCAGGCCCGCGCTTTGGGCGAGGTCGGCGAGGCGGCGTACCTGATCCTGCGCTTTGCCACCGACGCCGACGTCCAGCAGGTCGGCATCGTCCAGGCTGGTCAGGACCGTCACGGCGACGACCTTGGTATTCACGCCAGCGGCGGCTTTGGCATCCTCCAGCATCGCGCGGCCACCGGCGGCATGGACTGTCAGGATAGCCGGTTCCAGCACATGAAGTGACTGGACCGCTTTGGCCACGGTGTTGGGGATGTCGTGCAGCTTGAGATCAAGGAAGATCGGCAGGTCGAACTTCATCATTTCATGCACGCCATGATGGCCGTTAGCGCAGAAAAATTCGAGGCCGAGTTTCAGGCCGCCCACATGATGTCGCACCTGCCGGGCCAGATCCTGCGCCTTGGCAAGGTCGGGCGTATCGATGGCGACATAGATGGGGCTGGTCATAGCGGTCCTGCTGGGCTGGTCGGGGAAATGGGCTGGTCGGGTAATGGGGTGACGTCAGGCGTCGTCATGGGTGTGAAGGCGGGGACGGTGGGCGCGGCTGACGCGGTTGCGGCGACAAGCGCGCGTTCGGTACTGTCCAGCCGCCGACGCATGCGCCAGCGGGTGGCGCGCGCCATGACCCAGAAGGGCAACGCACCCAGCAGGAATGCGCCGATCAACAGGACCGGCAGCTTGGTTTCCATAACCATGTCGCCCCACAGGCGCACGGTGACGGGGACGTAATTCGCCATGCAGAAAAAGGCGAGGGCGACGGCGATAACGACCCAAAAGGCTGTCCGCAAAAATTGCATCGGCTATCCTCTAGCGGCTGATTTCAGGCAGCTTAGGATAATTCGTCGCCATTCGGAAGCGTCTCGTCCGATTTGCCGATGGCGATGGTCATCGACAGGCTGCGATGTGCTCCCGGCAGCAGGCTTTCCATGCCCTCAGACAGGTTGAGGGCGTCGGGCATGTGCGTGACCGGTTCCACGCAGAAATGCGTCGCGTTGGGTGGGCGATAGACGTGCAGCCAGTCCGCGCCTTGCGCCGTCAGGGTCAGGCGGGTGCCGCCGCCGCGCTGAATAAGGGCGCTGCCGGTCCAGCCGCCATAGACATTGTCGATGAGGCTGTCGCCGGGCACGACCCCGCCGCGCGACCAGTCGCCCAGTGTGTCGGCAGCGACTTCGCGGTCGGGGAGCATGTCGGGCGTGGAGAGCCAAAGGCTGGCGGCGTCGAACGTCAGACGGGTGTCCGCGTCGGCCAGGAAATAGGGGTGGAAGCCAAGGCCGACCGGCATGGCGCGATCGCTGCGGTTCGTGACCGTCAGCCGCAGCGTCAGGGCATCGGGCGTCAGGAGGACGTGCTGCTGTGCCCCATAGTCCCAGGGCCATGCAGCATCCGCCATGTGATCTAGTGCTAAGTTCACACTGTCGCTGGCGACATCCTGCGCCGCCCATTTCGACTGCCAGCCATTGCCGTGGATGCTGTGCGGATGATCGCCGAAATTACGGGGCAGCTTGTGGGACTGTCCGTCGAAGGTGAAGCGGCCATGGGCGATGCGGTTGGCATAGGGCACCAGCGGGAAGCTGGCCGTCAGCAGCGGATCATGCCCATCACCGGGCGCGCGCTGCAACAGGTCGATGCCGCCCGATGTGAGCCAGAGCAACGCGCCGCCCATGTCGGGCGAGAGCGCCGCCTCCAGCGCTCCCGCTTTCAATTTAATCATGCTGTTGCTCAGCCCTCCATGTCTTCCAGCTCGCGCCCCTTGGTTTCATGCACCATGGCGCGCACGAAGAAGAAGGAGATTGCCGCGAACAGGGCGTAGCCGGTGTAGGTGAACACCAGCCCCGGCGACACGGCGAGCGCGGGGAAGCTGACCGAGATTGCCGCATTGGCGATCCACTGCGCAAAGCCTGCGACGGCCAGACCCGATCCACGGATCTGGTTGGGGAACATTTCGCCCAGCATGACCCACATGATCGGACCCCAGCTGAGGTTGAAGAAGATGACATAAAGGTTGGCGGCGATCAGGGCCATCAGGCCGTTATGCCCCGGCAGGCTGACCGCGCCGTCCGCGCCAGTGATCGCAGTGGAAAAGGCATAGGCGACGACGGCCAGCGTCACGGCCATGCCCGCCGAACCGACGAGCAGCAAAGGTTTGCGTCCGATGCGATCGACCATCATGATCGTACCCAGGCACGCGCCGATCGACAGGACGCCCGACAGGATGTTGATCTGAAGCGCATTATCTTCTGAAAAGCCGACCGCTTCCCACAAGGTTGCGCCATAATAGAAGACGACGTTGATGCCGACCAGTTGCTGGAACACCGCCAGGCCGATGCCGGTCCAGACGATCGGGCGAATCTTGCCGCTGGTCTTATCGATCAGGTCGCGCATCGTGGGGCGGTGATGATCGGCAGCCAGGCTGGCACGGATTTCGGCAACCTTGCGGGCTGCTTCCAGCGGGCCAAACAGGCGGGTCAGCACGGCTTCCGCTTCGGCATCGCGGCCGCGTGCGACCAGATAGCGGGGGCTTTCGGGAATGAAGATCAGTGCGACCAGATAGATGGCGGCAGGGATAGCCTGCAACCAGAACATCCAGCGCCAGGCGGGATAGTCGAGCCACAGTGGCGCGGTCGAACCGCCCGCATAGCGCGCGAGCACGAAATTGGCGACGAACGCTCCGGTCAGGCCAGTGATGATCATCACCTGCTGAATGCTGGACAGGCGGCCACGCACGGCGGCGGGGGTGACTTCGGAGATGTAGACAGGCGAAATGACGCTGGCCGCGCCGACGCCAAGGCCACCGATGATACGGGCGAAGATGAAGATGGCGGACGAACCGGCTGCTCCGGCCAGCAGCGCGCTGACCAGAAAGAGGACGGCAGCGAGCATCATGACGCCGCGTCGTCCGATGAGGTCGGCCATGCGGCCCGCCATGAACGCACCGATGGACGAGCCGACCAGGATCGCGCCGACGTTGATACCGATGCCCAGCTTGCCCAGGTCGAAGGCGGCCTCCAGACCTTTCTGGGTGCCGTTGATGACCCCGGAATCATAGCCGAACATGAAGCCACCGATCGTCGCGACTGCAACAATGGCGGCGATAAAGGCCATGTTGACCTTCTCGGCGCTCCCCTCATTCATCGTCCTGCATCCTTCCTGATTTTTCTATCGTAGATATTAAACGCTGGCGTGGAACCCCGGCAGTCCGGTGGCGCCCGGATCGAAGGCGAATAGATCGCCCGCCAGCGGCTGTGCGGCAAGCGCCTTTTCGTCCAGCCCCTTGCGCGCGGTGGTCGCATAAGCCACCGACAGGTCGTCGCCGCCAAAGGCGATTTTGGTGATGTTCGCGACGGGAAAACGGATTTCCCGTATCAATGCGCCGGCCGGATCATAGCGCCGCACGGCCCACCCGCCAAAGAGACCCGTCCACAGGCAGCCTTCGGCGTCCACGGTCGGACCGTCGGGGTAGCCCGCATCCTCCTCGATCTGGACGAACAGGCTGGTGTCGCGCACCGCGCCGTCATCGTCCAAAGTGGAACTCCAGATGCGTTTGCCCAATGTGTCGGTGTGATAGAGTATGCGGCCGTCGGGGGAGAGGGCGGGACCGTTGGTGATCGATACCGGGGGCAGGCCGGTTTCGACGCAACGACCCTGATGATAGCGGTAGAAACGGCCACTGGCGTCCTGCTCCGCATCGTCCATCGACCCAAGCCACAAGGCTCCGTCCGGCGCCACGCAGGCGTCATTCTGACGATTGCCGGGCAAGTGGGCTTCGGGCGCATGCAGCAGCGTGAAGCTGGCGTTGGCAGGATCGAAACGATGGATGCCCGATTGCAACCCTACAGCAAACAGCCCGTCGTTTGTCGGCAAGACCCAGCCGACCTGTCCGGGCGTCGCCCAGCTGCGCGCTACGTCCAGTTCGGGGTCAAAGCGATGGATGCGTTGGCCCTTTATATCGACGAACCAGAGGGCGGCGTCGCGCGCGACCCAGACCGGGCCTTCGCCCAGTGTCGCACCGACGCTCAGTACGCTGCGCGGTTCGACGCCGCTCATGTCAGCGCCAGCCGGCATCGATGAAATAATCATGGCCGGTGCAGTAGCGCGCATCGTCCGACGCCAGGAACATCGCCAGTGCGGCGACGTCCACGGGCATGATACGCCCATCCAGACATTGGGCCGAAACGATTTCCGCCTCCCCCTCGGGCGTGTACCATTTCATCTGGCGCGGGGTTTTGACATTGCCCGGAACGATGGTGTTGACGCGGATATTGTCGCGGCCAAGGTCGCGCGCCAGGCTGCGGGTCAGTCCCTCGATCGCGGCTTTGGCGGTCTGGTACAGGGTCAGTTCGGGTAAGGCGAGGTGCCAGCTGATCGATCCGAAGTTCAGGATCACGCCGCCGCCCGCACGCCGCATGGCGGGGACCGCTGCCTGCGCCGCGAAAAACAGATGGCGCAGGTTTACGGCCATGCGATCGTCCCAGTAAGCGGGCGTGACTTCCTCGATTGTGTGGCGGTCATCATTGGCCGCGTTGTTGACGAGGATGTCGATGCCGCCAAAGTCTGCATCGACTTGTGCGATCATCGCCTGAACGGCGTCGAGTTCGCGCAGGTCAACATGATGGAATACCGGCACAAACGCGGCATCCGCCAGCCGTTCCACGATCGCAAGACCGTCGGCCTGCGCGATGTCGCAAAAGGCGACCTGCGCACCCTGACCGACAAAGGCTTCCACCAGTCCTTCGCCGATCCCGCTGCCACCGCCAGAAATGAACACCCGCTTGCCCTTCAGGCTGGGGTAGATGGCGCGGTTCATGCAGTTGCTTTCTGTTTGGCGCTGTCGAGCAGGCCGCGCTGCGCCAGATTGCGCATCAGGGCTGTCAGGCCATAGGTCCAGGGCGTTGCGTCCTTCGACGTCACGACTTCATTGACCAGACGGCCCAGTTTCGGGGTCGAGATCGTGACCACGTCGCCGACCTTGTGCGTGAAGCCGCGACCGGGATCGTCGCGATCCTGCACCGGCGCGAAGAGGGTGCCCAGGAACAGGGCGAAGCCGTCGGGATATTGATGCTCGCTCATCGTCTGACGCACCAGTTCGAGCGGATCGCGGCTGATCTGGTTCATGCTGCTCGTGCCTTCGAGCCGATAGCCCTCCGGTCCTACAATGGTCAGGCCAACTTCGGCGGCGCGAACATCGTCGATAGTGAATGCGCCATCGAACAGGCGAACCAGCGGGCCTAGCGAACAGGACGCATTATTATCCTTTGCCTTGCCCAGCAGCAGGGCCGAGCGCCCCTCAAAATCGCGCAGATTGACGTCATTGCCCAATGTCGCGCCTACGGCTTCGCCTGCGCTGTTTACCAGCAGCACGATTTCAGGTTCGGGATTGTTCCAGGTGGAATCAGACCGGATGCCGATCTGCGCGCCAGCGCCGACCGTCGCGAGGACTGGCGCCTTGGTAAACACCTCCGCATCCGGGCCAATCGCGACCTCCAGATACTGAGACCACAGGCCATCCTCGATCAGGGCGGCCTTCAGCGCGGCGGCTTCGGGCGACCCCGGCACGACGGCACGGATCGATCCGCCCACGCGTTCTTCCAGCCGTCCGCGAATATCCGTTGCGGCGGCCGCATCACCCCGCGCACGCTCTTCGATCACCCGCTCGATCGCCGAGAGGGCGAAGGTCACGCCGCATGCCTTGACGCATTGCAGGTCGACAGGGGTGAGGAGGGGAAGGTCGAGCGTGTCCAACGGGCCGAGAGATTGTCCGGCCTGCGCGGCGACGGGAAAGGCTTCGACCAGTTCGGCCACGGTGGGCGCCACCTGGCTCATGTCATACACGAGTCCATCGGCAATGAGAATCGGGCTTGGGCCAGCGGCGGTCATCACGCGGCCGACGAAACGGCCTGCGCGCCAATCGGCAGGCAATGCTTCAAGCAAGGAGGCGTCCCCCGGCATTATCAACTCCTAAACGATACCATTATCTGATAGCGCTACCAACATGGAAGAGGGTGCGAAGTCAAGAGGGGTTTGCATCTTTCCGTGGCCGCCGAAATTTGGCATAGCATGAGGGATCATGAGCAAAAATGACACAAATGCGCCGGAAAGCGGCGCTCAATCCACCCCATCCGCAGTAGCGCCGTCGGGTTCCGATGCGGAAACGACCGATCTTGCAATGGCAGGCCGCAAGTCGGTGGGTAAGGCGGTATGGACCGGTGCGGCGGTAGGCATTGGTTCTGCTGCCATCGTCGCGGCGCTGCTCTATTCACGCAAGAAACCCTGATCGCAGCATAAGCAAAGGGCGACATGGAATATTCCATGCCGCCCTTGCCGTGCCGATCATTCTGCCGGATTATTTCAACCCATCCTTCGTGACGGGGTGGGGAATTGCCGGAGGTGGATCAGGCTGCGCCGCCGCTCAAAAATGTGACAAGCTCAGGCTTGGAAATGGTCGTGCTCTTGTCGGCATCGGCCGTCGTGAAAGCGCCCGTGGCCCAGGCTGTAACCTGCTCAGGCGGCAGCGTCTTGCCGGTCGCCTTCATTTCCTGATCCTTCAACGCGACCATCCAGCGGGAAAATTCAGCCTTGTCGAGCGCACCGTCGTTATTGGCGTCATAGGCTGGAAATTCCGTGTCCACGATGGTGGCGACCGCATTGGCTGGGTTTGCTGGGGCTGGGTTCGCTGGCATCGCTGCCTGAGGCTGGCCAGCGGTTGCCGGGTCAGCAGGCTGCACGCCAGCGGGGGCGGCAGGGGCCATCGGCGTCGCCGCCTGACCGGGAGCGGCTGCTTCCTGCGCCATGGCAGGCGCGGCGATTGCAAGAGCGGTAGTCAAAAGCAAAGTGCGGATCATGATAATCTCCTGTCACTGTAAATATAAGACGACGAACAAGGCATGTCGTCTTTTTGAATAGCCAGGCATCAATAGCCCAGTTGACCCTATTGTTCCTGAACAGTTGTTCATACCGTTCGGTTCGTCTTGGGAATCGTTTCATTTGACCGCCCTTGCAGGCCATAATTGCGACGAACCGAGTGGCGGCGCGTGCGGCATTGCGCCATTTGCCCTGTGCGACCGACACTGCTAGTCGCGCGGCAGCTATTTTCACCCTTGATGCAAGGATTCGTCCATGATCCCGCGCTATTCCCGCCCCGCCATGACCGCCCTTTGGGAACCGGAGGCGCGTTTCCGCATCTGGTTCGAGATCGAAGCGCATGCCACCGAGAAACTGGGCGAGTTGGGCGTGGTGCCGGAGTCGGCAGCCAAGGCGCTGTGGGACTGGTGGGCCACCAATCCGGCGATCGATGTCGCGGCGATTGATGCGATCGAGGCGGTGACCAAGCATGACGTTATCGCGTTCCTGACATGGGTCGCCGAACAGGTTGGCGACGAAGCCCGCTTCATGCATCAGGGGATGACCAGTTCCGACGTGCTGGACACCTGCCTGGCGGTGCAACTCGCGCGGGCATCCGACCTGCTGATCGAGGATCTCGACAAGTTGCTGGAGGTCATCAAGCGTCGTGCGTTCGAACATAAGCTGACCCCCACGATCGGGCGCAGTCATGGCATCCATGCCGAACCCGTCACATTCGGCCTGAAGATGGCGGAAGCCTATGCGGAGTTCAGCCGGTGTAAGGCGCGGCTGATCGCGGCGCGTGCGGAGATCGCGACTTGCGCCATTTCGGGCGCGGTCGGCACCTTCGCCAATATCGACCCGCGCGTTGAAGAGCATGTCGCGGAAAAGCTGGGGCTGGCGATCGAGCCGGTATCGACGCAGGTCATCCCGCGCGACCGGCATGCGATGTTCTTCGCCACGCTGGGCGTGATCGCCAGTTCGATCGAGCGGCTGTCGGTCGAAGTCCGCCATCTTCAGCGGACCGAGGTGCTGGAGGCAGAGGAATATTTCTCGCCGGGCCAGAAGGGATCGTCGGCGATGCCGCACAAACGCAATCCGGTGCTGACCGAAAATCTGACCGGTCTCGCCCGCATGGTGCGCAGCTATGCGATGCCCGCGATGGAAAATGTCGCGCTGTGGCATGAGCGGGACATCAGCCATTCTTCGGTCGAACGCTATATCGGTCCTGACGCCACGATTACGCTGGACTTCGCGCTGGGCCGCCTGACCGGCGTGATTGACAAGCTGCTGGTCTACCCTGAGCGGATGATGAAGAATCTCGACAAGATGGGCGGCCTTGTCCACTCGCAGCGCGTGCTGCTGGCGCTGACGCAGGCAGGTGTCAGCCGCGAGGACAGCTATCGCTTCGTCCAGCGCAACGCGATGAAGGTGTGGGAATCGGACGGCCAGCTATCGCTGCTCGAACTGCTCAAGGCCGATGCCGATGTGACCGCCGCTTTGCCGCCAGCGCAGATCGAGGAGAAGTTCAACCTCGATTATCATTTCAAGCAGGTCGACACGATCTTTACCCGCGTTTTCGGAGCGGCATAAAGCCGTGGCCCGTCAGGTGGCGAGGCCATGGCCTTTCCCCTGACGGGGCCGCATTCTGGGCGCGGCATCCGACTGGCGGCGGATCAGGGCATGGTCCAGCACCAGATGTTCGGGTGCATCATCGGCGGTCGCCCTGCGGCCTTTGAGCAGACGCACCAGCACATCGACCGCTTCGCGCGACATTGCCTGAATGGGTTGGCGGATCGTAGTCAGTTCCGGCCAGATCGTCGTTGCAAGCGAGGTGTCATCGAAGCCGCAGACGGTCAGGTCGCCCGGCACGTCGAGGCCACCGCGATGCGCGATCGCGACTGTCGCGGCGGCCATATCATCGTTGCTGGCAAAGATGGCGGTGGGCGGATCGGGCAGCGCCAATATCTGTTCCGCTGCATCCAGGCCTGACCGATAGGTGAAATAGCCCGGTGCGATCAACTCGTCCTGTACCGGCAACCCAGATTCGCCCAGAGCGGCGGCATAGCCTTCGAACCGGCGGGCGCTGGCGGTCTGGTTGGGGTTGCCCGTAATAAAGCCGATGCGGACATGGCCCAGGCCGATCAGATGGCGCGTCATTTCATAGGCGGCGGCCCGGTCGTCAATGCTGACCGCAGCCAGATCGCCGGGTGCGCGCCCCGTCGCGACGGCCACGGCGGGAATGTCGGCAGCGTTCAGCGCGGCAATCATGTCCTCCAGGTCGCAGAGCGGCGGCGGCAGGATGACTCCGTCGATCCGCCCGCGTCGCAGATGGTCGACCACAGCCTTGACCGATGTCTGCTCGTCCCACTTTTCGACTACCAGATGCACGCCGCTGCGGCTCGCCTGATCCAGACTGCCGACCAGAAATTCGCTGAGGTAGGAGGATGACGGGTTGCTGTAGAGCAGGCCGATGCGGATTTCCTCACCACCGGCCAGACTGCGCGCGGCCGCGCTGGGCGCATAATTGAGCGCGAGGATCGCGGCATCGACTTTCGCCTTGGTTACGGGGCGGACGACCTGTTCGCTGTTGATGACCCGCGACACCGTCATAGGCGAAACGCCCGCGTGCCGTGCGACATCGTTGATGGTGGGTGCGTTGCGTTGTCGGCGGGGTGATCGAGTGTCAGTCAAGGAGGCGGCTTTCGAAAAAGTCATTGTCTTATGGTAACGGCATCATTCGATAAATAAAAGCAAATGCCACCGACAGTCCGGAGCGTCCAGAGGGGCCAATGCCCAGATAAGCGCCTCCTTCCCATGGCGAGGCGCGTGATGAGCCTGTCACCTTGTTTCCTTTGAAGTAAAGTGGATTGATGGGTTTACTGCGCGCCTGTTGTCCAAAGGCTGGACAGTCGATGACGGTCCCGATCTTCCACTCCCGTCCGGTCGCCCTGACCGGGACGGGATAACGCGAGATTGCCTACGACTATATTGGTCAGTCCGCTTGGCATTTTTGCGTTGAATAATCCGTCCGATGCTTTTAATTGGCCTGACCAGTATCGGAAAGGTTCCCATGTCCAGGATTATCGACGCCAAGGTTATCGTTACATGCCCCGGCCGCAATTTCGTAACCTTGAAGATCATTACGGACGATGGTGTCTATGGGCTGGGCGATGCCACGCTGAACGGACGCGAACTTTCCGTCGCCAGCTATTTGCAGGATCATGTCATTCCCTGCCTGATCGGTCGCGACGCACATCGGATCGAGGATATCTGGCAGTATCTCTACAAGGGTGCCTATTGGCGGCGTGGACCTGTCACCATGTCCGCAATCGCCGCCGTCGATACCGCGTTGTGGGACATCAAGGGTAAGCTGGCCGGTCTGCCGGTCTATCAATTGCTGGGCGGGGCGAGCCGCGAGAGCGTGATGGTCTATGGCCATGCCAACGGCACGACGATCGAAGATACCGTGCGGGTCGCTCTGGAATATCAGGCGCAGGGGTATAAGGCGATTCGCATCCAGTGTGGCGTGCCGGGCATGGCATCGACCTATGGCGTGTCGAAGGATAAATATTTCTACGAACCCGCCGACGCTGATCTGCCGACCGAAAATGTCTGGAACACCAGCAAATATATGCGGGTCGTCCCGGAGCTGTTCAAGGCGGCGCGCGAGGCGCTTGGGTGGGACGTCCACCTGCTGCATGACATCCATCATCGCCTGACGCCGATCGAGGCCGGGCGGCTGGGCAAGGATCTGGAGCAATATCGCCCCTTCTGGCTGGAGGACGCGACGCCTGCGGAAAATCAGGAAGCGTTCAAGCTGATCCGCCAGCACACCACGACGCCGCTGGCCGTGGGCGAGATTTTCAATTCGATCCATGATTGCCGCGAACTGATCGAAAACCAGTTGATCGATTATATTCGTGCGACCGTGGTCCATGCTGGCGGCATCAGCCATCTGCGCAAGATCGCCAATCTGGCCGACCTCTATCAGGTCCGCACGGGTTGTCATGGGGCGACTGACCTGTCGCCGGTGTGCATGGCCGCTGCGCTGCATTTCGACCTGTCGGTGCCCAATTTCGGGGTGCAGGAATATATGCGCCATACGCCCGAAACGGATGCGGTCTTCCCGCATGCCTATACGTTCGCGGATGGCGCGATGCATCCGGGCGAAGCGCCGGGGCTGGGCGTGGATATCGACGAGGAACTGGCCGCGAAATATGAATATAATCGGGCTTTCCTGCCAGTGAACAGGCTGGAAGACGGGACGATGTTCAACTGGTAATTGCCCGGACCGCCTCGTGCAGCCGGTGTCATTCCCGCGAAGGCGGGAGTCCATCTATCATCGCTGCGGCTATGGAGATGGCGGGAGATGGATCCCCGTTTTCGCGGGGATGACGAACTATGTTTTGGAGAGGTCAATGACAGCTATTCCCAAGCCGTCCGGGAAGGTCCGCTGGATCGTCTGCGGCCTTCTCTTCGCCGCAGTGGTGCTGAGTTATATCGACAGGCTGGTCCTGCCGACGCTCAAACCCGATCTTCAGGCGCGCTATGGGTGGAGCGAGCGGGGCTATGCCGATCTCGCCATCTGGTTTCAGGCAGGCTATGGCATTTCCTACGTCTTCTTTGGGCGGCTGATCGATCGGATCGGCGCGCGGGCGGGCTATGCGCTGGCGGTCACGCTGTGGACGATCGGGCATGTCGCGCACATCTTCTTTACATCGACCGCCGGCATGCTGCTCGCGCGCATTCCGCTGGCGATCGGGGAAGCTGGGACGTTTCCCGCCGCCATTGCCGCGACCAACGAATGGTTTCCCAAGAAAGAACGCGCGCTCGCCATCGGTATCTTCAACGCCGGGTCGAATGTCGGCGCGATCCTGACGCCGCTGATCGTGCCGATCATCGCGGTCACGCTGGGATGGCGCTGGGCCTTCATCCTGACTGGGCTGTTGACGGTGGTATGGCTGACCGCCTGGCTGAGTTTCTATCGCAGCCCGCGCGAGAAGAAGAGCCTGAGCGCAGAAGAACTGGCCTGGATCGAGACCGACCCGGTGGAGCCGCAGCGGCCGGTCAAATGGTCCACATTATTCCGGTTGCGCCAGACCTGGGCCTATATGCTGGGCCGCTTCATGATCGATCCCGTCTGGTGGACGTTCCTGTTCTGGTTGCCCGACTTTTTCAACAAGCAATATGGCGTGAAGATGCTTGATTTCGGCCCGCCATTGATCGCTGTTTACCTGTTGGCAGACGTCGGGTCGGTGGCGGGCGGCTGGGCGTCGTCGCGCCTGATGGGCAAGGGGTGGAGCGTCAACAAGGCGCGCAAGACGGCGATGTTGATGGCGGCGCTATGTGCCGTGCCGATCGCTTTTGCCGCTCATGCGCCATCCATGTGGGTTGCGGTCGGGTTGATCGGCCTGGCCTGCGCGGGGCACCAGGGTTTTTCCGCCAATCTCTATGCATTGCCCGGTGACGTATTCCCGCGCTGGATGGCCGGGTCCGTCGTTGGTCTGGGCGGACTGGCAGGCGCGATCGGCGGCATGTTGATGGCGAAGTTCGCTGGCACGATATTGGAAACGGTCGGCAGCTATGGACCGATCTTTGCCGTGGCGTCCTGTGCCTATCTGGCTGCGCTTTGCACTATTCATATCATCATACCGCGCTATCAGGGCGTTGACACCGGTATCCATGGAGTCCCGTCATGACCAAGCCGCTCAGTCTGCATCCCGATCGCCTTTTCCCCGCTGAGCCGCGCACGCGTGACATCGCGCGCGCACTTTATGCGTCGGTGAAGGATCTACCGATCGTCAGTCCGCATGGGCATACCGATCCGCGCTGGTTCGCCTATGACGAGGCATTCGCCAATCCCGCAGAGCTGTTGATCATGCCGGATCATTATGTGTTTCGCATGCTCTACAGCCAGGGCGTGAAGCTGGAGCAACTGGGCGTTCCGACTATCGATGGCAGTGTGACGGAGGCGGACCCGCGCGCGATCTGGCGTATCTTCGCTGCCAATTATCATCTATTTCGCGGCACACCTTCGCGCATGTGGCTCGATTGGGTCTTTGCCGAGGCGTTTGGCATTGATGTGCGGTTGGAGGCAGAGACCGCCGATCATTATTATGATGTGATCGACGCAGCGCTCAAGACGCCGGCTTTTCGCCCGCGCGCGCTGTTCGATCGCTATAATATCGAGGTGATCGCGACCACCGAAGGGCCGCTCGATCCGCTGACGCATCATCGGGCGATTTGCGAATCGGGTTGGGGCGGCAAGGTCGTCACCGCCTATCGCCCCGATCCGGTGCTGGACCCCGACGATCCCACATTCATCGATAACGTTCGGGCGTTCTGCGCGATGACGGGTGAGGATGCGGGCAGCTATGCGGCTTATCTGCGCGCGCATGAAAAGCGGCGCGCCGATTTCCGGGAAGCGGGCGCGACATCGACCGACCATGGCCATCCCAGCGCTTTCACCGCCAATCTTTCGGCGGATGAGGCCGAGGCGCTTTATGCCAAGGTCATGGGCGGTCCGGTCAGTGCGCAGGATGCCGAACTGTTTCGCGGGCATATGCTGGTCGAAATGGCGCGCATGTCGACGCAGGACGGCATGGTGATGCAGTTGCATCCCGGCGTTCATCGCAATCATAATGACGCCGTTCGCGCCCGGTTCGGCAAGGACAAGGGCGCGGACATGCCCGCGGCGGGCGAGTTCATCCGGTCGCTCAAGCCTCTGCTTGATCGCTATGGCAATGATCCGCGCCTGACGCTCATCCTCTTCACGCTGGATGAGGATGTCTATGCGCGCGAACTCGCGCCTCTCGCCGGTCATTATCCGGCGTTGAAGCTGGGGCCGCCCTGGTGGTTTCATGACAGCCCGGAAGGGATGCGCCGCTTTCGCGAGCGCGCGACGGAGACCGGCGGTTTCTACAATACGGTCGGGTTCAACGACGATACCCGTGCTTTCCTGTCGATCCCGGCACGGCATGATGTTGCCCGCCGCATGGATTGCGGATGGCTGGCGCAACTGGTGGTCGAACATCGGCTGGAGGAGGATGAGGCGTTCGAGGTTGCACGGGCGCTGGCCTATGATCTGGTCAAGAAGGCGTATAATCTGTGAACCGCCTGTCATTGCAAACAATAGGCACGCTGCCGGCGGATGTCGCACGTCCTGGCTATGATCGTGCCGCCATGACTTGCGGCGTTGTACATCTGGGCATCGGGGCGTTTCATCGGGCGCATCAGGCGGTGATATTCGACGACGCGCTCAATGCCGGCGACCCGCGCTGGGGCATTACGGCCGCGTCGCTGCGATCGCCGACCGTGCAGGCGCAGATGGTGCCGCAGGACGGGCTATACACTATGCTGGTGCGCGATGGCGTGGCCGAGCAGGCGCGCATCATCGGCGCGGTGCGTGATGTGATCGTCGCACCGCAAGACCCGCAGGCGCTGCTCGCCGCGCTGGCGTCGCCCGACACGCATATCGTGACGCTGACCATCACGGAGAAGGGGTATAAGCTGGACCCGGCGACCGGTGCGCTGATCGAGGAGGATCCGCAAATGGCCGCCGACCTCGTTGCGCTGGATGCGCCACAGACCGCGCCGGGCTATCTGGTCGCGGCACTGGCCATGCGTCGGGCGGCGGGGCTTGCGCCATTTACCGCCATTTCCTGCGACAATCTGCCGCATAACGGCACGCGGTTGCGCAACGCCGTGCTGGAACTGGCGCGGCGGCATGACGCGTCGCTGGCAGAGTGGATCGCGGAGCGCGGAGCGTTTCCTGAAACGATGGTCGATCGCATCGTGCCAGCGACGACAGCGGACGATATTGCCGCGCTCGCCACGCTGCTGGGCGTCGAGGATCAGGCGATGGTCAAGACCGAGCCATTTATCCAGTGGGTGATCGAGGACCGGTTTTGCGGACCCCGGCCGGAATTTGGCGCAGGCGTCCAGATCACGGCGGCCGTCGCGCCATGGGAGGAGGCCAAGCTGCGGCTGCTCAATGGCGCGCATAGCGGGATCGCCTATCTGGGCGGGCTGGCGGGTATTGACTATGTGCATGAAGTGCTGGCGCTGCCAGAGGCGCGCTATTTCGTAGAAGCGCTGTGGGATGAGGCGGAAACGACGCTATCACCGCCACCGGAACTGGATGTCGCGGCCTATCGCCAGGATTTGATGGCGCGGTTCGACAACCCGACCCTGCAGCACCGCACGCGGCAGATTGCCATGGACGGGTCGCAGAAACTGCCGCAGCGTTTGTTGGCGACCATAGCCGCGCGGATCGACGCGGGGCAGGGGATTGAGGCGCTGTCGCTGGCCGTTGCCGCGTGGGTGCGCTGGCAGGCGGGGCAGGACGATCTGGGGCAGGCGCATCAGGTGGACGACCCGCTGGCCGCGCCAATTGCAGCGGTCCTGGCGAGCGCGGAATCGGCGGAAGACCGCGTGGCGGCGATATTGGCGTTCGATGCGGTGGTTCCGGCGAAACTGGCGTCCAGTGCTGTGTTCCGCGATGCGCTGACGCGTTGGTTGGCTCTGCTTGAAACGCAGGGCGCGCGGGCGGCGCTGGCGCGCTTTCAACAGGGGTAAGGCTCTATCGGGGGCGTTTGCTGCCCGATTCCAGCACGGTTTCCATCGCGACGAAGGTCGATGTGCTGGCGACATGGGGCAGGGCGGAGATTTTTTCGCCCAGCACTGTGCGATAGCGGCGAATGTCAGCGGTCCTGACCTTGAGCAGATAGTCGAAGCTGCTGGCGATCATGTGGCATTCCTCGACTTCGGGGATGCGCCGCACGGCTGCGTTGAAAGCGGCCAGAGCCGTTTCGCGCGTGTCGGACAGCTTGACCTCCGCAAAGGCGACATGGGTGAGGCCAAGCTTCGCGGGATCGACGATCGCTCGAAATCCCTGAATGACGCCGGCGTCCTGTAAGCGTTTCAGCCTGACCTGACAGGGTGTCTTGGACAGGCCGACCTGCACGGCCAGGTCAGTCACCGTTTTCCGGCCGTCCTCGACCATCGCGGCGATAATCTTGCGGTCGAATTCGTCCAGTTCGACTGTAGAGGTCTTGTTATCCATGCCTTCTGCCTAGCAGGATGGCGATAATAAGTCATTTCGATCTGGCTGGACGTTCTGAAAGGGCGGAACGATCAGGTAAAACGAGATATTATCCCGTGATGACCCAGCAAGCCCCCTTCGCGACTTTCGCTCCCCCCATTCGTGACCAATCCGCCCTGCGGCAATCGATCACGGCCGCCTATCGTCAGGACGAGGCGGAGGCACTGGCGCCATCAATCGCGGCGGCGACCATGCCCGATGCGACCCGCGCGGCCATTGCGGATACCGCGCGTGCGCTCGTCACGGCGCTGCGCGCCAATCATAAAGGTACGGGCGTCGAGGGTCTGGTGCAGGAATATGCGCTGTCAAGTCAGGAGGGCGTGGCGCTGATGTGCCTGGCCGAAGCGCTGTTGCGTATTCCCGACAATGACACGCGCGATGCGCTGATCCGCGACAAGATCGCCAATGGCGACTGGAGCGCGCATCTGGGCGGGGACAAGTCGCTGTTCGTGAATGCGGCGACATGGGGACTGGTGGTCACGGGCAAGCTGGTGGGGAGCGTCGATGATCGCGGGCTTGGCGCGGCGCTGACGCGACTGGTCGCGCGTGCGGGCGAACCGGTGATCCGGCGTGGCGTGGACCTTGCCATGCGGATGATGGGCGAGCAGTTCGTCACCGGCGAGACCATCAAACAGGCGTTGAAGCGCGCGAAGGAGATGGAGGCCAGGGGCTTTTCCTACAGCTATGACATGCTGGGGGAAGCGGCCACGACGGCGGCGGATGCGCATCGCTATTTCGCCGATTATGACGCGGCCATCCATGCGATCGGTAAGGCGTCGAACGGGCGTGGCATCTATGCGGGGCCGGGCATATCGATCAAGCTGTCGGCGCTGCATCCGCGCTATGTCCGCGCACAGGCGGATCGGGTCATGGGTGAACTGTTGCTGCGTGTGAAGACGCTGGCGCTGCTGGCCAAACGATATGACATTGGCCTCAACATCGATGCGGAGGAGGCGGATCGGCTGGAACTGTCGCTCGACCTGCTCGAAAGTCTCGCGCTCGACACCGATCTGGCCGGCTGGAACGGGCTGGGCTTCGTGGTGCAGGGCTATGGCAAACGCTGTCCCTTCGTCATCGACTGGATCGTCGATCTGGCCCGCCGGGCAGATCGGCGGATTATGGTGCGGCTGGTCAAGGGCGCCTATTGGGATGCCGAGATCAAGCGGGCGCAGGTGGATGGGCTGGCGGATTTCCCGGTCTATACGCGCAAGGTCCACACCGACGTGGCCTATGTCGCCTGCGCGCGCAAACTGCTGGCCGCGCCCGACGCGGTGTTCCCGCAATTTGCGACCCATAATGCGCAGACGCTGGCGGCGATCTATCACCTCGCCGGACCCGATTTCGCCATAGGTCGTTATGAGTTCCAGTGTTTGCACGGCATGGGCGAGCCTTTGTACGAACAGGTGGTCGGCAAGGGTAAGCTGGATCGGCCGTGCCGCATCTATGCGCCGGTCGGCACGCATGAGACGCTGCTGGCCTATCTGGTCCGCCGTCTGCTGGAAAATGGAGCGAACTCGTCCTTCGTCAACCGGATCGCAGACCCCGATGTGTCAGTCGATGAGATGATCGCCGATCCGGTCGATGTCGTGCGGGCGATGGCGCAGCCGGGCGCGCGGCACGACCAGATCGCACGACCGGCGGACATCTATCCCGATCGGCGCAATTCCGATGGCATCGACCTGAGCGATGAGAGTTCGCTCGATACGCTGACAGACGCCTTGCGCCATAGCGCCACGATTGAATGGACTGCCTCCGCTGAAGGAAGCACGGGCGACAGACGTTCTGTGCTCAACCCGGCGGATCATCGCGATGTCGTGGGCATGGTGACGGATGCCACGCCGCAGGATGCGCGCACGGCAGCGATCCGTGCCGCCGCATCGCTTTGGCCCAACACGTCGGTGGCAGACCGCGCTGCCATGCTAGATTCCGCTGCCGACGCGATGCAGGTGGAAATGCCCGTGCTGTTGGGCCTGATCGTGCGGGAGGCGGGCAAGTCCATTCCCAACGCCATCGCCGAGGTGCGCGAAGCCATCGATTTCCTGCGCTATTATGCGGCGCAGGCGCGCGCGACCTTTGGGCCGAAGCAGCAGGCGCTTGGGGTCGTTACCTGCATATCCCCATGGAATTTCCCGCTGGCGATTTTCACAGGGCAGGTCGCCGCAGCGCTGGTCGCGGGCAATCCGGTGTTAGCCAAGCCTGCCGAGGAAACCCCGCTGATTGCGGCGCAGGCCATTCGGCTGTTGCATGAAGCGGGCATTCCCGCCGATGCATTGCAGTTGATTCCCGGTGACGGAGCAATCGGCGCGGCACTGGTGGGGGTGCGGGAGACAGCCGCAGTGATGTTCACCGGATCGACCCAGGTTGCCCGGCTGATCCAGCGGCAACTGGCGGATCGGTTATCGCCCGATAATAAGCCCATTCCGCTGATCGCCGAGACGGGCGGGCAGAACGCGATGATCGTGGATTCGTCCGCGCTGGCCGAACAGGTTGTGGCCGATGTCATCGCTTCGGCGTTCGACAGCGCGGGCCAGCGCTGTTCGGCGCTGCGCGTCCTGTGTTTGCAGGAAGAGATTGCCGACCGGACGCTAACGATGCTGAAGGGCGCGCTGGCCGAACTGCGGATCGGCCGCACCGATGTCCTGGCCAACGACATCGGCCCTGTCATCACGGCGGAGGCGCAGGCCAATATTACCGCGCATATCGATGCGATGCGAGCGGCTGGGCGCAAGGTGGATCAAAGCGTGCTGCCCGATGATGCCTCGTACGGCACCTTCGTTGCGCCCACGATCATAGAGATCGACAGCGTGTCGCGGCTGGAGCGGGAAGTTTTTGGCCCGGTTCTGCACGTACTGCGTTTCCGGCGCGATGGGCTGGACGCGCTGGTCGATCAGATCAATGCGACTGGCTATGGGCTGACGTTCGGGCTGCATACGCGGCTGGATGAAACGGTCGCCCGCGTCACTGCACGGGTGAAGGTGGGCAATATCTATGTGAACCGCAATGTGATCGGCGCGGTCGTGGGCGTGCAGCCCTTTGGCGGGTGCGGCCTGTCTGGCATGGGACCGAAGGCGGGCGGACCGCTTTATCTGGGGCGGCTGGTCAAGACGCCGCCTGCCTTCCCGGCGCCGATCACGCCGCTCCAGTCGCCTGTCCATGTTTTTGCCGATTGGCTGGAGTTGCAGGGGGATGCAGAAGCGGCGATTCATGCACGGCGGACCGGCGACGCATCATTGCTTGAGTTGGCAATGGTGCTGCCCGGACCTGTGGGTGAGCGTAATCTCTACGCGCTGCACCCCCGAGGCTGCGTGCTGATGCATCCTGCGACGCGCCAGGGACTGTTCCGGCAGATGGCGGCGGTGCTGGCGACGGGCAATTATGGCGTGGTGCAGGGGATGGCGGTGCCGCCCGGCCTGCCGCCGCAAATCGCCGTGCGGTTTGGTGCGGAGGGGACTGAGCCGATTGCCGTAGCACTGGTGGAGGGGAGCGCTGCGCGGGTTGCAGCCGTGGTGCAGTCGGTCGCGGACCTGCCGGGGCGGATCGTGTCGGTTCATGCCGAAGGGGCGGACGGCTATTGCCTCGACTGGTTGCTGGAGGAAGTGTCGACGTCCATCAACACCACGGCTGCCGGGGGGAACGCCAGCCTGATGATGATCGGTTGATGGAAGGGGTCAGCGGGCGGCGGCTACGGACGTCTTGCCCCTGACCATGGTCGCGCGGCCATTGGCACCATAGGCGACGGTGGCTTCGGCCTGCGCAGTCTGGGGATCTTTGCCATCGACGATGGCGGCGATCTGATGCGCGCTGGGGAGCCGATCATAAACGCCATAGAGGTCCGTCTGGCCGACCATGTGGATCGACAATTGATATCCCGTGCCGACCGAGGCGGGATCGAAGGCTAATATGGTGCCGCTGTCATCGATCGGCACGATCATCGTTCCGTCGCTGTGCCCGCTCTGCTGGAGCATGTCGTAGGTGCCGTCGGCCGTGGTCACGGTGCCGCGCACGCACAGCGCATCCTTGCCTTCGCGCGGCATCGGGGTGTCGAGCGAGGTTGCAGTCCGCGAAGGATCGACGCTGTTGAGGCGGGCGTCGCCCTGCTGAGCGGTGGGGCAGTGGCCGAAGCTGGCAGGAGCCGTGGTGTGGAGGATCGAGGTGTCGTCCAGCGACAATTTGGACAGCATGCCGTCGAGACCGGCCAGAACTTCGCCCCGGCGCGCGGTAGGGCCAGTGACGCGGATCTTGACGATCCAGCGCCCGGCATGGACGAAGCCTGCCGCCGTCGTCAGCGCGCCTTCGGCAGCATCGTCATAGACAGCGCGGATGGCACTGTTGGCCTTGCCCGCTGCGGATGTGCTGGCATAGGCGGTGCGGCGCGTCTGGGTGCCAAAGCGCGTCATGATCGCCTTGTCGGTCATATAGGCGGCGAGTGATGCGTCGGCATAGGTGGGAAGATAGACGTAGAGCGTGGCCTGCACCGCGCCGTCTTCGGAAAGATATTGCGCATAATTGTCCACGGCTCGCCCGCCGTTGGACACTTCGCCGCTTTTGGTCAGGGACAGGGAGGCGACGGTTTGCGGCAGGCTGATCCCCGCAGCGGTGGCGCGGATGGCGGTGTCGCCAGGCGTCCATGCCTCGACCGTGTCGGCGGCAATTTCCTGAGCGAGGACCACAGGTGTAGCGACACAGCAAAGGGCTGTGGCGAGGGCTGAAAAGAGAAAGCTGGCGCGCTTTGGCATGGCATCCTGTCCCGGTCACACCGTCTTTGCGCGGCGTTGATTGGTTTGGGACAAGGCTACAGACAATGCACGACGGCGCAAGCCGCTTTTCAGGTCGCCGCCGGGATTTGTGCGCGATAATGGGGCAGGGCCGGGTCATGATGCGCCCAGTCGGGGGCGGCGTCGGTCCAGATTTCAGCCTGCGGTGCGATGAGGCCGGGATCGTCCAGTGCGCCGGCGCGGATGAAGATGAGGTGCGGGCGCGATTCGGCCTTGCTGAACAGGGGCGTGCCGCAGGTTGGACAGAAGCCCCGCTGCATGGCGTTGCCGCTGTCGGCGGTACTGTCGTGCCAGCGCACTTCGCCAGTGGTTGTGACGGCATCGGAGGGGAAGCAGACATTGACCGTCGATCCGCCGCCGCCCAGATATTGGCACAGGCGGCACCAGCACATGCGGGCGGCCATGGGTTCGGCGTCGATCGTGATGCGGACGGAGCCGCAGAGGCATTGAGCGTTGTGGGGCATGGCCAATCCTAGGATAAAGTCCGTTCGTTTCAAGCATGCCTGGAAACATACAGGGCAGCGCTTGTGGCTTTTCGACTTCGCTCGAAGCGAACGGGGTGATGCAAACGGGGTTTGGTGATCCTGCCTTACCGACCCTGACGCCGGGCCATGAAGGCGAGCCGTTCGAACATCATAACGTCCTGCTCATTTTTCAGCAGCGCGCCGTGGAGGGGCGGGATCGCTTTGGTGGGGTCGCTGTTTTGCAGGACGTCAAGCGGCATGTCTTCGTTCAGGAGCAGCTTGAGCCAGTCGATCAGTTCGCTTGTCGACGGCTTTTTCTTCAGGCCCGGCACATCGCGTATCTCGTAGAATATATCCATCGCGCGGCTGACCAATATTCGTTGGATATCGGGGAAATGAACGTCGACGATGGCCTGCATCGTGTCGCGATCAGGGAATTTGATATAGTGGAAGAAGCAGCGACGCAGGAAAGCGTCGGGCAGTTCCTTCTCGTTATTCGATGTAATGATGACGACCGGGCGTTCGCGCGCGGCAATAGTTTCGCCGGTTTCATAGACATGGAAGGCCATGCGATCGAGTTCCTGCAACAGGTCGTTGGGAAATTCGATGTCGGCCTTGTCGATCTCGTCGATCAGCAGGACGGGCAGGGTGGGGGATGTGAATGCCTCCCACATCTTGCCCTTGCGGATATAATTACCGATGTCGTGGACGCGTTGGTCGCCAAGCTGGCCGTCGCGCAGGCGAGCGACGGCATCATATTCGTAGAGACCCTGATGCGCCTTGGTCGTGGATTTGACGTTCCATTCGATCAGCGGCGCGCCGAGCGCGGTGGCGATTTCCTGCGCCAGCACGGTCTTGCCGGTGCCCGGCTCACCTTTCACCAGCAAGGGGCGACGCAGCAGGATGGCGGCGTTGACCGCCACCTTCAGATCGTCGGTGGCGACATAATCGCGCGTGCCTTCAAAGCGCATATGGGTCCAATCGCTTGCCTAACCTGTCCTCTGACTAGGCAAGGCGAACGTCAGGCGCAAGGCGCGTGCGTAAAGCGAAGGTTAGCCAAAGTGCGATCAGCGCGCCCTAAGGATCAGTTCTGGCGGGCGCGCACGTCCGCACGAGCCGCGAGCAAGTCCCACAGGCCGCGATGCTGGTTGAGAAGCTGGCGCGCGCCGAACTGCATGGCGCGGTCGATGGCGTCGTCGCCGCCCACGGCACGGGCGACGTCGAGCGTGGCGGCGCGTTCGGGCAGGTGGCAGCGATGCGGTTCCAACCCTGCACGGACGGCGGCGATGTCGAGCACATGGCGCACGGCGCGCCAGTCGAGGACCAGCGCCATGGCCGCGCCCATGGCGCAGCCGCGACGGTCGGACTGGGCGAGCATATCGAGGGCGTGGCGTTGTTGCCCCACGGTGCTTTCGCAATCGCTCTGGCCAGCCGTGCTGGGGGCAGGACCGGCGGCGACCGTGACCTGCGCGAGATAGGCGCGTTCGGCGGCAAAGGCGTCGGCGGCCTCGATCAGCCAGACGCGGGCGGCATTGTCGGCGGATCGGGTTGCGGCATGATCAATGACGCCGGGATGACGGCCATGCAGCATGCAGAGATAATAGGCCGCGTCGGCCAGATCGCCGAGCGAGAGCAAGGCGTCGCGGGCCACACCGCTGCTGGCGCGATTTGCATAGGCGTGGGCCGCCGTGCCGTCGGCGCTCACCAACGCCTCCAGGACATGCGATATGTCGCCAAACTGATAGCGCGGTGCCGCTTCGCTCATTTCTGCAATTCCCTGTTCGTCCAGTCCGCCGATCGGTGTTGCAACGTAGATTAAGAGGTCAGGGTAAAGGAGCCGTTACGTGTAAAACAAAAAAGGGCGACCCGTGAGGCCGCCCTATTCTGGCATCGCATGCGATGGCGATTACTGGTCGAGGAAGCTGCGCATCTTGCGGCTGCGCGAGGGGTGCTTGAGCTTGCGCAGCGCCTTCGCCTCGATCTGACGGATGCGTTCGCGGGTCACGCTGAACTGCTGGCCCACTTCCTCGAGCGTGTGATCGGTGTTCATGCCGATGCCAAAGCGCATGCGCAGGACGCGTTCTTCGCGCGGAGTAAGGCTGGCAAGGACGCGCGTGACCGTTTCCTTCAGGTTGGCCTGAATGGCGGCATCGACCGGGATGATCGCATTCTTGTCTTCGATGAAGTCGCCCAAATGGCTGTCTTCCTCGTCGCCGATCGGCGTTTCGAGGCTGATCGGCTCCTTGGCGATCTTCATCACCTTGCGGACTTTTTCCAGCGGCATGGACAGACGCTCTGCCATTTCCTCCGGGGTCGGTTCGCGGCCCTGCTCATGCAGGAACTGGCGGCTGGTACGGACCAGTTTGTTGATAGTTTCGATCATATGGACCGGGATGCGGATGGTCCGCGCCTGATCTGCGATCGAACGAGTGATCGCCTGCCTGATCCACCAGGTTGCATAGGTGCTGAATTTATAGCCGCGACGATATTCGAATTTATCGACGGCTTTCATCAGGCCGATATTGCCTTCCTGAATAAGATCAAGGAATTGCAGGCCACGGTTCGTATATTTTTTAGCGATGGAGATGACGAGGCGCAGATTGGCTTCGACCATTTCCTTCTTGGCGATGCGCGCTTCACGCTCGCCCTTTTGCACCATGTTCACGATGCGGCGGAACTCGCTCAAGGACATGCCCGTCGCCTGCGCGATTTCGCTCACCTCGTTGCGGATGCGCTCGACGGCACGGCTTTCAGCAGCGGCGAAGGCAGCCCATTTCTTGTCCACGCCAGCGACGCGATCCATCCAGCCGTCGTCCAGCTCATGATTCACATAGCGGTCCAGAAAGTCCTTGCGGCTGACCTTGTGCCGTTCGGCCAGACGCATCATCTGGCCACCCAAGGCGGTCAGGCGACGGTTATAGGCATAGAGCTGATCGACCAGATATTCGATCTTCTGCTGGTGGAATTGCACGCTCTCGACCTGCGCGGTCAGGCTTTCGCGCAGTTCCTGATAATGGTCCTCATGCGCCTGGCTCATCACTTCGCCAGCGCCCATCGCATTCATGCGTTCGGACTGCGCCTTGGAAAAAGCGCGGAAGATTTCGGTGATGAGGGCGAACTTCTCAAGCGCCATGGGCTTGAGCGTTTCTTCCATCTGGGCGAGGGAAAGGGTGTTGTCCTCTTCCTCTTCTTCCTCGACCCGGCGAGCGCGCCGTTCGGACGAACCATCCTCATCCTCTTCGGCGTCGGCGGATTCTTCCTCCGGCTCTTCTTCTTCCTTGAAGCTGGGACCGGCGGTTTTTTCGCTGATCTCGCCATTATCGTCCTCGGCCCCTTCCTCCAGATTTTCAGGAGCGGGGTCTTTGGACAGCATGGCGTCGAGATCGAGAATCTCGCGCAGCTGCATTTCGCCATTGTTGAGGGCGGTGGACCATTCGATGATCGCATTGAAGGTGGTCGGGCTTTCGCACAGACCCAGAATCATGGTGTCGCGACCGGCCTCGATCCGCTTGGCGATGGCGATTTCGCCTTCACGGCTGAGCAGTTCGACCGCGCCCATTTCCCGCAGATACATGCGCACCGGATCATCGGTGCGGTCGACCGTTTCCTTCTTCTTTTCGGTAATCAGCTTCGGGCCGTCGTCGTCGGAACTTTCATCCGCCGAATCATCGTCGCTGTCGTCGCGCTGCGGCTCTTCGCCGTCCTCGCTCGCTTCCTCATTTTCAACGACGTTCACGCCCATTTCGTTGAGCGCGGACATCACGTCCTCGATCTGATCGGTGGACATCTGGTCCTGCGGCAGGGCGTCGTTCAGTTCGTCATAGGTTATGTAGCCGCGCTTTTTGGCGCGGGAGAGCAGTTTCTTGACCGAGGCTTCGTTGAGGTCGAGCAGGGGGGCGTCGCCGCCTTCATCACCGCCGTCGCCCGCACCCGCTGCACTCTTGCTGTTCGCCTTGGTCGCCATCTACTCGCCTTACTCCGCCGCCCCCTGATAAGGGACGATCCAAATCAACCTAAATCAAACAATGTCTTCGGACTGCACCAGTTCCGCCAACCGCAGGTCATGTTCTGCCTTCAGCGCGCGAACCCGTTGCTGTTCCGCCAGATTTTCCTCGCTCACATCGCTCGTGAAGCGTTTCGTCGCTTCGACCAGTGCTGCTTCCAGTTCCGGTCCCTGCACCATCACACGAATGGCTTCCTCCAGATCACGTTGCACGCGATCGGGGTCTGACGCCATCTTATGCGGGGTGAATGTGAACGTGTCGGCCCGGAGCATCCCCTTAGCCATATTATACAAGTCACCTCGTCCCAATATGGTAAGGAGTGCCTGTGTTTCAACTGTTTCTTTGCGAAACGACGCCGCAATCATCGCAGCGAGCAATTGGGCGAGCGCAGGGTCGCCGACATGGAGGCCCGCCAGCGTCTCGCGATGGGCGATAATCTGCTGAGGATGGCGCAGCAGGCTGGCGAGAATCGCACGCAGCAACCGCTGTTCCATGCCTGTTGCGCCGATCGCGCGGACTTCCTGTCCGGCGGGCGCCAGCGGCGCTTTCCAGTTGCCGCGCCGGTCGCGTTGCCATTTGCCCGGCCCGCCTGCGCCAGAGCCGCGTTGGTTCGGGACGAAGGCGGGGCGAGCGAAGAAGAGCGCGTCGTAACGCTGGCGAAAGGCGTGGGCGTAGTGGGCGCGGATGTCGGGGTGCCCAATCGCTTCGGTGATCGCGGCCAGCCGTTGTTTGAGCGCGGCCTTCTGTTCGGGCGTGTCGAGCGGGGCGGCGGCCTGTTCATGGGTCCACAGGCGATCGACCAGCGGCTGCGCTGCGTTGAGCACGGCGTCCATGGCAGCGGGACCATCGGCGCGGATCAGGTCGTCGGGGTCTTTGCCGGGCGGAAGCGTGGCGAAGGCGAGGCTATGGCCGGGGCGCAGCAGGGGCAGGGCGCGGGTGGCGGCGCGGATCGCGGCCTTCTGCCCCGCTGCATCGCCATCGAAGCAGAGGATCGGCACTTCGACCATTTTCCATAGCCGCTCGATCTGATGCTCAGTGAGGGCTGTGCCGAGCGGGGCTACGGCGTCGGCGAACCCGGCTTGGGAAAGGGCGATGACGTCCATATAGCCTTCGACCACGATCACCCGGCCGGTCGTGCGGCTGGCGGGGGAGGCGCGGTCGATATTGTAGAGGGTGCGGCCCTTGTCGAAGAGGGGCGTGTCGGGGGAGTTGAGATATTTCGGCTCGCCTGCGCCCAATATGCGACCGCCGAACGCGATTGTGCGCCCGCGAATGTCGCGAATCGGCAGCATCAGGCGACCCCGGAAACGGTCGTAGCTTTCGCGTCTGGTCTTGCCCGGCTCCAGACTGTCAGGGTCGATCAGCAGACCCGCTTCGACCAGCATCGGGTCGCCATAATCCTTGAGCGCGGCCTTGAGTCGGTTGCGGGCATCAGGCGAGTAGCCAAAGCCGAAGGCGCGGCGGGTCGCGTCGCTGATGCCGCGCTGTGTGAGGTAGGCGCGGGCCTGCGCGCCGTCGATCCCGGCCAGTTGTTCTTCGAAGAAGGTTTGCGCTGACGCCATGGCGTCATGCAGTCCCTTGGCCTGCTCGGCGCGTTTGGCGGCGCGGGGATCGGCGGCGGGGACGTCCATGCTGGCGGCTTGGGCGAGTTCCTTGACCGCCTCCATGAAGGGCAGGCCGCGCTGGTCCGTCATCCACTTGATCGCGTCGCCATGCGCGCCGCAGCCGAAGCAGTGGTAGAAACCCTTCTCATCATTGATCGTGAAGCTGGGCGTTTTTTCGTTATGGAACGGACAGCAGGCCTTATATTCGCGGCCAGCCTTCGTGACCTTGATGGTGCGGCCGATGAGGGTGGAGAGCGACGTGCGAGCGCGTAGTTCGTCCAGCCATTGCGGGGTTAGGGTCATGGGTGGTGCTCGGGATTTGGCTCACAACCGCCGTTCGTTTCGAGCGAAGTCGAGAAACCTGACGCGCCACGCTCGACACTGGAGCAGGTTCAGGCATATTCGATAAATGGCCTTCTGGACTTACATACTCAAATGCGCGGATGGTTG
>NZ_JBAQOK010000021.1:0-29661 GCF_049304695.1 Sphingobium sp.
ACGTCATAGATCCTCCAGCTTGTTGGGGCTGGGGGCACCTTAATTATCTGGAGTAAAATCGATGTCTTCATCCCGTAAATCCGCGCCTGCGTGCGAACCGCTCGACATAAATCTCGACTGCAAAGAAATTCTTGTCGAATATCTCCGTCACGCCTTTCCGGTCCAGCAGATGCGTGTCTTCCGCACCACTGATGGCGCTGATCGGTCCGAGCCGATGCTCGATGCTGACGGCAAGGCCGTGCTCAGTCAGGAGGCGATCGCCGCGCGGGACGAACTGATCGAGCAGTTATGCGCCCTGCCTCCGGTGCCCGCCGCGCTCGACACGCTGATCGCGCATTTTGGAACTGACCGCGTCGCCGAGATCACCGGGCGCTCTCGCCGCCTCGTCGTCAAACCCGACGGCCTCCAGGCGATCGAACGCCGCAGCGCCCGCGCCAATCTTGTCGAAACCAGCCTGTTCATGGATGGGGTCAAGCCGATCCTGGTGTTCAGTTCCGCCGGCGGCACGGGCCGCTCCTATCATGCCGATCGGGCTTCCAAAGCAGGGAACAAGCGCCGCATCCATTTTCTGCTGGAGCCGGGGTGGCGGGCCGATGTCGCGATCCAGGGCCTCGGGCGCAGCCACCGGACCAACCAGACCGTTCCGCCGATATTTCGCCCGGTTGTGACCGACTGCAAGGGCGAACGCCGCGCCATCTCCACCATCGCGCGGCGGCTCGACAGTCTGGGCGCCCTGACACGCGGGCAGCGCCAGACAGGCGGGCAGGGGCTGTTCGACCCGAGTGACAATCTCGAAAGCGGCCTGGCGCGCGAGGCGCTGGCGCAATGGTATCGTCTCCTGCACGGCGGCAAACTCGCCAGCGTTACGCTGACCGCCTTTCAGGATATGACCGGTCTCAAGCTGGTCGACGATCACGCCGTGCTGCTGGAACGGCTGCCGCCGATCCAGCGCTGGCTGAACCGTTTGCTGGCGCTGCGCATCGCTGTGCAGAATGCGATCTTCGAGGAATATATGGGTCTTATCCAGGCCCGCGCCGATGCGGCACGCGAGGCTGGGACGCTCGACGTCGGCGTTGAGACCATCCGGGCCGAGAGGATCGTGACGCTCGCCGACCAGTGCCTGCGTGTCGATCCGAGAACCGGCGCGGAGACGCGACTGCTCCACCTCGAACTTCACCTCAAACCGCGCGTCACCGGTTGGGATCGCCTGTTGCGAATCTGGCACAACACCGACGGCGTCACCTTTCTGCACAACACCCGTTCCGGCCACGTCGCGCTGGGCGTGCCGTCCTGGTCGATCACCGACGAGGAGGGCCGTGTCATCCCTATGGTGTCGCTCGAACGCCCGACCGGATCCTCGCGGACCAGTGAGGCTGAACTGGCGCTCAGTCACTGGAAGAAGATTGAGCAGGATAGATTTCACGATCTATGGGAGGCCGAATGTCTGGATGCGTTGACGAAGGTCGATACCGAAGCGGTCCATGTCGCAGCCGGCCTTCTCCTGCCGGTCTGGCATAAGCTGCCTAGCGACGATGTCCGCGTCTGGCGGATCGACGATGGCGCCAATACGCCGATCCTCGGGCGTATCATCCACCCGCGCGCGCTCGGACGGCTACAGTCTGAATTTGGATTGAGCGGGAACACGACAAGCCTCTCTCCCGACGAAGTACTGCGGGGCGCCGAGGCTGCCGGCGGAGTCCCAATCCCGGGGCTAAAGGGAGCGAGGCTCGTCATGGCGACGGTCAATAACAGTCGGCGTCTCGAAATCCGCGACTATGCGCCCGAGCATCGCAACTGGCTCAAATCCTGCGGTGCGTTCAGCGAGGTTCTGAGCTTCAAGACCAGACTGTTTCTGCCGCCCGACAATGCGCGCGCCATCCTTGAGAGGATTGCCACGGACGTTTGAAGGCCTTGACGGGGGTGGGATTATAATAAGGCGAAACGCGGCTTTCGGATTATGGAAGCCGGCCGTACAAAGTTCGCGGAGCAGGTCTTCGACCGGCTTCAGGCCAAATACAGGGCGTCGGCCGCACGGAAACTATCTGATCTTTTTGCCGTGTAGATGGCGCACGGGTCACCATCATCCACATTCCGCACGGGCCAGCGATTACGCATCGCTCATTTTCAGCAACTGAGCGGACGGGTGAGGTCAAATTTCCGGACCCCACCCGTGCCGGTTGCTTCAAACGCTTGCGGGTTCCGCTTCGGGTGCAATTTCCACAGCAGGTTCAGGTGCCTTCGCTTTGGTCACTCGCTTGGCGGTTTTCGGTTTGCTGTCCTGCTTGGCTCCCGCGACTTTAGACGCTCTGGCGACTTTGACGGCCGGTGCCGGGGCAGGGGCTTCCGCTACACTTCCTGTGCCGGGCTTGGCTCGCGGCTTGCGGCCAGCCTTACCTTTCGCCGCCTTCTCGCTCGCTGCCTCGACTGGCGGACTGTCCGTTGTCGCTACTGAAGCCTTGCGACCGCGCTTGGCCTGAGCGGCGGCAACGGGCGTCTCCGGCTCGGCGGCAACAGTCACATCACTGGCCTCTACCTTCTTGCGGCCAAGCCCAAGCCGCTGCGCAACCTCGCGGCGCTGCTCGGAATAGCCCGGCGCGACCATTGGATAGTCCTTCGCCAGATTGTAGCGTTCCCGATATTCCGCAGGGGTGAGGCCATGGCGGCCGATATGCCGCTTCAGGCTCTTGTAAGGTTTTCCGTCGATCAAGCTGATGATGTGGTCGCGCGAAGCCAAGCTCTTGCGGACCGATACGGCCGGCACATGCTCCGGTTCTGCAGGAATTTCGGTGGCTGTCTTGCGCTCGAGCGCCGTGCGCGTCGTTTCGATGATCCCGGGAATATCCGAGGCTGGTACCTGATTGTTCGCGAAATAGGCGCTCAGTAGTTGGACCGTCATCGCGGTGAAATCAGGTTCGATGGCTTCGGACATGGAAAGCTCCCGGTCGAGGAAGAGGGAAAGTAGACGCCTCTGGCACGAAAGCGTTGCCAAGCATTTAAGCGTGAACCGCTGATGACCACAAGCCGGCAATGTATATCGCTCGTGCGGGCCGCCGTTGCAAATTGAACAGCAGCAATGGGAGAGGGAGAGGGGAGGGCAGAGACGAGATCGAATAAATGGTCTCGATTTTGGGAAAGATAGCTCATGGCCAACCGCGTGCCCGCCCATATCCAGATCGGTGGGGTCCTTTCCCGCGGCCGGTACCCCGAACTCATATCTGCGATCGCTGACGATGATCCCGCCATCGACTGGGACGGCACTCCGTTCGATCCCGCCGACCTGCCGGCAACAGGCCCGTTATCCCTGATGGATCATGAGGTCGCCGAGGGGCGCTTCGACGAAATCGAGCAATGCTGTCGGTTGCTTGGGCTATCCTATGTTCGCTGGCGGGCCGGCTACAGTGGAAGCTTCCCGTCAGACCGGAAAATCTGCTTCGGGCCTGGCGACCCAGAAACTTTCCTCACCACCGAGGAAGACACGCTGATCTTTTCGATCGAACGGATTCGCGAACTCGGCTCGATGGAAGCGATCGAGGCTGAATATGCCCGCGCGAGTTTCCCTCCGCCGCCATTGACGATCGTCGACGACGATCCTGCCGATTGCGAAGCAGTGGAGACCGTCCATGGCTGACTATTATGTCCAGGGTTCCTTCTCGTTCACTTGCACCGCGGCGGAGAGCGCGCTCGTCGAGGAAGCGTGGCAACATGCCGCTGACCTCGGTGACAAGGCGGCGCCAGGGCGAACCCAGTGCCGAGTTTCTCGCGGTATTTCCGTCGAATGATCTCGGCAATCCGTTCAACGGCCTGCTCGAGATATTCGACGATCCGAACTTCCCCATATTCGGCGCGGACATCGAGATCAGCGGCGCGGAGACATGTCTGGTATCGATCTTTGGCGATACGGATTTCCAGCCGGACGCGATTGCGCGCCTGGTTCAACGCTGCTGCCCGCTGACTCTACGTGAAGCGCCGATCGGGTTTGAATGGAGCTATAGCTGTTCGCGCTCGCGCGGCGACGGCATCGGTGGCGGATGGTGCGCCATCTTCATCGACCGGATCGAATTTGGCGCCACGAGCGAAGGGCTGTCGAGGGCGCTCCGCCCCGCCACTCATCGCGATCCCTGGATCGAAGATCCGGTCCATCCCTTATCCGACTGGAAAGACGAAGTGGCCAATGACGATACCCGTCTGGGCTATCTCGACTGGGTCACCGCCCGACGTGCTGCCGAGCCGGCTGACATGCGTCCTGCCGACTCCTGATCGCCGGATCCCGATCGAACCCCGTTCGCAGGCCTGTAACACCGGCTTTAGCGGATAATCGCTGCTCCCCCGACTACCTCGAACCCACAAGGATGTGATAGATGACCGACGCTCCCGCGCCGGGCGCGCCCATGCGCCTGTACAGCCAGACCGACCATGACGAACGTGGCAACTTCCATTATGAGGGTGATTTCTATCGCGCCGGCGAAGCACTGCCTTCGCTCGCCGCGCGGATCGAGCACCATGTGGCGCAATATTTCGCCGAAGCGACCTTCACGATCCGCACAGAAAAGTTTTCCGGCGGACGCAAGATCATCGCGGAGGTCCTCGACACGCCGGTCGATCTCACGGGCCGCGATGTGCAGAACGCCTTCATCGTCGAGGTCCGCGATCAGATGGAAAGGTTCGGCTTCACCCGCACCAATCCGTTGCAGGATTTCTGGTCGTGCAGCTTCTATTGCGAGGTCCGCATCGGCCAGGCCTATTGGGCGGCGCTCGCCAGACGCCGAGGCATACGCAACCCTGTCGACATGGTTCTGTCTCTGGGGGCCTTCAAGAAGCGCGTCAAAGCGGGCGACCGGCTGAAACTGGTCGATGCCCCGGCCGGCCACCGCCTGCTCGGCACGACCCGCGAGATCACCAAGGTGCGGTCCGGCGACCTGATCCTCGAGGGTCGTTCCTATCTGTCCTTTCCGCGTGCATCCGCCTTTGCCTGTGACGGGCGCCTGGTCAGGATCGCTATCGGTTCGGAACATGGCCCCGATGACCACCTGCTATACGAATGGCAACAAGCCGCCTGAGCAGGCCGCACACGGCTTCGTTCATGCCTTTCCTAGCCTGTGCGGCTTTCGTCCGCTGAACCTTCCGGCGATCGCGAACCGCCTCGCGGCAGCGTCTGCCGTGATGGTCGATCACCCGGCGGCGCGCATCCTATACCAATTCCGGAGGCTCCCATGCATGAGCCGTATCTCAAGGCGATGGCGGCGCTCCTGCGGCGCTGCCAGCCGCGTCACGATCTCTATACAGTCTTCGGCGACTGCGTGGAGGCCATGGCGATCGCGATCGTCAACAGTGTCGACCTGCGCAAACGCGATTCCCGCGAGGCCCGGTATCTCGACATCGTCGGACGCTACCAGCCGGACATCGTGGACCTATTCCCGAGAGTCCTCGCGCAACTCGTACATGCGCTTGAAGCCGGACCCGGCGATGTGCTGGGCGCCCTGTTTCACGACCTCGAGCTTCACAGCAAGGCGCGGGGCCAGTTCTTCACACCCTATACGCTCAGTCGCTTCATGGCCCAGGTGACCATCGGCAATCCCGAAAGCGTCAAAGCAATCATTGGCGACCATGGCTTCGTGACCGCCATGGAGCCAGCCTGTGGCGCAGGATCGATGGTGGTCGCGCTCGCAGAGGCCATGCGCGATATCGGCATAAACTATCAGCGCCACCTGCATGTCACCGCGATCGATATCGACCCGCGCGCGATCCACATGGCCTATGTTCAGCTCTCGCTGCTTCATGTCCCGGCGCATCTCATGGTCGGAAACTCGCTGTCGGGCGAAATGCGCGAGCATTGGTACACTCCGGCCCATATTCTGGGTGGGTGGAACGCCCGGCTCGCCCATCGACGACACCACGAGCCCGCCGACGAAATGCTTGCAGATGCTTCCGAAACACCATGCTCGCCGTTCCCGGTGAGCCGTGCAGCTCCGCCGCCGCGCAAGCCAGGCGCGTCGCCGCCGGCCATGCCCCGACAACTGAGCCTCTTCTGACCTTCTCAGGTTCCACCTTGCCGGAGACGCGCATGTCCCATTATGTCCATATCAACGCGCTGAGCCGGTCACCGGCCGGCATGACGGTCATAACCCTGGCGATCTGCGGGCCGCGTGGAGGCATGCGCGCTGTCGAGAATATTTCGATCGATGAGGCCGATAAGATGGCGGTCCAACTTCAGAACGCCATCGCGGCCGCCCGCTCCGCGGTTGTCATGGATTCGACCGATGCTTTCGTTCAGGATGTGGTCGGCCGACTAGGCGATCCGGGCCTTGCTCTCGATTCCTTTTTCCGAACATGGTGTACCGCAAACCATGGCCTGCTTAGCCCCCGGCAGACGGCCGAGCGCTGGTGCCGCTGGCGCGTCGCCTGAGCGCGATCATGGCGATCGAGATCATGGTGGGCCTGCCGCACCTGCGCGAGGGGCCGATATTGAACCGTGCCCGTGCAATGCAGGTGCCAACGCTGATCTCCGCGAATGCGCTGTCGCGCTGGAACCGCGCCAAGGGCTGGCCCGAATGGCAGGGCTGGCGCCTCGATCTTTTGAAAAACGCCGATGGTCTGCACAGTCTTGCGTTGGATAGTGCGGGCTTCGTCGCGATGTCGCACTATCGTGCCTATCCTTGGCGGGTCGACGATTATCTCGATCTTGCCGCAAGCTACCCGTTCCACTGGTTCGCCAGCATGGATTATTGCGTCGAACCCGAAATCGCTCCCAATCGCGACGAGGTCCGCGACCGGATATCCAGAACCATCCGGGTCAACCGCGATTGCTGGCGCGGGGCCCATGACCGCGGCATCGCCCACCGCTTCATGCCGGTGATCCAGGGCAGGGCGGCGACCGACTATGAATACTGCATCGATGCTCTGGGTGATATCGTCGATGCTGTGCCTCTGATCGGAATAGGCTCGATGTGCCGCAGACCGGTCGGCGGCGCCGACGGGGTGATCGCCATCTTCGAGCATCTCGATCGCATTCTTGAGCCCGGGACGATGCTCCACGGCTTCGGCATCAAGGGCACGGCGCTCAGCAAATTGTGTGGGCTTGACCATCGCATACAGGCGGTCGATTCTCAGGCGTTCGGCATCGCCAGCAGGATCGAAGCACGCCAACGCGGAATATCCAAGACCGACGCCTTCGTCGCCGATCATATGGAAAATTGGGCACGCCGCCAATATGCACGCTCCGCCAGCGCCATGCCCCCAATTCAAGGCGAATTGGCGCTTGCTCCGGATGAGTGCCCACCACACGATCCATGGGAACGGGCGATCGTGCAGGCACGCGCGGAAATCCGTGAATTGATCGAGGAGGGGCAACTCGCGCACGACGAAATTGCCCAGCCGTGGATCGAGCAGTGGGCTGCCGACATCTTTCAAGCCCCACCGCCTTTGCCCGCGGGAGTCTCTCGATGATCCGCCATGGTGAAAGCATCAAGCGCGTGCTCCCCGGTCTTTACACCGGCGAAGATGTGCGGGCCGAACGCGGCGGTGATCGAAACTGGGCATTCCAGATGAAATGCGGGCAACTTGGGCATCGCCTCTGGTTTGAGTATTCGCCGCATGGATTATGGACAGCCATCGGCACATGGCGCAGGTTGGAAACCGGGCTCTGGGTCGCTGCGCGGCTACGTGCCGGCACCCATTTCTGGGATGAATCCGGTCAGATCGCGCGCCTGTACAGTGAGGACGTGTATTCGGTTCTGCGCGACGAAGCAGGATAATTATCGTGGGTCATCCGCTAATCAGTACAGGATGACACCAGTTCCGGGCACGAGTTGATCCATAAAATCGAAATCGCGCCGGTTACCGGTCAGCAGATCACAGCCCATCGCAGCAGCCTGAAGAAACAGAACAGCGTCATTGAGCAGCGCGATCGAATGGGGCTGGCCGGACAGGCGTGTTACCAACCCTGCCAGCATACCTGCCTCGGCGAACACCCGCGAGGAAGGTACGGTCAGACGATGTTCGGGAATATCATCGATTGTCCGCCCCAGCGTCTTGAGAACCGAAGCCGTGCGCCTGTCCGCCGGATCGAGGGCGCCCATCAGATGGGTCATTTCGCCCAGCGCCACACAGGAGTGATTGACGATCCGGTTCTCTAGCAACCGATCCGCTTGCGCAGGCGTCTTGCCCTGAAGCACATCGATATAGACGCAGGTGTCGAGCAGAAGCTCTCGGCCTACGACAGTTGCTTTATGAACAAGCGGCAGTTCCTCTTCGCGCCGCCGGGCCAGCTTTGCTGCCGATCGCTGCGGCCTGATCCGGCGCAGCGACGCCTTGCGGTCAAATCCCAAGCGCGATATCTGCCGGGACCGAGCCCTTCCGGCTCACGAGCCTGGCCCCGAAATCATCCTCCAGCGCCACTTTGGCAAGCGCATATTCGACGAGATCGGTGGTTGAGGCGATGCCGCTGCGCATCTTGGCACGATCGATGAGTTCGCGCGGGACCCGGGCGCCGACCGCGCTGTTCGTGCCCGAAAGCAAGCCTGCCGCCTTCGCGGCAGCCACGACTGCTTCATGTCGCTGGGACAGATGATCTTCGTGCCTCGTTGCCATCGGGGAACTCCTTTGCGTTAAACAGATACGCCAATTTGTAAAATATGCAAGATGTGGTCGAGACAGGCGCCGGCTAAGCTCACACTTGCGGAGCGCGCCAGAGAGCTTGGTAGGAGTCGCATCGCTGCATCAATTCACCATGCGTTCCGCTGCCGACCAGCCGCCCGCCGCGCATGAAGAGAACCTGGTCAGCGGCCTTCGCTGTGGCGAGGCGATGGGTGATCATGATCAACGTCGTCGCGTTCCTGGCTTGGCTCCGCAATCTCGCAATCACACTCGCCTCACTGGACGGATCGAGCGCAGACGTGCTTTCATCGAGGATAAGGACCGGCACCTCCACACCGGCCAGCCGTGCGAGCTCCAGCTTCTGAATCTGGCCTCCGGACAGGCGCTCGCCTTGCTCGCCCAATTCCATCTCGAAGTCGATTGGTCTCCCCGGCTCATAGAAACGCCAGACGTTAAGCAGTTTCTCGACCTCGTGGATCGCCTGGCTCGCCGGGGGATAGAGGATGTTTTCCCGCAACGACCGGTTGAAGAGGCCGATGAATTGCGGCGCATAGAGAATATGGCGGTGACGCTCTTCCCATGGGATCGTTGCAATATCGACCCCCGCAATCTCGACTTTCCCCGAGCCAGGCGTGAGCACGCCGGCCAGCAGCTGTGCAAGGGTAGATTTGCCCGAGCCGTTGGGGCCGACAATCGCGACGAAGCGGCCCGCCGGGATAAAAAGCGAAATGCCGTTAATACCCGGCATGTTGTCGCCGTAGCAGAAGCTGACGTCTTCTACCGTCAGATCCGCAGCACCTGTGGGACTGGGCTGCGGGGTGCTCGGCACTTCATGGGCGTTTGTGAATGCCAGGACATCGCGGATATTGGCGATCGCGACACCAGCCTGCGCGAGGATATAACCCAGCGCGCTCAGCGGAACAGTCAGCCGAAATGCATAGGTCTGCAACAGGACGAAGTCGCCTGCGGTCATGCGTCCCTTGCCCACATCAAGGCCCGCAAGCATCAACAGCGCCACAAGTCCGACGCCGACAATGCAGAACTGCAGTGCCGCCATGACGGTCAGCGAACGGTACATGCTGGCGGTGGCATGTCGTTTCGCCCTCAATATATCGCCGGCATAACGCAGTTCACGATTCAGAGCGCCGTTGAGCACCACGCGGCGGGCATTGCGGACGATGTCACCGATCGTGCGGGACACATGCGATGCCGCCGCATTGGTCGCGTCCGCCTGCGCGCGGTGGCGTCTGGCCCCGATCCAGGTCGCCCCGACGAATCCCAGAAGCGTAAGCGTCAGTACCAGCACATAACGAGGCTGGATCAGGCTGGCGATCACCGCAAGACTGGCGATAGCCTGCAGCAAGACCGGCCCGAGCCGCCAGATCAATCCTTCCACGACCAGCGTCAGGCTATAGGGCAGCCGCTCCAGCATGCCGGGTACCCGCCCGCTCTGACTGTCCCGCGCCGCCGTGATCTCCGGCAAGGCGGCGGCAAGCGCCCGAGTCGTGAAGTGCCGGGTCAGCGCCTCGACCATTTCCGCGGTGCAGGCGAGCCTGGCCGTTTCGACGATGGAAGCACCGGCCCAGCATCCCACGAACAGCAGGATGGTGAGGAGCAACTGCAGGGGCGATCCCGTCGGTCCGTCCAGCGCGTCGATCAACAGCTTCAGCGCATAGGGGCCGACGACGCCCATCGCAATCACGACGGCTTCCAGGCCGGACGCCTGTACCATGCTTCGCCTTGCACCCAGGCCTGCAGACAGCATCAGCCGTGTCAGCCGGGTCAATATTCCGAACGTCGACACTAGTTAGGCCTCCTGGCGATCGATGGATGAGCCAGAAGGAGGATTGGAACGCGGCCGCTATCTTAGCGCCAAATCAGGTCATTGCGAAGCCAGGATCCCAAGATGTCGGAAAGGTAAGGGAGGGGCAGGAATGTGACGGGAAACGTGGATCGGCCCGTTGCCCCTCTAGCTCCAGGAGATGGTTCCCATGGCGAGCCTTGCCCGCTTGAATGACACGCCCCCCGTGTCCGCACCCTATCGCATCGATGTGTCGCGCGGTGGCCGCAGCGGCCGCGTATCCTCGGAATGGTTCTCACGGCCCGATGATGAGAAATTTCTCTCGCTTTCCAGTCTTTATGACAGCGTTCGCGCCCGCGCCGATCACTCGACCACGCGCATCGTCGAAAGTCGCGCGATCCGGGTCGAAGCCAGGAGCGACAATCCCGAACGGCTGATGCTGATCGCGCCGGGGGATGAACGGCCTGTCGCACCGACCAACTGGTCCTTCGGCCAGATATCCAGCCTCGTCGGTGCGCCGGCCTCCTATTTACGTCAGCTTCCCGCCGCTCTGGCCGGGATCAACCTGCAACACGGCCTCATCACCCATCGCGGCGAACAGGTGAAACTGCTTCAGACCGACGATGGCCGCACCGAACTGCGCGCTGCTACCGGCAGCGAATATGGCCGTATTTTTGACCATGAACTCGTGCAGGCGATCATGGCTTTCGCCGGCGACGGTGTCGGTGACACACGCTGGAAGGTGCCCGGAACGATCCAGTGGGGCAGTATGACCTATAACCCCTTCGTCGACATCACCAGGGATACGACGACGCTCTACGCCTCGGACAGGGATGTGTTCGTATTCCTGGTCGACGACACGCACCCGATCGAGGCTGGTAAGCTGCCCAACGGCGATCCCGATCTCTATTTTCGCGGATTTTACGCGTGGAACTCCGAGGTCGGCTCCAAAACGCTCGGCATCGCGACCTTCTACCTACGAGGAGTTTGCGCCAATAGGTGCCTGTGGGGCGTCGAGAATTTCGAGGAGGTGAACATCCGTCACTCGAAATTCGCGGCCGCCCGTTTCTCTCACCAGGCTGCGCCCGCGCTGGAGCATTTCGCGAACTCCTCGCCGCAGCATTTCATCACCGGGATCAAGGCCGCGCGGGAACGCATCGTCGCGCGCAAGGATGAGGACCGCGATACCTTCCTACGCCGCCGCGGCTTCACCAAGGCCGAGACGACGAAGATCATCCAGACGGTGATGGCCGAGGAGGGGCATCCCCCGGAAAGCCTGTACGATTTCGTGCAAGGCATCACCGCCGTTGCGCGTTCAAAACCCCACCAGGACAGCCGCCTCGAACTCGAGGGCAAGGCCAGGAAGCTGCTCGAACAAGCGCTCTGACGCCTGGCTTGGGACTTTCCGAATTTCTCCTCCAACACCCGCTCCGGTCTCCGACCGGGGCGGCTATCGCTCATGAAAGGATAAGGCGATGCGCGCCCAATCCGATGTTTGCCTGTATGAATTCACCGTGGACGTCGCCTTCTTCAGCGACGGCGAGCACTTTGCCAGCCAGAGTTACGACATCACAGCCTCGACCTGGTTCAGCGCCCGCCAGCAGGCGCTGCAGATGTCCGTAAGCAGCGTTTACGACAACCCGCGCATTCCCGGCCTCAGCCGTTCCGCCACCGTTCGGTCCGACTCATGACCCGCAATCGCACCCAGCGTCTGGGAACGGGGCTTTCTGCCCTCATCGCCGCATCGCCGCCAGCCATCACGGCTTTACCGCTCGCCAAGATCTCCGTCGGATATAATCCCCGCCGCTATTTCGACAGCAGGAAGCATGACGAACTCGTCGCCTCGCTGCGCCTGCGCGGAATGCTCCAGCCGATACTGGTTCGCCCGACAAAGGACGCGAGCGACAGCTATCTCATCGTCGCAGGCGGGCGTCGCTATCGGGCGGCTTTGGAAGCCTTCGGGCCTGAGGGGGAAATTCCCGTCGTCATCCGTGAGATGACCGATCAGGAAGCGCTCGAAGCTGCGATCGACGAGAACGACGTGCGCGACGACGCATCGGAAACCGAGCAGGCCGATGCCGCCGTGCGCGTGCTTGCGGCCTGTCAGGACGATCGGGCCGAAGCCGCGCTCCGACTCGGATGGTCCAAAGCCAAGCTTGACCGCCGCCTTGCTCTGGGCAACCTCTCCGACACCGTCAAGCGCGCGCTCGACGAACGCCGAATCAAGGTCGGCCATGCCGAACTGCTGGCCGCCGTACCTGCTGACAAGCAGGACAAGGCACTCGATACGATCCTGAGCTCCGGCCTGGACGTGAGCAAGACACGCGACCTGCTGATGCGGGTCACGCAGGATCTCGCCAGCGCCAGTTTCGACAAGAGCGAATGCATGACCTGCCCGTTCAATTCGGCAGCGCAGCGGGCTCTCTTCGAGACCCATATCGACGATGGTCACTGCACCAACACAGCGTGCTTCGAGCTCAAGACCCAGACGGCGGACATGATCCGCTTCGAGGAGCAGGAGCGCGCCGACAAGGCCGCACGGTTGGCGGCGCGCTCGGCAGATGATCATGCAAACGACGATGCTGACGATGAAGAGCAGGACGACGTCACCGATGAAGCCATAGACGCCGCGGCCGGCTCTCTCAAAGAAAGCCAGGGGATTGCATCTGCCTCGTCCATCGCGCCCAGCAGAGCCGACAGCGCGCCGACAGCGTCCAAATCGACTGTCACCGCCAAATCGATCGCCGGCCGTACCGCCGAACTGCGCGAAGCGATGTGGCGCACTGCGGTTGCAAGGGCGCTTGCCGGCAATGGCGCGCATGCCCAGAGTACGATCCTGGTCGCCGCGATGTCGGGCACATTGCCGCAGATCAAGGCCGAAACCCTCAAGGCGCGCTCGGGCCTGTTGGTCGACGCCGATTTTCCCGGCCTCGACTATCACGCCAAAATCAGGGTGATCGGCGAACTCGAGGAAGCCCAGGCAGCCACCATATTGTCGGCGATCGGCGCGGCCTACGCCAAGGACGTGGCCAATTTCGAACATGTTGCCGACCTCGCACGCGCCTTCGATGTCGATCTGCGCGCCAGCTGGCAGGTCGATAAGACGTTTCTTGAGCGTTACACCAAGGATGAACTGAGGTTCATCGCCCGGGAGTGCGGCCTGATCGCGCATATGGGCGAAAAGGCGTTCGCCAAGCGGCTGGGGGGCAAGAAGACCGACCTCATCGCCGGCATGCTCTGCGCCATCGGCTTCGACTGGGCGGGTCGCTTGCCCAGCTGCATGACGCTCGATGGACGATATGGGCCACCCCCGGTCGACGCCGCACGCGGCGCGCCTGCCAAGCTTGCCGCCTGATCTGCTTTTGCATCATTCACCAGAAGGACAGTTACCATGCTGATTACCAGCCTGCTTCCGCTGCTGACCAACTATTCGCTCGGCTTCGACCTTGTCGCCGGCCCCGACGACACCGTCACCCTGACCATTGTGCCCCGCAAGGCGGCAGAAGCGGCCCATACTCTCGCAAATGGCGAAGCCCGCCCGATCTCCATCACGGCGAGCGCCGCAGAAATCGATGCGGAACTCGGCCGGGGAATCGACGGCGCATTGGGGCAGCTCATCGCCTCGCGCAAAACACTCGCCGACCAGATCGCCGAGCAACGCCAGGCGGCCGAGCTTGCGCGGACCGCCGCTGCGCAAGCCGCGAAGGCGAACACCGCTGCAGTCAAGCCGGCGGCGCCGACCGCGCCTGTGAAGGCTTCGGTATCGAGTCCGCCGGCTGACGCCACGCCGGGTGAACCCGCCAGTCTCTGGTGAGATAGCCGCCCGAACGATCCGACCACCATTGCCAACGAGGCTTGCCATGCAGATCCATCATCTCACCCGGACCTATCGATATGACGGCATCGACCTTCCGGTGCCGCCGCATCTCGCCGACGACCGCGATGCCCTGCGGGCCTATCATGCCACGCTCTATCCCGCGATCCTCAATGCCGAAATGGTCGATGCCGGTGTCATAGGCGGCGCCCATATCACCGAATATCGCCGTGCCGTCGGCACCAAGGGCTGACCATGGCGCGGCGTGCCGGAACCCCCATTCCGCCCACACAGCGCAGGACATTGTGCCAATGGATCGAGGCTGACGATGGCGACACGCCCAGCTTTACCCGGCCTGCGTGCAGCGCCGCGAGCCGGACCCTCCACGCCAAGATCGCGCTCCCCCCGGATAGCGGTCCGGGCGAAGTCCGCGAGCCCCTCCAACCCCCATCCGCTCTGCGTCTGCCGCCGCTCGGCTGACCTCGCCGGCACGTCGGTCGTGCTCTCTACTGACGTTCCCGTTCTCTTCGACCAGCCGCTTGGTCCCCATCACAAACTGGTCGGCCGGTGGGCTCTGTCGCTCGAAAAAACGATGCGGACGCTCACCCGCCCGGCCGCGGGCCGGCATATCGAGCGGGTCTTCGACGCTACAGTGCTCGACGTCCTCAATTCCGTTGATCTGGTCGATCTGCGCGTCGTCGTCCTTCAAGGCGGCGAGCAGGACGGCCCACCCGCGATTGCCATTATCTGTGAGAGCCTGGGGCAGATCGATCTCGGCTGGATCGAAACCGGCGATGCGCCTGTTGCCTGGCGCGCCGCTGCTTATCGGGCGCTGGAACGGAACCTTGGCCGAGTATTGCCCATCTACGGCTACCAGTTCCTCTTCGACGAGATCGCAATGTACTATTGGGATGGCGAAACCGAAGACGACGCTGCCCGGCAGTCTCTGATCGCTTATCACGGCGCAGATGCCGACGAACTTGAGAATATGGTGCTGCCCTCGGAGATGAACGCTCGGCGGCCTGCGTGGATGATAGCAGCCAATGCGGCGCCATCGAAGCGACTGCCGGCCGCGCTACGCCGCAGGCTGAACGCACTCGAACGGACATCCAAGGCGCTCGAGGGTCTTGAGAGCGCACGCAATGCCTGGAACTGCGATTTCGAGATCATCCAGGATTACATCTCGGGCTATGAGGAATGTTCTTCCCTACCGCCGTTGACGCTCGTGCCCTTCGAGCAATTCGCCCGTGAACTCGACGACATCGCCCGTAACGGCATGGAGATGGGCTTCATGGACATCGCCGGGATCTCTCCACTGCCGGCCACCGATCGCATCGACGACTGGTTCACCTCTCTGCGGCTGGGAGCGCAGTTCCTCGCTGCCGCCCAGGACCTGATCCGGCTCGATCCAACCACATTGTGAGGCGCATTATGCCTGACCACAGCACCCATTTCGAAGCGACGAGCGGCGGCATGATCCTGACGAACGCCATCCTGCTCTACCGGACCGAAGGATCCCGAAACCCACATGCCTATGGCGCGTCGACACAGGACGCTTGCGCCTTTGCCAGCATCCATGCGGTCGAGCAGACCAACGAAGACCATCCGACGATCGCGGCCGGCGTGCCGCTCACCCGCGCCCATTTGCGGCGATGGACGGAGGCGCTTGGACGGAGCGTGGCGCCCGAACTTCTGCCTGCGAATATACTGGTCGCCCACGCCGATATGCTCGCCTGGTGGGTTCCCGCGCAGGTGCGTCCAGCCTGGTTCGCGCTGTCGTCTCCGCCGGACGGGCTTCGCATCCTGCACGAAAAGATCATCGCGGCGGTGCCCTATCCCGCGCATCTGTTTGTCGCGACCCGATCGGGCCTCGGCGTCTACGCCCTGCCGACGAATGAACGCCCTACGGGCGAGACGCGGTTATTGCACTCGCCCATCCTCAATGTCTTCGTCGGCGGGCAGCTATGCTGGGGCAATATCCCCAAACCCGGATCTCTCACCATCGCGTCGATTCCGGACTATGAGGGCGCTGTGTTCGAAAGCTGGTCAACGCACCCTAATCCCGGGCAGGAACGCACCATTACCGGCAAGGGTGGGCTCATCCGGCTCTGGGACGATCTCGCCGCGCGCGGCGCGAAGCGCTTCCCGGCCAGCCGTCTCAAGCCTCTCAGTTTCGCCGGGCGCCGCCAGCCAGGACCAAACGCACGGCGCACCGCGCCAGACCCTGTAACCGTCGGAGCCTTGATCGCCCGCTGGAACCGGCGATGACCATGCTCGCCGACGATCCGACCGCGGCGGCGCTGCTCGCCGCGATGCCCTGCTATCCCGTCCCGTCGCAAGGCCGCTCGCCGGCTATCGAAGCGCTTCGGACAGCGCGTGCCGGTCAAGGGCTAGCCGTCGGCCATGATGGCGTCATGCTGATCTTGCGCCGTCCATGGCTCGCGCTCGATGCGTGGGTCACGCCGCCAATCTCGGCCTACCTCCCTTATGGCAGCGCCGGCACACCGAGGGCCGACCTGCGGTGCGGACTGATTCCCGGTGAACTGCTCAAGCGCATATTGGAACATCTACGTGGGGCGTTACCCAATGAGTCCGCGGCGTTTATCTTCTGGAACGCGGTCACGCGGGAGTTCTCAGTCGAGTTCCCGATAATCGACGAGGCGACGCCCTCACGTCTCGTCTATCACCCGCCGATCCTGCGACCCGACTGGTACCTGATCTGTGATATTCATAGTCACGCGGCAGGACCGGCCTTCTTCAGCGCCACCGACGACGTCGACGATGCACATTCGACCAAAATCTCGCTTGTCTTCGGTCGACTTGATCACGCCAGTAGTCCCCTCGCGGCCTCGCGTCTTTGCGCAGGGGGGATGTTCCTGCCGCTGCCGCGCAGTCCTTTCGCCGGAGATCGTCATGAAAGCTGATATCTGCCATCGTCACTATCTACCCGCTGACTTCGACAATCGGGCCATCCGTGTCCTGCTGGTGGGCTGCGGCGGAAACGGCGCCCAGATGCTCATGGGACTCGCCTCGCTCGACACCGCGCTCCGCGCGATCTCGACCCGGTCGCTCGACGTCACCGTCGTCGACGACGATATCGTGACCGAGGCGAACCTCGGTCGGCAGCCCTTCTATCGTTGTGACATCGGCAACTCGAAGGCCCGCACGCTGACCGAACGCATCAACCTCGCGCATGGGCTTGCCTGGAAGGCGGTGCACGGTCGCGCACCTGACGCGATCGGGATCGAAGGCACCGATATCCTCATCACCTGCGTCGATACCGCATCAGCGCGCCGCGCGCTGGGGGTGGCGCTGCACAATGGAAATCGAGCGCCCACTTACTGGATGGACCTCGGCAACCGCGCGAGCGACGGGCAGTATCTGATCGGTTGTCCTGATCGCTCGACTGACAAACGTTCTGGCCGACTTCCCACCGTACTCGAAACCTTTCCTGAACTGGCGGACGAGGCTGTTGCCGAAGACGATGCCCCATCCTGTTCGGTCGCCGAGGCCCTCGAACGCCAATCGCTTTTCATCAATCGTGTCCTGGCAAGCCACGCGCTTGCCCTGCTGTTCGATCTTCTAGGGCGCGGGTCGATCGGACATGCGGGCGCCTTCATCAATCTTGGCAGCGGCCAAACCGTCGCCATCCCGATGACGTATGGCGTCGTAGGTTGCGTCGGCACTAAATGACGCCCGCTCGCGTCCATAAGTCGCGCCGCATCATAGGTCATTGTAGCCGGTGACAGCTTTTGGTATATACATGGCATATGCAAGGAGGCGCGCCCGATGGCTCAACCCATTTCCACCAGTGTCGTTCGCGAGGCGAAGCTGTTTCGCAACAACCGCAGTCAGGCCGTACGCATCCCGGCGGAGTTCGAGTTTTCCGGGAGCCGGGTTCTCATCCACAAGGAAGGCGACAAGCTCATCATCGAACCTGAACCCAGAGCCAATCTGGTCGATATCCTCAAGGCACTCGCGCCGCTCGGGCCAGAAGATGATTTTCCCGAGGATATAGACGCGACGCTGCTGCCGCTTAAGGATGTCGATTTGTGAGCACACGCTATATGCTCGACACGAACATCGTATCGGACCTCGTTCGCAACCCGCAAGGCCAAGTATTCGAGAAGATCGTCAAGATCGGTAGCGACCGTCTGTGCATCAGCGTCATCACGGCGGCCGAGTTACGCTATGGCTGCGCCAAAAAGGGGTCGGTACGACTTCTCGCACAGGTCGAGGCGATCCTCGCCGGTATTGAAATTCTGCCGTTCGATGTTCCCGCCGATGCCGAATATGGCGGCATTCGTGCCGAACTGGAGGCGGCGGGCCGGCCCATCGGCCCAAACGACCTGCTCATCGCCGCGCATGCCTATGCCGTCAGCGCTGTACTGGTTACCGCCAATGTCGATGAATTCCGGCGTATCCGGGGCCTCGAGATCGAGAACTGGCTCGAGCCGCAAGCGTAACCGGCGTGGGTTAACTCTACCACTATCCGGTCAACTACGACCGAGCTGATTTACGGTCGAGCGCGATCATGCCGTGAAGGGCCGGATCACGCTCTGCCGACAAGCTTCGCCTCGCGAGCGGACACGAAGGAGAAGGGGGAAGATAGGGGGTGATCCCAGGGAGATCGCCCTTATGCTCACTCCGTACCACCACCGTCGGCATAGTCGGTCTTGCAGCCCGCAGCTATCGACCGGAGAATGCACCGCGCCGTTTCCGCCGGGCCTTGTGTTGTGACGGCCGACGTTGGTGCCTTTGACCCCGCAGACGCGGCTTGCTGGATCGCACATGGCCGCCGTGCAGATCATGCCCAGATACTGGCGTCGGTATGGACGGATTATCCGGACCTGCCGTCCCATGCGCCGCTTGACGAACGCATGGCGCGGAGCCGGGCGCGGGTTGCGGCGCTGCGTCCGTTCAACGACACGATCCGCAAGGAAGCCGAGCGCGACAGACAGCGGGCAAACTTTGCCTGTATCGAGAACCGTGTCGCCAAAGGCAGCGAACAGCCATGTGACCAGGCAATTCTGAACGGGCGCGATCTACACGGCTATGATTGGAACGCCGCCGTCCGTTACGCAAACGGTTGGTATGCAGCACATGCAGGCTGGCCGCCTCGGGATTTTTCCACTCGACAAGGTGAGATATCGCCCGCCTATGCTCAGGGTTTCCGTGACGGCGGTGGCTGTTTCGATGATCTGTTCGATGCGGCGAGGCGCGCCTACGCTGCCGCCGCGCGTAAGGCAGAACAATTGGCGTTTCCTCTACATCCCGCGCTTTCAAGACCCCTTCCCAGCAGTTGGCCGCTCCCGACGGACGGACCGCGCCCCAGCCGTTGGTCGAAGCGCATTTTGATCATCGGCGCGACCATCGCATCCGATGCCTCCAGGGGTTTGATGGAAATGCTGCAGGCGCAGGATGGGCATCAGGCGGGAAAGATCATCATCGCCGCTGCTGCGCGTGGCTTCCATCTATGGCAAGCGGGTCTTTCCGCCGAGATTGCGAAACCCTCCGATCAGTTGCGCGCTCTGCTTGCCGGGGTCGAGCCTGACGATTTGCTGGTGATGGCAGAAGGCGATGATCTTGCCTGGATCGATGGCCATGCCAGCCTGCTGCCACTCTGCCGAACGATGGAGCGCACGCGCAATTCGCCGATCCAGCAGCGTGTGCAGTTCCGCGCCTGGCTCGATCGTGGATTGGGCGACGGTGAGATGATGGCCAGCGGGCATATCCGCTGGACCAAAATCGCTCAGGGCCTCTCGGGGCGCCTTGGCGAGTTCGTGACGCGCTCTGCAGGACCAGCCGAGCCTCGCGGGCACCGAATCGTTGTGGAACTGCGTAACGGAACCCCCGCATTGGGCTTCATGACACCGCAGGGCGAACCGCTGGTTCCCGAGACGGTCATCACCAACAAGGCTCATTTGCGAAAGGCCATGACCATCATGCTGCGTCGGTTCGCAGCCGCCATCCCGCAGCATCACGCGATAGCCGCCTGACATCTCCTGACCCTTGCATCCGATCACAATGGAAACTCAGATGAACGACATCACCTCTTTGCCTGTCATGACCGCCGGCGACGCGCAGGCGATCGGTTTCGCGGCCTTCAACGCCGTTCCGACCTTGCCCATAGACATCCCTGACGGCGGGTTCACCCTTTCGGCTAGAACCAGCGAAGGAAGGCGCATAACCTTCTATTTCGGGCCCTATGTCACGGGCGGGCCGGCTCGCTTCGTCGATATCCAATATCATGATGCAGCCGCCACCGTGCCCGATGCGCGCGGCGAGCCGACACCCGTCTTCGATATCTTCACGATCGGCCATGGCGACACACGCGCCTACGACAGTCGCTCCGAAGAGCTGACGAGCAAACCGTCGATCGCAGTCATCCTTCTATCCGGACCGACGGACGATGACCACTGATCCGGCCGGGAATGAACGGCACGCGCCCAGATCGACCCGGGCCGAAGTCCGCAATCCTGTCCTGGCCCTTCCAGCTGCCCGTGTTCTCGCTGCTATTGATCCCGATATACGGACAGTCCTTGCATGGCTGCTTCGTGATCTTCGGCAGGACGCACGGTCGAAGTCCCGGCAAAGCTGGGATCGGCGCAAGGCATTCACGGCTGCCTACTGGGCATCGGTTGCTACCTATGCGGGCCACATCCTGCGCGCCCTTGGTAGAGCAGGCAGTGATCGCGGCAGGATGCCGCTGGTAGTGCGCCAGCCGGGATTTCCCGATATTGCGGCACGCGATTGGGCCGACGCCTCGCACTGCTATTGCGGTCGGCGCGATCACAGCGGTCTGGGCGCCAGCGAATTCCCCGAGGGCGAGCTCGCCATCGGCGACAGGGTCGTAGCCCGAATCAGCTATAACGGCAGGATCTGGCGCGCAGGACCGTGGCACCCTGGCGACAAGCCTCATTACGACAATTGGAGCGCGACATCCGCCCCATGATCCCGGCTATCCGGCCTTCCGGTCTCTAGCCATCCGGCACCGCGTTGGGCCCGCGCCCGTCAGAGGGTGGGACCTCGCAGGGACATGGTCGCAAAAGGAGAGGGGGAATTGGTGAGGAAGCCGGGCGGCAGAATGCCGCCATTCCCTCACCACAGGAGATTCTCCGATGGACATCATCGCTTCACGGACGCGTATAACCGGATCGGCTCCCCGTTATTGTTATCGCGCACTGGTCCCGCTGGATGAGGTCAATCCCGCGCGCCGGCATCGTGTCGCCATCCTGCAGGTCCAGACCCCGACCACTCGTCTGCCCTGTACCCGGATCGCCGACACGATGGCGCCCGATCGCTGGTTCGAGCGGAACCTTGCCGTCCCCTGCGGTCTTGCCGCCCGGCTCAACCTCGTCGGCAGGCGCGTCGAAGGCATAATCCTGCGCTCGGTATTTCCCGAGATGATGACCCACCTGGCACCGCTCGCCCTTCTTCTCGATCATGATCCGGGAAGTGCCGTTCATCGGTTCGCGACCATCGATCTCAACGCGGCCTTCGATGCCATCGCTCCCCGCATCGACGTGCTGATGCCTCCCGACCTCGGTCTCCACCTAGGTGCCGATCGCCGTGCGGCCTAACACAGGGACCCTATCCATGGACCATTACACGCTATCCCATCTCGAAGCGGCTGCTTGTTTGTGGGAAGCGGTCCTTGAGTTGCGCGACCGGCCCGATGCCGAACCTCATGCGATCGAACGAGCGCTGGCGATCCGCAAAACCTTCGACACCCTTGGCACGTCTGGACTGCGCCTGATTGTCGTAGGCTGGATAGATCCGGTCGATGCCGCCTGGTACAAGGCTCAGGAGAGATATCCCTTCTCCTTCGACTGGAATTTCGTGCCGCGGTGGATCGTCGACATGATCGACTGGTCGGATCCGCGCCATCCTGCCATCCGAACCGATAGCGCCCACCGGGACGTCTCCGGGGCCGCCCGCAAGGGGGCATCCGTAAAGGCCCCTGTACCCATCGGTCGGCCCGAACATCTCGCGCTGTTGGAACGTGCGCGGGCTGCCCTGGAGACGCCGGCCGGTCTCACCGCCGACGGCTCCAATGCGCTGATCCGGGACATTGCCCACGCCGAGAAATGGCTGTCATCCTCGCCCTTGCCCTGGCCGATCGATGTCCATGTCGCGGTCATCGAACACAGGCACGGCACGAACCTGCATGTCGCTCTCGACGCGAATGCGCTTGACGCACAGGTCGCTGCCTATTGCCGTGAATGGTGGAGGGAGATCGGCGACGGCAGGGATCCGCATAGTCTTTCAGACAGGGATATCATCGAGGCCTATTTCGACGATCATCCCCACGAGAGCTGTTCAACCGATCGCGTGATGTTGAAACCGCCGATAATCCCCCATCGCATTCCGCAACTCCCCGAAACCGGAACCTATTGCGTCCTTTCGACCGCCCATCTGACCTTTCAGACCGCGGACCGCCTCGACAAATGGGCGTCCTGGCCGCCAAGCGAGCGTCCGATCGATATCGCAGCCTCGGTCTATGGCTGGTTCGTGCCGACACGCGAACTGGCTAAGGAACGCCGCGCGCAATTGCCGGAGGACCTGCTGCGCCTGATCGCTTTTGGCCGCGATCGGGGTTTCCGTTTCGTCCTGCTCGATTGCGACGCGGTCAGCCTGGATGACCTACCGGTCCACGACTGGTAGAACTGGCCGGGTATCATCCCTCAGGCTGGAATCTGGCTCCAAAAGCCCATTTTGCGCCCATGGCTCTTGCGCAGATGATCGAGCCAGTCGGCATGGCACATGATCTCCGCTGTGCCATCGACGCGGTCAGCAAGTTTGCCTGCGGACAGGAAATCCCGCACGGCATAGGCGTAATATTTCGAGGCGCCGCGATCGAGCACGCCAGTGACCAGGCGGCGGTAGAGAAGGGTGGCGGCGACCGGATCGCTCGACGACAGGGCCTCGGCGCAGGGCCGCAGGACGTCATAGGCACGCCCATCCAGCCGATCGATCCGATCCCGGACCAGTTGGCCGGCGCGTTCCAGATCCGGCCATTCGACCAGAAATGCGAGCGCGCTAACGCTGGGATCGAACGCTATCGCCTGATCGAGCGCCTGCTGCTCCGCGTCGAGATCCTCGAAATCGGGCAAGTACTTCAGCCAGTCGCGCAGCGCTGTCACATCCAGCCAGCGATCGAAAATCGCCTTGCGCTGCGCCTGCGCGTCTTCCCTGCGGCCCAGGGCGATGAACGCACGTAGCCTGAGGTCGGAAAGCTCACGCTCGTTATGCCCGCGCTCGGTCGGTGCGTCGATCCAGCCGAGCGCTTCCTCGGCGCGTCCATGCGCGATCAGCCGCTCAGCGACCTTCGCATTGAGCAGCGCGTTACGCCGCTCGGGATCGACCGTGGCGATATAGGCATCGACATCGTCATCGAGGTCGGCGAGTTTGGGCAGGAGCCAACCGGCCTTATAGTCGAAGCTGCGCCGTTCTGTTCCCGTCAGCGTCTCCTGACGGTCCAATAGCAGCTGTCGCAATGCCGCCCGGCCTTCCTTGCCCAGCGCAGGGGAGGCGGCGTCAGGCAACTCATCGAACACGCCATAGCCGTCGCTCTCGATCAGCGTGAGAATATCATCAGCGAGGATTGCTGGTTCCGGCGCTCCGGCGCGGCACCAGAGTTTTCCCAGATCTTCGCCGCCCTGCCGAAACACGACGCCCAAAGTACCGCTGCTGTCATCAGCGCGTTCGAACACCGGCTCGGCAAGGCTGAGGAACAGGCGCATGAGATCGATCGCCCGAGCCGCCGATGCTTCGGCAAGCGGCCCTGTTATGCTGGCGCGCAACTGGTCAAGTTCTTGGGCGAGCGGCCGCACCTTGTCCCATTCGATGAAACTGCGCGACCTACGGATGGTCTTCAAGCGCTTCTCAATCTCATGCGCCAGCGCGCCGCTGTCATCCTTTGCCGCCAGTTCCATGCGCGCGGCACGCGCAAAGATCGGATCGGCCTCGGCCTGGTTCAGTACCAGCCGCGCCAGCCGGGGCGCACCCAGGCTCTCCAGATTTTCGAGCGTCAGCTTGATGGAACTGCGCGAGGCCTTCCCGCTTGCTGCCATCAACCTGCGTCTTTCCCCGCCGCGCGCTCGGCGGCGATCAGAGGCATCAGCATGGCGTGCAGCGAGTCTTCCGCACGCGTTCGGCGTGAAGCGTCTGTGGAAGCGAGATCACGGCGTATCCAGTCAGGCAAGCGACGAAGCAGTTGGTTCAGTTTCGAATCCGGAGAATCAGGCATGCCCGTCTCTTTGCCGCAACAACGTGCGTCTGAAAACCGGAACGTAAATCTGTCCGCCATGCAATCCGACCGGAGGGAAGGGGGTGAATGGAAGCGAGGGTCAATTCGGACAGCCCCGGAAGGAGATCGCCATGATGGTTCCCGCCACACTCCACATGAATAGCCGTCTTGGGCGGCCGGTGAAGGAGTACGCCCGATGAACGTCGCCTCCAGCAATTTCACGCGCGACGCCCGCGTCCCGCTTGGCCGTTGCTCGACCGGCCAGCTTGAACTCGATCTCGGCAAGCTCATGTCCGGGCGCTGCCTCATCCAGGGATCATCCGGCGCCGGCAAGAGCCAGACGCTACGCCGGATCGTCGAGGAAGCCTTCGATTATCTCACCACGATCATCATCGACCCGGAAGGTGAGTTTGCCAACCTTGCGGCTCATATCGGCGCGACCACCGTTATAGCCCGCGACTATACCAATGATGGCCTGACCGCGGTGGGACTGCGGACCCGCCAGCATCGTATCGCGCTGCATCTCGACCTCACCGACCTGGAGCCCGACCATCGTATCGAGAAGTCCGCCGCCTTTTTCGCCGGGCTGCTTTCGGCGCCGCGCGAGCATTGGGGCAACACGGTGCTGGTCTGCATCGACGAGGCGCATCTGCTCGCGCCGCACATGGCCGCCTCTGCGCGCGATGCCGAGACCCGCCGCCTCGGCGTTGCCACGCTCACCGACATGTGCGCGCGGGGCCGCAAACGCGGGATAGGCACGATCGTGGCCACCCAGCGATTGGCCAAGCTCGCCAGTTCCGTCGTCTCCGAATTGCACAATCACCTGATCGGCCTCAACGTCTTCGACCGTGATGTCGCGCGCGCCGCCGATCTGCTCGGCTTCGGGAGCGACCAGGCTGCGCTTCTGCGCCAGCTTCCACCTGGCGAGTTTTTCGCCTTCGGTCCTGCGCTGGCGGCAACGCCTGTGCTGGCGAAGATAGATCCCACCATCACCCCGCATATCGGGCGAACGCCCGATCTGGTCGCCGCCGCCGATCTCGACCCCGACGAAAGCAGCAGCCTGCTAGACCTCGACGCCCTGCGCGAAGTTGCACCGGCACGAGCGAAAACGATGGTCATGCGCGGCCAACGTGCGCTCGACGCCTTCCTCATAGACCCCGCCGCTCCGGCTGCCGCACGCATTATCGGCGCCCTGGGGCAAATCGCACCCAATGCCACGACCGCGGACGATCTTGCCCGTCATCTGGCGCTGCCGGCCAACGACATCGACGCCGGGCTCGACCTGCTCGCTGCCATCGGCGCGTCCGACACCATGCCGCGCGGGAACACGCGGATTGCGCGTCTGTCGGCGCGGCTGCGGCTGCGCGTCGTCGATACGCCCGTCGTTGGCCTTGTGTGAATGGAGATCGCCATGCCCCAGCCGTCTTTCGATCTCGATGCGGATATTGTCGAACTCGTTCCCTTCATTCCTCGCCCGACGGCACTCGACGCAGCGCCACTTGCCGAAGTGGCGTTTCGCGCCGACGCGTGGCTTCCCGATGAAACAGCGCGCTTGCGCGACGCCTTCGCCCAAGATCGTACGATCGACGAGATCGCGGCCATGCTCGGCAGGCCCCGAGCAGGCGTCGCCACGCGTATCCATGATCTTGGCCTGCGCCGGAACTCGAGGCGCTCATGGACCGGCTGGGACGACCAGGAACTGACGCGATGCTACGCGCAAGAGCCGACTGCGATGCTGGCGGCACGGCTCGGGCGGGGCGTGAGTGCGCTTTATGCGCGCGCACGCTTGCTCGACCTGTCCGAGCCCGGATCCCCGCCTTACGGTGGCTGGGAAGACGCACAACTGCGCGCTGGGTACGAGAAGGGCGTTCCCGTCGCCCAGATTGCCAGCCTGATCGGCCGTCCCTTTGCCGGCGTCATTTCGCGCGCTTCGGCATTGGGACTACGCCATGCCTGCCAGCCGGGCGACTGGAGCGAAGCGGAAATGACTCGCGCACTCGAACTCGCGGCCACCGGCGCACGCTATGTTGCCATCGCGCAGGTTCTGACGGCTGAAGGTTTCCCGTCCCGGAACAGCCGCAGTCTCGGGCAGCGCCTTCGCAAACTGGGTCACGGTAGGGGCTGGGGCCGTCCCTGGATCGCCGAGGAAGACGAGTTCCTCCGCCACGCCTATGCGACCGGCAAGAGCCTGACGCCGCTGCGCGAGCGTCTTGGGCGCACTTCGCACTCGATCAGATGGCGGGCGGAAGCGCTGGGTTTGCGTGGCACCCATGTCCATCGGGATGGCTTCCGGCAGGGTCCTGTCTGGACGGCCGAGGAAGAAGCCCGGCTGCGAGCGGACTACGGCAAGGTGCCGACACGCGCAATTGCCGAAAACCTGGGTCGCGGTGTGCGCGCCGTCCTCTACCATGCCAATCGGATGGGCCTCACGCACGGCTTCATGCGCGCGTTCATCCCTGCGGAGGACAGGGCGATCCGTAATGCCTGGACCCATGGCGTGTCGATGGTCGATGTCGCCCAGGCGCTTGGCCGCGATCCTGCCGTCATCGGCAAGCACGCCGCGCGTATCGGCTGCCGGTTCAACGATCCGGCGAGGCCCGCACGAGGCCCCAGGACCCGGCGGGCAAAGCGAGCGCCTGTGACGCTTCAGAGCCTGCTTGCGCTCGAGCCCGCTGCAGCGGTCGATGCCGATCTTCCGTTCGCCGCCTGACCCTGTCTCGCATGGAGGCCATGATGCCGCTGCCCGATCTGCCCGCCCGGTTGTCGCCTTGTCGCGGCCGCTTATGTTCCTTCGATCACGCCCTCAGAACGGCACAGCAACTGCGACGTGCGACCGGCGTGCCGCATTATGTCGTACATGGCGCCCGGCCCCTGCAGGCATTCAAGGTTACGATGCGGCCGCCGGCCTGGCCGGACCGCTGGCTGGCGATGGTCGCATGAGTGCGGACGGACGTACGCCCGTCGTCGCGGCATGGGGCGCGGGCACCAATTCCACCGCGATGATCATCGAACTTATCCGTCGGGGCGAAATCCCAGACATGACGTTGCTAGCCGCGATGCCCGAGCAGCCCCATACGCGACGGCTCATTCCCGTCTTCCGTCAGTGGATGGACGATCATGGTGTTCCCAACGAGATCGTCGAATATCAGGCCCGGTTCTTCAAACATTGGCCGCCCTACACCTCGCTGCTCGACGCCTGTTTGACGAATGGCACATTGCCGTCGATCAGCTTCGGCCAGCATAGCTGCAGTGCCCGTCATAAAATCTCGCCCCAGGATAAATGGGTCAAGGCCTGGCCTCCGGCACAGCATGCCTGGGCCAATGGCAAGAAGGTTATTCGCTTGATCGGGTACGACTGCTCAACGCGTGACAATCAGCGCTACGCCCATCGCGAAGGACATATCTCGGACCTCTATGAGTACAGATATCCGCTTCGGGAATGGGGCTTCACACGCGAGGATTGCGAGCGCATTATCGCGGATGCTGGCCTGCCAAGTTTCTATAAAAGCTCATGTTTTTTCTGTGCGGCCATGCAGATTTCAGAGGTCCGCGCGCTGACGCGCGAGGAGTTGCGCCTCATCGTTCTGCTTGAAGCGCGCGCCGCACCGCGGCTTCGAACCGTCGAAGGGCTGTGGCGCAAATCGACGAAAAAGCGTCCCGGATCGATGACCGCGTTCATCCGCAACGAGGGATTGCTCGATGCTAGCGAGATCGATTCGATCATTGCCAGCGCGCCCCTCGATCTTCTCGAGTTCCAGCGGGCCGCAGCAGCCGTCCCGATCGAGCAGCGATCACATATCCAGACATGGATCGAACGCTTCAACGCGGGGCTGGCATACGCTTCAAATATTGCCAACGACCTGGACGAGGTCAGAGAGGCTGACTGATGTATCGGCCCCGACCGCTGGTGAGCGGGAAACGGCGCATTTCAATGATATTCACCATGCCTTGTCCCTGGCATGATCGGTGTGAAGGCTGTCATTTGCGTTGAATCATTCTATCCCTTAGCCTTGCAGTATCCGGACGCGCCGACTGCAATATCTTGATAGAGGGAACGGGCTGGAACATGGGATTGACCCCTGATGTCTGACGCGCGGCAAGCCAGCCTTTTTACCGAGGATGATCTGCCGTCTACCCGTCGAGGTACGTCCGCCCGCCAGGCCGGCGAATTCGACGTCGAACCGGAAAGTCGGCCCGCCTCAATTCAGCTTGTGCTTCGACGCCATGGGAGATTTCGGATCTGGGTGAAGAGCATGCAGCTAAGGCTTTCCCGCTGGTTATGAGTTGTCCATCCCCCGATGCGTCTTTCTGACGATCTCGCGATAAACCGACATCTTTATACACGGGCTATCGCGACTCTGCCCGATGTGCTGCTGATCGATGTTCCCCTGGCCTTTGCGTCTACCAGCCTGCCACTCGGGCGCTATTATCCCGTAATCCTGGAGACCATTGAAGAGCGGCAGGAGTTCGAGGCCTTCCTCCAGGCAGATCGACCCGCGCCGATCGTGCCCGATCTGCTCGATCGCAGAGCGTCCGCGCTCACCACCATCGATATCGTCTTCGCGCTCTTCGATCCCACCATCGCGGGCTGGCCCTGGCTTCTGCTCTGCCGTTGGCCTGCCGATCATGTCGCGCTGGCGGCAGATCAGGGCGATATGTTCGGGCGCGGCGCCTACACCATCGAGATATTCCCGGATTCCGCCGCGCGGGCCGCCGCCATCAGCCAGTTGCTCGCGATACTGGGGACGCACCAGTGTGTGCAGGTGGTTCCCGTCACACCTGCAGCGCCGGCCGGAACCGCCTGATCCTGCGACGCGCCCCGCGACAGGCACTCCAGCGACGGTAGCGCCAGCGCGGCTACCGCCGCGCCTCCAGCCTCGCTCCCCAACCCATCTTCGGCCCCGCACCTTCCATCCCGGCTCCGCGCCATTCCGCGGTGGTCACGCAGAGTTGTGGGCGGGACGCGGCGTTGAGCGTGGGGCAGGCGGGGCGGCGTCGCGCCAGCGGGAACGGGAGCGCCTGGCCGCGAGCGGGCGGCGCGCGGGGCGAGGGCGGGATACAGAGGAGAGAAGGACCGGGGAGGGTGTCGCCGGAAAATGGATTTCGAGCGACATTCGAAAGGTCAAGACGATGAACATCGGTGAAATCTTCAATCAGAACGGCCGCCTGACGGGCTCGATCGCCACCCGCACGATCGATCTC
>NZ_JBAQOK010000022.1:0-1936 GCF_049304695.1 Sphingobium sp.
CTGACGGCGACGTTGACGCTCTGTGCGCGGGCGAGGGGGTTGCGCAGGGGCAGGGTGAAGGGCGCAGCGTCGATTTCGAACACATCGCCTTCCTGCGTCGTCACGCCGTCGCTGAACGAAAGGGTCGCGGTGCCAAAGAAATGGACATGCACGTCGCCTGCACGACGGAACAGGTCATATTTGAAATGATGCCCCTCCAGATTGGCAAAGCTGTGCGACATATTGCCTTCGCCCGACAGGAATGGCTTTTCCCAGATCACCTGTCCCTCGCGCAGGATGCGGCTGGTTCCCTCGATATGCTCTGGCGGCGGTCCCACCAGCAGTTCAGGGCCAAGCGCGGCCTGACGCAGCTTGCTATGGGCGAGCCACAGATAATTGTGCCGCTCGGTCACATGGTCGCTAAACTCGTTGGCGAGCGCCAGGCCGATCCGATAGGGCGTGCCATCGTCGCCGATGACGTAGATGCCCGCCAGTTCCGGCTCCTCGCCGCCATCCCTGGCAAAGGCCGGCATGGTCAGCGGATCGCCCGGTCCCACCAGCTGCGACCCGTCGCCCTTGTAAAACCATTCGGGCTGCTGGCCGGTTTGCCCCGCAGCAGGCTTGCCGCCCTCCAGCCCTTCGAGGAACATGCGCATCGAATCGGTCTGCTTTTCGACCGCCGCTGCCTCGCGATGCATCTTGTCGCGCCCTTCGGCAGACCCAAGATGCGTCAGCCCCGTGCCGGTCAGCAGCATATGCGCGCCATCTTCATGATCGATCGGGGCCAGCAGGCGCCCGGCGGCATGTTCCGCCACGATATCGACGCTCTCGCCCGACCCGGCGGCCTGCACCGCTGCGGTAAGGTCGATCCCCTGCGCGATCGCATGCAGCGCCAGTGCGCGGATGGTGGCAAAGCCGGTCACGAAGGCTGCGCGATCGCCCTGTGCGGCGATGACGCCGCGCTGCCCGGTCTGGCTGCGGTGCTGCAACAGGCGCAATGTCATGAAATCCCTCCTCGACAGCGCCCGTCGGCGGCGCTGGTTGATGCCAAGGGGACTGGCCGCGCGCGCCCGTTGCCGGGGAAGCAGGGCGATGGGCTGTCCCAATTACTCCGACATATGACAGGGCGATGGTAATGGCAATGCTTGTCTTTTAAGGGGAGTTATGCCTCCTATCACCGGGGCAAGAGGATATGAGAATGGCACAGGATGGTCCGGCTTTGGCTGGTGATGGGGCGGACAAGAAGGCAGGCGCCAGAACCGCGCGTGGCCCTGGCCGACGGCTGCACGGGGCGATCGCGCACAAGCTGGGGACCGCGATCTTGTCGGGCCAATATCAGCCCGGCGACGTGCTGTCGGGCGAGGTCGCCTTTGCCGAGGAACTGGAAGTCTCGCGCAGCGCCTATCGCGAAGCGGTGCAGGTGCTCACGGCCAAGGGGCTGGTGGAAAGCCGGCCCAAGGCGGGCACGCGGGTGTTGCCGCGCACGCGCTGGAACCTGCTCGACCCCGATGTCCTCGCCTGGGCCTTTGCGGGCGAACCCGACATCCAGTTCATCCGCGATCTGTTCGAACTGCGCGCCATCGTCGAACCGGCCGCCGCGCGCCTTGCCGCTGCGCGTCGCGACAAGGACGACCTGCGCATCATGAAGGAGGCGCTGGCCGCCATGCGCCGCCATACGCTGGCCACCGAAGCAGGGCGCGCGGCCGATCGCGACTTCCACAACGCCATCCTCAACGCCACCCGCAACGACGCCCTGCTCGTCCTGACCGCCAGCATCGGCGCCGCCGTCAACTGGACCACCCAATATAAACAACGCGCCCGCGCACTCCCCCGCAACCCCATCCCAGACCATGTCCGCGTCTACGACGCCATCGCCGCCAGCGACGGACAGGCCGCAGCCGACGCCATGTCCGCCCTCGTCGACCTCGCCCTCGAAGACACCGCAAGCGCCATGTAA
>NZ_JBAQOK010000023.1:0-1607 GCF_049304695.1 Sphingobium sp.
TCTGCCTTGTTCGGCATCGGATGGGGGCTTGGCGGCTTGTGCCCAGGCCCGGCGCTGGCCGCATTTGCCATCAACCCTCCGGCAGCCGCCGTTTTTACGGCTGCGATGGCGGTCGGCTTCGCGATCGTCTGGGCGCTTGATCGCCCGTCGGGACCACGAACGCCGGTCCACGCCTGAACTTAAGAAAGGAGAGGTTCGATGAATCCCCATAAACTCGACGAAAAGCTGCTCGTTTGTAGCCAGATTACCCCGGAAGACATTGACCAGGCCGCATCTGCTGGCGTCCGTCTGATCATCAACAACCGGCCTGATGGCGAAGAGCCCGGCCAACCTCTCTCAGCCGACCTGAAGGCAAAGGCTGACGCGCTCGACATTGCCTATCGTTATATTCCCATCAGCGGTGGCAATTTCGACGACGCATCGGTTATGGCCTTTGGCGATGCGCTGGCATCTGCCGATGGCCCCACTCTCGCTTTCTGCAGGACCGGCACCCGTGCCACGACGCTTTGGGCATTGTCCCAGGCTGGATCGCGCCCGACCGCAGCCATCCTGGGCGCGGCAAATGCGGCTGGCTATGACCTGTCGCAATTGCGCGGTCGGATCGAGGCCGCATCGACCAGCAGCCCGGATGGCCCCGCGGCCGATCGCCCCGCCGCCCGCTATGACGTCGTCATTGTCGGCGGGGGTGCAGGCGGCATCGCGACGGCGGCATCGATCCTCAAGCGGGATCCCAAGCTTTCGGTGGCGATCATCGAACCGCGTACCGAACATTATTACCAGCCTGGCTGGACGATGGTCGGTGCAGGTGTGTTCGAACCGAAATCAACCTGCCATTCGATGGCGTCGGTGATGCCCAAGGGTGCCACCTGGATCAGGGAAGCCGCGCAAAGCTTTCAGCCCGAACAGGATCAGGTGACGACAGCCAATGGCCGCGCGATTGGCTATCGCGCGTTGGTTGTCGCGCCGGGCAATGTGCTGGACTGGGACGCGATCGACGGGCTGGCGGCAACGCTGGGCCAGAACGGCGTTACGTCCAATTATCGCTACGACACAGCGCCCTATACCTGGGAGCTGGTACGCAATCTGCGGGAAGGCGTTGCGCTGTTCACCCAGCCGCCGATGCCCATCAAATGCGCCGGCGCGCCACAGAAGGCGATGTACCTGTCGTGCGACAACTGGCTGGAACGCGGCGTCCTGAACAACATTGATGTTGCCTTCCACAATGCGGGCGGCGTGCTGTTCGGCGTGAAGGACTATGTCCCCGCGCTGATGGGCTATGTCGAGCGGTACGGCATCGACCTCAATTTCGAATCCACCCTGATCGCGGTCGACGGCGCGACAAAGACCGCGACCTTTCGCGAAAAGACGGGCGAAGTGACGCGCGCGTTCGACATGATGCATGTGACCCCGCCCCAGATCGCGCCGCGCTTCGTTGCCGACAGCCCGCTGGCGGACAAGGCAGGCTATGTCGAGGTCGATCAGGTGACGATGCGGCACGTCCGTTATCCCAATATCTTCGGTCTTGGCGATGGTGGCTCCACGCCCAATGCCAAGACCGCCGCCGCGGCGCGCAAACAGGCGCCGATCGTGGCGGTCAATCTGCTCGC
>NZ_JBAQOK010000024.1:0-8314 GCF_049304695.1 Sphingobium sp.
TAGCTTATTTTGTCGAACACCGCGACGTGTATATTGCCCTAGACAGAATTACTCGCAGAGCATCCGATGTAATATATTGATATTACATGATATTATTGAAATGTAGCCTATTTTGTCGGCTGACACCTGTCGCGAATGCATGGCGCCAACGCTCGGTTTGGACAGGCTATGCGGCCTCGCTTCGGGGCCAAAGCGCAGAAATCGAAGAAATTGACATTTTTGCTCGCGAATGCGGTGTCTCTATCCCTGGTCGGATCAGTCCGCCGTCCATTTCAGAAGACGCTGGCGACCTGTCGCGGTGGCAGGCCGATCTGAAGGATCGCTCCATTCACCACTGGCGAGATGACGTAGCCTATTCGACAGCCACGCCGGACGATTGGCGCAACCGCCCTGCCCTCCTGCGTGCGCTCGAGATGCTCGGTCGCCATGCTCGCGCGGACCGATCAATCACAAGTTGGCTGAACTTGCCCCGGCTACTTCATTCGATGGAGGTAACGGCCACTCCCCTCCCCTGCCTCGCCATTGCTGACAAAGCGCTTCGACTGACGCCGCGGGACAGTGAGGCCATCGTCGCGCGCTTTCTTCGCCAGATTGCCGAGGCCGCGGCAACGGGCCTCCAACGGCTCGATGCCATGGAGGAACATCGCCTTCGCGCCGCGGCCGTAGCGGGCAACACCCTTCGCCCCGGCAAGCTTTTCCCGCTTCTCGCGTTCTTGCAGCTTCGACCGGTTACGAGTCCGCGAGTTGTGGCTCGGCAGCTCGAGTTGAGCATATCTGGAGCGGGGAAACTTCTGGCACGCACCGCCGATGCCGGGTTGCTGGTGGAAATCAGCGGACGGCAAGCTTGGAGGACTTATCTCGTCACTGACCTTGCAGTAGCATTCGGCTTCGCGCGCCGTCCCGTCGGTCGACCGGTGGAGCCTCCCAAAGTGAGCGAGGCGCTCGATCCGTCTCTGTCCCGCTTTGATGCCGAGATGGCTGAGCTCGACGCCATGCTCGCCCGCCTCGGCGTAGTTTCGCACGTCGGCGATGAGCAAACGTAGCCAATCTCCCCGAAGCGCGGCATGCTCCCAGCCCCATCGGTCTCGTTCGACCCAGTCAGAGAAGGCCTTCAATGGCCTTGAGCACTTCGGCGGGACTCGCACCGGACTTGGCAGGCACCTTGATCGTGAGGCCCCCTCCCCTCGCCTTCGTGTAGCGTAAGATCACCTTACCCCCCTTCCCCATCACTTCCTTCTCGCCGGCGGGCTTTGGGAGGGGTGCCACCGTGGCTTTGACCAGACGCTTCGCGACTTCAGGCCCGCTTAGATTCAAGCCCTCGCCCGAGCGCTGCTCCGCGATCCGATCGGCCTCGTCTCGCATCTTGACAAAGGCTTGGGGATCGCCGGCGAGGGGCTTGATGTCCCGCGCGACCCGGACCGTGATGTCGTGCGTGTCCGAAAATGCTTTGACCAGTTCCTCCGGCAAACGAGCGACGTCGAGCATGCGGCTGAGCCAAGACTTAGACAGGTTGAGATGCTCGGCCATCTGCGATTGCGACCCGTCATAAAACTCGGCTAGCGCGACGCTGTATTCCTTTGCGCGCTCCCAATCTGAGATGTCCTTGCGCGACCGGTTCTCGACGTCGGAGACGCGAAACGCTTCCTCATCGGTGACGTTCTGAATCGTGATCAGATAGTCATATTCGGGATGGTGATGGTCGCGCAGCCACCGCACTGTCCACCAGCGTCGGACCCCGGCGATGATCTCATATTCGTGGTCGGGATCATCCTTGAGGCGGCGAACGATCGCCGGGATTCTCTGCTTCTTGGCGGACAGGAATGAGTCGATCAGGTCGCGGCAACTGTCCTCGGTCAAATGGTCCAGATCGCGGTTGTGCATCCGCCACGGGCGGCATTTCGCGGGATCAATCCACTCGGTCCTGTCTGCCACAGACTTCCCGGTCGCCAAGCGTGCAAGGGTCTGGCTACGGCTTGCCATGATGCCTTCGGCCGGCGCCGATTTGTCGAGCGATTCCTCGTCGTCGAGTCCCTCCGTGAACATGGCGCCGAAGCCCTTGTTACCCTTGCTCATAGGCTCGCTCCTTCTTGGATTTGCGCCGGCATCAGACCATCCAAAATGCAGGAGTTGCCACGTGGCAACTCACCGGACGCTGGCCCGTTACAACGGGAAATATCTGATCGGCGGCGTTGCATCTCTGATGTCTCAATATCTTGTTTTTATTTGATTTAGTTCTCGGTTGCCACGTGGCAACCAACATTCGCGCAAGGGCCACATCGGCACTCTGATGGCTTTCTCTGATGCACCGTTGCCACGTGGCAACTTCAGACTTGGTCCCCTGCCCTGCTGGCCCAAGTCCGCAGAACATCTTGTTCGATGTCGCGGCAAACCTCGTTCAAGTGCTTCATGCACCGGTTATAAACCTCGTGCGAGGTCACTGGTTTTTCGAGTTCAAACACCGTCTTCATCCGCGAGCTCGCATTGTCGATCTCCGCGCTGGTGACCATCACCGACTGCGTCATCGAGCCGCCGAAAACCTGCCGCATCATCGACAGGATTTCCCGATGCATCGACTTAGTCTCATCCACTCGGCTGCCCACCAGTCTAATGAAATTATAGGCGGGACGCCCCCGCCCCGCGAGCTTCTCAAGCTGCTTCATAGTCGTGCGGGTCATATCAATGAAGGAGACTGTCGATGCGAAATCGACGAGGCTGGGCGGCACCGGGATGACCATCGAATTCGCAGCCTGCAGCACGGCCATCGACACCATGCCGAGCGCGGGTGGCGGGTCCATGATCACGATGTCGTAGTCGTCGACCACCGTATCGATCGCTTCAGCAATCAAATCGATAATTTCCATGTTTTGGTTCTTCGCCATGTAACCGGCGATTTCATATTCCAGATTGTAAAGCCTCAGGTTCGACGGAATGAGGTCGAGGCCGTGGAAGTGTGTCTTGCGGATGATCTTGCGCACGCCGAGCAGCTCGGGGTTATGGAAGTGCCCGTAGAGCGTGTCTTCCTCCTCAAGATCGACGTCGGGCCGGTACCCGAACATCATCGTCGAGGACGCTTGGCTATCGCAGTCGATGAAGAGCACCCGATAGCCATTGATCGCAAAGTGCTGCGCCAGATGCAGCGCAATCGTGGATTTTCCGACACCACCTTTAAAGTTGCACACCGAGATGATCGCCGGCGTGTCGGTCGGCTCCCTCCAGGGGCGGGTGCCGAATACCTCACGCATATGGTCAAGTTCTTCCAAGGTATATTGCACCCTGTGGCCGGAGGCGGTGCGATCACGGCTAGGCAAGCGTCCGTCGCGCTCAGCTTCTCTGATCGCCGAGGCGGTGCGGCCGACGAGCGCCGCAGCTTTCGAGATCGGAAAAGTTGGGCCGCGTTTGCTGCCGGTCTCGGGATCGACCGCGCTGTCGCGAATCCGTTTAAGGATCGTTAGCGCTTTTCGATGCAGGACGTCCAAGCCGCCCTCGATCAGGTCTTCCGGTTGAGCTAAGGTTGCATCAGTGGCCATAGGGGTCCGCTTCTGTGGGTTTGATGAGCCTCAATAGCCGCGTTGGCAGTTTTGATCAACGAATTGGCCATCAAACTTGCAAGTTGACCGATGATCTCCGAGCCGTTGGCCGATTTGCTAGCGCAGCGGCCAACGCAAAGGGTGCCGCGACCGATGATCTCGGAGCGCTTCTGACTGGCGGCGTTGTTCGGTGCCAAAAAACGATGCATCGCAACCGACCTGTGGATAACTACCGATGATCTCGGTACTTTCCGATGATGTCGGTGCGAGAAATAGATGATGTCGGTGCGGCTCGACCGATGATCTCGGAGCCCATACCTATACTTAGAATCAACCTATAAAAATCCGATTCGCGAATCGCTTTGATTTTCAGATTTTGAAGAGCGAGGAGTAAGCAGAAGGCGAAAACGGCACCGACATCATCGGTAAGTTTGCAAGTCTCGGGCCCTATTTCCCGTCTAAACTGCCAACGGGGTTGATTTACCTCACCAAACCTGTTGAAACCTGCCTATCACAGCCCCCGGCAGATTCGGGGGGAAGGGCAGACCATGAATGGAGATCAGCATAAGCCGCTAGGGCACCAGTACGCATTAGCCATGCTCACCGGCGGAGAAGAAGGCGTGCGTAAGCTCGCCACTTCCGCTGGCACCCAGCTAACAATCGACGCCTTTCTCCGCGTTCAGGACGAGGAGCCTGTACCAGCGTTCCTCCATTCCGCGCTTTGCGCAATGTCGCTGCCAACGAAGCGGCCCAAGGACGACACCCAGCCGATCGTTCGGGAAGACGGCAAATACGCGCTCGCTATCAATCCGAGGCCCGTGCTCCAAAACATTGATGGCAAGTCGGTCATGCGCAGCCTCGGCGTACCCTATGGCGCTTATCCTCGCGTCGCCTTGATCTACCTCTTGTCGCAAGCGGTCATGAAGCAGTCGCGCGACGTTTATCTCGGCAGAAACTTCACCGAATGGATGCGTCGCCTGGGCTACCAAACCGTATCATATGGTCCACGCGGTACGGCAAACCTCATGCGGGAGCAGGTCGATCGGCTGCTGGCGTGCGAATGGCAGATCCGCTGGGACGGGACCGAAGCCGACGGTAATGCTTTTGCGGTGCGGGACGTCAAAATCTCCAACGAATATGCCGGGTCACTCGACAAGAATGGCTCTTTTGCGCGCGAAATCCGCATGTCGGAAGCGTTCTACAGCCATCTCATCGATCACGCGGTCCCGCTGAACGAGGTCGCGATCCGGGAGCTCAAGGGCACGCCGACGGCGCTAGACCTTTACACCTATCTTGCCTACCGTTTGCCGCGGATTGGGTCCGACAAGGGCCAGGTGATTTCGTGGGACCAGCTCGCCAAACATCTCGGCAACGAGGCTGACAGCAAACGCTTTCGCCAAACCGTTCGTGAGACGATGCAGATCGTATCGGCGGTGTACCCGAATGCAAACGTTGACCTATCGGGTCGGAAAGTAGTTCTACACCCGTCGCCAGCGCCGATGGAACGCAAGCTCGTGGGACCCCACCTACGGCTGATCGGCGCTGCGGCTGATGAAACGGCACCGAGATCATCGGTCAAGGGCCGTCGCGAGCCTGCAGTAGCCGCTGCAAAGGACGCTGAACCTCTGCTCAGATTCCCATCGGGGTCTCTCAGTTTTGGCACTCGCGAATCAGTGTTCCGAGAGATCGGCCTCACAAAGGGAAAACCGTGGTCCGTCGATACGATGGCCGATGCGTTCCGCGCCGGATTTCCCGATATTAAGAGACCGCGTTCAGAAAAGGAGTGGCTTCGCGTCTGGGACGCTTTCGTCGTACGGTACGCTGAGCGGAGGGCGAGTCGGCCTGACGACTGACCGATGATCTCCGAGCCGTTCACGTTGAAAATGCTCTTGGACGATTCTGTCTCATTTATCGGCAGGAGGAAAAAGGGGAGGGGACTGAACACCTGAGCATGAGGTGAATTCGGTCGCTCCCTACTGTCAGCGAATTCAGCGTAAGCCATTGTTTTATTGGCACTAAAGTGTCGGCGTCACGCGGACAATCCTCCAAAGCGCATCGTGCAGCTTGGGGTAGCATCAAGAGTTGGCTCTGAGATCTGCCTTCCCCCTATCCAGGGGGATACCGTGCATATCACCTTTCGAGATAGCATGCGTGTCTCGCTCGCAGCTAGGATCCACTTTGCGACCAAAGGCTCGGCGCAACAGCAGCGGGATCACCGCTTTGCCGTAGACAGGTAGACCCAGTGAGGAGCTCGCATGATCAATTTTGCCAAATTCGAGATCATCGGACGGATCGGTGAGATCGACGCCAAGCCTAAGGTCACGAACATCTCGGTATGCGCGAACTATCGCCGCCGCGGAGAGGGCGACCAGTGGATCGAGGACAGCTACTGGAACCGCGTCGTCATTTTCAGCGACGGCCAGCGCAAATATATCGATGAGAAGGCCCAGGTTGGCGATCTAGTGCGGATCGCCGGACGGCTCCGAGACACATCCTACGAGCGCGACGGCACCACCCACTACACGACCGACCGGATCGTCGAAGAATTCGGTGTGCTCGCGGCGAAGGCGGCATAGGCCGTAGGAGGCAGCGCCGATCGGGCAAGAGGGGAGGGGGCATGCGCGAGCGAACCTAAATTTTCGATAGGAGTTTCGCTTATGCCAGCCACCATCGACGCGGCGGTTCGCGCCAAGCAGATCGTTGAGAGCCTGGGCGGACGCTGGTCTGGATCGCGCGGAGAGTGCCGTTGCCCCGCCCATGACGATCATTCCCCCAGTCTTTCGGTCCGCCTCGGCACCAAGGCGATCCTGTTCAAATGCTTTGCGGGATGCACATCGACCGAGATCCTCAAGGCTCTCGATCGTCAGGGTTTGCACGATCGAGAGCCGGTCCATGTCGAACCGCGCGCGCCGTCACGCGATCTGAGTGGTTTGGCCAGGTCATTATGGCAGCACAGCATCCCCATCGCCGGAACACTGGCTGAAGCCTATCTTCACGCTCGGGGCCTTAATGCCCCGACCCCCGACCTTCGCTTCAATCCGCAAACGATCATAGGGAAGGGGAAGGATCGGCGCAGCCTTCCCGCAATGATCGCCGCAGTGAGAAATGAGCTGGGCCTGGTCGCGGTCCACCGGACTTTTCTTGATCCCACAGACATTTTGCGGCGGCCCTTCCACAAGCCCAAGCTGGCGCTGGGCCTGCTCGGCTCGGGCAGCGTGCGGTTTGGTGAGCCGGATGACGTTCTGGGCATCGCCGAAGGGATCGAAGATGCCCTGTCCGCCATCGATTGGTTCCAACTGCCGGTTTGGGCCGTGCTTGGTGCCGAGCGCTATGCCCATGTCGGCATACCGTCCCATGTGAAGCGCGTCATAGTTTTCGGTCAGCGCAACAAGGCGGCCAAAATCTGCCTGAAGAGGGCAGGGGAGCATCTCAGCGCCAACGGGCGAAGGGTCGAGGAGTGGCTCCCATCCGAGCATGACGACTGGAACGATGCTCTGCGCGATCGGCTTGCCCGCAACGCCATTCCTCGCAACGTGATCCAACTCCACTCCCACTGACGAGAGGAGAGGAGGCCTCCGGCTTGTTGATCCGGTGATGAGCACCGGACGATGCAATGGAGGCCTACAATGCGCACCTCAGCCGCTGCTTTCGAACTCGATTTTACCGAACCATCCATTACCGCCGCAAACGCGGTCTATGCCGAGCTGCGCAAAGGCGACAGCGTGGACCGACATGGCCTGCTCCAGGCGATGGAAGCCGCGTATGGTTCAACTGCCGCTGACGGGCGTTGGTCACTCCGCGATGCCTATGATGTGCTGGAGCTGGCCCAGGTCCTGCACCTCGCCAAGCTCGACCTGCCGCAAGAGCCCGCCGAGTGCCTGGCGGCCCTGACCGCGCTCACCGCATCCCTCCCGACGCATACTGTGCGCAGCGAAGAGCAGATCGCGCTCCAGCAATTTTCGACACCGGCCGCGATTGGCTACCTTGCCGCACTCGCCGTCCGCATCACCACAGCCGATACCGTCCTGGAGCCCTCCGCCGGCACCGGGCTTCTGGCCGTTTTCGCCGCGCGCGCTGGCGCCAAACTTGTCCTCAACGAGATCGATCCCGCGCGCGCTGACATGCTCCAGGCAGCATTCCCCACCGCACCGGTCAATCGCCACGATGGCGAACTCATCAACGATCTGCTGCCGCTGTCGATCCGCCCGACCGCCGTGCTCATCAACCCTCCCTTCTCTCGCAGCATCGGTCGACATGCCGACCCGCTTGCCGCGTTCCGCCACTTGCGCTCCGCTCTGAAACGGCTTGATGCCGAGGGGCGCTGCGCTGCTATCCTTCCCGATCGCGTGGATACATCGAGCCGCGCCTGGGCGAAGGCGACTGAGGGCTGTGCGATCACGCTCCACGTCGAACTGCCCGCCAATGCCTATGCCAAACATGGCACCAGCCAGACCGTGAAGCTCATCGTTCTGGAAAAAGCTTTTCAGGATGACGTCGCAATCGTTCGGTGCAACTCACTCCCCGAAGCGCTTGCGACGATCATCGCTTCTGCCGCCAGCGTTACGGAAACCCCGCGACGCTCCCCAGCACGCCTTGCACCAACCCGTGCGCGCGCATCCCTGCTCGGCGGTCTCTCGAGCAGACCCCGGCTTTCGACCCCGATCGGCAAGGCCGCCCAGTCTCTCACCGCACTCGATATCGGCTACACCGTCTTTGCTGAACCCGTGCCGACCGGTGAGGCGGTGGGGGTGTACCTGCCGTATCGGCCAAGCCGCATCGCCATTCCC
>NZ_JBAQOK010000025.1:0-5527 GCF_049304695.1 Sphingobium sp.
GGTGTGGCCCGTGGCATTTTCTGCCCTGCGGCAGGTTCGGCTTAGACACCCAGTTCCTAATTCAGATCAGAGGCTTACGCCACTCCCGCCAACCCTTCAGGACACTTTTGGTGAATAAGGCGGGCTAGATGTACGCGCAATGCTGGGAATTTCACCGGTAATCGCCGCCGTCAGCGCCATGTCTCCTCCTGCCGCTTCATTCAAGGTGGCAGGCAGCCACCGAGTGATAGATTCCACGGTCGCAGCCGCCTTGCGGGACGGGCGTACAGCTGATTGATCTCGGCGTTCGAGTAACTCTCCCATGCGCACGACCAGTGGATGGCTCTTGTCCACTTGGGCACTGCCCCCAATCGTAAACAAACTACGGCTCAGTTTCTGCGGAGTGACATTCCTCTTCGTCAGGCAACGTTCGATGATATCCGCCGTCAGGTTGGTTGCCGGAAGATAGATTCGTCCGGATACCGGACGCATTCCCTTTTTTGCCGGTTTCTGAACAGCTCGGTCTTTTGCATCCAGCCACCATGCCCATTGCCCTCCATCCCTGACCAAGGCAGGCGGAACCGCAGCCCAGTCGGGTAGGCTACGCGTCACATGTAGACGTAAAGGCAGCAAATCCTCATAGCTCCGCCCTGTTGTGAGCGAGGACCAAAGCAGCAGGCAGGCTTCCAGTTCGGGCAAGCAAGGATTTTCGTCCAGGATGGCGCGTACGGCCTGTTTGAGATGTGAGACGTCCACACCGGTCAGTTCGCCCCAGCCATAAGGCAGAGCCTGAAAGTCGCGGATGCGCCGATGCCGAAAACCAGAAACGTGAGGCCGCTTACGCCCTGTCAGTTGCGCTGTGTCAGTCAAGATTACCCCCAGTGGGGCATCCGGCTAAAGTGAGATTGTTTATGTAAGGTTTATAGTGACTTACATATTCAGGAATTTCCGATTTCCGTGTGGAGTGCGTGGGCTCTACGCCGGGTCGGATATTGGAACATATTTGATCCTGATGCGGGAGCCTCCCCGTCTGGCACTCAACGCGTTGAGGCCCTTCGCGCAACTTGGTGGTTCCACCATTCCAGTTTCATCCTTGCATATTTGGAGTAATTATCCGAATATGCAAGGATGATTGAGCGTCAAATAGCACCGATCCTGATCGATCGCCTCGCTGAAACACCGGCTGTAGCCTTGCTCGGGCCAAGGCAGGTTGGAAAAACCACCCTTGCCCAGGATCTCGCCGCGAAGCGCCCTTCACTTTATCTCGATCTGGAGTCTGATCGCGATCAGGCAAGGTTGATGGATCCCGAGGCCTATCTTGAAGCCCATGAAACCGAACTTATCATCCTTGATGAAGTCCATAGAATGCCGGGGCTTTTCCAAATCCTGCGGGGTCTTATAGACCGAGGCCGCCGCAAGGGGCTCAAGGCAGGCCGCTTCCTGCTTCTGGGATCGGCGTCCATCGACCTGCTGAAGCAGTCAGGCGAAAGTTTGGCAGGACGGATCAGCTATCTTGAAATGGGGCCCATCAATGGCTCTGAGGTCGAGTCGGAGGATATCCCGCGCTTGTGGGTTCGCGGCGGCTTTCCTGACAGTTTTCTTGCGCGCAATGACGAAGCGAGCCGACGCTGGCGGCAGGATTTCATTCGGACCTATCTCGAGCGGGATGTGCCAATGCTGGGTCCTCGCATTCCGGCCGAAACGCTCCGGCGCTTCTGGACGATGCTGACGCATCATCAGTCCGCCCTGTTGAACGCATCCGACTTCGCTCGCAGTCTTGGCGTCGATTCCAAGACGGTGGCCAGCTATCTCGATCTGATGGTCGACCTGTTGTTGGTGCGCCGTCTGGAGCCTTGGCACAGCAATGAGGGCAAGCGTCTTGTTAAATCGCCGCGTATCTATGTGCGCGATAGCGGGCTAGTGCATGGGCTGCTGGGCCTGACCAGCCTGGACGACGTGCTGGGGCATCCTGTGGCAGGAGCAAGCTGGGAAGGCTTTGCGATCGAAACCTTGATTGCTTCGGCTCCCTATAGCACGCAGGCCAACTTCTACCGAACTGCTGCGGGTGCCGAAATCGATCTTCTGCTCACCATTCCTGGGCAAGGTCTATGGGCCATTGAAGTGAAGCGAAGTTCCGCCCCTAAGGTGGAAAAGGGTTTTCATCTCGCATGCAACGATCTGAAACCAGCCCGGCGCATCCTCATCTATCCCGGCCATGAGAGATATCCGATCGGCCATGACATTGAGGTCATCCCTCTCATCGAAGCCGCCCGAATGTTGCGGCAGTTGCGATGAGGAGAGTTAAATTCTTCCGGCCTTGAGCAATCTCGCGCTGCACTGCTGATTGTTTAGCGGGAGGGCAAATATGCAAGGCGATTTGTCCGGTAGCGATCTTTGGCGTCCGCGGGCGAGATCGTGCCAATCCTCTCCTCGCTCCTGAGACAGATCAGGACCGAGGGGGGCGTGCTCACCTGAAATGTGACCGATTTTGAATAGAGTCCGACGCAAAGGAGGCGGACGGAATGAAGCAGAGCCTCGACTGTTAAAGGGGCTCGTATCCGCCCTCGGCAAGGCATATGAGCGATCCCGAAGACGTTGATTTCGGCCGGGGGGTATCCATTTTCGATCAACCAGTCCTGCAGGCTCTGCCCCTCACCAAGAGTGAGGGGTTTGGGAAAGCCATAGCGCCAGCCATGGGGCGGATCGATCATCGTCACTTTACGCATGAGCCGCCCTCCTTCTGAAAGCTGATCCAGGCGTTCCATGCATCATGGCAGCCACTATTTCATGCGCGTCAGCAACCGCCCCGCCGCGCCGTGCTCCGCTGCCAGATTGCGGTTATAAAGGAGCGGCATTTTTGGCGACTTCCAGCGCAGCGCATCCATGATACCGGCAATATCCTCGCCGGCCGCAAACAGGTCGTTGTTCATGCCGATCCGCGTAGAGTGGGCACTGATCCCCTTGTGCCATTGGGCAAATTCTTCAGCCGTCAGGTCGGGGATAAGCCCCTGATCCCAGGCCTCCTGTGCACGCGCCTTGAATATCTGCGTCACCGCCTGGGGGCGAAGCGGTTCCTGCCCAAGCGTGACCACCCTCAAGGGATCAGCTCCCGCGCGCTTGTTGCTTCCCTCCTCCGGCATTAGGCCGGGTAGACCCAGATAGGTAGCTGCTGCCCTGCGCCGGGCATCAGCACGCAATTTCGCCGGATCGGCAGGCTTACGCATCTTGATGAACAGACGCCGGAAGACAGCGCCCTGCTCACCGGCTACGCCAAGTTCGTCCTTGACCTTTGCCCAAGCCTGAAGGGCAAGGACCGAGCGCATCGACAGAAAGGCAGTAGCCCCCTCCCCTTCCTGGTCGCCCTTGTGCCGGGGAATGACGAGGAGCCGGGTGTCAGGATCGCTTGCAGGCAGGATATGTTCAAAGCAGATGGCCACAAGTTCTGACGCGCGCAGACCCGTATCATAGGCGACCGAAAGCAAGGCGCGGTCGCGAGCCCCCTTTTCGTCCGTACCGCAGGCTTCGAGCAATGCCTTCAGGCTCACCCCTCGGCTCTGGGCGCCGAAGACATCGCTCACCGCCCCCTTGTATCGCAAAGGCCGCGCCTGTTTTTGGGCGGTGCCAAGACGTCGCCGCAAGGCCTTCATCTCGAGACGGACAAGGTCGTTCCTGGTGGGATCCTCGAGCCCAAATAACCTATGGAAGGTCCCGATCGCCCATAGGATACGGGACAATGTCGCGGGACGGGCAGACTTTCCCCCTGCCCCATCTGCGCGATCGCGCAGGAAAGCGATCACCGAGGCGGGCTGCGCAGGCAAGGCGCTCATGCCTCGGGCGCGGCAGGCATCGCCAAAACCGCGCATGTCAGCAAGGAGACCACGCACCGTATTGGCAGCACTGGCCGCCAGCGTCGCCTCGACAAGATCAATGTTGAGCACCAGCCGTTCGCGACCGGGCAACTGGGCGAGAACCGCCTCAAAGCGCTGCAGCTGTCGGACGCCAAAGTAGAGCACAGTGGCATGCAATACACGACGATTTGCGCGCCAGAGTAGACTGCATCCATAACGGTAGGCGAGGGTTCTTTCGACTGGCATGCTGAGAGGCCCATCCTGGTAGGGCATATATGCGAATGCAAAAACCGCGCCGAGATCATCTGTCTCGGACGACTCATGACGGGTTCTACATTGGATAATGGTTTTCAAAGAGAATGCGTCTACAGAGTGCCCATCCCAAAATTTCTACCCTCCGCACGAGAGCCGCTTCGATGAAATCCCAACTCGTTTCGAAAGCACTTCAGTTTGCGACAGACGCACACGGGAGCATCAATCATGTCCGCAAATACACTGGTGAGCCCTACATAACCCACCCAATCGAGGTCATGGAGATCGTTCGCAGCGTTCCCCATACCGATGAGATGCTGGCAGCCGCCCTGCTCCACGACACGATCGAGGATACTGCCGTAACGCGCGAGGACATTGGCCGCGAATTCGGCGAGACCGTGGCGGGTCTGGTGATGGAACTGACCGATCAGTGCCACGAAGGGAACAGAGCCACCCGCAAGGCGGCAGAAGCAGCACGGCTCGGCACCATCTCCCCTGCTGCCCAGACGGTGAAGCTCGCAGACTTTATCAGCAACACCAAATCCATCGTTGCCGGCAATCCTGGGTTTGCGAAGGTCTACCTTCGCGAAAAGCTCCGCGCGCTGGAAGTCATGACTGCAGGCGACCCCACGCTCTTTCAGCGCGCCCTGGACTTGATCGAGGACGCGAAGACCAGCATCAATTTTCGCCCCTGACGGCTAAGTCCGTTTGCCCGAGGCGCCTGGCCAGACGCGCGCTGGCACCGCTCTTGACCGCGAGCCGCGCCCCGTAGCGCATGACCGTGCGGGCATCATTCCAGCGATAGGCCTGCATAATCGCCGGCAGCCCCTCGCCCGCGGCAAAATTGTCCTGCGCCACACCGACGCGGATCGAGTGCGACGATACCGCTTTCAGCCAGCGTTCGAGCTCGTCCTCGCTCATCGCACCCAAGAGCTTCTTCTCCCAGGCGCGGCGGATGATCCGCTTGTAGATGAGGGTGATGCTGTTGGGGTGCAGCCGCCCTGCCCCGATCCTATCGAGCGTACCGTCGAAGTGGCGCACGATCCGGCGCAGCAGCGGCCCTTGGTCGATGCCGGCCGCCGCACGCCAGCGCGTGATCGCGACCATCGTCGCCGGCGCCAGGTAGGCTTCGGCCCCGGCCTGCGCCCGGTCGGTCTTGCTGCTGGGGATGTGCACCACCCCGGCCCCTTCGGCGTCGGGTCCATCGATATGCGCGACCTCGATCGCGACGAGCTCGGAGCGGCGCATGCCGGTGTCGTAGGCGATGCGCAGCAGCGCAGCATCGCGCAGGGCGTGTTCGTCACGCCCGCAGCCCTTGAGCAGGCTCTGTTGCAAAGATTGGCGGCAGTCAGAGGTAGGCTGTCGCTCTGCGCCGATCAGGCGGCTGCTGCGAAATGGTGGTTGAGCATGCCCATGGCCTCCGTCAGCGCCGAGGGCCCAATGCCAAA
>NZ_JBAQOK010000026.1:0-60557 GCF_049304695.1 Sphingobium sp.
GCCGATGTGCTCAGCCGCATCGCCGACATCCCACAGAGCCGGCTCCACGAACTGCTCCCCTGGAACTGGCGCGTCACAGACGATCAACGCCAAGCGGCCTGATCCGCGGTTCTCACCGGATGCATACGTAAAGATTGAGGCTATCCCGGAATCGGTGCGCTTGCGGATATCGGGCGACGTAGAAACGGTTATCGCCGTCCCATATGAGGATGATGATAGGTTCATGATCGGTTTAAGCGATGGAACGCTCTTGGTCGGTTCCTATGACGATGACCTACATTGCAGGTTCGACGTGGCCCGTGATGGCGCTGGCTTTGTTCGCCTTGAACAGGGCGCAGCCTTTATTGATTGGCGTGGAATAGAATGGGCTGCGGTATCAACCTATGACCCAAACGTAGTGGAGCCAGCCGACCCACAGCCATTGCCATTGTTTCCAGAGTTAGAAATAGAGATTAGATTAAATTAATAATATACAGCAATAGTAAAGGACGATTAGAGAATAAAATTGGCAATTCCATCCATTACGCGATTTAAAGCCCGTAGAGAGTTGATATTTATATTTGGATAATTACTAGCTAAATTAAAATATTCGCGCTGTGGAATGCCTTAAATCGCCTACAATATACGATTGTTATTAAGGCGGGAACCCCTATGTCTCAAACACGTTCGATCCGTATCCATAATGTTCGGGAGCGAAGCCGTGAAAGTAGCTATATTTGCCCTATCCGTTGCAGGTCTGGCATCCTTGTCCCCTCCCGCATCGGCACAGAGCGCAGATTTTAACCTAACGTATCACGTCGAGCGCACACCGGCAGCGAAGCTTAGCATTGAAACATGCAGTAGGATCGCGACGCAGGTCGCAAGGCAATCAAAATTAAGCGCAGAGTCACAGAGCTTTCCCCGGCAGCTTGTCCTCGTAAAAGGTGGCAATAGAGGGACCGGTATTTTCACCGTGCAGTGCATTGCGGTAGGGACAACAACAACAGTTAGCGCTGTGCAAGGCATTGATTACCGGGAGGGCAAAGGCGCGCTTGGAAATTATGCCGATAAGGTTTTTGCTTCGCTGAAACTGGCAGCGAAATAAACTGTCATACTAATAAAGGCCGTCCCATTGGAACGGCCCTTTTTCATTTATGCTAGGCTATGTTTTAGCTGGCTCATGCGGTCATGGCCTTCTTTCACCGACACAAACGCCTGTTCCACAACGGAACGCGATGTTGGATCAAGATCAGTGTCGCGCAACGCTTCTTCATACTTAGCTTTGATATGGTCTTCGCCACGTTCAACTTCTTGGATGATGGCCTTGTCATCCTTGCCGGTAAACGCCTGCTTGAGGTCCATGAACGTGCGATGGGCAGCGGCTAGGAAGCTGCTATCATCTTCCGGGTTCCCGCCAAGCCGACGAACTTCACCTTGGAGCGACATTGCTGCGGCGCTGCGGTCGCGCGCGAAGTCGGCAAACATCGTGGCGAACTGCGTGCTTTCCGAGTCCTTCGCAGCATCTTGATAGCCCTTCATGCTGTCGAGGGTCGTCTTGATAAGGCTGTTCAGCGTGGAAATTGTGCTGTCGGTGCTCATGGTGTTCTCCTGATAGGGAGACGCTATAACCATCGGCTAGCTGACTTGATCCACGCTGACTGATCCTCCTAATCATCATACCAAATTCGATGCAGCCCTACCCCTATTTGGCCTTAACTGATCAAGCCTAATCCCAATCTAGATTGAATGGGTTACTGTGGGGAGGCTGCGACAGTCGCCGCCGTAACTGGTGTTGCAGGGACAGCAACAGCAGCGGTAGCCGTGCGGGTAAAGACTGCTTCATCGATCTTATCCCAAGCCGATTTATATGTCACCGTATCGAAGATTGGCTTGTCTTCCGCCGAAGAACGTCCCCACGCACCAGAAATGTTCTTCGAATTAACGAAATTCAGACGGACGCGCGCTGCGCCACCCGGCATCTGTTCGACAAACGCAGTGACTTTGGTGTTCCCCGATCCCTGCTGACTCGCCAGTGCATCAAGAAAGCTAGTTTTATTCTTCATCGGTGATGCGGCGGTAATAAAACCACTTGCCACGTCCGCATTAGCCAATTGATAACCCAAATCTTGAAACACGCTAACAACAGAAGCGAAAAGCACTTCTTTGGTCGTCTCATATTCGTGAGACTGTAGAGCCTGAATTTCCATCGGAGTCAGTTCAGGCTTCTTCTTTGCGTAAGCAGCAGGTGTTATTACCAGCGCAATTCCTGCTAGCGCAGTTGCTATTTTTTTCATCGTTGCCCCCAATTAGAAATCGCTAGTGCGGCTGCGGAAATCGCTAACCACGTCAGTTTTGTCGAACTTGATTATGAGCGTCATTGTCCGTGATGATTGTGCAAACCCGTCTGCTGACTTACTCTGGCCCGCCAGCAAGATTGTCCAATAGCTGGATGATGACGACGATTGCGACACGGTTGCCATACGCTGATATGACCAGACTTCTTGGCCTGCTCCGTCACGCGTTGTAATGTTCGGAGAACCGAACTTGTCCAGCACCTCGGCTTTTGTAGTGGTGCCAACCTTCAAATTCATTTGAACGTTACCTTGGGTAAGTTCGCTATTACGCTGATCCACCGGACCCGGCGTGGTCGCGCAACTCGCCAAAGTAGCCATCGCTACCAAGCATATTAAACGCATGTTATTGCCCCCGTTTAATAAAATAGATGCAAATAGTAGATTTCAGTGGGGCGCAGAGCAACCTCGAAATGCTCATTGTTTCATATAATGTGAAATCTACAAATCATTGTTATACGCCTAAGCCTACCGCAAGCCCAAAAGCTTGCCTGCCGCTAACGCAAATCCCAATAGCAGCGGCGGCACCGTCAAGGCCGCAAGGAAAATGAATTCGACTTCCAAACCAGTCGGGCGGCGCATCATCCCGTTGCCCTTCCCCAAACTATCAAGACACGTTTAATGATTTACGATCGCTCTTTAAGATGCGATCTATCTCTCTATTAAATATGACGCTATCAAATCCCCCACCATTCAAATATAATCCAGAATTAAGAAATCCATTTTCAACACCCAGCAATAACCTTACCTGACTATTTTCTTTTCCGGGCAAATAATCACATGTGGTATAGAAAGGGATTAGAATTATACGTCCTTCTCTTAGATTTCCTTTAAAAGATCGAATAACTTTAGCTTTTGTAAATTTGAATTTTTTGCTGTTCCGATAATTTGCAGGCTCCAATATTTGTAAATCTACTATGGCAATGGCTTCTGAATATATTTTCTTGGTACCGGCTTTTATTTTTTGCGGATCAGTCACATAATTAAGCGAGCAAGCATGTGCAGAGGACGATACGCCTGCGATAAAGAGCAGGCATCCATAAACCCAGTTTTTCATTGTCATCCTCTCTCGACCGGGCGTGGCGAGTTCACCGCTGTGATTGCCAAGGTCATCATGTCGCTTAAGGAGCATGGTAGCGGCTTTCCAAGCGACATGCTCTTGCTTCATAATTATTCCGCTGGTGCCGGATCAGCAGCCTTCTTTGCCTTACCCTTTGGCGCTGGGGTCGCAGCCTTCACCTTGGTTCCTGGCTTGCGGCCTAGACCGATCCGCTTGGCAAGGTCACGGCGCTGTTCAGCATAGCTAGGGGCAACAAGTGGATAGTCTTTTGGAAGACCGAACGTCTCCCGATAGCTTTCCGGCGTATATCCGTTCTGTTGGATATGGCGCTTGAGCATCTTGTAAGGCTTGCCATCGATCATGCTAACAAGGTGATCAGGCTTAATGGATGCGCGGATAGACACAGCGCCCTTTGGCTTCTCCTCCACCGGTTCAGCAGGCTTATTATTAAGCCCGGTTAGTGCAGCGTGGACATTAGCAATAAGGGTAGCGACATCACCTACCGCAACGCTGTTATTAGCTACGTGGGCAGATACAATATCGGCGGTAAGCGTAACCATCAATTCGGTTGCATCGGCCTGATTTTCGATTTCCATATACGATCCTGTTTTCGAAGAACCGCTGTATAGATTTTATTGGCCTGCAAACCAACCTGTGAGCTTCACCTAATTTTAGCTCCCGTCGCTGAATCCATTCCTACTGGCATCTAATGCTTTTTCTAGGACTTCGGCTTTGCGATCACCTGTCCTGATCGACCGGTTCAAAAGTTGTAGCATCCCATGCCGTCATCTTCGACGTGAAACCTCGGTCCACAACTTACCTAAAAAGAGGTATCGAGCTAAGCCGTCTGCCGCAGGGCACCCTATGCGCCGCACCATGTTCGAAATGGGTATAGCCGTCACGCACATCAGCCTCGAACAAGAAATCCGTTCAAATAGAGTTGACTCCGATTTATCGAACACTAAAGATTGAAGGGTCTAGAGTCTATTAGGACATATCGCATGTCGAACGTCATCGGTTACGCAAGAGTCAGTTCAGAAGATCAGGATTGCAGCATCCAAGAGGCAGCACTGCGCGAAGCAGGCTGCACCATCATCCGTTCGGAGAAGAAGAGCGGAACGACCGTAGCAGGTAGGCAGGAACTTGATACCATTCTTGCCTTTCTCCGCACCGGAGACACGTTGATGGTGACTCGGATTGACCGGCTGGCACGGTCGGTTGCCGATCTAGAAAAGATTGTTGAAGCTCTTAAGGCCAAGGGCGCTTTCCTTCGCGCCACGGAACAGACGGTAGATACTTCCACCCCTGCGGGCATGGCCTTCCTACAGATGCTAGGTGTGTTCGCTCAGTTCGAGACTGCCATACGCAAAGAGCGTCAGATGGAAGGTATAGCAAAGGCGAAGGCCCAAGGGGTCTATAAAGGCCGTAAGCCATCCGTTCCTATGGATGAGGTTCGCCGTCTTCATGCTGATGGGATCAGGCCAACCGACATTGCCAAGCAGCTTAAGATCGGGCGTGGAAGCGTCTATCGGGCTTTGAACGATGTTGTGCCTGCGGGTGTCACCGAAAAGGAAATCGACGCCATATTCGATTGAAGGCTAAAGCAGCGACCTATCGGGTGGCGGAGGCTGGCTTTCTGTATCCAAAACGAAGCATGCTTGTGTGCGCCGCATCGAAAGCTTCAAAGCCTATCTAACGATAATGCCCCGCTGCCTGCATCCGAAGCCAACGATTTTGTTACACAGTTACTGCCTTGCGGGCTAGCACCGACGAGGCCAGCGAACATCCATCTTGCTCGATGCAATAAGAAATGACTATCTGGATTGATGGAGCACGACATCATGGACATTGGAAACGGCGAACACATTGAAGACCCCACAGCTTACATTGAGCAAGCTGAATACATTCCGCCAGAAAACTTCCTTGCATGGACGATCGATCATCCACGCGAACAAGAAATCATCAGAAAACTGTGCTCAGGTGGCGCTAAGCTTCTGGTCGGACCAAGAGGTTGCGGAAAAACCACCTTAATGCTTAAATCGTGGCATAAAATGGCAGGAGATAAATCAACTCCTGCACTTCCCGTTTACGTAAACTTCAAACTATCTTTAAAGCTAGAGCCATTATATCAGACAACTCCTAATGCAACATTTTGGTTCAGAACATGGCTTATATTAAAGATATATGACGCTCTTCATGATGCGTGCGAACAACTGTCTATTGAGGACATCGAAGCGATACCAACGCGGGACGAAATAACCTTAGCTATACTTACAATAGAATCTGGTGATCCTACTTCATTTAATAAGACAATTGAATATCAGACCGATGAATTAAAGGCGGTCATTGATGCATTGCTTAATAACAACGGCCTTTCCAGATGCATTCTACTTTTGGATGACGCTGCGCACGCATTTTCACCAAAGCAGCAAGAAGATTTCTTCGATTTCTTCCGTAGAATTAAGAGTACCAACATTGCCCCCAAGGCTGCGATATATCCGGGCATTACCAGCCACTCAGCCAGCTTTCATGTGGGACATGATGCAGAAAAGATCGACGTATGGATTAGGCCCGACACCCCTGAATACGTCTCTTTCATGCGGCAAATTGCTCATCGCCGCCTTGGCGAGAATCTCCTAGCCGCCCTCGACGGCGCTACCGACATAATACCGTTCCTCGCATATGCAGCGTTCGGTATCCCTCGATCGTTCTTAAACATGCTGCGGATCATAGAATCCGAAATGATCTCAGGGAACATGTCGATAGACCGGAGAAAGGTTCTCGATGCTGCTAAGCAGAGCAAGCAAGACGCCCACGCGGTATTTGATTCCCTAGTTTACAAGATACCAGTTTATAAGAATTTCATCCATAAAGGACAAGATGTCTACAACTACTGCATAGCAATACTAAAGGAATTTAATAAAAACAAAAATACTGTCTCTAATGGTTTTGAAATTGGTCTAAAAAGACCTATGCCACCAGAGCTTTCACGAGTTATTGGATTTTATCAATACGCAGGCTTAATGATGCCGGTAGGAGAGAACAGCAGAGGTGAAAAAGGGGTATTTGATATTTACTTTATTCATTTCGCTGATCTAATTACCGAGAACGCTATTGTCGGAAGACGATCCAAAAGCCTTTCGGCATTTAATGCGGTGTTTTCTTCGCGCACTCATCTCGCATATCCTCGCATTACAGCAGAGCGCCTTATAGGCTCAGGCAAGGTGTCGGACGCATTTCCCCTATCACTTCCGCCTTGCCAGTCATGTGGGGCAGAGAGAGCGAACGAGGATGCCAAGTTCTGCATAAACTGCGGGAGCGAACTAAAAACGGCATCCTTGTATCATGCTTTGATCGCGCAGGACATCTCCGTCCTACCGATTACTAAAGCTCGATCTGCGAGCATTAAAAAGCATTCTTCTCTCAAAACGATAAAAGATATGCTTCTGGATAATACTAAAGAAGAATTAAGAAGTGTTCCACAAATTGGCCCAAAATGGGCTGAACGAATAGCAAGATATGCCCAAGAGTATGTTGCATGACTGATGTCAAAGACTTCTGCTCACAAGCTCCCGGTTCAGCTAGCTTAGGTGACATATCTCAGTTTTTTTTAACACCTACACTCAAGAATCCAATAAGCTCTTATAAAGATGCGCAGAAAGAGATAATTCAGTTAGGTGCCTTAGGTCAGATGATTACTCATCCGCACCTAGGACGCTTGTTACTTGTGGGTTCCGTTTCTGCGTTTGAAAATTATTGTCGGGGTGTTTTATCTAGCTGTCTCGACATATGTCCGATTGCTCAGTCTTTATCTTCGGAAAAGAACACCAATTTAGGTGGCGCTATCTGGCATGGAAGGCGTGGAAACTTTAACAGGAGTGCGTTCGAACATAAATCATTCACTGATTCTAAAGAACTTAAGAGTTGTTTTAAAGAATACCTAGGTATTGATATAGGTTCTAACTTATTCTCCGATTATCTTAGTAATTTTGACAGAATAATGCATCTTAGGCATGCAATTGTTCATGCGGATGGAATCCTTCCGGGAAGGAACGCGGTAAAACTCGAAATACCTCGGTCGAGCAGAGAACTGTCCATAGCAATAGATATGAATCGATTGCAGGAGGTTGTTTTAGTTCTTTCAGGTTTGGTGCATTTGCTAAACCGGGAAATCTTCAATGCGATGTGCGATAGATGGACTTACAAGTGGCGTGCAAGAGCGGACTGGGAGGAAGAGCGCGCATCGAAAACTCTTGGACTGATTTATGACATATTTATTGATGACGATCTAAAGATTTCTCGTAGGTGGAAGAAGCAGTGGACGAAAAGAGCGTTAGAGGATGCTTTATTGCAGCAGCTTTAGTATGAGCAGCATCGGTAGAAATTCACTTATCAAAAGATGCTTTGAGCAGACGATGGGATGGCTCGCAGTTTTGTCCACTACTGTGATAGTTAGTCCGGCCCTAGGGCATGGTGGTGGCCTGAACGCTGCCGGGTGTCATAATGACCGTAAGAATGGCGGATATCATTGTCATCGCGCACCTAGCCACCCTGTAGTGACTCCTAGACGCCCTCCTGCTGTTATTGCCAACCCAAGACCTTCTGTTTCCCCATCTACGCCACAACGCTCCTATAGCGCCCCTCCGACTCTCATGAACCGCGCGATCTCAGCCGCTGCCGACTCCAAGGTCGAGACTATTCAGAAGCTATTATCACGCCTTGGCTATCAGCCCGGCCCTGCTACCGGTTTGATGAACCCAAAGACACAGTTCGCTATAATGAAATTTGAAGAAACGGCTGGGTTGCCCATTAAAGGCGAAGCCTCATCGGCGATCTTGGACGCGCTGCTTTCGGAAATAACCGGCTAGCGCACCTTCGCACAACGGTCCTGATTCTTTGGCGGACTTCTGAACGCAATCGTTCCTATCCGTTCCCATTCGACATGTGGGGCGTTATGTGGGTCTGAAATCGGCGTCCTTCATAAAATCGTTTAAAATCAACGAGTTATGAAAGTTAATGGCGGAGAGGCAGGGATTCGAACCCTGGGTACCCTCTCGGGCACGCCGCATTTCGAGTGCGGTGCATTCGACCACTCTGCCACCTCTCCGCAGAAGGTTCGCCATGCCAGAGGCACCGTGCGTTCCCGGTCGAGCGGCGGCCATTAGCGAATGAAATCATCCTTGCCAAGCATCCTTTGGGGTATTTTTCTTGTGTCAGCGCCCAACCATCCTAAATTGGTCATATGAGAGATACGATTCAGAATTTCGGCACGGCCATGAAGGCGCCCCATGTCGTCCATGCCCGTTTCAGCATCGGCGATGTGGTGCAGCACCGCCTGTTCGGTTTTCGCGGCGTCATTTTCGACATCGATCCCGTCTTTGCCAACAGTGATGAATGGTATGACGCGATTCCCGAACATGCGCGCCCGAACAAGGAGCAGCCATTCTACCATCTGCTCGCCGAAAATGGCGAATCCAGCTATGTCGCCTATGTCAGCCAGCAAAATCTGATCGCCGACGACAGCGACGAACCGGTGGATCATCCTGCTATCAACGGCATGTTCGGCGCTTATGCCGATGGCAAATACCGGCTGCGGCCGATGCATCACCATTGATGAACGGGCGCGGCGTGGCATCACGCGCACGGTTGGCGGTCCTGCTGGGCATCGCCGCTCTGCCGCTGCCCGCCGCCGCCCTGCCTGCACCACCTGCCCTCACCGCCCGGCCTGCACCCAATGCCGACCCCAGCTTTCCCTTCGCGCGCGAGATCGAGGCGTTTGCGCAGGCCGACGCCAGCGGTCCGGCGCTGCGCGATGCGACGCTGTTCCTGGGCAGTTCCAGCATCCGCCTGTGGGACATAGCGCGCAGTTTTGCCGGCAATACGGTGGTCAATCGCGGCTTTGGCGGGGCGACGACACCGGACGTTCTGCGCCATTATAAGCGGCTGTTGCCCCCGGTCCCGCCGCGCGCCGTGATCGTCTATGTCGGCGAGAATGATCTGGCAGGGGGCGCAACGCCCGATGCTGTCGCGCGCAATCTGGTCATGCTGCTGCGGCAATTGCGCACCGACTATCCCCGCGCCCGGATCGCCTGCCTGTCCCTGAAACCCAGCCCGATTCGCTGGACGCTCTGGCCCAAGCTGGCGGCAGTGAACAGGGCCGTGGCGGACCGCGTGCGGGCGATGCGCGTCGATTTCATCGATGTCGGCGGCGTGCTGCTGGCCCCCGATGGCCTGCCCGACGCATCGCTGTTTCGCGCTGATGGGCTGCACATGAATCCGGAAGGCTATCGTCGCTGGACCCGGCTGGTGGCGGGCTGGCTGGCGCAGGGCAAATTATCCTGAATGCACTTTCCGATTGATCCAAATTCAAGCAACATTATTACCAACGTCACAAAACAGCCGCATCGCAAAGGGGATATAGGGTGACGAGGGACAAGGCACAGGGTGCGCAGCCAACCGGCGCGATGGCCGAACTGACGCTGCGCGGCGTTATCCTGGGCGCGCTCATCACGCTCATCTTTACGGCCGCCAACGTCTATCTGGGCCTCAAGATCGGTCTGACATTCGCCACGTCCATCCCCGCCGCCGTCATTTCCATGGCGGTGCTGCGGCTGTTTTCCACCGGCACGATCCTTGAAAACAACATCGTTCAGACGATCGCGTCGGCGGCTGGCACGCTTTCGGCCATCATCTTCGTGCTGCCGGGGCTTGTCATCATCGGTTGGTGGCAGGGCTTCCCCTACTGGCTGTCGGCCTTCACCATCGCGCTGGGCGGCATATTGGGCGTCATGTATTCGGTGCCGCTGCGCCGTGCGCTCGTCACCGGATCGGACCTGCCCTATCCCGAAGGCGTTGCCGCTGCCGAAGTGCTGAAAGTCGGCGCGGGTTCGCGCGCGGGGCTGGAGGAAAACAAGCGTGGCCTTGCCGCAATCCTCGCCAGCGCCGTGGCCGCTGCGTCCTTTTCCATCATCGCCAAGACGCGCATTTTGGCGGAGGAAGCGGCGACCTTCTTCAAATTCGGCGCGGGCGCGACGTCGGTTTCGACCAGCTTTTCCATGGCACTGATCGGGGTCGGGCATCTGGTCGGCCTGTCGGTGGGTGTCGCCATGTTCATCGGCCTGCTCATCAGTTGGCTGGGCATCGTGCCTTATCTGACCACGCCCGTCCCGTCTGGCGCGGACCTGGCCGATCTGGTCGGCACGACGTTCCGTATGAAGGCGCGCTTCATCGGTGCAGGGACGATCGGCGTCGCGGCGATCTGGACCCTGCTCAAGATATTGGGACCGATCGTCAGCGGCATCCGATCCGCGCTGGTCGCCAACGCCACGCGCCGGTCGGGCAATGCCGCCAGCCTGGACATCACCGAACGCGACCTGCCCATCTCCATCGTCGGCGGCACCATATTGGCCGCACTCGTTCCGATCGGCTTCCTGCTGTGGACCTTTGCGCAGGGTGGGCCGATCGCGGCCAATCCGGTGCCGATCATCGGCCTGACGCTGGCCTATGTGCTGGTCGCGGGCATCGTCATCGCATCGGTGTGCGGCTATATGGCGGGCCTGATCGGCGCGTCGAACAGCCCGATTTCGGGCGTCGGCATCCTCGCCGTGCTGGGCGCGTCGCTGATGCTCGCCGCCATCTATGGTTCAGGGGGCAATGATCCGCAGCAGACACAGGCGCTGATCGCCTATGCGCTGTTCACCACCGCGATCGTGTTCGGCATCGCCACCATCTCCAACGACAATCTTCAGGATCTCAAGACTGGCCAGCTGGTCGGTGCGACGCCGTGGAAGCAGCAGGTCGCGCTCATTCTGGGCGTATTGTTCGGTTCGCTGGTCATTCCGCCGGTGCTGGACCTGCTCAACAGCGCGTTCGGTTTTGCAGGTGCGCCCGGTGCTGGTCCCAACGCGCTGCCCGCTCCGCAGGCGGCGCTGATTTCCGCGCTGGCCAAGGGCGTCCTGGGTGGCGATCTGGACTGGGGGCTGATCGGCATCGGCGCTGGCATCGGCGCGGTCGTCGTGCTGATCGACGAACTGCTGGGCCGGGCGGGCAAGTTGCGCCTGCCACCGCTCGCAGTCGGCATGGGCATCTACCTGCCGATGGCGCTCACCCTGCTGATCCCGGTCGGCGCGGTCATCGGCCATTTTTACAACCGCTGGTCGCTGCGTCAGGCGAACCCGGAATTTGCCGAGCGGATGGGCGTGCTGATGGCGACTGGCTTCATCGTGGGCGAAAGCCTGTTCGGCGTGGCCTTCGCCGGGATCGTGGCCAGCACCGACAGTGATGCCCCGCTGGCGCTGGTCGCGGAAAATCACTGGGCGGTGCCGCTGTCCATCCTGATCTTCGCGGGCGTGATCGCGGCGCTCTATGCGCGGCTCAAGCGCTGGTCGTCCGATCCCCTGACTTAAAGGGCAATGGAAAACAGGCGGCGGTTGTGCGTTAATTCTGTGGATTAACGAACAGGAGCTTGGCCAAACCATGAGTGCGCAGCCGGGACGAGCGTCCCCACGAGACGTCAATCGCGTCTCGCTCGAACAGGATCGGGATGTTCAATATTGGACCAACCGCTTCGGCGTGTCCCGCGAGGAACTGGAGGAAGCGGTCGAGACGGTGGGCGAGAGTGTGGATGCGGTCGCCGTCTATCTGAACCGCTGATTCCTCACTGAGCCTGACGTAAAAAAGGGGGGCGCGGCACATCGGTGCCGCGCCCCCTTTTTCGTAACCATCAATCCGATCAGAAGTTGAAGCGGATGCCACCAGCGTAGCGGCGACCGAAGCGTTCCCACTCGATCGTACGACCGCTGCTGGCCGAAGTCGGCGTGCCAGTCGCGCTCAGAAGGCTGGCAGGGTCGACATAGCGGCGGCCCGGCTGGTTCAGCACGTTCGACACATCGAAATAAATCTCGAAATTCTTCGTGATCGCATAGCGTGCGGAAACATCCATTTCCTCGTCCGCTGCCCAATATGTGTCGCCCGCGTCGGTCAGATCGTCGGCGATCGTGTCCAGCCACGCGCTGCGGCGCTGATATTGCACGCGCACCGACAGGCCATATTTCTCATAATAGCCGCCCAGATTATAGACGACGTCCGATGTGCCGGGCAGGCGCACGTTGCGCGTCGGGATGGCACCCAGCGCGGGCTTTTCGACCTTGCTGTCGTTCAGCGTTACGTTGGCCGAAATGCCGAAACCGCCCATGAATTCTGGCAGGCCCAGATTCTGCGTCCATGGCTCCAGCTGCAATTGCGCGGCAGCTTCCATGCCGAACACGCGACCGCCGCCGCCATTGGTGATGCCGGAAAAGATGTAGTTGGACCGGTCGATGCTGCCGCTGTTCAGCGCGCTCGATCCGAAGGTACGGCGCTGGTTATACAGCACATCCTCGACCTTCTTGTAGAAAGCGCCGATCATCAGATAGCCCTGCGGCTTCAGATACCATTCGAAATAGGTATCGACGCCATAGGCGCGTTCGGGCTTTACCGCCGGGTTGCCGCCCGAAATCGTTTCATTGGTGTCGTTGACGACGACGTTGGGGCGCAACTGGTCATAGTCCGCCCGCGCCGCGCCGCTGTTGAACGACAGGCGCAGCTTCTTGGTATCGTCGATATTATAGTTCACATGCAGGCTGGGGAAGGCCAGCGTCTGGCTGTCGTCGGCAACGACCAGCCCGGTCGTGCTGCCCACGGTCGCAATGGCGCGGCCATGATTTTTGATATGCTCCACGCGCACGCCGCCGACGACCGAACCCCAGTCGTAACGGACCGTCCCCATCAGGAAGCCTGCGAACACTTCCTCGCGCACGTTATAATTATTTCCGGTGACGGGTGTGAAGGCATAGAGTTCCTGTGCCTTGTCCGACGCCGCCTGCATCTTGTCAGTGTCGAAATAGCCGAATGTATATCCCATCGGCAGCGCGCCCTGAAACGCCAGATTGGTCGAAAACTGGTTATAATCGGTGGGCAGGCCGACCGCTGCGAACTGGGCAGCGGTGTTGAGCACGATGTTCTGTTCGTTGGCGATCTTGTTGCGCCGATCATATTGGAAACCGGCCTTCAGCGTCGCATTGTCCAGTTCGCGCGCCAGCACGATGCGGCCGGTATAGGCCTTGGTCGTGTCAACTGCGTCCAGCACGGTGAAGGACGACAGCGGCTTGGTGAAATTGTCGATCGCGGTGACTGGCGCGCCAGCGGAATAGCGGGTCGCAGCACCGGTGCCGGTCGCGAGCGTGCGGAACAGCGTCGGGGTCGAACGATTGGGATTGGTGAAATCATAGCTGACGGTCGGGCGCAGCGTGCGCGTGCTGGGGCTGTCCCATGTCGCTTCGCCGGTAACCGAACGATCGTCCTTCGATTCGGTGTAGTTGCCTACCCATGACAGTTTCCAGCCATCGGCGATGTCATGATCGCCCGCAATCGTGTTGGTGAAGATGGACTGGCGGAACGCGCGCAGCGTCGAACGCTGGCGGATGTCGATACCATAGATCGTCCCCTTTTCCGGGGTATTGCCGATGCACACGTCGGCATAGCCGGTGGTCGCAGGCGATGCGTTTACGGTCGTCGGGCAAGCCGCGCTGCTGCTGGACAGGGCCGACTGCTGATCGTCCAGATCGAAGCGATAATTGTCGCGCGCTTCGTCATCGGAAAAAATCGTATAGACCGACCGCAGCGAGATGGTGTTGGCATCGTCCGGCTTCCAGTCGACCCGGCCCGACACGGACCAGTTCTTGCGAGTCAGGCGATACAGCTTGTTTTCGGCTTCCTGGGCCCAGAAACGGGTGGCGTTGCCGGGGCGCTGATCCTGATTGACGCGCTCATAATCCACTTCGAAATTGTCGGTGATCATGTTGCGTTCGTAATAGCTGCCCGCCAGCAGGACGCCGATTTCGCCGATGCCGGTATTGAACCGGTTCGATACGACCAGCGCACCTTCATATTCGCGCTTGTCGTCGCCCAGTTCGGCGATGCCAAAGCCGCCCTTACCGGCCAGATGGAAGCCGTTATAATCGAATGCCGACCGGGTGATGACGTTGACGTTGCCCGCCACCGTCTCGCCCGGCATGTCCGGCGTCACCGCCTTCGACACGATGATCTTGCCCGCAATGGCCGAGGGAATGGAATCGAACCGGGCGTCGCGGCCTTCGGGGCTGACCACGTTGATGCCGTCGAACGACAGGGTGGTCCAGCTTTTGGGCGCGCCGCGCAGGTTGACGTAGCGGGCCTGGCCCTGATCGCGCTCTACGCTGACGCCGGGCAGACGGCTGGTGGCCTGAGCGATATTCTGGTCGGGCAGGCGGCCCACGCTATCGGATGCGACCACCGCGACCAGCGAATCGCTGTTCTTCTGCACGGTCAGCGCAGCCGCTTCGGATTCGGCGATCGGACGCGCGCCGGTCACGACGATCTCGCCCATATCCTCTTCAGCGGCGGGTGCCTGCGCCATGGCGTGCGACGTCAGCATCGCCGACAGGGCAATCCCGCCGATCAGGGCAAGGCGAACGGATTGGAAACCGGCGCGTGGCCGGATGGATGAATGCTGCATGATTTCCCCCTTGAACAGTCGCGCTTCGGCGAATGAGGGGGGCAAGTAGAGCGCTCTCAAGTCATCTAAATGAAAATAGCGTGACGGTTCCGTGACATTCGGAACAGCCTTTTGGACATTTTCGTCACATCTGTGTCACGCATCCTGTCCAAAGGCCGGTGGCAAGACAGGGGGACTTTTCATGACCAGACCATATATTTCGGGCGGCATTACCACCGCCCTGCTGCTGTTGGCCGGGTGCGCCAGCGCGCCAGCCGAAATCCCGGTGGCGCAGCGCATCGCCAACGCCACGCCAGCGGTCAGCATCACCGCGCGCGGTGAGACGGCCCCGGTCGGCACGGCCAATGCCGATGCGGCGGACGATCCGGCAATCTGGCGCAACGCCACCGATCCGCTGCAAAGCCTGATCGTGGGGACCGACAAGAAAGCGGGCCTCTATGTCTACGGGCTGGACGGCAAGGTGCGCGACTTTCTGGACGCGGGCCGGGTCAATAATGTCGATCTGAAGGATGGTGTTTCCATCACTGGCCAGCCCGGCATATTGGTCGCCGCGTCGGACCGCAACGATGTCGCGCAGGCCAGGATCGCGCTGTTCCGACTCGACCCCGCCACCGCGAAACTGACCGCGTTGGGCAAGGTCGATGGCGGCGCGGGCGAAGCCTATGGCATCTGCCTTGGCCGCGACGCGGGTGTCCTGTCCGCCTTCATCGTGTTGAAGGACGGTACGATCCATCAGGTCGCGATCGACGCATCGGGCGCGACGCCGACCGGCAGGATCGTGCGTACGATGAAACTGGGCACCCAGTCGGAAGGCTGCGCCGTCGATGATCGCACCGGCACGCTCTATGTCGCGGAGGAAGATGTCGGCCTCTGGCGCTTCGACGCGCGCGCGACTGGCTCCACCACGCCCACGAAGATCGCGGCGGCCGATGGCAGGAACCTCGTCATGGATGCCGAAGGCGTCGCCATCGCCCCGATCGGTGAAAAGGACGGCTATGTCCTCGTCTCCAGTCAGGGTGATAATGCCTATGTCGCCTATCGCCTGACCGACGACAGCTATGTCGGCCGCTTCCGTGTCGTGGACGGCGCCATCGGCGGGTCGGAGGAAACCGACGGCATCGACGTGATGCTGGGCGATTTCGGTCCGAATTTCCCCGGCGGGCTGTTCGTGGCGCAGGATGGCCACAACGCGGCAGCCGCGCAGAATTTCAAGCTGGTGGCGTGGGACGATATTGCGAAGGCGCTGGGGTTGGGGAAGTAAAGCAACCCAATTCCCTCCCTTTTAAGGAGGGGTTAGGGGTGGGCGCGAGCGAAGCGAGCCTCCTGCGGAGGCACCCACCCCCGGCCCCTCCCTTGAAAGGGAGGGGAGAATGATGGCCGTTTACCGCTTACCCGCAAACCATGCCGCCAGTGGCGCTTTCAACCGGTTGCGGGTTTCGATCCGCGTCTTGATTGCGGCGATGGAGCGATCCACGACCTTGCGCGATTCCGGCGTCAGATATTGGGTGGCGAAAGCGTCCAACTTGGTCGCCATCGCCGGGTCCGCCGATCCGCCGCCCAGCCGGGCCAGAGCCTGACTGCGTGCCGATACATCGATCAGCGCTTCATATTGCGCGCGGTGCGCCAGCACATAGTCCACCGCCATCATCGGATGCGCCACACCGACCTGACTGATGATCGCCGCGCTGGTCGTCTTGCTCGGCTCGTCGGTCAGTGCCAAGTCGAGCGCCTGCGCCGCCAGCTTCTCATCCTTCGCCGCGCCCAGCAAAGCATAGACAGTGCTCTTTTCCAGATCGCTCTTCGCGCCCTTGGCGAGGCCACGCAGCTTGTCCCACGTCGCCTGATCCGCATTCTTCGCGATGATCGCCATCCACACATTGCGCAGCGGCCCGTCGAGCGCCGCTGGATCGGTCGCCAGCGCGGCAAAGCGCCGGTTGGCTTCGCCCACCACGGCCTTGTCGCCCATGTCGCCCAGCGTCGACACCAGCGCCGAACGCAGCACCGGCACCTGCGCATTTTCGCCCGGCCTGGCGTCATAGCCGATGCCGGTCAGAACCGGAGTCAGCTTGGCCGACGTATAGGCCGCGACGCGCGCCTGCGCCGCCTTGTCGCTTTCCAGCATGACATAGGCGCTGCCCAGATATTCAGGCACTTCGGCCATCACGGCAGGTGTCGCCGTCGCGGGCACCGCGTCGATCAGGTCCATCGCCAGCCCGATCGGCTGATATCCGCCCAGCCCAAGCTGGAAATTGTCGGCGAGCAGGCCGGTCTGGTCGATGCTGGCCAGTTTGGTGAAATCCTTCGCCAGCGCCTTGACGTTCGCCGCCGGATAGAGCGAGCGATAATAGCCCGTCTGCCCCGCATTGACGAGATAAGCGCCACATCCAGGCACGCTCACCTGACCCTTGCCTTTCAGGATCAGCCGCTGCGGCGTGCCGCCCACGGTCTGCGCCATGACCGGCACGTTCCACGATAGCGGCGTCTTGTCCTTGCGGTCGCGGCTATATTCGCCCTGGCTCAGCGTCAGTACGGTCTGGCCGCCCTGACATTGCGCGCTCTCCACCTTGACCAGCGGGATGCCCGGCTGGCTGGTGAAATCATGGGCGATCGCGACCAGCCCCTTGGCCCCCGCGCCCTCGACCGCTTTCCACAGGTCGTCGGTCACGGTGTTGCCATAAGCATGGCGCTGCATATAGGCGCGGATGCCCGCCTTCCACACATCGTCGCCCGCATAGCCTTCGAGCATGGTGATGACCGCTTCGCCCTTTTGATAGGTGATGGCGTCGAACGCCTGATTCACCTGATCGACGGTGGTGATTTTCTGCACGACGGCGTGGGTGGTGGCGAGCGAATCGAGGCTCATCGCCGCCTCGCGCCCGTCAACACGGGTCAGCAGCATTTCCCAAGAAGGTTGCAGCTTGTCGGTGACTTTGGTCGCCATCCAGCTTGCGAAGCCTTCGTTCAGCCACAGATCGTCCCACCAGGCCATCGTGACCAGATCGCCGAACCATTGATGTGCCATTTCATGCGCGACGGTTTCGTAGATGCGCCGCTTGGTCGCTTCGGACGTAAAGCGCGGATCGACGATCAATGCGCGCTCGAAGGTGAAAATTGCGCCCCAATTTTCCATCGCGCTGAAAAACTGGCTCTGGCCCGGCCCTGCGACATTGTCGAGCTTGGGCAGCGGGAAAGGCACGCCGAAATAGTCGTTATACCAGGGCAGGATCGCCGCCGTCGCATCCAGCGCCAGCGTCGCCTTGCCGCTATTGCCCTTGCCGGTGATGACGCCGACTTCGGTAGCGCCCGCCATCTTCGTCGCGCGCTCCAGTTCGCCCAGACCAAAGAACAGCAGGTAGGACGACATTTTGGGGCTGGTGCCGAACGTCACCTGCGTCCTGCCGCCGCCCATGTCCTTCGACGTTTTGACTGGCATGTTGCCGACCGCCATCTGGCCCGTAGGCACGATGGCCGACAGGTCGAACGTCGCCTTATAGCTGGGTTCGTCGAAGCTGGGGACGAAACGGCGCGCGTCGGGCGCTTCGAACTGGGTGAACAGCGCGCGCTTCGCCGCGCCCGCATTGTCGGTATAGTCCAGCGCGAACAGGCCGTTGGCCTGCTGGTTGATGACACCGGCATAGGCGATGGCCAGCTTATACTGGCCGGGCGCCAGCGGCTTGCCGAAATCCAGCGTCACCGTCTGCGCATTGGCATCGACCTTGGCCGTGCCCTTCATCGCCTTGCCACCCACAGGCGTCAGCATCACGTCGCCAAAGGTCAGGTCCGCCGCGTTCAGCACCAGCGTGGGCATCGCCGCGCTGATCGTCACGTCGATCGTCACCTTGCCCGTAAATTTCAGGTTCGCCGCATCGGGCGTCACTTCGATCGCATAATGGCTGGGCGCGGCGCCGCGCGGCAATTGTGTAGTGATCCCGGCGGCGGGGCCAGTGGCCTTGGCAGGCGCGACCTGCGCCAGTGCAGGAGCGGCCAGCGCGATCGGCGCGGCGGCGATCATCAGCGGCAGGATATGGGACAGGGACATAAGGCTGGACTCCGACAAGTCGTAAAAAGGCGCATGACCCTTTCGGCCCGCGCCCCGATAACGCGGGATCAACCGTTTCGCTGCATCGGTCAAGCGATGATATGGTGTCTCAATGTCGTTGATCGAACAGCATCAGCCGTTGGTCAGGGGATGGCGCTTTCCTGCTCCTCCCTATAGCGCAATTATGGGGATCACGCGGTGCTGACGGAGGGGTGTCGCCCTATCGATGGCAGGACGCCCCTCCGTCTGGCTACGCCATGCACTTCCCCCGCCGGGGAGGATGACTTCCGATCAATCCCGCAACAACTCGTTGATGCCCGTCTTCGACCGAGTCTGCGCGTCCACCCGCTTGACGATCACCGCGCAATAAAGGCTGGGACCGGGCGTGCCGTCGGGCAGGGGCTTGCCGGGCAGGCTGCCGGGGACGATTACAGAATAGGGTGGGACTTCCCCCATGAAAATCTCGCCGGTGGTGCGGTCGATGATCTTGGTCGACTGGCCGATGAAGACGCCCATCGACAGGACCGATCCCTTGCCGATGCGCACGCCTTCGACCACTTCGGACCGCGCGCCGATAAAGCAATCGTCTTCGATGATGACCGGATCGGCCTGCAAGGGTTCGAGCACGCCGCCGATGCCCACGCCGCCCGACAGATGGACATTCTTGCCGATCTGCGCGCAACTGCCCACCGTCACCCATGCGTCGACCATCGTGCCTTCATCGACGAACGCGCCGATGTTGACGAAGCTGGGCATCAGGATCGCATTCTTGGCGATATGTGCGCCCGCCCGTGCGAACGCGCCCGGCACGGCGCGAAAACCGGCGGCGCGGAACTCCGCCTCGCCCCATCCGGCGAATTTGCTTGGCACCTTGTCCCACCAATATCCGCCGCCCGGACCGTTTTCGATCAGCACATTGTCATTCAGGCGGAAGGACAGCAGCACCGCTTTCTTGAGCCACTGGTTGACCTGCCAGCCATCGGCGGTCGGCTCGGCGACGCGGCCCTTGCCGCTGTCGAGCATCGCGAGCGCTTGCGTAACGGCATCGCGGACCGCGCCCTGCGTGTTCAGGCTGACATTGGCCCGGTCTTCCCAGGCGGCCTCGATAGTGGCGATCAAATCGGTCATGCGCTTTCCCCAAGGATGGCGGCCAGAAACGGCCTTAAATGGTCGGTTTCGAAATCGATGAAGTCGGGATGATGGTCGTGATTGCCCGCTTCGGACCCGTTATTGACCCAGATGGTGGTCATGCCGATCGCCTTGGCGGGCTTCAGGTTGCGGGCCATATCCTCGAAAAATGCGGCACGGGTCGGATCGACATCATGCACGCGGCACAGCGTCGCATAGCCCGCCGGATTGGGCTTTGGCACATATTCGCACGCATGGACGTCGTGGATCAGCTCGAACGTGTCGCCCAGACCCAGCCGGTCCAGCACCCGCCGCGCATAGGCGGCATCGCCGTTGGTGAAGATCAGGCGGCGGCCCGGCAACGCGGCGATATGCGCGTTCAGGTCTGCATCGACCTCCAGCCGATCCATCGAAATATCGTGAACATAATCGAGATAGGCATGCGGTTCGATGCCATGATGATGCATCAGCCCCGACAGCGTCGTGCCATGTTCCATGAAATAACGCTTCTGCGTTTCCCGCGCGACCTGTGCATCGCAACCCAGCAGCCCCTGAATATATTCGCCCATCTTCACGTCGATCAGGGCGAACAGGTCCGCCTTGGCCGGGTAAAGCGTATTGTCCAGATCGAAGATCCAGCTGTCGATATGGGCCATGTCTCCGCGCATGGCCGCGCCCTAATCCGGTCGGGGGGGAAGGGCAACACCTAACCCTTCTCCCCACGGGAGGCGAATTTGGAAGAGGGGAAAGGCGCGCAGCCCCCCTCTCAGGTTTTACGCCTGCTCTGCCCCTGCTGCATCGACATGATAAAATGCCTGCACCGCGTCCCACGCTTCCTGCGCGGTTTCGACCCAGGTCAGCAGGTTGAGATCAGCGTGCGAAATCACGCCCTCGTCCGCCAGCGCCTCGAAATCCACCACCCGGTTCCAGAAATCCTTGCCGAACAGCAGGATGGGGATCGGCTTCATCTTGCCGGTCTGGATCAACGTCAGCAGTTCGAACATCTCGTCGAACGTGCCGAACCCGCCGGGGAACACCGCCAGCGCGCGGGCGCGCAGCAGAAAGTGCATCTTGCGCAGGGCGAAATAATGGAACTGGAACGACAGCTCCGGCGTGACGAAGCGGTTGGGCGCCTGCTCATGCGGCAGGACGATGTTCATGCCGATGGTTGTCTGCCCGACGTCGATCGCGCCGCGATTGGCCGCTTCCATGATCGAGGGGCCACCGCCCGAACAGACCACGAAATGCCGCCCGCCATTCTCTGCGACCGGATATTGCGCGGAAATGCGGGCGAGTGCGCGCGCTTCCTCATAATAGCGCGCCTTGGCTCCCAGATTTTCCGCGATCCGTTTCTGCTCCGGCGTGGCGGCGGCGTCGATGCGGGCCTGCACCTGATCGGGTTCGGGGATGCGCGCCGACCCGTAGAAAACGAACGTCGATTCGATCTGCGCCTCATCCATCAGCAATTGAGGCTTCAACAGTTCCAGCTGGAACCGCACCGGGCGCAAATCTTCCCGCAACAGAAATTCGGTATCCTGAAAGGCAAGGCGATAAGCGGCGCTCTGCGTCTGGGGCGTGCCGGCATTGTTGCGAGCGTCATGCGCTTCTTCGCGGGCCGGTCGGAATTTGCGTTCTTCAATGTCTTTTTTTGTCATCGCGACGATTTAAGGGCCACCGATGACAAAGCCAAGACCGCTGCGCTGGTTTTCGTTTGGTGGCAAAAGCGATTGACCGTGCAACACGCGATGTTTCTATTCTCAATGTTACTTCGTCAGCGACAAAATCCCCCACGCCCGCCCATATCGAAATGGAAATGGTCGTGATGCGCCGCATTATAATCGGGGCTGAGCACGGTGTTGAACCGCTTGCACGCGCTGTCATGCACGACCTGCAGGAACCGCCGCGTGTCCTTGTCGCCGTTCCACCCCTGTTGCACGCTGATGCGCCGGCCATCGTTCATGACGAAGGCGGCGACGTCCACGGCATTGCTGTGCGCATGTTCGGACAATTTGCCACTGCCCGCGATCGGGCGGCAATTATAGGTGCCGAAGGTTTCGATCTTGACGATTTCCGTTCCCAATATGGCGCGGGCCGCAGGCTGCACGCCATAACGTGCCCAGGCCGCGAAATTGGCTGCCAGCGGGCATGTCATCGCGCCCAGATTGGTCGCTGGCACGCCGATGTCGAGCAGCTTGACGCTGTTGACCGCATTGCACCCGCCGCCGAAATTCTGGTCGGGCAGGGGGGTGAAGGACACCGATTGGGACTGGAGTTTGGCGAGGCACTGTTTCACTTCGACCGTTTGCGGCGCGATCTGGCGCACGGGGCGCGGCGCGGGTTTCGATGCCTTCGCCACTCGCCCGCGCGGGACCAGATCGCCGCTGCACGCGCTCAGCAGGCTCGCCGCCATCACCGCAACACCGACGCCACGCATCGACCGCATTGTTTTTGCACGTAACTTCATGATTCGGGATGATAACAGGGCAAAGACTTCCTGTGGTTAACGGGGTGCTCGGTTCGTCCCATTTTGCCAATCTCCTTGACAGGTCCGCCGAAATCTTTAGGGCGACCGACGGGCCACGCGGTCCCAACGCCGCGCTGCTCTCTGTAAGGAGACGCTACATGACTGATTTTACTGCCGTTGACGCCACCATTGCGCCTGCGCAAAAGCCGACCACCCTTCCGGCGCGTCCTTTCTTCTCTTCCGGTCCCTGTGCCAAGCCTCCGGGCTGGAGCGCCGCTGCGCTCGCCACCGATTCGCTGGGCCGCTCGCATCGCAGCAAGATCGGCAAGACTCGTCTGGCTTACAGCATCGACCTGATGCGCGAATTGCTGAACCTCCCCGACACTCACCGCATCGGCATCGTGCCGGGGTCCGACACCGGCGCGTTCGAAATGGCGATGTGGACGATGCTGGGCGCGCGCCCGGTCACCACCGTCGCCTGGGAAAGTTTCGGCGAAGGCTGGGTCACGGATGCGGTCAAGCAGTTGAAGCTCGACCCGACGGTCGTGCGCGCCGATTATGGCCAGCTGCCCGACCTGTCCGCCATCGATTTCGCCACCGACGTGCTGTTCACCTGGAACGGCACCACGTCGGGCGTGCGCGTCCCCAATGCGGACTTCATCCCCGCCGACCGCGAAGGCCTGACCTTCGCCGACGCGACCAGCGCGGTGTTCGCCTATGACATCGACTGGGCCAAGATCGACGTCGCCACCTTCTCCTGGCAGAAGGTGCTGGGTGGCGAGGGCGGCCATGGAGTGCTGATCCTTGGCCCCCGCGCCGTTGAACGCCTTGAAACCTACACCCCCGCCTGGCCATTGCCCAAGGTGTTCCGTCTGGTGTCGAAGGGCAAGCTGGCCGAAGGCGTGTTCAAGGGCGAGACGATCAACACCCCCTCCATGCTGGCTGTCGAAGATGCGATCTTCGCGCTGGAATGGGGCAAGTCGATCGGCGGCGCGGCTGGCCTGATCGCGCGCAGCGACGCCAATGCGGCGGCGCTCGACAAGATCGTAGCGGAACGCGACTGGCTCGGCCATCTCGCGGCTGACCCGGCCTCGCGCTCGAAAACGAGCGTCTGCCTGACCGTGGCCGGTGCCGACGAAGCCTTTATCAAGGCGTTTGCGGGTCTGCTCGAAAAGGAAGGTGCGGCGTTCGACATCGCTGGCTATCGCGATGCCCCCGCAGGGCTTCGCATCTGGTGCGGCGCGACCGTGGACACCGCCGACATCGAAGCGCTCGGCCCCTGGCTCGACTGGGCCTACGCGACCGTAAAGTCCGCCTGAACTCACCCACGGCGTCACCCCGGACTTGATCCGGGGTCCCGCTTCTCCTTCACGCCGCCCGCGCAATAGCGGGACCCCGGATCAAGTCCGGGGTGACGATGAACGATAGGAAAATCCATGCCCAAAGTCCTTATTTCCGACAAGATGGACCCCCGCGCCGCCGCGATCTTCCGCGAACGTGGCATTGAGGTCGATGAAATCACCGGCAAGACGCCCGAAGAACTGATCGCCATCATCGGCGACTATGACGGCCTCGCCATCCGGTCGTCCACGAAGGTGACGAAGGCGATCCTCGACGCCGCGACCAACCTGAAAGTCATTGGCCGCGCCGGCATCGGCGTCGATAATGTCGACATCCCTTACGCGTCCGCCAAAGGGGTGATCGTCATGAACACCCCGTTCGGCAACTCCATCACCACCGCCGAACATGCCATCGCGCTGATGTTCGCGCTCGCCCGCCAATTGCCGGAGGCCGATGCTTCGACGCAGCAGGGCAAGTGGGAGAAAAACCGCTTCATGGGCGTGGAAGTCACCGGCAAGACACTGGGCCTGATCGGCGCGGGCAATATCGGCTCGATCGTCGCCGACCGCGCGCTGGGCCTCAAGATGAAGGTCGTCGCCTTCGACCCGTTCCTCACCCCTGAACGTGCGATCGACATGGGCGTGGAAAAAGCGGACCTCGACACGCTGCTGGCGAAGGCCGACTTCATCACGCTGCACACGCCGCTGACCGACCAGACGCGTAACATCCTGTCGAAGGAAGCCCTCGCCAAGACCAAGAAGGGCGTGCGCATCATCAACTGCGCGCGTGGCGGCCTGATCGATGAAGCCGCGCTCAAGGAAGCGCTGGACAGCGGCCAGGTCGCTGGCGCGGCGCTCGACGTGTTCGTGACCGAACCGGCCAAGGAAAGCCCGCTGTTTGGCACCCCCAACTTCATCTCCACTCCGCATCTGGGCGCGTCCACCGACGAAGCGCAGGTCAATGTGGCGTTGCAGGTCGCCGACCAGCTGTCCGACTATCTGCTCGACGGCGGCATCACCAATGCGCTGAACGTGCCATCGCTGTCGGCGGAGGAAGCGCCCAAGCTCAAGCCCTATATGGCGATCGCAGAAAAGCTGGGCAGCCTTGTCGGTCAACTCGAAGGCGACGCCATCACCGGTGTCGCGGTAGAGGTCGAGGGCCATGCCGCCGAACTCAACCAGAAGCCGATCACGGCGGCGGTGCTGGCGGGCCTGATGCGCGTCTATTCCGACACGGTGAACATGGTCAACGCGCCCTTCCTGGCCAAGGAACGCGGCCTCGACGTGCGCGAAGTGCGCCATGATCGGGAAGGCGCCTACCAGACGCTGATCCGCGTCACCGTCACCACCGAAACCGGCGAACGCTCGGTCGCAGGCACGCTGTTCGGCTCGAACAGTCCGCGCCTTGTCGAACTGTTCGGCATCAAGGTGGAAGCGGACCTTGACGGCACCATGCTCTACATCGTCAATCAGGACGCGCCCGGCTTCATCGGTCGCCTTGGGTCGAAGCTGGGCGAATCGGACGTCAACATCGGCACCTTCCATCTGGGCCGCCGCAATCAGGGCGGCGAAGCCGTGTTGCTGCTGTCCGTAGACGGCACCGTCACCGAACCGCTCCGCTGGGAAATCTGCAATCTGGCTGGCGTCAAACAGGTAAAACTGCTGCGCTTTGCGTGATGGGATGACCCATTGACCCGTTCGCCCTGAGCCTGTCGAAGGGCTAGGCTGAGCGAAGACGAAGCCACTTCACTCTGTTCAGTGAAGGGCTTCGACTTCGCTCAGCCCGAACGGGGAGGGCTGGCGTCGGAAATATAATCCGCTAAGGGCTTGTCCCATGACCATGATCCCGCCCGGCCTTCTTCCCGAAGGATTATCCGACCGCCTGCCGCCGCAGGCCGAAGCCTCCGCCCGCCTCGCGCGGCGCGTGCTCGATACGGTGGCGACGCATGGCTATGAACGGGTCATGCCCCCGCTCGCGGAGTTTGAAGATACGCTGACGCAGCGCCTCAAATCCATGCGTGCGCAGGACCTGGTTCGCGCCGTCGATCCCGTGTCGCAACGCAGCCTGGCGCTGCGCCCCGACATGACGGCGCAGGTCGGCCGCATCGCCGCCACCCGGCTCGCCGCCGCACCGCGTCCTTTGCGCCTCTCCTATGCCGGGCCAGTCATCCGCCTCAAAGCCAATCAATTGCGGCCTGAGCGGGAAAAATTGCAGGTCGGGGCCGAACTGATCGGCAGCGACAGCGTGTCCGCTGCGGTCGAGATCGTCAATGTCGCGATCGAAGCGTTGCAGGCGGCAGGCGTCACCGGCATCACCATCGACTTCACCCTGCCTGACCTCATCGACATGCTGGCCGCCGGGCCGTTGCCGCTCGATGCCGATGCACTCGAAGCAGTGCGCACCGAACTGGATGCCAAGGACGCAGGCGCGCTTGTCGCGCTCGGACCACAGGCTGCCGCCTATCTGCCGCTGATCGAAGCGACCGGTCCCTTCCACGCCGCGATGGACCGGCTGGAGGCGTTCAACGCCACGCTGGGCGGCGCGATCGACAGCCGCATCGCGGGCCTGCGCGCCATCGCCAAACCGATCGGCTGGGACATTACCCTGACGCTCGATCCCACTGAACGGCATGGTTTCGAATATCAGAACTGGTTCGGCTTCTCGATCTTTGCCGAAGGATTCGTCGGCGAAATCGGCCGGGGCGGCAGCTACGCCATCCGCCGCGCCGATGGGCAGGACGAACCGGCTATCGGCTTCTCCCTCTATCCCGATCCGCTGATCGACGCAGGCTTTGGCGCGGAAACGCCACGCCGCCTGTTCCTGCCGCTCGGCCATGATACCGCCCGCGCCGCCGCCCTGCGTGGCGAGGGCTGGCACACGGTTGCAGCGCTGGTAGGGGACGAGGATGGCGCAGCCCTGCGTTGCTCCCACTGGCTCGACGGCGGCGACCTGCGCGCCTTCTGATCGGGCGACCACATTTCTTTTGCCTGCCCCCTTAACTGAGCGGCCCGTCGTCATAGATGGGTCGCACGACAGGCAAGGACATGCATGATGAACATGAGCGGCAACACGATATTGATTACCGGTGGCACGTCGGGCATCGGACGGGCGCTGGCCGAACGCTTCCACGCGGCGGGAAACAGCGTGATTATCGCCGGACGACGACAGGCGCTGCTGGATGAAGTGACGGCCGCCAATCCCGGCATGGTGGGTGTCGCCGTCGATATGAACGATTTTGCGGCGATCGATGCGATGGCCAGCGCCATTATGGCCGCGCATCCCGATCTCAATATCCTCATCAACAATGCCGGCATCATGCGGATGGAGGATATGACGGTGCGCCGCGACCTGAGCGATGCGGAAGAAACGATCGTCACCAATCTGCTCGCACCGATCCGGATGGCCAATGCGCTGGTCGATCATTTGTCGGGCCGACCCGATGCGGCCATCGTCAATGTGACGTCGGGCCTTGCCTTCGTGCCGCTGGTACACACGCCGACCTATAATGCGACGAAGGCGGCCATGCACAGCTATACGCTGGCGCAGCGCGCGCAGCTTGCGGGCAAGGTGGACGTGATCGAACTCATCCCGCCAGCGGTGCAGACCGACCTGACGCCCGGTCAGGCGACGCGGGAGGGCTATCTGCCGCTGGCCGCCTTTATTGACGAAGTGATGACGCTGTTCGCGCAGCAGCCGACACCGAACGAGATCGCCGTCGATCGCGTCGGCTTCCTGCGCCGGGCCGAGGCGGAAGGGCGGTTCGACGCGGCCTTCGCTGCGGTCAATGGCTGACGACAGCCGTGCCTTGACAGGTTGGACCGGGCGGCGCTAACGCGCAACCGCATCCGGGCGCATCGGCGTCCAATCGATCCTACTGGCATGTCGAGTCCCGTCGAAGGGCATGGCCGGTCCGCGCGGCGGGCGGAGATCTGTATCCATGGCAAATGTAACCGTAATCGGCGCCCAATGGGGTGACGAGGGCAAGGGCAAGATCGTCGACTGGCTGTCGGAGCGCGCCGATGTCGTCGCCCGTTTTCAGGGTGGTCATAATGCCGGTCACACGCTCGTCGTGGGCGAAAAAGTCTATAAACTGTCGCTGCTGCCGTCGGGCATCGTGCGCGGTACGCTCAGCGTCATCGGCAATGGCGTCGTGCTCGACCCATGGCATTTCCGCGATGAAGTCGCCAAGCTGACAGGGCAGGGCGTCACCATCACGCCCGACAATCTCCAGATCGCCGAAACCTGCCCGCTGATCCTGCCCTTCCACCGCGACCTCGATGGCCTGCGTGAGGATGCGTCAGGTGCGGGCAAGATCGGCACCACCCGGCGCGGCATCGGCCCGGCCTATGAGGACAAGGTCGGCCGCCGCGCCATCCGCGTGTGTGACCTCGCCCATCTCGACGATCTGGGTCCGCAGATCGACCGGCTGACCGCCCATCATGACGCTCTGCGCGCAGGCTTTGGCGAACCGCCGATCGACCGCGACGCGCTGCTGGCGGAACTGACCGAAATTGCCGACTTCATCCTGCCTTTCGTCAAGCCGGTCTGGCTGACCCTCAACAAGGCGAAGGCGGACGGCAAGCGCATCCTGTTCGAAGGGGCGCAGGGCACGCTGCTCGACATCGACCATGGCACCTATCCCTTCGTCACATCGTCCAACACCGTGGCGGGAACGGCGGCAAGCGGCACTGGCCTTGGCCCATCGGGCGCGGGCTTCGTGCTGGCCATCGTCAAGGCATACACCACCCGCGTCGGTTCCGGCCCGTTCCCCACGGAACTGGAGGATGAAACCGGTCAGCGGCTGGGCGAGCGCGGCCATGAATTTGGCACCGTCACCGGGCGCAAGCGCCGCTGCGGCTGGTTCGACGCGGTGCTGGTGCGCCAGTCGGTCGCCGTGTCGGGCGTTACTGGCATTGCGCTGACGAAGCTGGACGTGCTGGACGGGTTCGAAACGCTGAAAATCTGCGTCGGCTATCGCATCGGCGACAAAACCTACGACTATCTGCCTGCCCATGCGCAGGATCAGGCGAAGGCGCAGCCGATCTACGAGGATATCGAGGGCTGGCAGGATACGACCGCCGGCGCGCGCAGTTGGGCGGACCTTCCTGCGCAGGCGATCAAATATATCCGCCGGATCGAGGAACTGATCGGTTGCCCGGTGACGCTCGTCTCCACCAGCCCGGAACGCGACGACACGATCCTCGTCCGCGATCCGTTCGCGGATTAAGGACATGGCAGCCGAACGCTTCGAGCGGCACAAACAGCCCTGGACTCAGGACGAAATCCAGAAGCTGCACACGCTGGCCAAAAAAGGCATGGGCCTCAAATCCATCGCCAAGGCACTGACCCGCACCGAGGAATCGGTCAAAGCCCGCGCCAAGGACGACAGCCTGAACATCGCCAAGCTGCGGTAGGAAAGAAGAACGACATGCTCCCGCGGCAGGCGGGAGCGCAGTCCCGTCCTTTACCAAGCCGCACGCGGCTCCGCATCTCAGGAAAGGCTTCGCATGGCGCTCGACATTCTCGTCCTCTACGGCTCGTACAGGCAGGGTCGGTTGGGCATCCGCCTCGCCGACTATATCGTGCGCGGCATCGATGCGCTGGGGCACAAGGCGCAACTGATCGACGCCAGGGCGATCGACCTGCCGATGCTCGACAGGCGTTACAGCGATTATGGCCCCGGCGAAGCGCCCGCCGCCATGGCCGCGCTGGCCGATCGGCTGAGCGCCGCTGATGGCTTCATCTTCGTCGCGGGCGAATATAATCGCGGCGTGCAGCCGGGCCTCAAAAATCTGGTCGATCATTACCTCCAGGAATTTGATCGCCGCCCCGCCGCCATCGCCAGCTATTCGGCGGGCCGCTTTGCAGGCGTCAACAGCCATGCCGACTGGACGGTTACGCTGTCGGCCATGGGCATGGCGGTCGTGCCGGAACGTCTGAGCGTTGGCCAGATCAGCCAGACGCTGGACGATCAGGCCCAGCCGCAGGGGGGGGCGGCGCAGCGCTGGAGCGCGGCTTTGCCGGTTTCGCAAAAAGCCTCATCTGGTGGGCCGATGCAGCGAAGGCGGCGCGGAGAGCGTGACTGTAAGAATATGACCAGTATACCCTTGATCCGTTCATTTCGAGCGAAGTCGAGAAACGCAGATACGGCGCTATGTGCTTCTCGACTTCGCTCGAAGCGAACGGATGTGAGGTAGGCTAATGTCGCACTAACCCCGCGCCCCAGCCCGCCGGTCGATCCACACCAGCGCCAATCCCGCCGCCACGAAGCCTATGGCGATCACCACGACATTGATCGCCACCTGTCCCGCGCCAAACCGCGCAACATCGATGAAGGGATAGGCATATCGCCCCTCCATCGCCCCGCGAACCAGCGCGTAGGGCAAATAGGCCGCCGGAAACATCGCCCAGATCCACGGATCGCGCCACCCCAGCCGCCCCTTGGGCGCAAAAGCGATCCACCAGAGCGGCGCCAGTAGCGGGGTCACCTTGTGCAACAGCGTGTCGGCCAGCAACGCCCCACCGCTCAGCGACAATAGCCCCCGCAGCAGCAACCCATAGATGATCCCGACCAGCAAAATCGCCAGCAACACCCCGCCCAGCCAGTGCGCGGAAACCCGCCGTCCCATCGCCACCACGGCAAAGCTGATCGCGACGGCCATATTGGTCCAGATCGTGAAATACAGCAGCATCGTCCACAAGGCCGCACCAACCGATCCGGTCTGCGCGATGGATGCGTCCACCTGCACAGCAAGTCCCGCCATCGCCGTCAGCGCGACAATGGCCGCACCGCCCCGCGCCGCTACAGTAAAGCCGGGCAGGGACGGGTGCTGCATGGCGACCTAACCCTTGCGGTCGTCGTCGATCATGTCGGACGCCAGCTCCAGCCCGCCCCGGCCATGGGCAGGGGTGTGGGCGGGCGCCTTGGGTGGCGATCCGTCGATCGGCTCCTCGACCTCCAGCATCCCTTCCCATTTGGTGATGACCGACGTGGCGATGGCGTTGCCCAGCACGTTGGTGGCGGTGCGGCCCATGTCCATGAAATGATCCACCGCCAGGATGAACGCCACGCCCTCGACCGGCAAATCGAACTGGCCCAGCGTCGCGGCAACGACGACCAGCGACGCGCGCGGCACGGCGGCGATGCCTTTGCTCGTCACCATCAGCACCAGCAATATGGTGATCTGCGTCGCGATGGGCAGGTCGATGCCATAGGCCTGCGCGATGAAGATGGTGGCAAAGGTCGAATACATCATCGACCCGTCCAGATTGAACGAATAGCCCAGCGGCAGCACGAAGCTGTAGATGCGGCGCGGCACGCCGAACCGGTCGAGCTGCTCCAGCATCTTGGGATAGGCCGCTTCCGACGATGCGGTGGAAAAAGCGATCAATATCGGTTCGCGAACATAGCGGATCAGCTTGAACATCCGCTTGCCCAGGAAAATCGATCCTGCCGCAAACAGCAACAGCCAGAGCGCGCCGAGCGCCAGATAAAATTCGCCGATCAACTGGCCGAACGTCTTGAGCACGCCCACGCCTTCGGTCGTGACGACCGACGCCAGCGCGCCGAACACGGCGAAGGGCGCGACCCGCATGACATAGCCGGTCACCTGCAACATCAGGTCGACCATTGCCTCGATCACGGTGACGATCGGCTTGCCCTTGTCGCCGATTGCGGTCAGCGCGACACCCACGAACAGCGAGAAAACGACGATCTGCAGGATCGAATTTTCCGCCATCGCGCCGACCATGGATGTCGGGAAGACGTGCAGGATGAAGTCGCGGAAATTGAGCGCTTCGGTATTCACGCCCGATTCGACACCGGACCGGACAAGGTTCAGCCCTGCGCCGGGCTGGAAGAAATTCACGAAGATCAGGCCCAGCGTCAGCGAAATCAGGCTGGCGATGATGAACCAGGCGAGCGCCCGCCCGCCGATCCGCCCCAGCGCCGCGCTGTCCCCCATATGGGCGATGCCCGCGACCAGCGTGGAAAAGACCAGCGGCGCGATAATCATCTTGATGAGGTGCAGGAATATGTCGGCGAGCAGATGGAAATAGCCCGCAACCTGTTTGGCCAGCGTCTCGTCGCCGCCGACCCACAAATTGGCCACGAACCCCACGATTACGCCCAGAACCATGCCGGTCAGGATGAAGGCCGTCAGTCTGTTGCGCATTCTATTCCTCTAAGGGCCGGGCGGGACTGGTTCGCCGCGCCTTTTACTGCTGTCAGGCAAGACACCTAACAGGCGCATGGATCACCCGCAATCGGTGCGCTTACCCATGCTGCATAGGATATAGACGAACGGGCTGCCGCTTTCCGCGCCTCAATTGGTCCCAAATGGCGACGTTAGGCCAAATGTATCAGGGATAGAGCAGCCCTTCGCTCCAGCCATCCCCCGACCGCGTGAACAGCCGTCGTTCGTGCAGCCGATGTTCGCGATCCTGCCAGAACTCGATTCGTTCGGGCTTCAGCGCAAAGCCCGACCAGTGCGGCGGACGCGACACCGGCCCATCCGCGAATCGCGCGGCGACCGCGTCATAACGATCCATGAAAGTCTGCCGGTCGGGCAGGGGGCGGGACTGGTCCGATGCCCAGGCGCCCAACTGGCTGTCGCGTCCGCGCGTCGCGAAATAGGCGTCGGCGGTGGCGTCGTCCACCGGGCCGACTGCACCCTCGACCCGGATTTGCCGCCGCAGCGATTTCCAGTGAAACAGCAAAGCGGCATGCGGATTGTCGAGCAGTTCGCCCGCCTTGCGCCCCTCGAAATTGGTGTAGAACACAAATCCGTCCGGCCCATGGCCCTTCAACAGCACCATCCGCACGGACGGCCGCCCGCGCGCATCGGCGGTGGCCAGCGCCATCGCGTTGCTGTCATTGATTTCGCTGTCGCGCGCTTGCGCATACCAGTCGTCGAACAGGGCAAAGGGATCGGTCATGCGCTGATCCTTATGCGTCGGGCGCGTGGCTGTCGATATGGCCATGTGATCCAACAGCATGATGCTTTGCCTTGAATGTCGGCGCATAGTCCGCCACATAGAAGCCAAGTGATGCTTTTGTGCAACAGGTAGAATGAATGGCCGATCCCTATTCGACATTGGGCGTCGCGCGCGGCGCGAGCGAAGCGGAAATCAAATCCGCCTATCGCAAGCTGGCGAAGGAACTGCACCCCGACAAGAATCGCGACAATCCCAAGGCGGCAGAGAAATTCTCGTCCGTTACCAACGCCTATGACCTGTTGTCCGACAAGGACAAGCGGGCGCGCTTCGACCGGGGCGAGATAGACGGCGACGGCAATCCGACCGCGCCCTTCGGCTATGGCGGCGGTGGCGGGCGCGGCCCTCAGGGCGGTGGATTCGAAGCGGGCGGCGGCGATTTCAGCGATATTTTCGAAGGATTGTTCGGCGGCGCAGGACGTCGCGCGGGCGGCGGTGGCGGCTTTGGACGACAGGCCGCGCCAAAGGGCGCGAACGTCGCCTATCGCCTCGCCGTGCCTTTCGCCGATGCGGCGACCCTCGCGCCCCAGCGGATCACCTTGCAGGATGGCAAGACCATCGACCTTAAATTGCCCGCCGGCCTCGAAAACGGCACGCAGATGCGCCTGTCGGGCAAGGGGCAACCGGGCGCGGGCGGAGCGGGCGATGCGATCGTCACCATCGACATTCGTCCGCACGCCTTTTTCACGCGGGACGGTGACAATGTGCTGCTCGACCTGCCCGTCACGCTCGACGAAGCGGTGCTGGGCGGCAAGGTCAAGGTGCCGACCGTCGATGGCGCGGTGATGCTGGGCGTGCCTGCGGGCGCGACATCGGGCAAGACGCTGCGCCTGCGCGGCAAGGGCTTTACCGGCAAGGACGGCCAGCGCGGCGACCAGATGGTCCGGCTGCTGATCGACGTGCCGGGCGATGATCCGACCATCGTGGCGCTGGTCGAAAGCTGGCATGACGGACGACCCGTGCGCGCCCATCTGGGCGTCTGAGGCGTTAGGCGCGGATGCCGATACCATCGCCCTATTCGCCCGAATCGCGCCGTCATAAGGTCACGCATCATGCGCGGACGCAATTCAACCGGCAAATGGATCGCGTCCGCCCCGGCACCCAGCCGTTCGAGGTTTTCAAGCGGGTCGCGGTCGGCACCTATAGCGACGGGTTCATCCACGCCGGGAACCTTGCCTATCTCTCGCTGATGACGCTGTTTCCCTTCTTCATCGTCGCCGCCGCCGTGGCCAGCATCTTTGGCCGCACGCAGGATGGGGTACATGCGGTCAATGCCTTTCTGTCCACCGTGCCGCGCGGGGTCGCCGACGTGGTGCGCCAACCGATCGGCGACGTGCTGACCGCGCGGTCGGGACCGCTGCTCTGGCTGGGTGGCCTTGTTGGCCTGTGGACCGTGGGCAGCCTGATCGAAACGATCCGCGACATCTTGCGCCGCGCTTACGGCACCAAAAGCACCAAGCCCTTCTGGCGCTATCGCCTTGGCGCGATCGGCATCACGCTGGCCAGCGTATTCGCGGTGATGTTCGCCTTTTCCCTGCAGGTCGTCATGACCGGCATCGATCAGTTTCTGACCAACGTCCTGCCATGGGCCGACGACGCCATCGCACTGGTCGCCTCGGCCCGGCTGGTGCCGATGGCCATATTATGCGTCGCGCTGTGGTCGCTGTTCGTGGCGCTGACGCCTACCGCCTACAAGGATCGCCGCTTTCCAAAGTGGCCCGGCGCGCTGGCGACATCGCTCTGGTGGTATGCCACGACGCTGCTGTTGCCACCCACGCTATCGCTGCTGGGCGGCTATGGCCGCACCTATGGCAGTCTGGCCGGTGTCATGATCACCCTCATTTTTTTCTTTCTCGTCGGGCTTGGCGTGGTAATTGGCGCGGAATTGAACGCGGCGCTGGCGGAGTTTCCCGAAGAGGAAACGGAGCTGTCGCCCGAAGATCAGGGAAATGGAACGACGATATGAACGGCTTGATGGCAGGAAAGCGTGGCCTCATCATGGGCCTCGCCAACGACAAGTCGTTGGCATGGGGTATTGCAAAATCCCTGCACGAACAGGGCGCGGAACTGGCCTTTTCCTATCAGGGCGACGCACTGGCCAAGCGTGTGCGCCCTTTGGCGGAACAGGTCGGGTCCGACTTCCTGATCGACTGCGACGTCGCGGACATGGACAAGCTGGACGCGGCCTTTGCCGAGATCGAGGCGCGCTGGGGCACGTTGGACTTCGTCGTTCACGCCATCGGCTTTTCCGACAAGAATGAACTGCGCGGCCAATATGTCGATACGAGTCTCGAAAACTTCCTGCTGACCATGAACGTGTCTGCTTACAGTTTTGTGGCAGTCACCCGCCGCGCGCGCGCTTTGATGCCCAATGGCGGCAGCATCCTGACGCTCAGCTATTATGGCGCGGAAAAGGTCATTCCCCATTATAACGTCATGGGCGTGGCGAAGGCGGCGCTGGAAACCAGCGTCAAATATCTGGCGATGGATCTGGGTCCGGAAAATATTCGCGTCAACGCCATTTCCGCCGGGCCGATCAAGACGCTGGCGGCCAGCGGCATCGGCGATTTCCGCTACATCCTCAAATGGAATGAGCTGAACTCCCCCCTGCGCCGCAACGTGACGATCGAGGATGTGGGCGGCGCGGGCCTCTACCTCCTGTCCGACCTCGCCAGCGGCGTGACCGGCGAAATCCACCATGTCGACGCAGGTTACAACGTCATCGGCATGAAAGCCGAAGACGCCCCGGACATCGCACTGGATAAATGATCTAAAGCCCTCTCCCCTTGGGGGAGAGGGAGGGACCCGTCGCAAAGCGATGGGAGGGTGAGGGGGGAACATGCGCAGACCTGATCCTGATAATCCCGATACCCTCGACCGCGTTCGCGCTATGCGGCGCAACCCGACCGAGCCAGAGAAGCGCTTGTGGGCCAGATTGCGCAGCCGACAGCTCGGCGGTCTGAAATTTCGGCGGCAGGTCTGGCTCTTGGATTATATCGCGGACTTCTATTGCGCCGACCTGCATATGGTCATCGAAGTTGACGGTGACGACCATGGCGTTAGGGCAGCAGCCGACCAGCGTCGAACGCAGAGGATGGAGCAAGAAGGCTTTACCGTCCTGCGTTTCGCCAATGGGGATGTGATGGGCAATATCGAAGGGGTGTTGGAGACGATGTTGATGACGGCGCGCCGGAACCCCTCACCCTCCCACCCGGCTGCGCCGGGCGGGTCCCTCCCTCTCCCCCAAAGGGAGAGGGGCCAATGAGCTTCAACACTTTCGGACGCGTATTCCGCTTCACCACCTGGGGCGAAAGCCATGGTCCCGCCATCGGCGCTGTGGTTGACGGTTGCCCGCCCGGCCTGCCGCTCAGCGAAGCGGACATCCAGCCCTGGCTAGATCTGCGCAAGCCCGGCACGTCGAAATTCACCACTCAGCGCCGCGAGGCGGATGAGGTCCGCATCCTGTCCGGCGTGTTCGAGGCGCCGGACGGAGTCCGGCGCACGACCGGCACCCCGATCAGCCTGATGATCGAAAATACCGATCAGCGATCGAAAGATTATTCCGACGTCGCCAAAGCCTATCGCCCCGGCCATGCCGACTATGCCTATGACGCCAAATATGGCTTTCGCGACTATCGCGGCGGCGGGCGTTCGTCCGCGCGCGAAACCGCCAGCCGGGTCGCGGCGGGCGCCGTCGCTCGCGCGGTCATCCCCAATGTCGACATCTTCGCCTATGTCAGCGCGATCGGCGGCGACGCCATCGACTATGACAATTTCGACGCGGCGCAGATCGGCCAGAACCCTTTCTTCTGCCCTGACGCAGAGGCAGCGGTCCGCTGGGAAGCGCTGGTCGATGGCGCGAGGCTGGACGGCTCCTCCCTCGGCGCAGTCGTGGAGTGCGTCGCGTCGGGCGTGCCCGCAGGCTGGGGCGCGCCGCTCTATGCCAAGCTAGACAGCGAACTGGCGAGCGCGATGATGAGCATCAACGCGGTCAAGGGCGTGGAGATCGGCGACGGATTCGCCGCCGCCAGCCTGCGCGGCGAACAAAATGCCGACCCCATGCGACCGGGAACCGACGGCCCCATCTTCCTCGCCAATCATGCAGGCGGCATCGCCGGGGGCATATCCACTGGCCAGCCGATCAAGTTGCGGGTCGCATTCAAACCGACCAGCTCTATCCTGATCCCGGTCGATACGGTTACGCGCGACGGGGAAGCGTCCGACATCATTACCAAGGGTCGCCATGACCCCTGCGTCGGCATACGCGGCGTGCCGGTGGTTGAAGCGATGATGGCGCTGGTGCTGGCCGATCAGATGATGCTGCACCGCGCGCAATGCGGCAAAAGCGACGACTGAGGGTCAATATCTCGCTTGAACGTCACGAAGCGCGCGGCCCATGCAACCTTGGCTGGCCCGTGTCGTTTGCCCTATGTCGAGACGCGGATTTTTTTGCTGGGGCGCGATCGAGGGGAAACGGGGCGATATGCATTTCATCACCGCGCTGCTGGGCGTGTACCGCGCGGAAATCGGTCTGGTCATTCTGGCCGCGATGTTCTTCGCCTTCGTGCGCGAACGCTATTCGCCCACCGTCATCGCGGTGGTCGGGGCATGTGCCTATGCGCTGCTTGGCATGCTCGATGAAAAATCGCTCTTCTCGGTCTTTTCCAACAGCGCGCCGCTGACCGTCGGGGCGATGTTCATCCTGTCGGGCGCGCTCATCCGCACCGGCGTCATCAGCCGCGTGGCCGACATCATCATGGCGCGCGCGGAAAAGCATCCGCGCCTCGCCCTGGCGGAGGTCGCCGTCGGCACGATCGTCCTGTCCGCCTTCCTCAACAACACGCCCGTCGTCGTGCTGCTGATCCCGATCATGTTCAAACTGGCGCAGGCGACCGGCTATCCGGTCAAAAAACTGCTGATCCCGATGAACACCGTTGCCGTGCTGGGCGGATGTCTGACGCTGGTCGGCACCTCCACCAACCTGATCGTCGCGGGCATCGCCGCCGATCAGGGCATGGCCCCCTTCGGCATCTTCGACATCACCCTCTATGGCCTCGCCGGGACGCTCGCGGGCGTAGCCGCGCTCGCTGCCCTGTCTTTCCTGCTACCCAGCGATCCGCCCACGATCGACGGCGAAAATGGCGGCGGCAATGTACAGGATTATCTCACCGAACTGGTGGTTCCGCATGACAGCGACCTGATCGGGCGGGAAATCGCATCGCTTGGCATGTGGGGCCGCTCGGTCGAATTGCTGGCGCTCAAACGTGGCGGCGATATCCGACGGCGCGACCTGCTGGACGAAGAATTGCGCGCGGGCGACCGGCTGATCGTTCGGGCGGACGGCGCGGCGATCATGACGCTGCGCGAATCCGGTGCATTAAGCCTTGGCATCGCGGCGGATTCCAGCACGCCGTCGGACGAAGGCGCGGTGGTGGAGGCGATGGTCGCCCCCAGCCATCCGTCGATCGGCGAACGGTTGATGGACATTCCGTTCCTCAGCGCGCTGCGCGTGCGGATCATCGGCATCCATCGCGCGCGACACTTGCCCGGTCCCGACCTGTCGGGCGCCCGCGTGCGCGGCGCGGACCGGCTGTTGATCGCGGGCAGCGCCGACGCCATCCGCTCGTTGCGCGATAACCAGCATCTGATCGGCGTCGATGTCAGCCGCGTGCGCGCCTTCCGCCGGAAAAAGGCGTGGATCGCCATGGCCGCCATGGCCGGGGTCGTCCTGCTGTCCGCGCTCAACATCATCGGCATTGGCCTTGCCGCCGTCATCGCCGTTGGCCTCATCCTCGTCACGCGCTGCATCGACCCGGAGGAAGCGTGGAGCGCGATCGACGGCGACGTGCTGATCCTCATCTTCGCGATGCTGGCCGTGGGCCTCGCGCTCGAACAGGCGGGCAGCGTCGCGCTGATGGTCGGCTGGATCACGCCACTGCTGCAAAGCGCGCCGCAATGGTCGCTGGTGTTCCTCATCTATTTCTTCGCGCTCATCCTGTCCGAACTGCTCAGTAACAATGCGGTCGCTGCGCTGCTGGCGCCCATCACCATCGCGCTGGCGCATCAACTGGGCGTGGATGCCCGCCCACTGATCATCGCGCTGATGATCGGCGCTTCGGCCTGTTTCGCAACGCCGATCGGTTATCAGACCAACGCGCTCGTCTATGCGGCGGGCGACTATCGCTTCTCCGACTTCGTGCGCATCGGCGTGCCGATCAACATCGTGGTGGGACTGGCCGTCTGCACGACGCTGGTGCTGCTGGAGTAGGGATAGCCAGTCTGCTCCTTGCGGCCCTGTTCGCTATCGCGACCATCCGCCACAACAGGCGCAACGACAAGGACACATCTCATGCCCAACCTGCCCTTCACCCAGGTAGACGCCTTCGCCGACGCGCCCTTCACCGGCAACCCTGCCGCCGTGATGCCGCTCGACGCATGGCTGGACGATGCAACGCTGCAATCCATCGCGGCGGAAAACAACCTCTCGGAAACCGCCTTTACCATAGCGACGCCCGACGATCCGCAAGCCGACTATGCCCTGCGCTGGTTCACCCCCACGGTGGAGGTCCAGCTATGCGGTCACGCCACGCTGGCCAGCGGCCATGTGCTGATCGGGGATCGCAAAGCCATACGCTTTCGCACCCGCCACGCCGGCATCCTGACCGTTACGCGCGAAGGAGAGGGCTATGCGCTCTCCCTCCCCGCGTGGGACATGGCCCCGCGTGCGCTGCCGGATCTGGCAGCGGGGCTGGGTGGCCAGCCGATCGAATCGCACTGGCGCGATGGCGGCTACAGCCTGTTCCTCTTCCCCGATGCCGCCGCCGTGCGTGCGCTCACCCCCGACTTCGCCGCACTGAAAACACTGGGCGACACGATGCTGATCGCCACCGCACCGGGCGACGACAGTGACATCGTCAGCCGCGTGTTCGTGCCGGGCGGCGGCGTGGACGAAGACCCCGTGACCGGATCGGCCCATGGCCTGCTCACGCCCTTCTGGGCCAAGCGGCTGGGCAAGACGGCGATCAGCGCGGTGCAGGCGTCGGCGCGGGGCGGGCGGCTGGGCTGCACCCTGTCGGGCGACCGCGTCATCCTGACCGGCGCATGCCGCACGGTGATAGAGGGAAGCTTCTTCCTCTAACCTCCCAAACCCCCGGTGTCCTTACCCCGGAAACAACCCAACCAGCTTCGCCAGCGCACCCCTAACCGCCGCGCGCTGCTCCTTCCTGGGCGACATGCCGATCCGCACGACCGTCAGGCGCTGCGATGGCGACACCAATATATACTGCCCATTATGCCCGACACAGCCAAACAGGCTGGCGGGCGCAAGGCCGGGCATCAGCGCACTGTCCTCGCTCGCCCGGTTCAGCCACAGATGCGCGCCATAGGCTGCATTGCGGGTGGACGGCGTGCGCATGAAATCGACCCATTTTTCCGGCAATATCTGATGCCCCGCCGGGCCGCGCCCCTGCCGCCGCAACAATTCGCCAAAGCGGCCATAATCGCGCGCGGTCATATGCATGATGCTCCCGCCGATCATCGTGCCAGCCGCATCATATTCGGGCGTCAGGCTGGGCAGCTTGCCCGGCGCCTTCAACCGCCCGTCGATGAACGCCTGCATCGCCCGCCGCCGCGTGTCCGGGTCGCTGCTGTTGGTCAGCATCCGTGCCATCAGGTCGGCCAGGATGACGCTGCTGCCCGTCGAATAGGAAAAGACCGTGCCGGGCGTGTGCGCCAAAGGTTTCGATTCGGCAAAACCGCCCATATCCTGCGCCCCGTCGGTGAACAGCATCCGCACCGTATCGCCCGCAGGCTGGGGATCGCCATCCTCGACATGATCGAGGCCACTCGTCATCTGGAGCAATTGGCGCAGCGTGATCTTGCCGCGCGGATCGCCCGGCTGGCTCCACGCCGCCACCGGCACCGGCATATCCAACGCCAGCCGCCCGTCCGCGACCATCAATCCGACCAGGACTGCCGTCACGCTCTTGGCGATCGACCAGGACATCAGCCTGGTATCCGGCCCGAATCCCGGCGCATAGCGTTCCGCGATCACGTCCCCATCGCGCATGACGATCAGCGCGCGGGTATCGCCCATCGCCGAATCATCGAACAGCGGGTCGATCGCACCACGCAGCGCGGCCTGCCCCACCACCGCATCGCCCGCCACCCGATAGATCGGCTGCGGGTCGGCGGCCCGCACCGCCCACGCGCCGCCAGCTCCGGCCAACGCCACCAGCCCGATCATCATGCCAAGGCGCTTTACGCTCTTCATTTCACTCTTCATAAGCCGCGCCCTACCCCATGCCCATATGAGTCGGGAATATGCCGCGTCGTCGGACCCTCATTTCTCTGGTTGCCCTCATCGCCATCGTCGCGCTGGGTTGGTACTGGAGCGCCCTTCGCGACCGTGCCCGGCTGGGCGCGGCCTATGGCGCGCGCCTGACCTGCTCGTGCCGCTATGTCGAAGGACGCGCGATGGGCAGTTGCGAGGATGACAAGGAACCGGGCATGTGGATCGTGGGCCTGACCGACCGGCCTGACGATCGCGCCGTGGACGCGCACGTCCCCCTGCTCGCCCATGCCAGCGCCCGCTTCCGCCCCGGCTGGGGCTGCCTGCTCGATCCGACCAAGTAGCGCGCGCGGGCTGGCCCCCGCCGCCTGCACTCGCTACAGCGCCCTCCATGCGCCCCGACATCCCCACGCTGCTCCACGACATATTCGGCTTTTCCGCCTTTCGCGGCGTGCAGGAACAGGTGGTCGCGCGCGTCATGGCGGGCCGGGCCACGCTCGCCATCATGCCGACCGGCGCGGGCAAGTCGCTCTGCTATCAGCTCCCCTCGGTCGCGCTGGACGGCTGCTGCGTCGTCATATCCCCACTCATCGCCCTGATGCACGATCAGCTGCGCGCGGCGTCCGCCGTGGGCATCCGCGCCGCCAGCCTGACCAGCGTCGACGCCGACTGGCGCGAAACGCAGGATCGGCTGCGCAATGGCGATCTCGACCTGCTCTACGTCGCCCCCGAACGCGCCAGCCAGGAAGCCTTCCGCAATCTGCTCCGATCGGCAAAGGTCGCCCTCTTCGCCATCGACGAAGCCCATTGCGTATCCGAATGGGGCCATGATTTCCGCCCCGACTATCGCCTGCTGCGCCCGTTGCTGGACGAATTTCCCGACGTCCCCCGCCTCGCGCTGACCGCCACCGCCGATGCGCACACCCGCGCCGATATCCTGCGTCAGCTTGGTATTCCCGAAGAAGGCATGATCATTTCGGGCTTCGACCGGCCCAATATCCGCTACGCCGTCCACCCGCGCGATGGCCTGACGCGCCAGTTGTCCGATCTGGTCGCTGCCAATCCCGGCCCCGGCATCGTCTATGCCCAGACCCGCGCCGCGACCGAAAAACTGGCCGAAACGCTGGGGAAGGGCGGCCGCGCCGTCCGTGCCTACCACGCCGGTCTCGACCCCAAGGTCCGCGCCGCCAACCAGTCCGCCTTCATCGCCAGCGAAGATATGGTGATGGTCGCCACCGTCGCCTTCGGCATGGGCATCGACAAGCCCGACGTCCGCTTCGTCGCCCACGCCGGGCTGCCCAAGTCGATCGAGGGCTATTATCAGGAATCGGGCCGCGCTGGCCGCGACGGCGAACCGGCGGTCGCGCATCTTTTCTGGGGGGCGGAGGATTTCGCCCGCGCGCGCCAGCGGATCATGGAACTGGACCAGAGCCGCCAGCAGGGCGAACGCACCCGCATTGCCGCGCTTGGCGCACTGGTGGAAACCGCCACTTGCCGTCGTGCCATCCTGCTGCGCCATTTCGGCGAAGACCCACCCGCCACCTGCGGCAACTGCGACAATTGCCTGTCCCCCCCGGCCAGCATCGACGCCACCGAAACCGCGCGCAAATATCTCTCTGCCGTCTATCGCACTGGCCAGAGCTTCGGGTCGGGCCATATCGAAGCCGTCCTGACCGGCGCGGCCAACGATAAAGTGCGCGAACGCGGCCATGACAAGATTTCCGTCCATGGCATCGTGTCGGGCGATGAAACCGCGCTGCTGCGCCCCGTCTCCCGCGCGCTGCTGGTCCGCGACGCGCTCGAAACGAATGAACATGGCGGCCTGATGCTTGGTCCCAACGCCCGCCCGATCCTGCGCGGGGAGGAGGAGGTGCGCATCCTCGTGCCGCCCAAACGCGAACGGGGCAGGCGCAACGCCCGCAACGGCAGCGGTTCCGGCAACGCCGCCAACCCGGTCGGCGATCCGCTGTTCGACGCCCTGCGTGCCTGCCGCCGCGAACTGGCGCAGGATGCAGGCGTGCCACCCTATGTCATCTTCCACGATTCGACCCTGCGCGAAATGGCCGAACAGCGCCCGTCCTCCATCCGCGACATGAGCCACATCAGCGGCATCGGCCAAAAGAAACTCGACGCGTGGGGCGACGCGTTTCTGGCGGCGATCCGACCCTTTCTCTAACGCCTGATCTTGAAACCCGCTTCGTCCCGGCGCATGGGACGGGCAAAGGAGACCGCCCATGTTCCGCCAACTGACCGACCGCATCCTCGTCGCCCCGCAGATCAGCATCGATCAGGTGGCGCAGGCCAAGGCGCAGGGCGTGACCCTCATCGTCAATAACCGCCCCGATGACGAAGAACCGGGCCAGGTCAACGGCGCGGAAATCGAAGCAGCGGCGAAGGCGGCAGGCATCGCCTATGTCGCCGTGCCGGTCGCCCATGGCGGCTTCGCACCGTGGCAACTCGACGGCATGGCCGCCGCGCTGGAACAGGCAAAGGATGGCAAGCTGCTCGCCTATTGCCGCTCCGGCACGCGCAGCACGCTCCTTTGGGCGCTGGCCCGCGCGCGCGCAGGCGACAATGGCGATGTGCTGGCCGCGCAGGCGGCAGCGGCCGGATACGACATCGCCCCGGTGCGCCAGATCATGGACACGCTCGCCGGGCAGTAAAGCCAGCCCTCACTGCTCCTCGCACCGCCCGGTAAAGTCGGTGGACGCGTGGATGCGGATGATGCGGGTGCGCCGGTTATAGTCGATGCGCGGCTTGTTCAGCCCGTTCATGCGATAACTGCCGCTGATCTGGTCGGGCGTCACGACCAGGTCCGTGATTGGCCACCATCCATCCGTCCCGCCGGAATGGAGCGGTGAGACCAGCTTGCCACTCGGATGCACCCGCCCGGCATTGCCATCAATCTCGATCTCGATGTCGGATGAAAAGCCTTCGCGGCCCAGCGTCGTGCCATATTCCGATTCGAATTTGCGCGACTTGCGGTTGTAGCGATAGCCCGACGTGCTTTGCGTCGCCAGCCCGCTGCCCGCCCCGATGCACACGAGCGACACGCGCTGGCCGTCCCCGCCATAAGGGCGCGCTGCCGCGTCCGGCGCTGCCGCCCTGCAATTGGCGGCGGGCACGACATTGATCGCCGCATAGCGCCCGTCCGTGGTCGCGACGGAAATGCACTGGCGCTGCCGCTCGCTCCACCAGAAGGACCATTTGGTGTCCCGAACCATGTTGTTCGTCACGAAGCTATAGCCCCGCGCCTCCAGTTGCGTTTCGCCCCCGGCCCCGCGCGCGCCGACCAGATCGGCGACGTCGGGCGGCGTCTGGGCCGACGCAGCGGTGGCAGAGGCGGCCAGTAACAGGGGAATTGCATAGATGGGACGCATGGCTTCGATCCTTCCGATGATGCGCCGGGTCATGACGATCAGCGCGTGAACAGAAATCCGACGAACAACAGCAGGGTAAATGATTCCAGCAGCGTCAGTATCACCGCACCGGCTGCGGAAAGATAGCCTGTTTTCAATGTCATCGCGAACCAGCGCGTTTCCACTATGACATAATGCAGGATGCTCGCCACGGCCAGCGCCTGTCCCCCATGATGCGCTACCGGATGGGCGACACTGGCCAGGCTGAATCCAATGCTCAGCCCCAGCGCGAACACCGCCGCCGGATAGCATTGCGCGTAAAAGGGCGCGCGCAGCGTCGTCCGATCGACCGGCAGGCCACGTCTGCGCACCATCCGCGTGGCTGCGAACAGCGCAAAGGATGCAAAGATGACCAGCCGAAGCACCAGCGCACTCGCGTCGTCGGAAACCAGCCCCGCCAGTCCGTGCCGGTCGGCGACGATCTGATCGACCTGCCCCAGCGACACCGAAACACCATGTGCGATCAGCAGGGATATGGCCAGAAACAGGGGCGGACTAAGCGCGGCGCTATATTGCTCGCCATCGGGCTGGGCGAGTTGATCGTCCGCATAGGCCATCATGGCGAAAGGCCGTGTAACCGCCCGCCACAGCGTGATCGGAAAGAACAGCAACCAGCTCATGACTTCGTACAGAAGCTCGTCGAGCGAGTTGATCCATTTCATGAAGTCCATGAGCTTATCATCGGCAAAGCCGCGCCGATGCGCAATGGGCAGTTACGCCTTACCCCATCTCCACCGTCACATGCTCCATCCGGGGCAGGGCGCGCACGCTGGCCCTCACGCGGGCGCAGTCCACGCCGTCGGCGATGCTGACGATGGCGGCGTGGGCGTGCGGGCCGATGCGCCATACATGCAGGTCGCGGATGGTCGCGCCTTCGCCCTCCACCACGCCGCGCACCCGCGCCATCAACGCCGGTTCGGCGGTGTCGAGCAGGATCGCGGCGGTATCCTTCATCAAACCCCATGCCCAGCGTGCGATGACGACTGCGCCCAGCAGGCCGACCGCCGGGTCCATCCACCACCAGCCCAGATAGCGCCCTGCCAGCAGCGCGCCGATCGCCAGCACCGACGTCAGCGCATCGGTCAGCACATGGACATAGGCGGCGCGCAGATTATTGTCCGTATGCCCGCCATGACCATCATGCGCAGCCTCGTCATGCCCATGCCCATGCCCATGCCCATGATCGTGGCTATGGTCATGGCCGAGCAGGAACGCGCTGATGATGTTGATGATCAGCCCGACCACCGCCACCAGCGTCGCTTCACCAAAGGCGACATGGACCGGCTCGAACAGGCGCATGCCCGATTCGATCGCGATGAACAATGCGGTGCCAGCCAGTATCAGCGCGGACGCAAAACCCGACAGGTCGCCGACCTTGCCAGTGCCGAATGTGAAGCGTGGGTTGCGCGCATGACGTCTGGCATAGCCATAGGCCGCCGCCGCCACCGCCAGCGCACCGGCATGGGTCGCCATATGAAAGCCGTCGGCCAGCAGCGCCATCGAACCGGTGATCCATCCGAACGCGATTTCCACCACCATCGTCGCGGCGGTCAGCCACACCACCCATAGCGTTCGCCGCGCATTCTGGTCATGCCCTGCGCTTAAATAGATATGGTCGAAATAATGGCTGTCTTCGCCATCGCCGGACTGAAACGCGTCGATGTTGGCCAATCCCTGATCGGGGGCGTGATCGTGGTCGTGATGATCGTGATCGTTATGCATCGTCATTTCCCGTAACGGCGGATCAGCGCCAGCATTTCTTCGGTGGCTGCGGTGCGCGCTTCGTCGGACAGGCCGGGCCGGGCGACATGCTCGCGCATATGCTGCTCGATCAGCTCTTCCATCAGGCTGCCGACCGCGCCGCGCACCGACGCCACCAGCTGCAACGTCTCCGAACAGCCCGCGTCGCCCGACAGTTGCCGCTCCACGGCGGCCACCTGTCCGGCGATCCGGCGCACCCGCGCCAACAGCTTGTCTCGATTCTCGACGATGTGCATAGGGTAGGGGGGTATCCTATAGTGGCGCGCTGGGCAAGTCCCCAGCAACCTTCCCTAAAGTCTGCCCGATCCGGCATCTCCAACATGGCCTTGTCGGCCTGCTTCCCCTAACAGGGGGCAATGACGCAACGACCCGACCCTGATCTGCTGATCCTTGGCGGTGGCCTGGCGGGCAGCCTGATCGCGCTCGCCTTCGCCGCCCTGCGCCCCGAAGTCCGCCTGCTGCTGGTGGAGCAGGACGATGTGATCGGTGGCAACCATATCTGGTCCTTCTTCGACGGCGATGTCGCGCCGCAGGACCGCTGGCTGGTCGATCCGCTCATCACCCACCGCTGGCCGTTGGGCCATGACGTACGCTTCCCCGGCCACGCCCGCCGTCTCGACACCCCCTATAACAGCATCGCCTCCCCCCGGCTGGACGCCCATGTCCGCGCCGTCCTGGGCGATTCGATCCTGACTGGCGCACCCGTCACCAAAGTCGCGCCAATGCAAATTACTGTGGCCCTCACTCAGGAAATCAACGCCCGCGCGGTCATCGACGCACGCGGCGCAGGCGACCTGTCGACGCTCGATTGCGGGTGGCAGAAATTCGTCGGCCACGCCCTGCAACTCGACGCTCCGCACGGCCTCGACCGCCCGGTCATCATGGACGCCACCGTGGACCAGATCGACGGCTATCGCTTCGTCTATCTCCTCCCCTGGGACGACCACACCATCTTTGTCGAGGATACCTATTATAGCGACACGCCCGACCTGAACGTCCCGGCCATAGACGCCCGGATCGCCGCCTACGCCGCCGCCAAAGGCTGGCAGGGCAGGGTGGTCCACCGCGAACAGGGCGTGCTGCCCGTCGTCCATGGCGGCGACTTCGACCGCTACTGGCCAAAGGACGATCCCGTTGCCAGAGCCGGTGTCCGCGCTGGCCTGTTCCAGCCGATGACCGGCTATTCCCTGCCCGACGCGGTGCGTTTTGCCCGCTGGCTCGCCGACCAGCCGCTCGACACCCTGCCCGCCGCCACCCGCGCCTATGCCGCCCGCCACTGGCGCAGCGGCGGCTATTATCGCCTGCTGGGCAAGATGCTGTTCGGCGCGGCGCAGCCCATGGAACGTTGGCGCATCTTCGATCGCTTCTACCGCCTCTCCCCCGACCTCATCCAGCGCTTCTATGCCGGGCGCTCCACCCTGACCGATCGCGCCCGCATCTTGTGCGGCCGACCGCCTGTACCCATAAGGGATGCCATGCGAACCCTGTTGAAATCCTCCGCCCGATGACGCGGAAAGCCATCATCATCGGCGCGGGCTTTGGCGGCCTGGCGCTCGCCATCCGCCTGCAATCCGCGGGCATCGACACCACGCTGGTGGAAGCCCGCGACCGTCCGGGCGGCCGCGCCTATATGTGGCAGAAGGACGGCTTTACCTTCGACGCCGGGCCGACCGTCATCACCGATCCCGACTGCCTCGCCGAACTCTGGCGGTTGAGCGGGCATGACATGGCGCAGGACGTGACCTTGTTGCCAGTCAGCCCCTTTTATCGCCTCAACTGGCGCGACGGCACCAATTTCGACTATAGCAACGACGAAGTCTCGCTGCGCGCCGAAATCGCCAAACTCGATCCCGCCGATGTCGCGGGCTACGAACGCTTCCTCGAATATGCCGCAGGCGTGTATGAAGAGGGGTATCGCAAGCTCGGCTCCGTCGCCTTCCTCGACTTCGCGTCGATGATAAAGGCCGCGCCGTCACTGGCGAAATATCAGGCCTGGCGTTCGGTCTATTCGGTCGTCGCATCCCATGTGAAGAGCGAGAAGCTGCGCGAGGCGCTGTCCTTCCACACGCTGCTGGTCGGCGGCAATCCGATGAAGACCAGTTCCATCTATGCCCTGATCCACAAGCTGGAAAAGGATGGCGGTGTCTGGTTCGCCAAGGGCGGCACCAACCAGTTGGTCGAGGGCATGGCCAAGCATTTCGAACGGCTGGGCGGCACGTTGCGCCTTGGCGATGCCGTCACCCGCATCGAAACGTCGGGCGACCGCGTCACCGCCGTCCACACCGCGTCCGGCTGGCGCGGGGAGGCGGATGCAGTCGCCAGCAACGCCGACCTGATGCACAGCTATCGCGATCTGCTCGGCCATCATGTGCGCGGGCAAAAGCAGGGCGAGAAGCTCGCCAACAAACGCTGGTCGCCCAGCCTGTTCGTGCTGCATTTCGGCATCAAGGGCAGCTGGCCGGGCATCCCCCACCACATGATCCTGTTCGGCCCGCGCTACGAAGGGCTGCTGACCGACATTTACGACCATGGCGTGTTGCCGCAGGATTTTTCGCTCTACCTGCACCATCCCACCGTCACCGACCCGTCGATGGCGCCGGAGGGGCATTCGACCTTCTACGCGCTCGCCCCGGTGCCGCATATGGGCAAGCTGCCGATCGACTGGGACCAGTTCGCCCCGGCCTATGCCGAGCGCATATTGGACGAGATCCAGCATCGGCTCATCCCCGACATCCGCTCGCGCATCGTCACGCAATTCCACTATGCGCCCAGCGATTTCGGCCGCGACCTCAACGCCCATCTGGGCAGCGCGTTCAGCCTCGAACCGCTGTTGACGCAAAGCGCGTGGTTCCGCGCGCATAATCGTGACGACGTCATCCCCAACCTCTATCTGGTGGGCGCAGGCACCCATCCGGGCGCGGGCATCCCCGGCGTCGTCGGCAGCGCGAAGGCGACGGCGGCGCTGATGGTGCAGGATCTGGCATAGGGCGCACGCCCGCAACATGGAATGACGATGAAAAGACTGGCAGTCTATTGCGGTTCGGCCACTCCCGCCGACCTCACCTATATCGATGCAGCGCGCCATGTCGGTCGCACATTGGCGCAGCGGGGCATTGGCCTCGTCTATGGCGGCGGGCGCCTCGGCCTCATGGGTGCGGTGGCCGACGCCGCGCTGGAGGCGGGCGGCGAAGTGATCGGCGTCATCCCCGACGCGCTGGTCGGCGCGGAAGTCGCGCATAAGGGCTGCACGGAACTGCACGTCGTCCAGACCATGCACCAGCGCAAGCAGATGTTCACCGACCTGTCGGACGGCTTCGTCACCTTGCCCGGCGGCGTCGGCACGATGGACGAACTGTGGGAAGCAATCAGCTGGGCGCAGCTTGGCTATCATCAAAAGCCGGTCGGCCTGCTCAACGTCGCGGGCTTTTACGACCAGTTGATCGGCTTCAACCGCCAGATGGTGGAGGCAGGCTTCATCCGCGCGCAGCACGCCGGGATCATGCTGCACGCCGACGGCATTGATACACTGCTCGACGCCATGGCCGCCTACCAGCCGCACGAAACGATCTTCGCGATGAAAGCGGAACGGCTGTAGGAAAGTCATAGAAAGCCGTGCTCCCGCGCAGGCGGGAACCTAGTCGAAACGCCGGAACTGGACTCCCGCCTACGCGGGAGAACCCTGCCCTTTGTTCCGCCACGGCTTGCAGGCACGCGACTGGCCGGGCATGTCCTGCCCATGTCCTCCGATCTCCCAGACCGCCAAGCCCTCGTCACCCATGCCCGCGACAGCATCGCGCGCGGCTCCAAATCCTTCGCCATGGCGTCGAAACTGTTCGACCCCGTCATCCGCGAACGGGCCTGGCTGCTCTACGCCTGGTGCCGCAAATGCGACGACATCGCCGATGGTCAGGACCATGGCGGCACGTTGCGCGGGGTGCAGGACGGGCAGGCGCGCCTGTCCACCATCCGCGTCCTGACCGATCAGGCGCTGCGCGGCGAAGCTACGGGTGATCCGGCCTTCGACGGCTTTGGCGTCGTCATGCGCGAATGTGCGATTCCCCATCGCTACGCCCATGACCTGATCGAGGGCTTCGCACTCGACGCCCGCGAATGGCGGCCCCGCACACAAGACGACATGCTGCAATATTGCTATCATGTCGCGGGCGCGGTCGGTTGCATGATGGCCGTGCTGATGGGTGTCGATCCCGATGATGATGCAACGCTCGACCGGGCCTGCGATCTGGGCCTCGCCTTTCAGCTGGCCAATATCGCCCGCGACATCAGCGAGGATGAGGCGGCCGACCGCTGCTACCTGCCGCAGTTGTGGCTGGCAGAAATGGATATTCCGCCCGGCGAACATATGAAGCCATGGGCGCGCCCGCAACTGGCGGTGTTGGGGCGGCGGCTGGCGGACATGGCGGCGGCTTATGAAGATAGCGCGCGCCACGGCACCGGCGCTTTGCCTCCGCGCGCGGCCTGGGCGGTGCTGGCGGCGGCGGGCATCTACGGCGACATCGCCCGCGAAGTGGGACGGCGCGGGGAACAGGCGTGGGACCATCGCGTCATCACGCCCAAGAGCGACAAGCTGCGCTGGGTCGTGCGCGCCGGTCGGCAGGTGATCGGTCGCGCCCGCCGCTGGCCGGCCGACGCAGCGCGCGCCGATCATCTGTGGACCCGCCCGCAGGGCTGATTCATTCGCCCAGAGGCCCAGAGAGCGCAAGGAAGTCCTTATTCTCCTATGTTCTCCGTGCCTCTGCGCGCGCCCTTCTTCTCTGCCTCACGCCCAAAAAAAAGGACCGATACTTGCGTACCGGTCCCAGGGATGTTCGCAGGAGGAACAAGGTGGGGCGGGCGGGCCATGTCCCTGTCGGGCGGCCCGCCCTGCCAAACTTATGCGTTATAGGCGCGTTCGCCATGCTCGCCGAGGTCGAGGCCTTCATATTCGACCTCTTGGGCAACCCGCAGACCGGTGACGGCCTTGGCGATGAAGATGGCGATGACCGTGCCGATCGATGCCCAGACGATGGTCGCCAGGACCGCTTCGATCTGGACGATCAGCTTGGCACCCATGTCATAGTCCGCTGCGCCCGGACCACCGAAGGCGGGGGAGTAGACGATGGCGGTGCCGATCGCGCCGATCATGCCGCCCACGCCGTGGATGCCGAATGCGTCCAGCGAGTCGTCATAGCCCAGCTTAGGCTTGAGCACGGTGACGGCGTAGAAGCAGACGATCGAGGCGACAGCGCCCAGGATGATCGCACCGAACGGGCCGGAGTTGCCAGCAGCTGGCGTAACCGCGACCAGACCGGCGATGATGCCCGAACAGAAGCCCAGCGCCGAACCCTTATGACCATTGAGCTTTTCGGCCAGCATCCAGAACAGGCCACCCGAAGCGGTCGCGACGAAGGTGTTGATCATGGCCAGCGCGGCCGAGCCGTTGGCTTCGAGCGCCGACCCGGCGTTGAAACCGAACCAGCCGACCCACAGCAGGCCAGTGCCGACACCCGTCAGCGTCAGGCTGTGCGGTGCCATCGGCTCCTTGGGGAAGCCAAGACGCTTGCCTAGGATGAGGCAGGCCACCAGTGCGGACACGCCTGCATTGATATGCACCACGGTGCCGCCCGCGAAATCGAGCGCGCCCAGCTTGAAGAACAGCCCGCTGGCCGCCCACACCATGTGCGCGATAGGGAAGTAGACGATCGTCAGCCAGACGGCGGCAAACACCATCACGGCGGAGAATTTGATGCGTTCGACGACCGAACCCAGCACCAGCGCCACGGTGATCGCGGCAAAGGTCATCTGGAAGCAGATGAACACATATTCGGGGATTTCGACGCCGGCGGTAAATGTCGCAGCCTGCGAGGCAGGCGTAACGCCCTTCAGGAACGCCTTGTCGAATGTCGATACGAAGTTGGACAGGCCGCTCGTGTAGTCGGGGCCAAAGGCCATCGAATAACCGTACATGACCCAGATCAGCATGGCGAGACAGGCGGCAGCGCCGATCTGCGTCATGACCGACAGCATGTTCTTGCTGCGGACCAGACCGCCGTAGAACAGCGCGAGGCCAGGCAGGATCATGGCGAGCACGAGGATGGTCGACATCATCATCCAGGCGGTATCGCCCTTGTTGACGGTGGCGACCACGGGCGCAGCGGCGTCCTGTGCAAAGGCGGGCAGGGCGGCGAAGAGCGACAGCCCCGCTGCCCCCGCCATCCCGCAGATTTTCTTGGAAAAGGTCATCATTCCCCCCTTCTTACAGCGCGGTTTCGCCGGTCTCGCCGGTGCGGATACGCACGGCCTGACCGACATCGAGGACGAAGATCTTGCCATCTCCGATGGCGCCCGAATTGGCCGCAGCCTGCGTCGCTTCCACGACGCGTGGCGCCAGATCGTCGTCGCAAACGACTTCGATCTTGATCTTGGGAACCATATTCGTCGAATATTCCGCGCCGCGATAGATTTCGGTCTGCCCCTTTTGGCGGCCGAAGCCCTTCACTTCGCTGACCGTCATACCTGCGATGCCGAGCGAGGAGAGTGCCTCGCGGACATCGTCAAGCTTGAACGGCTTGATGATAGCCATGACAAGTTTCATGTCGCCCCCTGTTACTGGTGTGCCAAAGACATACTCAGCAAGAGGCGTGCCAGTTCGTTAAACGCGGGTTAACAGGCGATAGGGGGAGATGATGGCGCGACAGCACGCCAAAAAAATGGGCAATCGCTCAGCCATGCACAAAAAATGGGCAGGCTGACTTACCAATCGGCCCCTTGCGCGATGGCCTGCTCTTCTTCGGGCAGAGATATGCGGCCCAACGCCGCATTGCGATGCGGAAAGCGCCCAAACCGTTCGATCATCGCGTGATGCTTGCGCGCAAAATCCAGCGAGTGGGCATCCCCAGCGCCCTCGAATAGGGTCAGAGACAATTCTTGGTCCTCCAGCGCCTCGCTATGCATGAACGGCATGTAGAAGAAGAGGCGTCCCGCCCCGCCGATCTGGATGTCATAGCCCAATGCGATCGCCCCGCGCGCCACGTCCCGCGCCAGTGGGTCGGTCTGGAACGCCTGCGCACTGTCGCGAAACATGTTGCGGGGCAACTGATCGAACAGCAGCGTGGCGGCGAGCGCCTCATCGGCACGGCCCAGGAAAACTTCAGGAGCCATAGCCTGTTTCCCGGCCCATAAGTCGCAGAACCGCGTAACACATTGGACGTCCAGCGCAGGATCATGGCTATACCAGCGATCCTCACCAACCTGATTGAACCAGAAATCGAGCAGCGGTGCCGCCCAATCGGCGGTCACGGATTCACGACGGTCAGCGGGCATATCCATGATTGCTTAAATCGCCAGCCGCGCCCCGGTTCCGCTGTTGAGGGCGCATCTGGCTCAGGTCGCCGTACCGCCGATGGTCAGGCCTTCCATCAGCAGCGTCGGCTGACCTACGCCAGCAGGCACACTCTGCCCGCCCTTGCCGCACATGCCGATGCCTTCATCCAGCGCCCAGTCGTTTCCGATGCCCACGACCTTGGTCAGCGCCGTCGGGCCATCGCCGATCAGCGTAGCGCCTTTTATCGGGTCGCCCAACCGGCCGTTTTCGACGCGATAGGCTTCGGTGCAGGAAAAAACGAACTTGCCCGACACGATGTCAACCTGACCACCGCCGAAACTCTTGGCAAAAATGCCCGACTTCATCCGCGACAGCAATTCCGCCGGATCGTCATTCCCGCCCTTGATGAATGTATTGGTCATGCGCGGCATCGGGCCATGGGCATAGCTTTCGCGCCGCCCATTGCCGGTCGGCGCAACACCCATCAGCCGGGCATTCAACCGATCCTGCATATAGCCGCGCAATATGCCGTCCTCGATCAGGATATTTTCCTGTGTCGGCGTGCCTTCGTCATCGATCGACAGCGACCCGCGCCGGTTCGACATGCTGCCGTCATCGACCACGGTGACGCCGGGAGCCGCCACGCGCTCGCCGACTCGCCCCGAAAAGGCGCTGGTGCCCTTGCGGTTGAAATCACCCTCCAGCCCATGGCCGATCGCTTCATGCACCAATATACCCGGCCAGCCGGGACCAAGCAGCACGGTCATTTCGCCCGCAGGCGCAGCGACGGAGCGCAGATTGATCTGCGCCTGCGCCAGCGCTTCATCGATGGCCCGGTTCCACACCGCCGGGTCCATGACCTGATCGTAGAGATAACGTCCGCCAATGCCGAAAACGCCGGTTTCGCGGCGGCCATCCTCTTCCAGAATGACCGAGATATTCAGTCGGACAAGCGGGCGGATGTCGGTTGCGGTAAAGCCGTCCGCGCGCACGATCTCCACCACCGACCAGCTACCGGCCAGGCTGACCGATACCTGCGCCACGCGCGGATCGCGCGCCCGCGCGGCGGCATCGATCGCCGCGCACAGCGTGACCTTCTCCGCAAACGGCACGATTTCTAACGGATTGACGTCGGTATAAAGATGCCGGTTGGTGTTGCGCGGCGGCGGGGAAGGCTGACCCTTGGCGGGATCGAGCAGGCTGAGTGTCTGCGCCGCGCGGCGAATCGCGGTTTCGCTGATGTCGTTGGCATGAGCAAAGCCAGTCATCTCGCCCGACACGCCGCGCAGGCCAAATCCCGCATCGGTCGAATAATCGGCGGTTTTCAACCGCCCATCATCGAAGCCGAAGCTCTCGCTCGCCCGATATTGCAGATAAAGCTCGCCGTCGTCGCAGCCTTTAAGCGCGTCGGCGGTCAGGCGGCGCGCGCCGTCAGGATCAAGCAGGCCCGGACGATAGAGCAGGCCACGGGCGTCGGTGTATTGCGCGGTAAGATCGGTCATGCCGTCCGATATAGGAGCGGCAGTCCCCAAGCCCAACGAAAAATCGCGTTAGAGACTGGCGCCCGATGCGATGTCGGGCAGATTGACCGCTTCGGGTGTATCCGCCACGCCGCCGATCAGGACGAAGCGTCGATCGCAATAGCCGCAATCGACATAGCCATGCTCGTCGATTTCCAGATAGACGCGCGGATGGCCCAATGCGGCGGGAATATCGCCCGATCCATCACAGGACACGCGGGACTTGGAGACTCGGATGGTTTCGGGCGGCTGGATCATGGCGTCGGCCTAGCAGCGGCGGCGCTGCGCCGCAATATGGCGCGCAGCGACGGCGAGCCGCACAAATGGATGATGATGGAATATGGTGGGCGATGACGGGCTCGAACCGCCGACATTCTCGGTGTAAACGAGACGCTCTACCAACTGAGCTAATCGCCCCCTGTTTCAGGGTGTGCGCCTATTGCGGATAAATAGTCGCTTGGTCAAGGCTTTCACTGTCACGCCGTCAACAGCTTGCGGCTGGCGTTGAATCAGCGGCCAAGCGCTTCGGCGGCGTCCTGCGCCAGAGCGATGAAGATGCGCCTGCCATCATGCGGATCTGCCTGCCGCTCCACCAGACCCCGGTCGGTCAAAGTCCGAATCCAGCGCAGCGCGGTCGTGGGGGGAACGGCGGCGGCGATGCACAGGCTGGATACGGAAACGCGCTCATGGTCCAGCCGCGCGGCGAGCAGGTCGAGCAGCATGTCCCATGCAGGATCGGCAAACAGGTCGCCCGGCAGGAAATCCGCGCGAATCCGGCGCGCGCGCAGCAATTCGCGCACCTGCGTCGCAGTGATTGCAGAATGGGCCGATGCGCTGACAGTCGGCGCTTCCACGCTCATCGGGGCAAGGTTGGGCATGCCGATATAGTCGCTCGGCCGGTCGGAAATGCGCGGGCCAAGATCGAAACTGGGTACGGCGACATGCGTCCTTTGCGTCATCGCGTCGAGCGTGCGGGCCAGACGGCTGACCTCTTCGCTCAATTGCTGGAGCCTTATGCTCTCCCGATCGACTTCGTTGAAATGCCCCGCGATCGGGCGATGTTCGCCCGCCGCGACCAGAGCGGCGGCCAGTTCCGTCCGGTCGGGATTACACAGCAATTGTGTGTGCGGACCGCGCAGGCAGGCAAAGGCGAGATCGACGGTCTCCAGCCCGGCAACCAGAATCACGGCCATGCCATTCTGGATCGCCTGCGTTTCCACCTGCACCAACAACCGCTCCAGCAGCGGCGTCAGCGTCGGGCAAAAGACCAACACCGCTTCGCAATGCGCCTGACTGTCAAGGCGGGCAGAGGCCGCGTCCAGCGACACGACCCCCTGCAGACGCATCCCGGCAGCATTGGCGACCGGCTCCAGATTCTGCGTATCGGCCCAGTCGGCCAGGATCAGCAGGCTTGGCCGATCATCCCGCATCGCGACCGGCGCAGCATGCGCATCCCAGGGCTGGGCGTAAGAGACATCGTTCATCATCTATCCATTCCTGTTCTACCTTCGTTCCCGAGGGTAAAGCAAGAACGGATTGTTTCATCCCAATAAGCAACCGCTTTGGCGAGACTATGGACATAATCTGCCTGAAAGTACGCAAATCCTGGCGTCAGTTGCACTGACATTGATCCATGTTTGCGCCATAACGGGCATAGAATGGCGCCTGTTTGGACCTTCTCGATCCATTCAAGGTCGGTCCATTATGGAGTCATTTCGGTCAGACGGCGGTGGCGCGTGCAAAATCGATGTAGAGCGCGCGCAGGCGCATCGCGACCGGACCGGGCATGCCATCGCCGATCATCTGGCCGTCGATCCGCACGACCGACTGGCACAGGGTCGAGGCGCTGGTGATGAACGCTTCCCGCGCCGCGATCGCTTCATCGACGGTGAAGGGGCGGCGGATGACGGACAGGCCGCTTTCCTGCGCCAGCGTCGTCAGCGCCGATCCCGTGCAACCCGCCAGCACTGCTTGGCTGTACGGGCGGGTGATGATGCCTTCCTCTGTTACGATGAAGGCGGTGGACGACGCGCCCTCGGTCACGAAGCCGTCCTCGACCATCCACGCTTCCTGACAGCCGGCATCTGCGGCGGCGCGCTTGGCCATGGCTTGCGCAAGAAGGCCGACGCTCTTGATGTCGCGACGCGCCCAACGCAGGTCGGGCATGGTGGCGATGGCGATGCCGGTGCGAACGGCGGGTGCGTCGAGAAAGGGCTTGTCGGCCACGAACATGACCAGCGTCGGCTGGATCGCGGGGGAGGGGAGGAAGTCCCGCATGGCGTCGGCTCCGCGTGTGATCTGGAGATAGACCAGCCCTTCGTTCAGCCCGTTGCGCGCAATCAACGCCTTTTGCGCCGCCTCGATCTCCTTCGCCGATAGCGGCAGGGCGATGCCGATCGCAGCGGTCGATCGCTCCAGCCGGGCCAGATGCGCCGCGCTATCCACCAGTTTGCCATCGATGACGGCCGCGACCTCATAGATGCCGTCCGCGAACAGGAAGCCCCGGTCGAGCACCGAAACCTGCGCATCGGCCAGCGGCAGAAAACGTCCGTTCAGATAGGCAATGGACATGGGGTGGAACTATCCTTGGGCCAAGAAAGAGAGCGCCGCTTTTGCCGTCCCGCCGCTCCCGGTCAAGCCGCTAAGCGATCACGCCGCGCGCCCCTGCAACGTCTTCTGCCGCCGTCGCTGGACTGACGAACCGATGCCCAGCGCCTCGCGATATTTCGCCACCGTCCGCCGGGCGATGTCCATGCCCTTGGCGCGCAGCAGATCGACCAGCGTGTCGTCGGACAGGATCGCATGCGGTTCCTCCGCCGCAATCAGCGCTTTGATATGGCTTTTGACCGCTTCTGCGGACACCGAACCGTCACCGCCCGTCGCAGCCACGCCGCTGGTGAAGAAATATTTGAGTTCATACAGGCCGCGCGGGCAGGACAGATATTTGTTGGACGTGACGCGGCTGACGGTGGACTCGTGCATCGCGATCGCGTCGGCCACGGACTTCAACGTCAGCGGTCGCAAATGGGCGACACCCTGCCGAAAGAACGCATCCTGCTGGCGCACGATCTCGCTCGCGACCTTGATGATCGTCTTTTGCCGCTGGTCCAGCGCCTTGACCAGCCAGTTGGCGCTGGCCAGACAGTCCGCAAGCCAGGCCCTGGCATTCTTGTCATGCGCGCCGCCCGCCAGTTCGACATAATAGCTGCGGTTGACCAGCAATCGGGGCAGGGTCGCGCCATTCACCTCTATGCCCCAGCCGTCCTTGGTAGGCCGCACGAACAGATCGGGCGTGACCGGCGCGGCGCGATCGGTCGAAAAGCGCAGGCCGGGCTTGGGATCATAGCTGCGCAGTTCGCGGATCATGTCCGCCATATCCTCCTCATCCACGCCGCAGATCCGGCGCAACTGGGGCAGCGCGCCCTTGGCCAGCAGGTCCAGATTGGCCAGCAGCCGGGCAATGCACGGATCGTAGCGGTTGGCCTCCTTCGCCTGAAGTGCCAGACATTCGGCCAAGGTTCGCGCGCCGATGCCGGTGGGGTCGAATGTGTGGATGACGCCCAGCACCCGTTCGACATCATGCAGGGGCAGGCCCATGGCATGCGCGGTCTGAAGCAGGTTCGCCTCCAGATAGCCCGCCTCGCTGATTTGCCCGATCAGCTGCGACGCGACGATCAGGTCCGTGCCGGACAAGGCTGCGCGCGCCTGATCCATCAGATATTCCTGCAGGCTGGCGTCGGGCGCGGCGAAACTGTCGAAGTCGGGAGCATCCTCGCCATAGCTGCCGGGCACCGACTCCATGCCGCCGCCTGTTCCCATGGCGCTCGCCATCCGGTCGCCCGGCCCATCGTCGATGAACGTGTCCGCACCATGATCGACGTCCAGTGGGCTGTCCGCACCGCCCAGTCCCTGCGCGATCAGGTCGTCACTCGCTCCGGTTTCGGCGGACAGGGCGGGCGCATCCACCGTGCGATCGACGCCATCCGGTGCAGGCAGCGCATCATCCCCGGCACCCGATTCGAGCAGCGGGTTCTTTTCCAGTTCGCCTGCAACGAACGCATCAATTTCCAGATTGGACAGCGCCAGCAGCTTGATCGCCTGCTGCAACTGCGGTGTCATGACCAGCGACTGGCTTTGCCGTATGTCGAGGCGCGGACCCATCGCCATCAGCGGGCGACGGCTTTGTTGGGGGGAAAGGAGGAGGCGCGCGTTGCGGACGCCGTTCCGTCCCATATATTAAGGGCGGGCGCCATGATCATGTCAAAGCGAGAAATTCTCGCCCAGATAGAGGCGACGGACTTCGGCATTGGCGACCAGTTCGGTCGGGCTGCCCGCAAACAGCATCTGCCCGCCATAGATGATGCAGGCGCGATCCACGATTTCCAGCGTTTCGCGCACATTATGGTCGGTGATCAGGACGCCGATGCCGCGCGTCTTGAGATCCTTCACCAGATCGCGAATGTCAGCGATGGACAACGGGTCGATGCCCGCAAAGGGTTCGTCCAGCAGCACGATCGAGGGATTGGCGGCCAGCGCACGCGCGATTTCGCAGCGACGGCGTTCGCCGCCCGACAGCGCCATTGCTGCCGAATCGCGCAGCTTGATGAGGCCGAATTCGTGCAGCAACTGTTCCAGCCGCGCCTCACGCGCCGATTTGTCCGGTTCGGCCAGTTCCAGCACTGCGCCGATATTCTGCGCGACGGTCAACCCACGAAAGATCGACGTTTCCTGCGGCAGATAGCCCAGACCCAAAATCGCGCGGCGATACATGGGCAGGCCGGTAATATCCTGTCCGTCCAGGATGATGCGCCCCCGATCCGGGCGGACCAGACCCATGACGGAATAGAAACAGGTCGTCTTCCCCGCGCCATTGGGACCAAGCAGGCCGACCACCTCGCCCTTGCCCACGGTCAGTGACACGTCGGACAGGACGACGCGCTTGTCATAACTTTTGGCGATCGAGATGACCGACAGGCCTTCGCCCAGTTCCTGCGGGGCCAGCGGGTGGGCCGGGCCGGGCCGATCTTGCGTGGTTATGTCGTGCATCTCTTGCATCCTATCCGCCGGATGGTTGACTGCGGGTAAAAATGACCCGCCCGGCGGCAGTTGGCAAGCTCTGTGCATGGGATAGCCGCCGGGGCAAGTGGAAAATCGCCAGGCGCTGGGCGGATGCCGCCCCGCGTCGGCAGATCAGGTCGTTGAAGCGGGGCCGGAATGGGATCAGAGTGCTCTGACGGCGACGTTGACGCTCTGTGCGCGGGCGAGGGGGTTGCGCAGGGGCAGGGTGAAGGGCGCAGCGTCGATTTCGAACACATCGCCTTCCTGCGTCGTCACGCCGTCGCTGAACGAAAGGGTCG
>NZ_JBAQOK010000027.1:0-106657 GCF_049304695.1 Sphingobium sp.
CAAAACCAACATCCCGATCTCGCCGCCTGAAAATCCAGCCGGCTGCTTAAACCATCGAAATGAGGGGTCCCTTTTAGACGCCGATCACCCCGCTAACGGGGTCCTTTTTGCACGCCGATCCACAGTCACGGTCAGCCTTCCTATCCTGCCACCTCTTGCCATCTCGATCTTGGCTACTCCCTCCCATGCAATGATCTTCATTCTAAACGGGTTTGGAAGGCCGTTTAGCGAGAAGGGATTCGGGAACAGGTTCCGCGTCTGGTGCGATAAGGCTGGGTTGCCAAACTGCACCGCGCACGGGCTTCGTAAGGCGGCGGCGCGGCGCTTTGCAGAGGCAGGATGTAGCAACCAACAAATCAAATCTTGGACCGGTCACACGACGGATAGCGAGGTTGCCCGCTATACCGCAGCCGCCGATCAAAAGACGCTTTCCGACGAGGCGGGCGACATGTTGATGGCTAACCTCCGCAAGAGGTTAGCCAATCGGGACGACAACCTCTTGGAAAAGGAGGCTTAATTGGCAATTGTGGTGCACCCGACGGGATTCGAACCCATGGCCCTTAGATTAGGAATCTAATGCTCTATCCTGCTGAGCTACGGGTGCACCGGGCGAAAGCGCAGGGCTTTCAGCCTTTGGGCGATAGCCATGGCCATGGCCTCCGTCAACCGGATCACGCCACCGTCATGCCCCGCCGATCAGCGCCCTTAGTTCTTCGCTTGGGGCGGGATCACGGGGAAGGGCAGCGGCGCGACCTCCACCCCTTCGGCGATCAATTCCTTCACCTCCTGCGGCGCGACTTCGCCATGGATGCTGGTGCGGTCCTGTTCGCCATAATGCATCGCACGCGCCTGTTCGGCAAATCCGCGCCCGACCCAGGTCGATCCTTCCAGCGCCTTTTTCTGCGCCTGCGCCATCGCATCGACCAGCGCGCGCATCCTGGCCTCATCGCCTGAACCCATGGCCACCGGCTTGGCCTCTTCGCTCTGCGCTGCCACAGGTGCCACCGCGCGATTACCCTTGGCACTCACGGCGGGTGCCATCACCGCCTTCCCGACCCGCCCGTCGCCGCACAGCGGACAGGCAATAAGCCCGCGCGCCTGCTGGTCGGCATAGTCCGCGCTGGACCCGAACCACGCCTCGAACACATGGCCCTGCCCCTCGCATTTCAGGTCGAATATAATCATGCCAGCGTCACCTGTGCCGGAATATCCCGCCGGTTCGTGATGGCAGGCACGCGGCCGCGCACATCGGCGACCTGCCCCATATCCAGATCGGCAAAGGCCAGTCCCCCAACGTCACCCATGTCCAGCAGCACCGCCCCCCACGGATCGACCACCAGACTATGCCCATAAGTGGTTCGCCCGTCCTCATGCAACCCCACCTGCGCCGTCGCGATCATGAAGCATCCCGCCTCGATCGCGCGCGCGCGCAACAGCACATGCCAATGCGCCTGCCCCGTCGGCACGGTAAAGGCGGCAGGCGCGAGCAAAATCGTCGCCCCCGCATTGGTCAGCGCGCGATACAGGTCTGGGAACCGCATGTCGTAACAGATGGAAAAGCCCATCCGCCCCCATGGCGTATCCGCCGCGACGACCTGCTCCCCCGGCCCATAGACCGACGATTCCCGCCAGCTTTCGTCCGAAGCCAGATCGACATCGAACAGATGGATTTTGTCGTACCGCGCCCGGATCGCACCGCGATCGTCGATCAGAAAGCTGCGATTGGCCCAGCGGCCATCGGCCCGCTCATCCTTCAGCGGCAACGACCCGATATGCACCCACAGCCCCGCTTTTGCCGCCGCATCCCGTACCGCCGCCAGCACAGGATCGTCGGCCTCCGACCGCAACGTCGCCGCCGCGCGCGTCCGGTCCCGGTCCAGGCATCCGGCCATTTCCGGCGTGAACAGCATGTCCGCGCCGCCCGCCTTCGCCCGCCCGATCGCATCCACGATCGCAGCGGCATTGACGGCAGGATCGACCCCACTCGTCATCTGAAACAAGGCAGCGCGCATGTTGGTCAAAGACCCAGCAACCCGTCGAGCTTGCCCTGTCGGTTCAGCGCAGCCATGTCGTCGCTGCCACCGATATGCGCCCCGTCGATGAAGATTTGCGGGACGGTCATGCCGCCATTGCTGCGCCCCAGCATCTCGTCACGCCTGGGTCCGCCCATCGTGATGTCATATTCCTCGAACGCGACGCCCTTGTCGTTGAGCAACGCCTTGGCCCGCGCGCAATAGCCGCAGAATGCCTTGGTATAGATTTCGACTTTAGCCATGAAAACTCCTTGCCCCTGAAATTGGGGGAACGCGCGGCTTTGTCAATCGGTGCCATGGCTCGTTTCGCGCCCCGGCATGGCCCGCGCCCAGCAGAGCAGCCGAATATCCGTCACCCCGCCCCGGCGCAGTATGCGCGCGCAGGCGGCCGCCGTGGCCCCACTGGTATGCACATCATCGACCAGCACCACCCGCCGCCCTTTCAGCCCATGCCCCTGCGCTAATGCAAATGCCCCCTGCACCGCCTTGGCCCGCGCCTTGCCATTCATGCCGCGCAAAGGCTGCGTCCGCCGCACCCGCTGCAATCCATGCCTGTCCACTGCCAGCCCCGTCAGCCGCCCCAGATGATCGGCGATCAGCGCCGACTGGTTAAACCCCCGCCCCCACAGGCGCCAGCGATGCAGCGGCACTGGCACGATCACGGGCGGATCGCCATCCACATCCCCGACATGGCGCACCATCTGCCGCGCGATCAGCCGCGCCAGCCCGATACGCCGCCCATATTTCAGGCGCAGCGCGACCGTGCGTGCCACATCGCCATAGGCCAGCACGGCGCGCGCGCTGTCAAACGGCGGCGGATCGGCCAGACACGCGCCGCACTCCGCGCCCGCGCCCATGTCATGTTCAAACGGCACGCCGCATCGCGCGCAACAGGGTTCGCCCAGAAACTCCATCCCGCTCCAGCAGGTCAGGCAAAACCCATGATCCTCCCCCACGATCGCCCCGCAACCGGGGCAGCGCGGCGGTAGCGCATAATCCAGTATCGGGCGGAATGTGGCCTTGAGAAGCAGCGGCAGCGACATGATCTGCCTTGTCGCCGCTTGCCCGCCGATGCACAAGGCCCGCCATGACCGCCGCCAACGACACGCCCCGTCCCGATATTTTCGACCGGCGCCTACGCGCCCGCCAGCGTGACCGGATGGTGCCGCGCTTTGCCGATCACGACTTTCTCTATCGCATGATGCTGGACGAACTGATCGACCGGCTGGGCGACGTGCAACGTGACTTGCCCGAAGCGCTCGTCATCGGCTGCCCGGACGGCAGCGCCCGCACGAGCCTGCGGGCGATGGGCAAGCGCGTCGCCTGCATCGACCCCGGCTTCCTGACGGCAAAGGGAGCGGGCGGGGTTCAGGCGGACGAGGACGCCCTGCCCTTTGCCGACAATAGTTTCGACCTCATCCTCGCCTGCGGCACGCTCGACAGCGTCAACGACCTGCCCGGCGCGCTGATCCTGATGCGACGTATCCTGCGCCCCGACGGCTTGATGCTCGCCGCCTTTTCCGGCGCGGGCAGCTTGCCCCGCCTGAAATCCGCCCTGCTTGGCGCGGAAGGCGACCGTCCCGGCCAGCATGTCCACCCACAGATCGACGTGCGCGCGGCGGGCGACCTGCTCAGCCGCACCGGCTTCGCCATGCCCGTGGCCGATGGCGAAACCCTCTCCATTCGCTATGGCGACATCGCGCGCCTGATGCATGACCTGCGCTTCATGGGCGCGGGCAACGCGCTGGCCAATCGCCCCCCGCCCCTGACCCGCGCCGTGCTGGCCGACGCAGCGGAGCATTTCGCCAAAGCCGCCGACCCGGACGGCCGCACCGCCGAACAAATGGCCATCGTCTATCTGTCCGGCTGGAAACCCGACCCCAGCCAGACCGCCCCCGCCCGCAGAGGCAGCGCGACCGTCTCACTGGCAGAGGCACTGAAGGGTAAGGATCAGGCGGGTCAGTGACTGTCAAAAGCCCGTTCGCCCTGAGCCTGTCGAAGGGCCATCCTTCTTCACACCCAACCCGCACAGAATGGCACACCGCCCCCCAATAAAAACCGGTTCCCGTTTGCCCCCACCGCCCCTACAAGCATGCGGGGACATGGCACGCGCACTTTCATCCGAAACGCTTCACGCGACCAGCGTGGCCATTGATGGCCGCGCCATATTGCTGTGCGGGCCAAGCGGGACCGGCAAGTCGGACCTCGCACTGCGTCTGATCGACCGGGGCGCAACGCTGGTCAGCGACGACTATACGCTGGTCCAGCGTCTGGACGGCCAACTGGTCGCCGCCGCCCCCGCCACGATCGCGGGCATGATCGAAGTGCGCGGCATCGGCCTCGTCCCCATGCCCCATGCACCGCAGACCCCCGTCGCCTTGCTGGTCGATCTGTTCGATGTCGTCGATCGCATGCCGCTCACGCCCATGCTGCGCCGGGTGGCGGGCATGGATGTGCCAGTGATGAAAATCGCCCCATTCGAATCGTCCGCGCCGATCAAGGTCGAGCTGGCGCTGCGCACCTTCGGCCTGCCCCTCGCCCCATGACGCCCGGCGCCTATCCCAAGACGATCCTGCTGCTGTCGGGCCTGTCTGGCGCAGGCAAGACGACGGCGCTCAAAACGCTGGAGGATATGGGCTGGGAAGCAGTGGACAATCTGCCCCTCGTCCTGCTCGACCGGCTGCTCGACACGCCGCTGGCCGCTGGCCATGCAGGCGAAGATGAACGCCCCCTCGCGCTGGGCATCGACGCGCGCACGCGCGGTTTCGACGCCCATGCCATCGTTCAGCGGATCAAGGCGCTGCGCGAAAAATATGGTCAGGCCATCGAAACCCTGTTCCTCGATTGCTCCGGCACGGAACTGGAACGTCGCTTCGCCGAAACGCGTCGCCGTCACCCGCTGGCGCTGGATCGACCCGCCGCCGACGGCATCGCGCGCGAAAGGGAACTGACCGAACCGCTGCGCCGATGGGCAACACAGGTCATCGACACGACCAGCTTCAACAGCAACGGCCTGCAACAGGAAATCCGCAGCCGCTTTGCAGGCGAGCGATCGTCGGACCCGGTGCTGACCATCATGTCCTTCGGCTTTTCGCGCGGCGTGCCCCGCAACGCCGACCTGATGTTCGACATGCGTTTCCTGCGCAATCCGCATTGGGACGAAGCATTGCGGCCCAGAACGGGTCTGGATGCCGACGTCGCCGCCTATATCATGGCCGATCCCGCCTATGAGGATGCGGTGGGCAAGATCGAGGATCTGCTCATCACCCTGCTGCCGCGCTATGCGGACGCGGGCAAAGCCTATGTTACGGTTGCCTTCGGCTGCACCGGAGGACGCCATCGTTCCGTGCATGTCGCGACCCGTGTCGCCAAATACTTGCAAGACGCGGGCTTTTCGCCCACGGTCTCGCACCGCAATATGGAATCGGCGCCCCAGGATAGTCTGGAGAAGCATCGACCGGGAGGCCCGAAAGCAAGCAGCATGAAGCAGGTGGGCGCCAAAAGCACATGATCGGACTCGTACTCGTCACCCATGGGTCGCTGGCGACCGAATTCGTCGTGGCCATGGAACATGTCGTTGGCCCCCAGCAGCAGATCGCAACGATCTGCATCGGGCCGGAGGATGACATGGAATTGCGCCGCGCGGACATCGCGACGGCGGTCGCGCACGTCAACGATGGCACGGGCGTCATCCTGCTGACCGACCTGTTCGGCGGCACGCCGTCCAACCTTGCCATATCGCTGCTGAAAGCTGGCGAGATCGAAGTGATCGCAGGCATCAACCTGCCCATGCTCATCCGTCTGGAAAGCGCGCGCAAGGTCATGGACGTCCGCGCCGCCGTCGCCGCCGCGCGCGAAGCGGGTCAGAAATACATCAGCGTAGCGTCGGAACTGTTGGGCAGCACCACATGAACGAAATCAGCCGGGACGTCAGGATCAGCAACAAGCGGGGACTGCACGCCCGCGCCAGCGCCAAATTCGTGACACTGGCCAGCGGCCTGCCTGCCGAGATTCTGGTGTCCAAGGATGGCAACCATGTCACCGGCACGTCGATCATGGGGCTGATGATGCTGGGCGCGGCGATGGGCGACAGCATCACGATCAAGGCCAGTGGCCCGGAAGCCGCCGACGCGCTGCTCAAGCTCGTCACTCTTGTCGAGGACAAGTTCGGGGAGGAATAAACCCTCCCCGCGCTCAGCCCCTCAATCGGCGATCTGCCCTTCACGGCGCATCTGGGTGAAGATGTTCCATGTCGATATGAACAGCGCGGCGATGACCGGCCCGATCACGATCCCGTTGAACCCGAACAGCTCGATCCCGCCCAGCGTGGAAATCAGCACGACATAGTCGGGGATGCGCGTATCGCGGCCCACCAGTATCGGGCGCAGCACATTATCGACCGATCCGATGATGATCGCGCCAGCCGCCACGACCACCGCCGCCTGCCAGATCGCGCCCGTCGCAAACAGATAGAGCGCCACTGGTCCCCACACGATCGCCGCGCCGATGGCGGGCAATAGTGAGAAAGCGCCCATCAGCACGCCCCACAATAGCGCGCCCTGTATGCCAACGGCCCAGAAGATGATCCCGCCCAGCACGCCCTGTACGATGGCAACGACCAGACTGCCCTTCACCGTCGCGCGGATCACGATGACGAAACGGCTCAACAGCGCCTCGCGCTGATGCGGGCGCAACGGCGCAGCCTCGGAAAAGCGCTTCGACAGGCGATCCCCGTCGCGCAGCAGGAAGAACGCCAGATACAGCATGACGCCCAGCGCAATGATGAAGCTGAACGCGCCCTGCCCGATCAGCAGCGCCTGCCCCGCCCATGTGCGAAAACTGCTCGTCAGCCCGCGCGTCACGGTAATGCGCGCAGCGTCGAAATTACTGAGGCCAAAGCGCCGCAACATGCCATGCGCCCATTCGGGCAACGCCGCCTGCATTTGCGAAAACATGCGAGCGAAATCAATCTGGCCGGACTGAATCTGCGCATAGATATGCGCCGCTTCCTGAATCAGCGCGAACGCCAGGAATATCGCCGGGATGATGACGATCGCGATGATCAGCAGCAATGTAATCAGCGCAGCACTGGTGCGCCGCTCTGGCATTTTTGCCGCGATCCGCTGCTGGATCGGCCAGAACAGGATGGCGACGATCACGCCCCACAGCACGGCCGCAAAAAATGGCTCCAGCACGGCGGCAAAGGCAATGGTGACAAGGATGACCAGGCACAGGAAGAACCCGTCTTCCAATTTATAGGATCGTGTCGGCGTGCTCATCAAGTCCCCCTAGGCAAAGTCGGGGTCAAAATCCATGGCGATCGTTGCGGTTCCATTACGGATGTCGCTTTGCCAAAGCCCCCTGTCCTTTTGTGCGGCAGATCGCTAGAGCAGCCGTTCATTCTGGTAGGGAACGACAGCATAGTGGCACGCGAGATCACCGGATTTTCCAACCCGCTGGTGAAGCGCGTCCGATCCTTGCGCGAAAAGAAACATCGCAAGGCCGAAGGGCTGTTCCTCGCCGAAGGACTCCGCATCCTGACCGAAGCACGCGAGGAAGGCGTCTTGCCGCAAATGCTGTTCCACGCCGGGTCCAGCCACCCGCTCGCGCTGGACCTGATCGCCGCGATGGAGGCGGCAGGCGGGGAAGAAGCAGGCTACGACATCATCGAAACCACGCCCGACATCCTGTCCAAGATCAGCGGCAAGGATAATGCGCAGGCGGTCGTGGGCGTCTATCGCGACCGGCTGACCCCGCTGACAAAGCTGGACCGCGCCAGCGCCGACATCTGGATCGTCGCCCAATCGCTGCGCGACCCCGGCAACCTGGGCACCATATTACGCACCGGCGACGCGGTCGGCGCGGGCGGCATCATCCTCATCGACGATTGCGTCGATCCCTTCTCGGTCGAATCCGTGCGCGCCAGCATGGGCGCGCTCTTCACCCAGTCGATCACACAGGCCCGCTGGCCCGAATTCATGGCCTGGCTGCGCGCCGGTCCGGGCGAACTGATCGGCACCAGCCTCAAAGCCACGCACGACTATCAGGCACCGACGTATCAAAGCCCCGCCTTCCTGCTCGTCGGCAACGAAGCGCAGGGCTTGCCGGAAGACTACGAGGCGGAATGCGACCTGCTGGTCAAGATGCCGATGCTGGGCAAGGCCGACAGCCTGAACGCAGCGGTGGCGACAGCGGTGATGGCCTATGAATTGCTAAACCAGAAACGGAAGAACTAAAAAGACCGTCATTCCCGCGCAGGCGGGAACCCATCTCCCGCCTGCGCCGCATAGGATAAAGCCGGAGATGGATTCCCGCCTGCGCGGGAATGACGAGATTAAATTAAGCGATTTGGGGCGGAGAACAGGACATGACCAACACAAACGGCATAGGCGAAATGTGGCGGCACAAGCGTGTCCTGTCGGCCAGCCTGATCGGCACGGCGGTCGAATTTTACGACTTCTACATCTACGCCACTGCCGCCAGCCTGATCTTCCCAACGCTCTTCTTCCCCTCCTCCTCCCCCTCCGCGCAACTGCTCGCCTCCTATGGCAGCCTCGCGCTTGCCTTCCTCGCCCGGCCACTGGGCGCGGCGATCTTCGGCCATTATGGCGACCGTGTAGGGCGTAAGGCGACGCTGGTTACGTCGCTGATGCTGATGGGCGGCTGCACGCTCGCCATCGGCTTCCTGCCCACCCATGCGCAGATCGGCTGGTGGGCGCCGCTCATCCTGTGCATCCTGCGCTTCGGGCAGGGGCTTGGCCTTGGCGGCGAATGGGGCGGCGCGGCCCTGCTGGCGGTGGAGAACGCCCCGCCGGGCTGGCGCGCGCGCTTTGGCATGTTCCCGCAACTGGGCGCCCCGGTCGGCTTCATCGCCGCCAACGGCCTGTTCCTGATCCTCGGCACGATGCTGTCGGACGCCGATTTCTACGCATGGGGCTGGCGCCTGCCATTTCTGGGCAGTTCGGTCCTCGTCTTCCTTGGCCTCTGGGTCCGCCTGAAACTCACCGAAACGCCGGAGTTCGCCGCCGCGCAGGCCGAAGCACCGCCGCCCGCCATGCCGCTCGCCGACCTGCTGCGCAATCATCTGGGCGCGGCCATCGCCGGCACTTTCGCCGTCGTCGCCTGCTTCGCCATCTATTATATCGCGACCGCCTTCGCGCTGGGATACGGCACCACCACGCTCCAAATCCCGCGTGGCCAGTTTCTGTCGATTCAGCTGGGCGCGATTATGTTCATGGCAATCAGCATCGTGATCGCCGGATGGTGGGCCGACAAATCCAGCCCCACTCGCGTGCTGGCATGGGGTTGCATCGGCACCGTGTTCATGGGCCTGATCTTCGGCCCGATGATCGGCACCGGCGCGCTGCTGCCGGTCTTCGCGATACTCAGCCTCGCGCTGTTCCTGATGGGCTTCGTCTATGGCCCGCTCGGCGCTTACCTGCCCGCTCTCTTCCCGATCCAGCTACGCTACACCGGCGCATCCTTCGCCTTTAACCTGGGCGGTATCCTCGGCGGCGCGCTCGCACCCATCGTAGCAACCTGGCTGATCGCGGCGCAGGGCGTCGGCCTCGTTGGCCTCTATATGTCGGCGGCAGCGGCGATCAGTCTGGGCGGCCTATGGTTCACCAGCCGCGCGCCAGCCTGATCGCCGCAGGACGCGCCGCATGATGATTGCCGTCGGAATCCCCACCAGGACACCGATGCACAGCGCGTAGAACAGAAAAAAGACCATCGCAAAGATGACCATGCCGACCGAGCCACCCGGTTCCTGCGGCGATGCCTGCGCTAGCGTCACGACGACGGCCACGACAAAAGCGAGCACGGCCAGCATCGGAAACGCACTGGCCGACACCAGCACATGCCGCCGCCCGCTCATCCCCGGCCACCGCCGCGCGCCATAGCGGCACACGCCAACAGTCAGAAGTACCGCCAGCAGCGCCGATCCGATCAGATATTCCATATTACATCACCCGCAAGGCCTAGTAGGCAGTGTCTTTTGCGCGCCTGCCAGTGACAGCACGACCTGACGCCCATCGGCATAGCGCACCGTCACGATGTCCCGCCCACGCAGATCGCCCCATAGCTGGCGAAAGGCTGCAGACGCCCCCGCATCGGCGATCTGCACGCTACCCTGCGCATCCGTCATAAAAGCCGTCTCGCGCGACCCGGCGCGCGACGATGCCGTCAGCCGCAATCGGCTATTGGCAGGCGGCGCCTGCCCCCTGATCTGCGGCATGATCGACACACCCTTGCCCCTGCACGACAGGTTCAGCGCCCCGCCGGTCGTCGCATCCCACTCACCGGTCAGATATTCGGCAATCCCGTTCTGGAATGTATAATGCCACAGGCTCCCACCCGCCGCTATCGCCGCAACCGGCATAGCCGCCATCCCGGCGACCGCCATCCATAACCCGATGCGCATAGCATCCATCTCCTGTCCTACAGGAAAGGAAAGCCCCACCGGGCGGCCGGTTCCCGAACCTTCCCTACATGGCTTTTTGGGCGCGATGGATGCTGAACCAAGTTAAAAGGGGAAGCGCTCCACATTCTTAGATCCTCCCCTTGCAAGGGGAGGTGGCGGCGCGCAGCGCCGACGGAGGGGTGTCCCCCTCTCCCAAACACACCCCCCATCGACACCCAAACAAAAAAGCGGCGGCCCCTCTCGGAACCGCCGCCTCTATTGCGTCAGCCAATGATCGGTGAAGATCAGCCTTCGGTGCGGACGTCGCGGCGCTCGGCGATGCGAGCGCGCTTGCCGGTCCGGCCACGCAGATAATAGAGCTTGGCGCGACGCACGATGCCGCGACGGACAACGGTGATCGAATCCAGGTTGGGCGAATAGAGCGGGAATACGCGCTCCACGCCTTCGCCGAACGAAATCTTGCGCACGGTGAAGTTGGAACCCATGCCCTTGTTCGAACGCGCGATGCACACGCCTTCGTAGTTCTGGACACGGCTACGCTCGCCTTCGACCACCTTCACGCCGACGCGCAGGGTGTCGCCGGGGCGGAAATCGGGGATGTCCTTGCCGAGGGCGGCGATGTTTTCCGCCTCGATCTGCTGGATGATGTTCATATGACGTCAGTCCTTAGTTCTACGTTGCGCACCAGAGGGCGACTGGACCCGAACGTCGATGTGACGTTCCCAAAGGTCCGGCCGCCTTAGCCGTGTATCATCCTCCGCCTGTTGTTTCCGCCAGGCGGCGATCTTAGCATGATCCCCCGATCGCAACACCTGCGGGATCGTGCGCCCCTCCCATTCGACCGGGCGGGTATAGTGTGGATATTCGAGCAGCCCCGTTTCAAAGGACTCCTCCACCCCACTGGAAGCCGCGCCCATTACACCGGGAAGCAGCCGGACGCAAGCATCGAGCAGCAGCAGCGCCGCCATCTCGCCACCGGACAAGATTATGTCGCCCATGCTGACCTGTTCGATCGGTCTGGCGTCGAAAATCCGCTCGTCAAACCCCTCGAACCGCCCGCACAGGATCGTCACCCCCGGCCCCTCCGCCAACTGCCGCACCCGCGCCTGCGTAATCGGCGCGCCACGCGGCGTCATCGCCAGCACGGGCAGGTCGGGCCGCTGCGCCATCGCATGGTCGATGGACCGGGACAGGATGTCCGCGCGCAACACCATCCCCGCCCCGCCCCCAGCCGGGGTATCGTCCACCGTGCGATGCTTGTCAGTGGCAAAGTCGCGGATATGGATCGGGTCGCACGACCATGTTCCCTCCGCCAGCGCACGGCCCGCCAGCGACACGCCCAATGGCCCCGGAAACATTTCCGGGTAGAGCGTCAATATCTGCGCGGCAAAGCTCATGCCCGACGCATCCGCATCCACGCCACGCCCATCCCGGCACACAGACACAGCGTCCCGCACAGCAGCAGCACGAGGCCAAGCCCTAGCAGGATGTCAGCAAAGGGCCGGTCAGGATGCAGCAGCGCTGGCAGCAGGAACAGCATCGGCAACGGACAGACCAGCAACGCCCCCGCCGCTGTCTTCACGCCGCGCGACCACGCCATGCCAAACAGACGCCAGCCCGCACCCAGCATGATCAGCAAATAGACGGCAATGAGGATGTTGGACATGATCCGCGCTTAAGCCAAGCCACCCGCGCCGTCCAGACAGGTGTCCCACCAACCCATGTTGGACAGCGCTGTCAGCCTATCAAAAGGCGCAATATATGTGGTGCTCGCTCAGGGAATTGACGACCGGACGATCCGCCGCCCGCCCCGTCATTCCACGAACAAAGCGTCAATCAGCGCGCCGTCATCCGACAAGGTCACAGCATGCATCGGCACCATGAACCGCTTGCCCTTCGCGCCATCGACCGGGGGCCGCTGGATTTCGATAACGTCGCCAGCACCGAAATTCTCGATCGCGATGATCGCGCCCAATGCCTCGCCCTCGCTGGACAGGCACGGCAGGCCGATCACGTCGGCATGATAATATTCGCCCTCGCCCAAAGGCGGCAGGGCGGATCGCGGGACGGTCAATGCCGTGCCCCGCAGCGCTTCGGCTCCACTGCGATCGCTGACCTCGGCAAAGCGCGCGACAGCGCCATTGGAGCCGGGGCGCAGCGACTTCAACGTCAACCTGCGCCCCGCCGCATCGAAACTGCCATAGCTTTTGAGGCTCTCGACCCCTTCGCCAAACAGCTTCAGACGGACTTCGCCCGCCACTCCATGGGCGCCGACGATCGCGGCGAGAGTGACGGGCTTGTCGGTCAAGGGGTTCAGCCCTCGGTCTTTTCAGCAGCGGCTTCTTCGGCAGGAGCCTCTTCAGCAACTGGCGCGTCTTCAGCAGGCGCTTCGACGGCAGGTGCTTCGTCAGCAGGCGCTTCAACCGGTGCCTTGGCAGCTTCTTCAGCAGCGGCGCGTGCGGCGTCGGCGGTTTCCTGCGCTTCGGCGGCCTTGGTCGCACGATCTTCGGCGCGATCCTTGGCCTTCTGGCCCGGCACGGCCTTGTTCGGGTTGTTGCGCGCAGGGCGCTCCTTCACGCCAGCGGCGTCCAGGAAGCGCGCAACGCGATCGGTCGGCTGCGCACCAGCGGCGACCCAGTGCTTCGCACGTTCGGTGTCCAGCACAACGCGCTTTTCGTCGCCCTTGGGCAGCACGGGGTTGTAGCTGCCGATGCGCTCGATGAACTTGCCATCACGCGGCGCGCGGCTGTCGGCCACGACGATGCGATAATAAGGGCGCTTCTTGGAGCCGCCGCGCGACAGACGAATGGACGTTGCCATGGAACTTACCTTTCTACTTTGATCTGAAACTTGAAAACGAATTATTTCTTCATGAAATTCTGAAAGCCCGGCGGCAATTTGGGCATGTTACCGCCCAATCCACCAAGCCCGCCCAGTCCCGACAGGTCGGGACCACCCGCGCCGCCATCGGGACCACCCGCTCCGCCAAGACCGCCCATGCCGCCCCCGCCGAACATCTTAGCCAGCCCTTTCAGGCCGCCCATCTTGCGGATCTTCTTCATCGCGCTTTCCATTTCCTGATGCATTTTCAGGAGACGGTTGACGTCCTGCACGGTGCGGCCTGCGCCCTTGGCGATGCGGATCTTGCGCTTGGCGCTGATGATCGCGGGCCTCTCCCGCTCCTTGGGCGTCATCGACCCGATCATCGCGTCCAGATGGATCAGCGTCTTGTCGTTCGCGCCGCTGTTGGCCATCGCCGCCTGCGCCTTTTTCAGGCCCGGCAGCATGCCCGCCAGCGCGCCAAGCCCGCCCATGCGGCGCATCTGGCCCAGCTGCGCGCGCAGGTCGTTCATGTCGAACTGACCCTTGGCCATCTTCTTGGCCAGCTTGTCAGCTTCATCCGCGTCGATAGATTCGGCGGCCCGTTCGACCAGCGAGACGACATCGCCCATGCCCAATATACGCTGCGCGACCCGCTCAGGGTGGAACAGTTCCAGCGCGTCCAGCTTTTCGCCGGTGCCCGCGAACTTGATCGGCCGCCCCGTCACCGCTCGCATCGACAGCGCCGCACCACCGCGCGCGTCGCCGTCCATGCGAGTCAGCACCACCCCGGTCAACGGCACCTGCGCCGTGAAATTCTGCGCAACGTTTACCGCATCCTGACCGGTCAGCGAATCGACCACCAGCAGGATTTCGGCAGGATTGCTGACGTCGGCGACAGCCTTCATCTCGTCCATCAACGCCTGATCGACATGCAATCGACCAGCCGTGTCGAGCATGACGACGTCAAAGCCCTGCAACTTGGCCGACTGGAGCGCACGGCGGGCGATCTCGACCGGCTGCTGCCCCGCGACGATCGGCAAAGTCGCAACGTCAATCTGCGTGCCAAGCACGGCAAGCTGTTCCTGCGCGGCCGGACGCTGGACGTCGAGCGACGCCATCAGAACTTTCTTGCGCTCACGCTCTTTCAAACGCTTGGCGATCTTGGCCGTCGTCGTGGTCTTGCCCGACCCTTGCAGGCCCACCATCATGATGACGGCGGGCGGCGTGACGTCGATCATCAGGTCGGACGCTTGCGAACCCAGCGTTTCGGTCAGCGTGTCCGACACGATCTTGACGACCATCTGACCCGGCGTGACGGACCGCAACACGTCGCTGCCGACCGCACGTTCGGTCGCCTGATCGACGAAACTGCGCACGACGGGCAAGGCGACGTCGGCTTCCAGCAGCGCGATTCGCACCTCGCGCATCGCGGCGCGGACATCGTCCTCCGTCAGCGCACCGCGCCCACGTAGTTTGTCGAATACCCCGCTCAAACGATCGCTTAGCGAATCGAACATCATCACCTCATATCGGGCCAAAGCCCGCAAAACCGTGCATCAACCCATCAAACGACAAAATCGCCGGTGGGCGAAACCTCGCCAACCAGCGTCCATACAGAGCGCCTCTTGCACCCAATGGATATGTCAGGGTTCGGACGGAAAACCGCCCTACTGCACCGCGCCCGTAGCGCAAGGCGCTTCCGATTGCAACAAGGCGCATGCAGTCGCGCGCTCCACTTGCACCGGAGCCGACTTTGCGCCAGCTAATTGTACAGCGATAAAAGGGGAACGCCAAGATCATGAGCTGGACACGCCGCAAGTCGATGGAGGCGATGACACCCGCCAACGAAGGGCACAGGCTGGCGCGCACCCTGTCATGGCCACATCTGCTGGCGCTGGGCGTCGGCGCGATCGTGGGCACTGGCATCCTGACCCTGATCGGCGTGGGCGCCGACCGGGCCGGGCCATCCGTCCTCCTGTCCTTCGCCATAGCGGGCGCGATCTGCGCATGCGCTGCCCTTTGCTATGCCGAACTGTCCACGATGATGCCTGCGGCAGGCAGCGCATACAGCTATAGCTATGTCGCGCTGGGCGAAGGCATTGCCTGGATCGTCGGGTGGAGCCTCATCCTGGAATATAGTCTGGTCGTATCGACCGTGGCGGTCGGCTGGTCAGGCTATGCCGCGCCGCTGCTGACGTCCGTGGGCTTTCCGCAAGCCTTGACGCAGGGACCGGAACTGGGCGGCGTTATCAATCTTCCCGCCATCTTCATCATCGCGGTGGTCGCGGGCCTGTTGATGCTAGGCACCCGTGAAAGCGCGCGCCTTAACAGCGTGCTCGTCCTTATCAAGATTGCGACGCTCAGCCTGTTCGTGTGGGTCGCCCTCCCCGCCTTCGACGCGCAAAACCTGCACCCGTTCATGCCCTTTGGCTTTACCAAGCATATGGGACCGGATGGGGTCGAGCGCGGCGTGATGGCCGCCGCCGCAATCATCTTCTTCGCTTTCTATGGCTTTGACGCCATATCAACCGCAGCGGAGGAAGCGAAGAACCCGGATCGCGATCTGGCCATCGGCATCGTCGGGTCGCTCATCATCTGCACGCTGATCTACGTCCTCGTCGCTGCCGCAGCGATCGGGGCCATGCCCTTCACCCGCTTTGCCGACAGCCCCGAACCATTGGCTCTCATCCTGCGCGAAATGGGTCAGGGCGGGGTTGCGCGGATCGTCGGCATCGCTGCCGTCATCGCCCTGCCCACCGTTCTGCTGGGCTTCCTCTATGGCCAGAGCCGCATCTTTCTGGTGATGGCGCGCGACGGCTTCCTGCCGCAATCGCTGGCGAAGATTTCCAAGCGCGGCACACCAGTGCGCATCACCATAGTGACAGCCATACTTGTGGCGATCATCGCGGGCGCCCTGCCGATCGATGAAATCGCCGCGCTGGCCAACGCAGGCACGCTGATCGCCTTTGCCGCCGTGGGTGCCTGCCTCCTAGTCCTGCGCCGCCGTAGCCCGAACATCCGACGCCCATTCCGCGCGCCTGCCGCATGGTTCGTCGGGCTGGGTGCGATCGGGGGTTGCGCCTATCTGTTCGCCAGCCTGCCAATGAAAACGATCATGGCGTGCCTGGCGTGGAATGCGGTCGGGCTGGCGGTGTATTTTCTCTATGGACAACGCAGGGCGGTGATTGCCTACGACAAAGCGTGAAAGAGCAGACGCGCAGACTCGCCTTTTCTCTATCTGAGCACTACATGCCCGCCATCATGGGACGCTTCTCCAAAATGCACGGGCTGGGCAACGATTTCGTCGTTATCGACGCGCGTGACCACGCGGTCGATATGACGCCAAGCCGCGCGCGCGCCATTGCGGATCGGCATGCCGGGATCGGCTGCGACCAGCTTATCGTCATCGGTCATGCCGACGATGCCGATGTGTCGATGCAGATCTTCAACGCCGATGGCAGCGAGGTGGAGGCCTGCGGCAACGCTACGCGCTGCGTACCCTTGTTCGTCGGGCGCGACGTGCTGATTCGGACCAAGGCGGGACTGCTCGACGCCCGCGCCGTCGATGGCGGGGCCAGCGTAGATATGGGCGCGCCGCGTTTCGAATGGGACGCGATTCCGCTCGCTTACCCGATGGACACGCTGACCATGGGCGCAAGCTGGGAAGACCTGCCCGCCCCCGCCGCTGTCAATGTCGGCAATCCGCATGTCATCTTCTTCGTGGACGATCTGAACGGTGTGAACTTCGACCACCTCGGCCCGCTGATCGAGCATGATCCGTTATTTCCGGCCCGCGTGAACGTCAACTTCGCGCAGGTCTTGAGCGAGCACCATGTCCGCCTCGTCGTATGGGAACGCGGCGCTGGCCTCACCCGCGCCTGCGGCACCGGCGCATGTGCCACGGCCGTCGCGGCGATCCGGCGCAGGCTGGCAAGCGGCCCGGTGACCGTCAGCCTGCCGGGCGGCGATCTGGTCATCGACTGGACGCCGGGCGGCACCATCCAGATGACCGGCCCTGCCACCCATGTCTTTGATGGCGAGGCGGACTGGACGCGTTTTTAGATGCCGCCGGAAATCATCACACTGGGTTGCCGCCTCAACATTGCCGAAAGCGAAGCCATCCGTGAAATGGCGGCGGGGCAGGACGACCTGATCGTCGTCAACAGCTGCGCCGTGACGGCTCAGGCCGTCAGCCAGACGCGGCAGGCGATCCGGCGCGCGCGGCGGGCAAATCCCCAGGCACGGATCATGGTGACGGGATGCGGGGCCCAGACCGAGCCGCAGTCCTTCGCTGCCATGGCTGAGGTGGATGGCGTAATCGGCAATCGGGAGAAGATGGAGGCGGCCAGCTATCTGCCAGCTTCACGGCACTCTGCATCGCTCAAAGGCAGTGAGACCCCAGCCTACGCTGGGGTGACGGATGGGTTATATGGGGCGGAGAAGGTCAAGGTCTCCGACATCATGGCCGTGCGGGAAACTACGCCGCATATGGCCAGCGCCTTTGCCGATCACACCCGCGCCTTTCTGGAGGTGCAGAATGGCTGCGACCATCGCTGCACCTTCTGCATCATTCCCTATGGTCGGGGGAACAGCCGCTCGGTTGCCGCCGGGGCCGTGGTCGACAAGGCCAAGTCGCTGGTCGATGCGGGCTATAGAGAGATCGTCCTGACCGGGGTCGACGTCACCAGCTATGGTCCCGACCTGCCGGGTAGCCCATCGCTGGGGCTGCTGGTCGAACGTATATTGAAGGGCGTGCCTGACCTGCCCCGCCTGCGCCTGTCTTCGATCGACAGCGTGGAGATAGACGAGCGTCTGTTCGACCTGATCGCACACGAACCCCGGATGATGCCGCATCTGCACCTGTCGCTGCAGGCGGGCGACGACATGATCCTCAAGCGCATGAAGCGGCGCCACAGCCGGGCCGACGCGATTGGCATCGTGGAACGGCTGAAAAACGCGCGCCCCGCAATCAGCATCGGCGCGGACATCATCGCGGGCTTTCCGACCGAGGATGAAGCGATGTTCGCGAACAGCCTGAAACTGATCGAGGAATGTCACATCGTTCATGGGCATATTTTCCCCTATTCGCCGCGCGCCGGCACGCCCGCCGCGCGCATGCCGCAGGTCGATCATGCCACGATCAAGGCCCGCGCGGCCCACCTGCGTGCTGCCTGCGAAGGGCAGCGGAAGGCCTGGCTCGCCAGCCTGATCGGCACCACCCAGTCAGTGCTGGTCGAGCGCAGCGGCATGAGCGGTCATGCGGAAAATTTCGCGCCAGTGCGGTTCGATACGCCGCAGCGTCCGACTTCCATAGTAAGCACCACAATCACAGGGCTTGAGAAGAACGGGCTGATCGCGCAAGAGGCTGGGCAATGACAGATACCGGCAACAGCTGGCGCGACCGCCTTTTCGGCGGGTTGAAGCGCACTTCCGACAGGCTAGGCGAAAACCTCACCGGCCTATTCACCAAGACCGCGCTCGATGACCAGACGCTCGACGAGATCGAGGAAGCGCTGATCATGTCCGACCTTGGTCCGGCGATGGCGGGTCGGGTGCGCGAGCGGTTGTCCGAAGGGCGCTATAACCGCGAACTGACCGAGGAATATCTGCGCGAGATCATCGCGGAGGAGATCGAAAAGGTGCTGGCTCCGGTCGCCCGCCCGCTGGAGATCGAAGCCTTTCCGCGCCCGCAGGTCATCCTCGTCATCGGCGTCAACGGGTCGGGCAAAACGACCACGATCGCCAAGCTGGCCAATAATTTCCTGGAGCAGGATTATGGCGTGATGCTGGCGGCGGGCGATACGTTTCGCGCGGCGGCCATCGGCCAGCTCAAGATTTGGGCCGAGCGACTGGGCATTCCCATCGTAGCGGGCAAGGAAGGCGGCGACGCGGCGGGCATCGTGTACGACGCGGTGAAGCAGGCAACGGCGACGGGCATCGACGTGCTGATCGTGGACACGGCAGGTCGGTTGCAAAACAAGACTGAGTTGATGGACGAACTGGCCAAGGTCCGCCGCGTGCTGGGCCGATTGAACCCGGCCGCCCCGCACGACGTTGTGCTGGTTCTGGATGCCACCACGGGACAGAATGCGTTGAACCAGATCGAAGTTTTCAAGGAAACCGCACAGGTTACCGGGCTGGTCATGACCAAGCTGGACGGCACGGCGCGCGGCGGCGTGCTGGTCGCGGCTGCGGAAAAGTTTCGTCTGCCCATCCATGCTATCGGCGTGGGGGAAAAGATCGAGGATCTGCGCCCCTTCGATGCTGGCGACATGGCGCGGGCGATCGCCGGAACCGCTTATGCGCGCTGATATATTTCATCCGTCATGCCAGCGGATGCTGGCATCTCTCTTTCTTCCGACTACCGCCCAGAAAAGTGGCATTCCAGCCTGCGCCGGGATGACGGAGTAGAATATGATCGACACCAAACCCGCACCGCAGCCCAAGCATGGCGGCACGCTCAGCCTGGCGCTGGATTTCGGGCCGCTGCTGATATTCTTCCTGAGCTACAAGGGCGCGGGCTGGCTATGGGGTGCGAATAATCCGATCACGGCCATGACGTTCGGCACCGCCGCCTTCATGATCGCGATCATCGTCGCTGTCATCATTTCCAAGGTGAAGCTGGGCCGTGTGTCGCCGATGCTGTGGCTGTCGGCGCTGCTGATCCTGTTCTTCGGCGGCCTGACCATCTATTTTCACGACCAGAGCTTCATCCAGATCAAGCCGACCATCATCTACGCCTTTTTCGCGTTGATGCTGCTGGGCGGGCTGGCGCGTGGCAAGCCGTTGCTCAAATATCTGCTTCAGGCCGCCTATGACGGGCTGACCCATGAAGGGTGGATGAAATTGTCGCGCAACTGGGCGATCTTCTTCATCGCCATGGCGATCGCCAACGAAGCGATGCGCCGGTCGATGAGTTTCGACACATGGCTGGCGGTCAAGGTGTGGGGCGTGACGGTGATATCCGTCCTCTTCGCGGGCGCCAACGTGCCGATGCTGCTGCGCCACGGCCTGAGTCTGGGCGACGAACCGGCCAGCGACGACATTGGTGAGACCAGCCCGCCGCAGGGGTAAGCCCCTATTTCTGCGATCGTTTCGCAATAGGCACATATCTATTTCCATGTGCGTTGAGCGGGCATATGGCACGGCTGCGGCGGCGACCACGCCCCGCCCGAACCATTGAACCAACCGGCCGCGCCAGCCGTTGTGCGACCGTTCCCTAACGAGACCGAGGAGTTCCGTCATGGCCTTTGTTCTGCCCGACCTGCCCTATGCCAAGGATGCCTTTGGCGAGATTTTGTCCGCCGAAACCTTCGACTATCATCATGGCAAGCATCATAATGCCTATGTCGTGAAGGCCAACGAACTGGTCGCCGCCGACGCGAGCCTGCAGGGCAAGTCGCTCGTCGAGTTGATCAAGACGGCCAAGGGCGGTCTGTTCAATCAGGTCGGCCAGATCTGGAACCACACATTTTACTGGCACTCGCTGTCGCCGACCAAGACCGCACCAACGGGCGAACTGCTTGACAAGATCAACGAAGCATTCGGATCGGTCGATGCGCTGATCGAAAAGATAAAGGCGGAGGCCGTAGGCCATTTCGCCAGCGGCTGGGCTGCGCTGGTCCTGAAGGACGGCAAGCTGGAAGTCACCAGCTATCATGACGCCGACACGCCCGTTGCACATGAAGGCCATGCGCCACTGCTGATCCTCGATGTATGGGAACATGCCTATTATATCGACTATCGCAATCTGCGTCCGGCCTATGCCGAAAAGATCCTGAAGGAAGCGATCAATTGGGACTTCGCTGCCCAGAATCTCGACGGTCAGGGTGCAAGCCGCGCCGACCAGAAGGGCTGATCCGATTGATGAACCCCCGCGCTTATGATGGCGTGGGGGTTCATGTCGTCAGGCAGCTTCCAACTGCGCGACGAAAAGATCGGTGGCGCGCTGTAAGTTTTGCGCCGTACGCGACAGGCCAGTGGCCGCACAGGATACGCGCCCCGACAGAGTTTCCGTGTTGCGCGCGACGTCGGCTACCCCCTCGATCTGCTGCGTCATCAATGTCGCATCGCGCGCGGTGTCGCGGGCCGACTGGTTGATCGCCGCCGCTGCATCGCGCTGGTCAGCGACGGCGCGCTGGATTGCATCGGCGGCACCCGCCAGTTGTTCGACAGCGCCAGCCACTTCGGACAGCGCATCGCGCGCCACCCCCGCCCCCTGTTGCGCCGACCAGGCCAGCGTTTGAATCTCTCCGGTCGCGCTGGTCGTCTGACTGGCCAGTTGCTTGACCTCCGCCGCCACCACGGCAAAGCCACGCCCGACCTCTCCCGCCCGTGCTGCCTCGATCGTGGCATTGAGCGCGAGCAGGTTGGTCCGTGCAGCGATGTCGGTGATCGAATCGGCAAAGCTGGTGATCGATCCAGTTCGCCCTTCCAGTTCCTGCACCGCTGAATAACCGGCACTCGACACGCGCTGCGCTTCTCCGCCCAATGTCGCCTGCTGATGCGCGGAGGTGGCGATCGCTGTAATCGACTGGGACAGGCGCTCGATGCGGCTGGACAGCAACGCCGCGCTGGCGGAGGATTGCTCGGCGGCGGCGGCGGTTTCGCCCGTGCCCAGGCTGGCGCGGCGGGCGAGATCGTTCAACAACTGCGCGGACTCCTCCAGTTCGTGCGTCGCCGCGCCGACCGCACCCACTATGGCAGATACCGACTGGCGAAAGTCGCGCACCAAGGCGAGAGTCTGGGTCCGACGATCAGCGGCCATGCGCATCTTGTCCGCTTCCTGCGCACGGCGAAGCGCTGCTTCGCGTGCGTCGGCTTCCCGACTGGCTGCCATCGCCGATTCGGCGGCCTCACGACCTATCTGGGCCTGCTGCGCCAGTTGTTCGGACCCCGCCAATGTTCCGTCGAGTGCGACCAGCATCGTGCGCAACCGCACGGTGACATAGGATAATATGCTCGCTTGCAGAATGACGGCGACGGCGTGGACGCAGACGCGCTGGATATCCTCGCCACCAGTGAAGACCCAGACCGGCGACAGGAAATTCAACGCAAGATGGTGAACCGCGATCAAACCCGTACACAGCAGAATCGGTCGCCAGTCATACAGCAGTGCCAGTCCGGCCAACGCGACGAAGAAATACATATGGCCGTCCATCTGCCAACTATGACCCGACAGCAGAAACAGGCCGATGGCCGGCTGAACCGCCGCCAGCGTACCCATGATCAGCCGGGCCGTCCTGTCGCTGCGATGGCGCACCACCATGATCGTGGGCAGAATGTTGGCCAGTACGGACAGAAGCATAGCCCGCCCGCCATGTTCCAGTCCCAGTGTCAGCGCCATCGCCCCCAGGGCGAAAGTCCACAGGATGCTGGCGGCGACCAGTATCCGCATCCCCTGGAGACGCAGGCGGTCGAGGCTGTTGACGGCGCTCATCATGCCGGCGTTCCACATCCGCGCGCATCGCTGGCCAGCGTTATGACGCCATTTTTTAGCAATGGTCCTGCCAGACGATCACTTTCCCCCTGCACCACCAGCGATCCGGCCCATGGACCGGCCGCAACCAGCCGACCACCATGGGCGACCGCCGTCGGCACCAGCGACAGGCGCGCGGTAGCCGTCAACGGGACCAACAGCATGAGGCCGCGCGCGGGCGGCATGGCGTAGAGAGTCAGAAGGCCGCAAAACCCAATGGCCAGTTGACCAACCAGGGGTGAATAACGCCATAAGGATGCTGAAGAGATCATTACATCCAATTAGGCGGCATTGGTAAGGATTGCTTTAACGATCCTAAGCAAAGCAACGCTATTTCATATGGTTACGGCTTCGTATCGACCAGTTTCAGGCCGTGCGCCAACTCGTCCAGATCAGCGCCGGGCCGTACCAGCAACCATTCGCGACTGTCCGCGCCGCTGACGACCGTTACGGCACCCTTGGGACAGATGCCCAAGCAATTCACTTCGATGATCCCTGCGCTAGCCTTGCGCCCTTTCTTGATCGACAGGTGCCGACGCAGCGCTTTGCTCAACCGTTCTTTACCGTCCGGGCCGAATCCGCCGTCCAGTTTTTTATCGCATTTGCGGCACACCAATATCGCGTTGCGCCAGTTGGAACGGACATGATCCTTCACGCGCCCATCTCTTAATCCACCGCGCCCCGAGGCTTCCAGGTCCGCCGTTCTTCGGCGCTGCGCAGCACTTCATAGGCTGCCTGGATCGTCTGGAACCGGACGGCGGCCTGTGCATCGCCGGGTTTGACGTCAGGATGATATTCCTTCGCCAGACGCCGCCAGCTTGCCTTTACCGCCACGAAATCAGCGTCATCTTCCAGTTCGAGCGCGGCGAGCGCGTGCATTTCGTCGCGCGAGCGGGTGCCGTCGCCAGGGCCGCCCCAGCTATGATAGGCGCTGCCCTGATAGCCACCGGCATCCCGGCGTTCATTATGTTCGCGGGTTGCACGCTCTTCGTCGTCCAGCCCCTGAAAATAATCCCAGTTGCGATTATATTCGCCCGCATGTTCGGCGCAGAAATACCAGCGCTCCGGGCTGTTGGGGGATTTGGGCGCCGGGCAGTTGCCTGCCTGATTACAGCCATAGCGGTCGCACATGCGCACCTGCTGCGCTTCGCGGGAAGCGCCATAGCTGCGCCAGCGGGGAAAGCCCCAATCATTGGATCGGCTGTTGCGTGACATATTGACTGCGTAGGGATTGCGGGGTGGAAACACCACCCCGCGCCGCCGCAAAAGTGGGATGAAAATGCCAGAGGGCCTGTAAGCCGGGTTTTGTCCACCCCCAGCTTGCGCCGGAGGATAGGCGACCATTCCTCTAGGGACCGGATTACTCCGGCCCTCAAGCAACCAACCCGGGCGATCTCGGCCGAAACAGGCCTAGCAGTCCAATCCTTGCAGACTGGCTGCGCGCCGCCCCTATTCGGTCTTGCTCCCGGTGGGGTTTACCGTGCCGCCTTGCGTTGCCGCAGACGCGGTGCGCTCTTACCGCACCCTTTCAATTTCGCCCGCCCGAAGGCTTAGTCGTGAGACTGAGGCGACCTGCTTTCTGTTGCACTGTCCCTTGGATCACTCCAGCCGGTCGTTAACCGGCACCGTTATTTCGTGGAGCCCGGACTTTCCTCGCCGTGGAAGTTACCCGCCACGCCGCGGCCGCCCGGCCCTCTGGCACTGGCGCGTCTATACAATTCAGTGCGCCAAGTCATCCACCTTATTCATCATTCATCGCCGCGCGGCTTAGGCAGTAACAGCGCCAGCAGGATGGCGCGACACTCGCCGCAGATTTCGCCATCGATCAGTTCCGGGCGAAAGCGCCGCTGGAATGCCACCACCGCCGCCTTGGGATCGGCAATGTCATAGCCGAAGCGTTCGAGCGCCAGCATGAAGCCGCCGTCGGTCCAGTGCGGGTCCATCAGATTCTTGGTCGGGCGTGGCAGGGCCAGACGCAAGCGGGCGAGTTGATGCCAAGGGAAGAGTTCGCCCGGATCCTGCTTACGCGCGGGGGCGATGTCGCTGTGCCCGACAATATTGCCGCGCGTGATAGCATGACGCTGGATAATGTCGTGGATCAGCGGGATCAGCGATCCCATTTGCGTCTGAGGAAAGGGACGATAGCCCCATTCATGCCCCGGATTGACGATCTCTATGCCGATGCTGGCGCTGTTGATGTCGGTCACGCCACGCCAGAAGGATCGCCCGGCATGCCAGGCACGGTCGCCCTCATCCACCATATGTATGACCTGACCATCTTCGGTCACGACATAATGGGCCGATACCTTTGATTCGGGGCTGGCCAGCCAGTTGATCGCGCTCGCGGCGTCCGGCATGCCGGTATAATGCAGCACGAGCATGGAAATGGGCAGGCTGCGCGTGTCGAAATTGGGCGACGGCGTATCGATCATCGGCATGCCCGTCATCGGAAAGAACCCGTCACCATCGCGTTGCACATCCCGTCGCCAACCGCCCAGCATGACTGCAAACGACGTGGCCGCGACAATGACGCACCGCAGCCGCGCAATCAAGCGTGGTCGATGGCGGAGTTACATGCGTAAGGTCAACCGGCGCGCGATAGTCGGCCGATAGCGCCATGCGGCAAGGCGGCCTGCCGGATGTAGCCGCCGCGAAATTCGGGATGGGCGGTGAAATCATCGCCCTGCCCGATCACGGTTTCGCCCGCGCCCAGCAGCAGCACCGAATGGTCATGCGCGTGGCGCGCCAGCAGCGCCAACACCGTCTTGCGCCGCTGCGGCGTGAAATAAAGCAGGACGTTGCGACACAACAGCAGATCATATGCGCCCGAAGGAGCATGGGCGTCGAACAGATTGTCCTGCCGGAACTGGACCATGCGGCGCAGTTCGGGACTGGCGCGCCAGTTATCGCCCATCGGCTCGAACCATTTGATGAGATCGCCGACCGCCAGCCCGCGCTGCGCATCCATTTGCGAAAAGATGCCCGATCGTGCCTGCTTGATCGCGGTGCCCGATATATCGGTCGCCAATATCTCGATGCGCCATCCGTGCCACCGGTCCGCATCATTGCGCAAACGGATGGCGAGCGAATAGGCTTCCTGCCCCGTCGAACAGCCCGCGCTCCAGATGCGGAGCAACCGGTCCTGCCGCTTGGCCTGGATAGCGGGCAGGATTTGCCGATGGATCATGTCGAAAATCTGGAGATCGCGGAAAAAGCTGCTTTCGTTATTGAGCAGCGCATCGACCACATCACGCTCCAGGTCCGGCGCACCCTTGCCCAGCAGGCGAGCGGCCAGATCGTCTATGTCGGAAAGGCCATGGATTTTCAGCAAAGGGCGCAGCGCCGTTTCCATGCGCCATGCGCGCGCTTCCGACAATATCTGCCCGGTGCGCGCTTCCAGCAGGCCGGACAGGATGCGCGCTGCGCCTTCGGAACTGGATGTCGCAGGGGGATAAGACATCAAGCACTAACCTTCCCGCGTCTTGCGACGAAATTCATAATGGCGTCCGGCTCCAGCACCGCGCAGGTCAGCCCCGCGCCTGCGACCGACCCCGGCATGCCCCACACCACGCTGCTCGCTTCATCCTGCGCAACGATCCAGCCGCCCGCCTGCACGATATCGCGCGCGCCAGCCGTCCCGTCGCGGCCCATGCCGGTCAGCACCACGCCTGCTGCTCCCGCGCCATAGATGTCCGCCATGCTGGCAAACATCGGATCGACACCGGGCAGATTCCCGGCCGGTGTCCGTTCCGGGTTCAGCGCAATGATGACCCGACCATGCAAGCCACGGCGCAACTGGATATTGGCGTCACCTGGCGCGACATAGACGGTGTCCGGGGCCAGAAAGTCGCCAGTTTCGGCCACCTTGACGCGCAGACTGGTCATGCGGGTCAGTTGTTGGGCGAAATAGACAGTAAAGCTCGCGGGCAGATGCTGCGTCAGCAGCACCGGAACACCAAGGGGGGCCACAAGGCCCGCGAATAATTGTCCGAGCGCATGGATGCCGCCAGTCGACGCCCCGATTCCAAGGCAGGCAAGCGGCTGAGCCGCAGGCTGCACCTCTCGCGGGATCAGCGGCTGGAACGACGTCGAGCGCAAGGGCCGATCCGCAAAAAGCCGGTTCAGCCGATCGATCAGCGTGAGCGAAAATTGTTCGCCGAAACTGCCGCTGCCCGGTTTCGACACGATCTCGCTGGCGCCCAACGCGAGCGCCTCGACAGCGACCGCGCTGCCTTCCTCGCAATTACCTGACAGGATCGCCACCTTGGCCCGCGCATTGGTGCGAAGGATAGCCGGCAATGCTGCAAGGCCGCTTTGCCCAGGCAGTTCAATGTCCAGCAGCACAAGATCCACAGCCTCTTCGGCCAGATAGCCCAATGCCAGTTCCGCGCTGTTCGTCTTGTGAACGACGCGATAACCCGGATCGGCATTCAGGATGCGTTCGATGACCGTACGAACGACGACGGAGTCATCGACGACCAGTGTCCGAACGGGCCTCGGTTCAGTGTCGGGACTGGTCATGATCGGCACGGTGGCGGTCATCATGCAGAACTTTCTGGAACGAAAGATGGAAAGGCGGTGCGCAGGCTCCTGAAGCTGGTAACGAAATCAGCCGCCTAGATGATGCCGACGATCGCCAGTTTGCTTTCCAAGGTTTCGCGATCGAACGGCTTCATCACATATTCGTCAGCGCCTGCCTCTACTGCGGCCTTGATATGGCTGATGCCGTTTTCGGTCGTGCAGAAAATGATCTTAGGCCGGACTGCCATCTTGGCGCTGGACAAGGCCTGAAGAAATTCCATGCCGCTCATGACGGGCATATTCCAGTCAAGCAGCACCACATCTGGCGCCGACGCTTCGCACTGGGTCAGCGCATCACGCCCGTCCACCGCTTCGTTGACCGTCAGGTCGAGCGATTCGAGGATGTGGCGAGCCACCTTACGAATGACCTTCGAATCATCGACAACCAGGCAATTCTTCATGACGCGTCCTTTTATATTTTTCCCGATTGGACAGGCTTAACCGGCAAAACCAAGTATTTGGTAAACGAGGCGATGATCCGTTCTATGCCGCCTGAGCCAGGCTGCCGCCTTCGATGAAAGTGGCAAGCGAGACCAGCAGCCAGGGATGACCGTCCTGCTCGACGATGGAATGGGCGTAGGGCTTCCATGCCGCGTCCAGTTGCCCCCTTAGTGGCAACTCGCCTTCGGGCACACGGCAGATGTCCGACACGCTGTCGACCATCAGCCCATAGCTGTGTCCAGCAATATCGGCGATGATGGCCAATCCGCGCTGTTCCGGCGGCGTGGCGACACCCCGGATCAGCGCCGCGACGTCGATGATCGTCAGCACCCTGCTGCGCAGGGCGGACAGCCCGGCGACATGCGCGCCCATGCCCGGCACCGGCGATACGTCAGTCAGCTTGACCACCGCTTCGACCTCTCCGGTCTCGACCGCGATGCGCGTTCCCGCCAGGGTTGCGAACAGATAGAGTCGGTCCATGATCTTTACCCCCGTCCGCCAGAGATCGCCGCCATCAGGGCGTCCTGATCGTAGCGATAGATGCTGGTATCCTGCGGCCCTGACGAGCGCGCCGACGGCCGCAGCCTGACGACCCGACACCCTGCCATCTCGGCCATGATCCCGGCCTCCTGCGCAGTGTCCGCAGCGGTACACAGCACGACATCGAGCGCGTCGATCGCGCCGTCGTCGGGCAGGCCAAGCACGACGTCATGCCCCGCCTGACGCAATAGCGGCGCCAATATCTCGCGAGTCCAGCCATCTTCGCCATCGGCCAGCAGGCATCGACCGCGTGATCGTTCGACGATGCCCTCGTCGGGCAATGCGGCAAACAACGCAAAAGGGTTCACAACTTCCAGATGCTCGCCTTCGATCACGGCGACGCCGCTCAACATCCCGTGCATGGCGACCATATCGGGGACAAGCGGCATTTCGATAATGTCCAGCACCGCAGCGACGGGATAGCAGACTTCCCGCATGTCGTCGCGCAGGCGCAGGGCGCAGACATGATCGGTCGCAAAATCCGACAGGCCGTTGACGACCGGCACCAACCGGCCATCCAGCCGCACGAAGGCGCGATTGCCCGAACGGCCAAAAAGGCTTGAATCTATATCCTCGACCCGTTCGATCAGGGACAGTTTGAGCAAGCGCCGCTCGCCCGACATTTCCTCGAACCGCAGGGCGGCCACCATTTCGACCCCAACCTGCGCGTCGGCTTCTTCCTCCAACCGTCGCGCCGCGCGGTCGTCCAGCACGTTGGACAGGCCCGCGGCATTGGCCAGACCCGCCGCATCGAGCAGCAGCATCGGCGTGCCATTATCGGGCAAGGTCATGCCGGCATAGACGCCCGTCGCCATGACCAGCGGGGACGCCGGGCGGATCACCAGTTCCTCATGATTGTCGACCGCTGCGACACCCATGGCATAGGGCACGCCCGAGCCGGAACGCACGACCATGATGGCGCGCGGCCCATGCTGGTCGCTCAACGCCATGCCAAGCACCTGTTCCAGGTCGATCATCGAATGACGGACGCCTCGAATCGTCGCGATCTTCGCGCCGCCCACTTCGCTGATCTGTAGCGTATCGTTGTTGTCGTGCAGGATTTCCACGACCGCTGCACGCGGGATCGCAAAATGAAGCCCGCCCGCACGCACGACGAGGCCAGGAATGATGGTCAGCGTCAATGGCACGCGCAACGTGATGCACAGCCCCTGCCCCGGCTGGTTGTCCAGCGCGATGACGCCGCCTATTCGTTCCACATTGGCGCGCACGACGTCCATGCCCACACCACGCCCGGAAATGGCGGTGACTTGCGCCGCTGTCGACAGGCCGGGGGAAAAGATGAGGTCGAGCCGTTCGCTTTCGGACAGGCGCGCCGCGGCTTCGGGCGTCAGCCGTCCGTCGGCGACCGCCTTTTCCACCAGCCGCACGCTGTCGATGCCCGCGCCATCGTCGCTGACGGCGATGACGATCTGATTGCCCGACTGGCGCGCCTCAACCCGCAACTTGCCCATTTCGGGCTTGCCCGCCGTGCGGCGGCGTTCGGGCGTCTCGATCCCATGATCGATGCTGTTGCGCACGATATGGGTGAGCGGATCGACGACCATCTCCACCATCTCGCGGTCCATTTCGACGTCGCCGCCCTCCAGCCGCAGATCGATACTCTTGCCAAGGTCGCGGCCAAGGTCGCGCACCATGCGTGGGATCGCAGCGAACAGGCGATCGACCCGCTGCATCCGCGTCTTGGAAATGACATCGCGCATATCCGCGACGCAGGTGGACAGGCGTTCGAAGACATTGTCCAGTTCGGGGTCGGCCGATCGTTCGCGCAGCTTGCGGGACAATTCGTTGCGGACCAGCACCATGTCCGACACGCCGTTCATCAACTGGTCGATCAGGCTGAGCGGCAGGCGGATCGTGCGTGGGCCAGATTTCGCGCCAGTCGAACGCACAGCGACGGGCGCAACGGCGACCGACGTCGGGACGATGGCGCTCACCGGCTCGGCATTCAGAGCGGCAATCAGGAAATCGTCATTTTCGTTGGGCAGGGCAGCGCCGACGGCAACCGCTTCGGCCAGTTCGCCTATGCGATCCATCAGGCCCAGAACAGCGCTGACGGTCACAGGGTCGGCGATGCGATGCCCCGCGCGAATGTCCGACAGGACGTCTTCAGCCGCGTGGCTCAACCGTTCGAACCGTGGCAAGTTCAGGAAACCGCAGCTTCCCTTGACCGTATGAAAGAAGCGGAAAATCGCGTCCAGCCGGTCGGCATCGGACGGATCGGCTTCCCATGCCACGACCTCACCGGCCAACGCTTCGAGCGTCTCCTGGGTCTCGGATATGAATTCCTGAAGTAAATCGTCCATTTCCACGGCCTTATGGATGCGCGATGTCACCATGGGCGGGCGTGGTTAAAACCGGGTTAAAGACACGACGAGACGATTGCCCCGAAATATAAAAAGGGCGCCGCGATAGTATCGCAGCGCCCCGATCAGCCTTTCGGCAAAAGCAGCTTACTGCTGCTTTTCAACCGCGTCTTCAGCCTTGTCACCAGCTTCGCGGGTGGCCTCAGCCTTGTTTTCCAGCACGTCGGCAGCGTTTTCGGCCGCATTCTCAGCGCTGCCGCTCAGATTGTCGGCCATGGCTTCCATGTTGTCAGCCTGGTTATCAAGAGCGTCCGCCTTGTTTTCGTAAGCATTCTCAACCTGATTTTCCTTGGCGGAATCGCACGCGGCGAGCGCGACAAGGCTGGCGAGGCCAAGGATTTTGACGAAAGTTTTCACGGCGTTTTCTCCTGTTGCGCCCCCATGGGCAGACATCATTTGGCACCGGATTCCAACAGCGCAACACTGTTTGAAACCCTGACGCCGATCAACCGGCCGCGCGCAGGATGGTTCCCGTCTCACGCTCGTTTCGTCGCAAAAACGATTATTTTTTAAGAGAATCGCGGATTTCGCGCAGCAGCAATACGTCTTCGGGCGTGGGTGCCGGGGCAGCTGCCTCTGGCTCTGGCTTGGTCGTCAGCCTGTTCATGGCCTTGACCAACAGAAAGATGATGAAGGCCAAAATGACGAAATTGACGAGCACCGTCAGGAACTGGCCCCAGCCGAACATGGCGACGCCAGCGGCCTTCAGATCCGTATAGCTTTGCGGGTTGCCCTTGAAGCCTGCTGGCAGGTCGCCCAGTCGCACGAAATAGCCCGAAAAGTCCGCGCCACCGAAGATATAGCCAACCACTGGCATGATGAGGTCATCGGTCAGCGACTTGGTGATCGTGGCGAACGCGCCACCGATGATGACGCCGACGGCCAGGTCCATCACGTTGCCGCGATTGATGAAGGTTTTAAATTCGGAAATCAGCCCCATGGTTTTGGCCCTCTCTGCCATCAGCGATATAATCTGAATGGCCCGTTGCGCCGTTCAGGGCAACGTCCTATTTCAACAGCGTAACCATCTGAGGATGCTCCATGACGCTCTCGCGCCGCTTTTCCAAATTTCTGCTCCCCATCATGGGCGCTCTTGCCCTGTCCGCGTGCGGCATCAACAGCGTGCCGACCGCCGAAGAAGCCGCAAAGGCGAAATGGGCGGACGTTCAGGCGCAATATCAGCGCCGTTCCAACTTGGTCGGCAATCTGGTCGCTACCGTGAAAGCGGCAGGCAAGCAGGAACAGGATACGTTGGTCAGGGTAACGGAAGCGCGGGCCAAGGCGACATCCGTGCAGGTCAGCGCCGCCGATCTGTCCGATCCCGCCAAGGTTGCGCAGTTCCAGCAGGCGCAGGCGCAACTGAGCCAGGGGCTGGGCCGCCTGCTCGCTTCGGTCGAGGCTTATCCTGACCTGAAGAGCAACGAAAATTATCTGAGCTTGCAATCGCAGTTGGAAGGCACGGAGAACCGGATCGCCGTGGCCATTCGCGATTACAATGCGGCGGTGCAGGATTATAACACCCGCATCCGCACCTTCCCCGACGCGATCGGCGCCAAGATCATTCATGGGTCCAAGCCCATGACGCCGTTTCAGGCCACGACGCCGGGGGCGGAAGAAGCACCGAAGGTCGATTTCGGCAACTGATCGCGTGATTGCTCGCCTGATCCTGATCCTCACGCTGCTGGTGTCCGCACCGGCGGCGTGGGCGCAGACATTTCCGACGTTCGATGACAAAGGTGTGGTCGATGCTGCCAATCTGCTCGACCCCGCGCAGGAACAGGCGCTTAGCCAGAAGCTGGTCGCGGCCAAGCAGGCCAGCGGCAAATCGCTGGTGGTTGCGACCATCCCCGATCTGCAGGGCTATGACATAGCCGATTATGGATATCGACTGGGTCGTGCCTGGGGCATTGGCGACAAGGAAAGCAATGGCGCGATTTTGATGATCGCGCCTGCCGAACGCAAGATTCGGATCGAGGTCGGCTATGGTCTGGAAGGGACGCTGACCGACGCGCTGTCTTCGCAGGTCATTCGCAACGCCATTACGCCGCGTTTCAAGGCAGGCGACATGCCCGGCGGCATCGACGCGGGTGTGGACCAGATCACGACACTGCTGGCACTGCCCCCCGATCAGGCGAAGGCCCGCGTGGCGGCAGCGGCCGCCGATGCGCGCAGCCGCAATGACAGTGGCGGCGGCATCATGGGCTTCTGGATCATCCTGTTTGTCATCTTCTTCGTCGCCCTGCCGCTGTTGTCACGGGCGCGTGGCGGGAAGCGTTACGGACGTAGTGGTGGTGGCGCGCCGATCATCATCTGGGGACCGGGCATGGGTGGCGGTGGCTGGGGATCGGGCGGTGGTTCGGGCTGGGGCGGCGGCGATAGCGGCGGCGGATTTTCGGGCGGCGGCAGCTTCGGCGGCGGCGGCGCTTCGGGGGATTGGTGATGCACGTTTTGCTGACTGACGCCGATCGCGACCTAGTATCCAAAGCGGTGACCGAGGCCGAAGCGCAGACTTCGGGCGAGATCGTGACCATCGTCGCGCGCCGGTCCGACAGCTATCATGATGTCGGGTTAAGCTGGGCGGCAGCCGCAGCGTTCATTGCCCTCGCCCTTGCTGCTGCTTTCCCGCAGCATGTGCGCGCACTGCTGTCGATGATGCTGCGCGACTGGGATCATGAACTGGCCGACTGGAAATTGCTGACCGGGCTACTGGGTCTGGCGATCCTCAAATTCCTGATCGTCCGCTACATGCTGACGATCATGCCGCTGCGCATGGTGATGACGCCACGCGCGACGAAGGCACGCCGGGTTCGGCGGCGCGCCATACTGCTGTTCCGCACCGCCGCCGAAGCGCGGACGCGCGGACGCACCGGCGTGCTGATCTATCTTTCGCTCGACGAACATCGGGCCGAAATTGTGGCGGACCGGGCCATTAACGACAAGGTCGCTCCCGAAGCATGGGGTGCGGCGATGGCCGCGCTGATCGACGCCATCCGCGCTGGCCGTCCGGGCGAAGGCATGGCCGATGCAGTGACGCAGGTCGGCGCAGTGCTGGCCCCGCATTTCCCCCGCGACGATGACGACATCAACGAACTGCCCGACAGGCTGATCCTGTTATGAGCGATCCAGACCGCACCGCTCCGGAAGAGATCATGTGGGAGGGGCGTTTCATTACCGCCAAACGGCGCGGGAAATGGGAATTTGTCGGCCGCGCGCGCGGCATTCACGCCGCCGTCATTTTGGCGATCGACGAAGGTGCCGATGGTCGGCACGTCATTCTGGTCGATCAATATCGTGTCCCGCTTGGCCGACGCTGCATCGAACTGCCCGCCGGACTGGTCGGCGATCAGGAGGCGGGCGAGGATTCGGCCATCGCTGCGGGTCGTGAACTGGAGGAGGAGACCGGCTATCGGCCCGGTAGCCTCGAATCGCTGGGTGAGTTCTTCAGTTCGCCGGGCATGGTATCGGAGAGCTTCACCCTGTTCCGCGCGCATGACCTTGTTCGAACGGGCGATGGCGGCGGCGTGGATGGCGAGGATATTGCCGTTCATCGCGTGCCATTAGCCTCCATCGCCGACCAGATCGCCGCTTGGCGTGCAGACGGTTATGCGATCGACGTCAAGCTGCTGTTGTTGCTGGGTGCGGGCATGATGGAATGATTGTTTCCTGGCGAAAGCTGGAGGCAGGTTAAAATCGTGGGACTGGACCCCGGCCTTCGCCGGGGAACTACAATCGCAACGTCTTTACCTGACCCGATACCAATTCGCGACACGATCCAGCGCCAGTGTCAGTACCAGCTTGCCCGCACGGCTCGGCCAACCCAACGCTCGCTCCGCTGCAACCAACCCCTCGCCCGCGCATACGACCCGCCATAAAATGTCGGACAGGCCCGGCCCCGCCGCGCGAATCGCGCCGTCGAACCGTTCACGCGCGGACATTTGCACCATTGTCGGATCAGGTGCGCGTCCCCCTCGCCCCGGCTGACGCGGCGCGCCGTCCCATCGCATCGTCACCTGCACGCCCAGCCCGGCCTTTTCCCAGTCGGCCCGGAGCCGATCGCCCGCCACATACAGACGTTCGGGCAGATGTCCGCGCGCATGCAGCCATGCGAGCGGCGATTCGCCAATATGGACCATGACCCGCTGCGCCTGCCCCTGCGGGTCTTCGATCATCTGTTCGATATGATTGACCGCCATGCTTTGCCTCCTTCGCGCGACATCCAGGCGACAGGCCTTGTCATAGTGATCCATTTGTAGGAAAGAGAAAAACCAAATAGGTTATCGAACGAGGCCCAATGATCACTCGCATCCGCGAAGTCCGCAAGGCAAGAGGCCTGACGCTGGAACAGGTTGGCGCCTTGTGCGATCCACCAACGACCGCGCAGACGATCGGTCGTCTGGAAACAGGCACACGCACCGTCTCGGTCAATTGGCTCAATCGTATCGCGCAGGCACTGGCCGTCACCAGCGCCGATCTGGTCGCCATGCCGGGGCAGGCCGATGTGCCGGTCGCAGCCTTGCTCGGTCCCGATGGCGTGCGCGCGCCCACACGCCCGCTCGTCTTTCCCGGCCCGATCGCCACCGACGGCATGGTAGGCGTCCATGTCAGCGCCAGTATCGGCGATTACCGCAGCGGCGATTCTATCTGGTGCCGCCGCATCGGTCCGTCGGACTTCGGGAGCGCGCTCAATCGCGACATTCTGCTGCCCCGTCCGGCGGGACGCTTTCTGTTCGGCCGCCTGATCGGGCGAGAGGGCGACCGGCTGCAACTTCTGCCGCTGGGCGCGGGCGCGCGTCAGTTGGTGCTGACCGATCCGCCCTGGGCTGCCGTCGCCGAACAGCTGGTTCGACGGCTATAGCCACAAGGCGTCCGACGTCTTAACCATATAGCAAAGGCCGTGCTGTCAAAAGAGAGACCATGACACTTAATGTCCTTATGCTATCTACGCTCTTTCCCGACATCAGCCGGCCTAATTTCGGTGTGTTCGTGGAACGGCAGGCGCGCGAACTGGCCAGCCGGGAGGAAGCGGACGTTACCGTGGTCGCCCCGATCGGTATCCCGCGATGGCCCCTGTCGCTCGCCGCGCGCTACGCCCCGTTGCTGGCACTGCCGCGCAAGGAACGCTGGCGCGAACTGACCGTCTATCGCCCGACTTTCCCCATCATTCCCAAGATCGGCGGGCGCACCAATGTCTGGGCTATGACCCACGCCATCCTGCCGCTGGTCCGCCGCCTGCATGCGCAGCGCCCCTTCGACGTGATCGACGCCAGCTTCTTCTTCCCCGATGGCCCTGTGGCACAGCGCCTGTCGCGCGCGCTGGGCATCCCCTATTCGGTCAAGGCGCGCGGCGCGGACATTCATTATTGGGGAACGCAGCGCGGCACCCGCAAGATGGTGCAGCAGGCGGGCGATAAGGCGACGGGTCTGCTGGCGGTGTCGGACGCCATGCGTCGGTCCATGGCAAAGATGGGGATGGATGCCGACAAGATCCGCGTCCATTATACCGGGGTCGATCTTGATACGTTCGAGATTGTTGATCGGGCGGAGGCCAAGCAGACGCTGGATTTCAGCGGGCCGGTCGTCCTGTGCGTCGGCGCGCTGATTCCACGCAAGGGGCAGGATCTGCTGGTGCGGGCGCTGACCATGTTGCCGGACGTCACATTGCTGTTTGCAGGTCAGGGGCAATATCGCCGCGCCCTTGAAAATCTGGCGCAGGAGCTGGGCGTCGAACGGCGTATCGGTTTTCTGGGGTCGGTGCCGCATCACAAACTGCCGCGTATCTTTGCCGCCGCCGACGTGATGGCCCTGCCCTCTGCGTCGGAGGGGCTGGCCAACGCCTGGGTCGAGGCGCTTGCGTGCGGCACACCCATCGTCATCAGCGACGTGGGCGGCGCACGCGAACTGATCGACCGACCCGAAGCCGGGCGTATCGTGGAGCGTGATCCCCAGGCCATCGCCGACGCGATCCGTGCGATATTGGATGATCCGCCGGATCGGGACGCTGTGCGGGCCGCTGCGCTGCGCTTTACCTGGCGCGCCAATGGCGACGCGTTATTGGCGCATCTTCAGGGTATTGCTGCCTCGGGCTGAAGGCGGGATCGACAGCAGCCGCGCCCGTCCGTCCTCGGTTGGAAAGTAGCCGCCATCGAACGGCACTTCACCCCAGCGCCATGGCGTCAGTTCATCATAGGCCGGGTTCGAAATCGGCGCATGGCGGCGCAGGTTGAGCAGCCGCGCGCCATCATTGCCATAAGCGGTCAGCCGCACATGCTCGCGATAAATGTCGGCGGCGCGTTCATAGTGAAAGGCGTCACCCCAGCCCATCGCCTGCGCCACCTTCGTCACCATCCACCAGTCCGGGCGCGCTTCGCCGGGTAGGGAGAAGAGGCGGCGCTGGCGGCTGATGAGCCGGTCCATGCCGGTCAGCGTTCCGTCCTTTTCCACCCAGACGGCGGAGGGCAGCAGGAAGGTCCAGCCATCCCCCGCCTCCGCCACGGAGTCGGTTGCGCGGATTATCAGTGGCACGGCCTTGCTGGCGGCGCGGAGCCATGGCGCTGATACGGGGTCACTGCCGATGCTCCACAGCGCCTTGACCGAGCCGTCATGCATCGCCTGTAACAGTGCATCGCCATCCAGCCCCGGCCCGTCAGCCAACAGGCGCGCGCCCCAGAAACGAGCGGTGCTGGCGCGGGCGACAGTTCCAAATTCCTGATGGACCACCAGAGCTTTTGGCGTGCAGCCAACTTCGCGCGCGCCCATGCCATTGGCGGTTGCCGTCATGGCGAACGGCGCGGCACCCGGCCGCCCGATTCGGCCCGTCGCCAGATGGAAGTTCTGCACGGTGGCGGCGAGAGTCATATCCTCACCGAACAATGTCACTGTTCGCGACGATGCCGCCACCGCTTCGTAAAAGGCGCGGGTGGTGATGGGTGAGAGGCCAGAGGCCCGACCGACCGACCATATGTCGCGACCTGATCGCAACGTGTCCCAGAAGCCATCCGGCACCATGACCCGCCGGGCCAGATCGTCCGGGTCGATCACGCCGCTGTCATGGCAATGCAGCAGCAGCCCGGCCATCAACGCCGCCGCCCCGCCCGGCGCCACGGTCAGGCGCATGTCAGCCTCGATCTCCAGCCCCTGCCCCGTTTCGGCAATCAGGATGACCTGCGCGCCATGATCTTCGCGCGCCGCCACAACGCGATCCATCAGGATCGGGTAGGCCTGCGCGATGTCCGCCCCGGTCAGCAGGATCATGTCGGCGCGGTCGATATCCTCATAGGTGGCGGGCATGACATCCTCGCCGAACGCCGCCGCCTGCAGGGCGTCGATCCCGCCGCGCGATGGCGCATGGATATGGGCGGAACCCAGAAAGCCCTTGAACAGCTTATTGGCGACATAATAATCTTCCGTCAGCAACGCGCCGCCGACATGCAGCGCTACGCTGCCCGGTCCATGGCGGGCCAGCACTGTCGACAGTCGTCGTGCGATCTGGGCAATGGTGCGGTCCCACCCCTGCCGTTTACCCTCCACCAAAGGATGTAGCAGTCGACCGTCGAGCGAGGCCATAGCCCCCAGCCTGTTGGCGCGCGGGCAGAGCAATCCACTATTGGCGGGGTGCAACGGATCGCCTTCGATCCTGACGTGGCGGTCATCCCCGACGAACGCCCGCACGCCGCAACCGACCCCGCATTGGCCGCACTGGCTTTTGACGCTCATCACTTCAGCGGGAAATCCCGTTCCGATCAATCATCTGCGCGTCCTAGCGGATTGCCGACCTCGACAAAAGCGTTCGCCCTTGCGTGGCAGGGTTGCGGGCGGCAGACAGATGCCATGATCCTGATCCTGCGCATTTTGGCCCTTGCCTTGCTTGCCCTCGCCTCCGCTGGGCAAGCCGCCCCGAATGATCGGGGACCATTGGTATTGGCCGCCGCCAGTATGCAGGAGGCCATGACCGCCGCTGCCGATGCCTGGTCGGCCAAGGGCCATGCGCGCCCCGTGCTGTCCTTCGCCGGATCATCCGCGCTGGCTCGTCAGATCCGGGCGGGTGCGCCCGCCGACCTGTTCCTGTCGGCGGATGAGGAATGGATGACCGACGTCGAACGTGGCGGCTTTGTCGTGCGGGGAACGCGCGCCAATGTTGCGGGCAACAGGCTCATCCTGATCACGCAGTCCAGCAAGCCGGTGCGCCTGCGCATTGGGCGGGGAATGGCGATCGGGCGGGCGCTGGGCCATGGGCGGATCGCCATGGCCAATCCCGACGCAGTGCCAGCGGGCAAATATGGCAAGGCGGCGCTGATTGCGCTGGGCGTATGGCCACAGGTGCGGAACCGCATTGCGCGCGGGGAGAATGTCCGCACGGCGCTCGCTCTGGTGGAACGGGGTGAAACGCCGCTCGGCATCGTTTATGCCACCGATGCCAGAGCGGCCAGGAACGTAACGGTGGTGGGCGCTTTCCCGTCGGGTAGCCACCCACCGATTCGCTACCCCATTGCCCGACTGACCGCCAGCCGCAACAGGGATGCGGAAGGTTTTCGCCGATTCCTGCTGTCAGCGGCTGGCAAGGCCATATTGGTTCGCTACGGATTTACGACGTTGCGCTGACGAACCCAATCCGTACCGATAGCTGAACGGATATCATTTCTGGCAGGCGACGATCGCGTCGATCACCGACAATGTTTCCTGCGGATCGCGCACCCGCACAGTGTCCAGTCCCAGTTGCTTGGCCGGATAATCATTGCCGCCCGGAAAGATGGCGTCGCCGATGAACATCATCGCATCGAGCGCAATCCCGCTCGCGTCGCGTAGTTTTTTGAGGCCATAAGCCTTGTCCACGCCTTCGCGCGTGATGTCGATCGACGTCGCGCCGCCCATGTTGATCGACAGGCCCGGCAAACGGGTGCGCAGGTCGGCCTGGATGATCTTGCGCTTGGCAAAATCGGGATCCCACACGTCCTTGGCGTGGATCGGTGCCTGCTGACCCAGTGCAGAGAAGGTGATCTGGCTGCCGCGATCCTCGATCCGTTCGCCCCAGGTTTCTTCCGGGACGAAGCCAGTGGCCTCCAGCGATGCGTCGAACGCGGCGAGGATCGCGGCTTTCTGCGCATCCTCGAACAGTTCGGCATAAACGGGCGACCAGTCGCCATCCTTGTGCGTATAAAGTTTTGTCCCCGTCGTCGGCATCAGCCACAGGCGGGACAGATCCGCACTGGCAGGCAGGCGAGTGGCCACCTGCTTTTGAAATTGCGGCCAATCGCCCCCGGAAATGACGGCGACATGGGCGACGGTGAGCAGGCGCGCCAACGCCTCCCCCATCGGTTCGCCCAATGGCTGCTTGCTCTCAGCCAGCGTTCCGTCGAGGTCGAAAGCGACTAATGATTTCATGAAGAAACTCCGATGCGATAGATATTGGCTTTGTAACGAATGAGGCGATGTTTCTAGCCATTTTCGTTATGCGTTGATGACATTCGCTCCTTACCGCCCTTCCACCATTCGGACTGCCCCTTGTCATGACCCGCTTCGTCCAGTTTTTCTTCGTTTTGCGCGCCATCGCGGCCATGAGCGCGACATGACGATATTGGGCCTCTCGGCGGAAACATGGGCGGTGATCGGGCTGTCGCTCAAGGTCAGCCTGGTCGCAGTTGCGGTCATGATGCCGCTGTCTTTCCTGTCCGCATGGGTGCTGGTGCGGCGGCGCTTTCCGCTTAAGTTCCTGTTTGATGCGCTCATCCATTTGCCGCTGGTCGTCCCGCCTGTCGTGACCGGCTGGCTATTGCTGATCCTGTTCGGGACCAATGGACCGATCGGGCACCTGCTCGACCAGTATTTTGGCGTGACCATCTTGTTCCGATGGACGGGCGCGGCGCTGGCGGCGGCGATCATGGCGTTGCCGTTGATGGTGCGCGCGATGCGCCTGTCGATCGAGGCGATCGACAGGCGGCTGGAGGATGCGGCGATGACGCTGGGCGCTGGGCGATGGCGCATTTTCTGGACCATTTCCCTGCCGCTCTGCGCGCCGGGCATGGTTGCCGCAGCAGTATTGGGTTTTGCGCGATCCATCGGGGAATTTGGCGCAACCATCACATTCGTATCCGACATACCGGGCGAAACGCGGACATTGCCGATCGCTATCTATTCGGCAATGCAGATGCCCGATGGCGAGCAGCGGGCCACGACGCTGGCGATCATTTCCATCCTGATTTCGCTGGCCGCGCTGCTGGTGTCCGAAATGCTCGTCCGGCGCGCGCAAAATCGTGGGACCATGCATGTCATTTGATCTGGATATTGGCTGGTCCAATGGGCGGTCTGAGATTGCGCTATGTTGCAGGACTGGTCCCGGCCTGATCGCGCTGATCGGGCCATCCGGTGCAGGCAAGACGTCCATTCTGAACATGATTGCCGGTATCATCCGTCCCGATCGCGGTCATATCAGGGTCGATGGCGAAACGCTGTTCGATAGCGCGGCCGGGATGGATCGCCCTGTCGCGCTGCGTCGTTCGGGCTATATTTTTCAGGATCGGCGCCTGTTTCCGCATATGCGGGTGCGCGGGAATTTGACCTATGCGCACCGGCCTTCAGAGGTCGTGGATTTCGACGGTGTAGTAACGATGCTGGGCCTTAAGCCCCTGCTGGACCGTTGGCCGTCTACCCTGTCGGGTGGCGAAGCGCAGCGAGTTGCGATTGGGCGCGCGCTGCTGTCCGCCCCCCGCTTCCTGTTGATGGACGAACCGCTGGCGTCGATCGACGCGGCGCGCAAGGAGGAGATCATGCAGGCGATCGAGACCATCCTATCGGCCGTCAACCTGCCGATTCTCTATGTCACGCATGATGAGCGGGAAGCGGCGCGACTGGCGTCGGAAGTGCTGACGATCGGTTAGCGTCAGTGGGATAAGGGCGGCAGGCCGACCCTCTGCATCGCGCGATCGAGATAGCGGCGGAAGGCAGGCGTGCGCCCTGCCGATCGCGCGCGTAGCCACGCCATGCCGACCACGGGCCGCCACTCATCCAGATCGGCAGCCGTGACGTGCGATGTCGCGAGATAGGCCCGGCGCAGGCGCGCCGCCGCCCAGTCGCGGAACAGGTTGGTGATCCAGTCGGACGGGCCGATCCCGAAGCGCAGCAGCATTTCGCTGCGCACGACATCGGCAGCGCGATGCCCCGCCGCCGCCTTCGACCAGTCGATCACGACCGGTCCCTGCGGCGCCATCATGATGTTGCCGAGGTGGAAATCGCCGTGGAGCAGGGCGTCACCATCGGGCAGGCCGCTCAGATAATCCACCATCTTTCGCTGCGCCTCCGGCGACGCTGGACCATAGAGGATGTCGGTTTCCAGCACCTGCTTCACAGGGCGCGCATGCGGCGCGGATACGGCATGGACGGCGGCATGGAGCGACGCCATCACGTCGATCAGCTTCCCCGCCTCCATGGGTCGGCGTCGCACCCGGTCGATGAACACGTCACCGTTGACATAAGGATAGACGATCGCGCGCCGCCCGCCGATGATGCCCTGCCACTGGGCGGGGGCGACTGGCAGGCCAGCACCATCGGCAAAGATCGACATGGCGGATTCCCGTGCGATCATCTCGTCCGACACGGCAGGCCGGAACAGCTTGGCGACGCGGCTGTCATCCAGCGCGAAGAGTTCGGCGCTGACCCCCTGCGCCACGAAGCGCAGGCTTGCAATGTCCGTGTCGCTCAGATCCATCGGCGCAGGATCATGCGCGATCATGAACCAGTCGATCGACAGAATTGGCGACCAGCATCCGCAGCCCTTCTTCGCTGAGCAGGCCGCCATGGATCAGGCAGCGGTCGATCAGGACGCGGCGGAACGCGGCATAGAGCGCCAGGTCCGGTGCGCGCGGGGCGGACCAGAATCCGTCCAGATCGTCATGATGCACAATGCCGGGCACCTTATAAACGGACGTGCCCAGCACCAGCACGGGCTTGCCGCTGTTCAGCGCAAGCGTGCCGACCGTGCTGTTGACGGTGATGACGCCCAGCGACTTTTCTACCACCTCGTCGATATTCCAGTCGGCGAGATAGTGGACCCTGTCCGCCACGCCATATTGGCGGGCCAAGCGGCGCGTGAGCCGCTCCCACGACACCAGTCCGGGGTCGAGCGGGTGGCGTTTGACGACCAGAGCGACATGAGCGGGCGCATGTTCGGCATAGCTTTTGATGACGAACCGCAACGCCGCGCGCATATTGCCAAAGGGCGAATGGATGCGGATCTGATAATCGGAATTAAGCTGAAGCGGCAGCGTGAAATAGGGCGTGTCCCTGACCTGTGCCCATGTGGCTGCGGATTTTTTCTTGTCCTTCTGCCGCCGCATCAGCTTACGGCACCAGGCGACGGATTCCATGACGAAGCTGTGCGGGCGATGCGTGCGATAGAAGGGGAAGAGTGGCCGCATCATCGCCGATGCCAGGCCGTTTCGCATCGTATTGCGCGCGCGCGCCCGAAAGGCAGAGGGCACCGGCGGCTGCACGTCAGGATAGGCAGGCAAGTCGCGCGCCTGATCCAGATACCATTGCGGGTCGAGCGGAAGGGTCGAATTGCCGTTCACGCCATCATCCTGCAACGTCAGGAAATCGGGGCGGATATAGCCTTCTTCCACGACATGCACGCGAACGTCGCGCAGGCGGGCCATGCCATGGGCGGTCGCATGATAGGGGCGGCAATCGCCATAGAGGATGAGGTCGGTGACGCCATGCGCGACGACAAAATCATCGAAGAATAACGGCCAGTTGCGGAAGGTGCCGTGATAGTCGGTCGCCTTTTCCGGCCAGTCGACCTTGTCTCCGCCATTGATGTTGATGCGCAAGGCGACATGCCCCCGATCCCGCAACGCCTGCGCGAGCATGGCGAAATAGGGACCATGCGGACCTTGCAGGAACAGGAACTTCTTTTGACGCGCATCAACCATGCAGAAACTCGGTAGACAATGTTATCAATCTTCTCAACTTGCCTTGCAGCATTCTCCACCGGACGAGCATCGTGACAGGGGGAGTCGCGCCACTCGCCATCCTGTCCACCATGATTTCGGGACCGCAGGGCAGGCCCGTCGCCGGATCGAGATAGCGCGAGTAGAGAATGAGGACGGCCGCGACAAGCTGATCCAGCGTCAGACGCCGTTCGCGGCGGCCGGTCGGGGCGGCGAGGTCGCGCGTCAGCCCCCATCCGGCATAAAATGGCATGCCGTGGACCGTCACCGGCCGACCCCGCATCAACGCTTCGAAACCGGTCAGCGATGACAGGACGTGCGTTTCATCCACTCCCTGCACCAGATCCATCAGCGGCGATCCGGTATCGATGCAATCGGCTTGGGCGAGCACTGCCGCGTTGCTCAAATGCCCCTTGCGATGACCGGCCTGCACATCGGGATGGGGGCGATAGATGATCCAGGCGTCGGGTTCGGCACGGCGGACACGGGTCAGGAAATCAAGATTGCTTTTGATCCCCGCGCCGCCGAGCTGCACGGACATGTCGTCTTCCACCTGCCCCACTGCCAGGACGGTGCGCCGTCCGTCGGGCAAGGCGATCATGCGGCCGGCGTCCAGATTATATTTCGTCACGCCGGACGCGCAAATCCGTTCGCGCAGGCGCTGCGCGCGCGCGACCAGTGCGGGGGGGAAGTCATGGGTGGCGAGCAGATGCTCCAGATCGCTGGGACCATGAGCATCGTAATAGATGCCGCGCCGGTCGATCACGATGGAGCCGGGTGGGTTGAGCGCTGCGCCCAGCCCACGAGAGCGTAGGAACCCATCCTCGATCCGGGCAAGTGACACGCCCTGCTGCGCGGCGTCCGCACCGGCGGTTGGCGGCACGCGGGAGGGCCAGACGGCGAGGCTTGCCTTGTCCCTGGCCGCTTTGGCGATCCCCTGACGGACGGGCAGAAAAGGCGGTGATCCCACGCCGTCCCACAGAAAGCGGCTGATCGCATCCCGCTTCCAGAAGGCCATGCCGCTGGCCGCTGCGATATGCCGGTTGCCGTCCAGATGACGTCGCCATTGCGCCAATTGCGCGACCGCTTCTTCCACCGTCGCCGCCCCATCGGCAAAACAATCGCGATAACGCGCGGTGGCGATCGCCTGACGTGCGGCGGCGCGCAGTTCGGCGGGGGCGATAGGCTGGTGGTCAGGACCGAAGACGGGCACGCCCGACAATCCGGCAATAATCGCCAGTTCATCGTCAAGCGCCGCATGGACGCACTGCGCATCCTGCATCAACGCCCATAGATCGCATGGATCAGGCAGCAATCGACCGACCATAGCGTCGCCCCGCGCAGACGGATTATCTGCACCCACCACTCCGATCTCATGACCAGCGAAGCGTTCCGCGATGTTCGCAGGAAGCGAAATACCCTGCCGCACGACCAGTTTGATACCGCTTATCGCATGGCCCCAGAAAACGCCGCCTACCCGATCCCGCGCAACGGCATCCAGCACCGCGTCGGACACGAATCCGGCCTGGGCCGGATCATCCAGCGACATGCTGATCGCGGCAACGCCGGGCGCGACTTTGGGGAAAGGAGGAGAGCGCAAAAACAACAGTCGGGTCATGATACAGGAATATCCATCGCTTTTACGGATATCCCGTTACAATATCTCATCACTGCTCGTGTCGTCATTGTCAGGGCCATAGTTCCAGCCATGCAGTCATCGTAATTGCAGGGTGTATTTTTAAGGAACAGCCGCAATAACGTCTTCAAGCAAGTCGACAACGATGTCAAAATAATCTGGCCAGGTCGGTGCGCGCCACGTCGCGATACGATGCAACTGTGCCACACGCTCTATCGAGTCCGGGCGACTATAGGATTCGATCATGCGCATCCAGCCCAATCCGTCGAGAGGATCGAGATAGTCCGGCGCATCGCCGCCGACTTCGCGATGCGCGCTGATGTCGCTGCATATCACCGGCACGCCCATGGCCAGCGCTTCCACCACCGGCATGCCGAACCCTTCAACGAATGATGGCATCACCATCGCGCGCGCATTGGCCACCAACGCATGCATCCGGCTGTCGGACACCTCGCCAGCTTCGATCACATGGCCGCGCAATATGTCGGCGCGTTCCAGCACATCGACCACATTTTCATTTTCCCAGCCGCGCCGACCGATCAGGACCAGCACCGGCGCCGCATCGCCCATCTGCTCCACGAACCGCCGCCAGATGTTCAGCAGCAGCAGGTGATTCTTGCGCGGCTCTATGGTCGAAATATAAACGAAATAGGGGCGGTCGGGCGTCGGCTCATCTTTGGTCCCGAAAATGTCGGGAGCGTCTGCACCGAAATGGGCGACCCTGACTGTCCGCCCGTCCAGCCCATTGCGCAGATGTGGGACCAGCGCATCGATGGTCGCCCGACTATTGCCAATGATACCGGCAGCGAAACTGTCGATCGTACGGACCCGCTTGCGATGTTCGTCCGCGCCCTGCGGCCGGGCATATTCGGGGTGACTGAGAGGAATGACGTCATGCACCAGTGCGATCAGCCTGGCCCCTTCGGCACGCAGGATCGCGCCGACCTGATCATGATCGTCCAGATGATGGGGCGACACCTGAAGATAAACGCGCGGTCCGGCCAGACGCGGGACGGGCCGCGGGCGCGTGGCGAACATATGCCTGATCGCGGCGGCACGGCTTTGGCCTGCGTCGGTGGTTTTCACGTTGCGCCATTTGGCCGCGGTAAAGGCCAGGAACTGGCGCACGGCGGAGTTGTCGATCCGCCCATAATAGCCGCCCGCCGGGTGGACCGCAGCGAAGGCCAGCCGATCGGGCATCCGTTCGAGCAGTTCGCGCGCATAGATATATTCGACGCGATCGATGCCTGTGGGCGTGGGATGAAAGCTGCGCGATAACAGGCGGGAGATGTCGAGAATGACCTCAGCCTGATCGCCGGCATAGGCTCGCCCGTGACTGGCTCGCTTCGACCGCAAAGCCAGCCGCGCGCCCGGTGCCTTGAATGGCTTCAACACCATGTTAGCGCTTCGGGCAGACGGGCGCGGGTTTCGAAGGGAGTGAAGCGGAACGGGACATCATAATTGCGCGCGTATCTCTTGGGCCAACGCGCGCAAGGCGTCCGCGTCCGCGAACCCACCCTGCCCATGGACGGAAAAGCCGGGCGCATCCCCTTCCCATCTAGGCACGATATGGACGTGCAGATGAAATACAGTCTGCCCGGCGGGCGCACCGTTGAACTGCGCGACATGGATGCCATCAGGGTCGAACGCCTTGCGGATTGCCGTCGCCACCTTTTGCACGCTCGCCATCACCTGGCACAGCGCCTCCGGCTCGATCTCCAATATGTTGCGCGCCTTGGACCATTTGGAAATGACAAGCGCATGCCCCTTCGACTGAGGCTGGATGTCGAGAAAGGCATAAGTGTGCGCATCCTCGTAAATCGGGGTCGAAGGGATTTTGCCCGCGAGGATGAGGGCAAAGACATTGCCCTCATCATATATGCCTTCGAGACTCATGAAATCATTCAGCTTTCGTAGCGTGCGGTCGTCCTGGCGGCGATATCCTCCGCCGTGATGCCGGGCGCCAGTTCCACCAGTCGAAACGGGCTGTCATGGTCAGGACGCTGGAACACGCACAAATCCGTCACGATCATGTCCACGACATTTCGGCCGGTCAGCGGCAGTGTGCAGGCGGGAATGAATTTGGGATCGCCATTTTTGGACGTATGTTCCATCACGACGATGATCTTTTTGACCCCCGCGACCAGATCCATGGCACCGCCCATGCCCTTGATCATCTTGCCGGGGATCATCCAGTTGGCGATGTCGCCATTTTCCGCAACCTCCATTGCGCCCAGCACGGTCAGATCGATATGCCCGCCCCGGATCATCGCGAAACTGTCGGCGCTGGAAAAATAGGCGGTCTGCGGCAGTTCGCTGATCGTCTGCTTGCCTGCATTGATAAGGTCGGCATCCTCTTCGCCCTCATAGGGGAAAGGGCCGATGCCCAGCATGCCGTTTTCGGACTGGAGCGTTACCTCCACACCGTCGGGGATATGGTTGGCCACCAGCGTGGGGATACCGATCCCCAGATTGACGTAAAAACCATCCTGCAGTTCGCGGGCCGCGCGGGCAGCCATTTCATCACGGGTCCAGGCCATTATCGCTTCTCCCCTTCGGCGGGCGTGGCCCACCTTTTGTCCATTGGAAATATATCGTCAAAGCCGCCTTTTAGGCCGCTGCCATAAACAGGATTGGGCAGGACGAACCAGCCCCTGCCCCACAGGCTCGTGATCGGCGCGGCCATGGTCAGCGCCCGGCGCGCCGCAACCGGCTGATCGCGATTGAACAGGTCGGAAAAATCGCCCAGTTGATCCCCACCCATCGCGATCACGCAATAACGCGCGGAAATCGTCGCGCGGCGGCCGTCCTTGCCGGAACCGCCTGCATCGTCGCCCTTCAGGAACAGGGTCTGACCATGCACGGCGTCGCCCAGACCCGCTGCGCGGATCGCCCTTGCCGTGCCCTCGGCATTGGCCGCAGCGCGGTTGGTATTGAATATGACCGTCACGCCCATCGCGCGCAGGCTCGTCAAAGCATCGCGCGCGCCCGGCACCGCATCGACCGCGCCATAGCCGGTCTTTTCCCACTTATCCCACGCCGCCAGCTCATATCCCTTGCCCGACCGCGCTTCATGATATTCGTAGCCGATATTGAGCAGCACCGTTTCATCGACATCGAACACGGCGGCAAAAGGCTTGTCGGCGCACGGCACGAAGGCGGGCCGATCCAGCGCGGCATCGGGCGATAGCACAACCGACTGGGCCGGACGCGCCTTGACCATCGCGGCTGCGTGGGACGTCAGGGCGGCAAAAGCCTGCACCGAGAGCGCAGCCGCTTCGCCCGACGCATAGAGATATTGCATCCCGGCAGGTGGCGATGGCGGCAACGTGGGGCCAGCGCCATGGCTGGAAGCCGATGGCGGCGAAACCGTCGTACAGGCCGCCAGCCCCGCTGCCAGCAAGAGCGTCGCTCCCCTTGTCAGGGAAGAGGACATCAGGCCGTTTCCCGCTGCCGAACCGTGCGGAACTCGATCTTCTTGTCATATGGCGCGCCGACGATCATGCGCTTGACGTAGATGCCGGGCAAATGGATCGCGTCCGGGTCCAGACTACCGGTGGGCACCACTTCTTCGACTTCGGCGATGCAGATCCTGGCCGCTGTCGCCATTGGCGCGTTGAAATTACGCGCCGTCTTGCGGAAGATCAGGTTGCCGCTTTCGTCGGCCTTCCAGCCCTTGACGATCGCGACGTCAGCGAAGATGCCCCGTTCCAGGATGTAATCCTGTCCATCGAAGCTCTTGACCTCCTTGCCATCGGCCACCTGTGTGCCAACGCCGGTCTTGGTATAGAAGCCAGGGATGCCCGCCCCGCCAGCGCGGCAGCGCTCCGCCAGCGTACCCTGGGGGCAAAATTCGACTTCCAATTCGCCGGCCAGATATTGCCGCTCAAATTCCTTATTCTCCCCGACGTAGGAGGAGATCATCTTCTTCACCTGGCGCGACCGCAGCAGCTTGCCCAGCCCTTCGCCATCGATACCGGCATTATTGGACGCGATGGTCAGATCCTTGACCCCGGACTCGCGGATCGCATCGATCAAGCGTTCGGGCACGCCGCACAGGCCAAAACCGCCCGCGCACAGGTGCATACCGTCGAAAAGAAGCCCGTCGAGCGCGCTTGCGGCATCGGGATACAGCTTTTTTACCATCGCATGTCCTTCTCCAAGTCCGGGCCGCCATAAGCGCAGGTGAACGTTCGGTCAATTTGACCTCAGCGCAAAATGCCGGTCAAATCAATCCGGCGAGAGGGCTGGACGGATCGGCATACATACGCTTGCCCATGCGTCCGGCCCGATAAGCCATTCGGCCCGCTTCGACGCCAGCCCTCATCGCGGCGGCCATCAGCACCGGATCTTTCGCTTCGGCGATCGCAGTGTTCATCAGGACGCCGGTGCAGCCCAGCTCCATTGCCTGCGCCGCTTCCGAAGCCGTACCAACGCCCGCATCGACCAGCACCGGCAGCTTCGTCCCTTCCACGATCAGGCGGATCGTTACCCGGTTCTGGATGCCAAGTCCCGACCCGATCGGCGCACCCAGCGGCATGATCGCGACCGCGCCCACATCTTCCAGCCGCTTGGCCGCGATCGGATCGTCCACGCAATAGACCATGGGCTTGAAGCCCTCCTTGGCCAGAACCTCCGTCGCGCGCAACGTTTCGACCATGTCTGGATACAGCGTGCGCGCTTCGCCCAGCACTTCCAGCTTGACCAGTTCCCAGCCGCCCGCTTCCCGCGCCAGTCGCAGGGTGCGGATCGCATCCTCACCGGTGAAGCAGCCCGCAGTATTGGGCAGATAGGTGATTTTCTTCGGGTCGATATAGTCGGTCAGCATCGGCGCATTGGGATCGGACACGTTGACGCGGCGCACCGCGACGGTGACGATTTCCGCGCCCGACGCGGCAACGGCGGCTGCATTTTGTTCGAAACTCTTATATTTGCCCGTGCCGACGATCAGGCGCGACCGAAACGTCCTGTCCGCGACGGTCCAGCTATCGTCGGTTATATGCGACACGTCACCGCCGCCCCCCGCGACCGGATGGTCGCCACCACCAACAAAATGCACGATTTCCAGTTCATCGCCATCCTCGACCAGCACATCTTTCAGCGTGGATCGCGGCACGACTTCCAGATTGCGCTCGACCGCGACCTTTTCCGGCACGAAGCCCAGTTCGCTCGCCAGCGCCGCCAGGGTCATGCCCTCCCGGATGCGGCGATGTTCGCCATTGATGTGGATCGAAACATTGCCGTCAGTGCTCACGATGCTAACCATCCTGAAAATGGAGAAGGTGTCTCGACTTGGCGCGACACGAAGGGCTAAAGGTCGATGCGCATATAGGGGCGCTACCGGCCTGCTCGCAACATGCAACATGACCGAATGGGGGACCATCGTGGCGGAAACGCGTAAAATCTATGTGCTCAACGGACCCAATCTCAACATGCTGGGGACGCGCGAGCCGGACATATACGGCTACGACACGCTGGACGACATTGCCGAGCGCATGGAGGACGCGGCAGCCCGCGCCCATGTAGAGATTGTTTTTCACCAGTCCAATCATGAAGGCCAGATGATCGACTGGCTGCACGATGCGCATCAGGACGGCGCACATGCCGTCATCCTGAATGCAGGTGGGCTGACCCACACGTCCATCGCGCTGCATGACGCGATCAAGTCGATCACCGTTCCAGTGATCGAGGTGCATCTGTCCAACCCGCACAAGCGCGAAGATTTCCGCCACATCAGCTACATCGGCATGGCGGCGAAGGGGACGATCGCAGGCTTTGGGCCGCTGTCCTATATGCTGGCGCTGGAAGCCGCACTGGAACTGTAATTGATGCGTCTTCGTGGCAGCACCGCTTCCGCCCGACGCTACAAAGTTGCGCTTTGGCGCAAATCGGCATAGGCGCTGGCCGCCAGAGACAAGTTCAAGCCAAACAAGGGTCAACCATGAACGACAAGCAGGAAAAGGGCGCAATGCAGGTGGATGTCGCGCTGGTACGCGAATTGGCCGCACTGCTGGACGACACCCACCTGACCGAGATCGAGGTAGAAGATGGCGACCGCAAGATCCGCGTCGCCCGCAAGGCAGGCGGCGGTGCGCCGATCTACGCCCCCCAGCCCGCCCCAGTCGCCGCAGCCGCACCGGTTGCAGCAGCGCCCGCCGTCGCTGCTGAACCCGCAGTGCCGGCCGGCACGCTGGTCCGTTCGCCGATCGTGGGCACCGCCTATCTGTCGGCCGAACCAGGCTCTGCGCCCTTCGCCCGTATCGGCGCGCAGGTCAGCGCTGGCGAGACGCTGTTGATCGTGGAAGCCATGAAGGTCATGAACGCGATTTCCGCGCCGACGTCCGGCACGGTCAAGGCGATCCTGGTCGATAACGGCCAGCCGATCGAATATGATCAGCCCCTGATCGTCATCGAATAAGGCCGGGCACGATTATGGCCATTGAAAAGCTGCTGATCGCCAACCGGGGCGAGATCGCGCTGCGAATCCACCGCGCATGCCATGAAATGGGCATCAAGACGGTTGCGGTTCATTCCACCGCCGACGCTGACGCCATGCATGTGCGGCTGGCCGACGAAGCGATCTGCATCGGGCCGCCTGCTGCGCGGGACAGCTATCTCAACGTCGCGGCGATCATATCGGCTGCCGAAATTTCCGGCGCGGATGCGATCCATCCGGGCTATGGCTTCCTGTCGGAAAACGCCAAGTTCGCCGAAATCGTGGAAGCACACGGTATCGCGTTCGTCGGCCCCAAGCCTGAACATATCCGCACGATGGGCGACAAGATCGAAGCCAAGCGTACCGCTGGCGCGCTTGGCCTGCCGCTCGTTCCCGGCTCCGATGGCGCGATCAGCGATCTGGCCGAAGCCAAGGCGATCGCGGAAAAGGCTGGCTACCCCGTCATCATCAAGGCCGCATCGGGCGGCGGCGGTCGCGGCATGAAGGTCTGCACCTCGCCCGACGATCTGGAAACGCTGATGCAGCAGGCCGGATCGGAAGCGAAAGCAGCGTTCGGCGACGCGACCGTCTATCTGGAAAAATATCTCGGCAATCCGCGCCATATCGAGATTCAGGTGTTCGGCGATGGCAAGGGCAACGCTATCCATCTGGGCGAACGCGACTGCTCGCTCCAGCGGCGTCATCAAAAGGTGCTGGAAGAAGCCCCCTCCCCCATTTTGGGGCAGGCCGACCGCGACCGGATCGGTGGCATTTGCGCCAAGGCGATGGCCGACATGGGCTATCGCGGCGCAGGGACGATCGAATTCCTGTGGGAAGACGGCGAATTCTACTTCATCGAGATGAACACCCGGCTCCAGGTCGAACATCCAGTGACCGAGATGATCACCGGCGTCGATCTGGTCCGCGAACAGATCCGCATCGCCGAAGGCCGGCCGCTGTCGGTCGAGCAAAAGGATCTGCGTTTTACCGGCCATGCGATCGAATGTCGTATCAATGCCGAAGATCCCCGCACCTTTGCGCCCTCGCCCGGCACGGTCACACGCTATCATGTCCCCGGCGGCATGCACGTACGCGTCGATAGCGGCCTGTATCAGGGCTACAAAGTCCCGCCCTATTATGACAGCATGATCGGCAAGCTGATCGTTTATGGCCGCACTCGCGAAGGCGCGATCATGCGGTTGAAGCGCGCGTTGCAGGAATATGTGATCGAGGGGATGAAAACCACGATCCCACTGCACCAGGCATTGCTGGAGGAACCCGATTTCCTGAACGGCGATTATACGATCAAGTGGCTGGAGGATTGGCTGGCCAAGGATGGTAACGCATGAAGGCGACCATCTGGCATAATCCCAAATGCGGCACGTCACGCAAGACGCTAGCAATTTTGCAGGAAACGCCGGGCGTCGAAGTCGAGGTGATCGACTATCTTTCGACGCCTTATACACATGCCAAGCTGTCGCAGTTGATCGCTGATGCAGGGATGACGCCGGGTCAGGCACTGCGCCTGATGGGGACGGATGCGCAGGAGCGTGGCTTGCCCGACATGGACGACGCGGCAATACTGGACGCAATGGTCGCGCACCCGGCCTATGTGAACCGGCCCTTCGTCGAGACGGACAAGGGCGTGCGCTTCTGCCGTCCTCAGGACAAGGTTCACGACATCCTGTGATATTCCGAGCATGACCGGACAGGTCACGCGGTTGTAACATTGCCATGATTGAGGACTTGCTTTGATGGCGGGAAGCCTTAGCCTCCCGCCCCATGGCAAAGGAACCGGTATTGGCGACCATCGCCGTCTACAGCCTTAAAGGTGGCGTTGGCAAAACAACCTTTGCGATCAACCTCGCCTGGGCATCGGCCAGCATATCCAAGCGCCGTACGCTGTTGTGGGATCTTGATCCGCAGGCGGCGTCCAGTTGGCTGTTGTCCACCGACATGGAAAGCCGGGACGCGGCGCAGGCGATTTTCAGCAAGGATGTCGACGTCCGCAAGCTGATCCAGCCATCGACCGTGCCGGGGCTGGACCTGATCGCGGCCGATACGTCGCTGCGCAGTCTGGACCATCTGTTTCGGGAGATGGACAAGAAGAAGCGCCTGTCGAAGCTGATCGAGAGCCTGGGCAAGGATTATGACCGCATCATCCTCGACTGCCCACCCGGCCTGACCGAAACCAGCGAACAGGTGCTGCGCGCTGCCGACATCATCGTCATTCCGGTCATCCCTTCTCCCCTGTCGCAGCGGGCTATGGGCGAAGTTGCCCGCTATCTGGTCCAGCGTGGGGGCAGCCATGCGCCGATCATGCCGGTCTATTCGATGGTGGACCGCCGCCGCAGCCTGCATCGCAAGGCGCTGGACGAACAACCCGGCTGGGCTGCTATCCCGATGGCCAGTGCGATCGAGCAGATGACGGTGCGCCGCAAGCCATTGGGTGCATTTGCGCCGACTTCGCCCCCGGCGAAGGAATTTGCGGCGCTATGGACGCAGGTGGAGCGGCAGCTTCAGGGGGGTTAGGGTCAAGCCCGTCCCGTTTGCCATACGCATCCTTCGATACGCCGCTTCGACTTCGCGCAGCAGCTACTCAGGACGAACGGATCAGGCGAGAACCGTGCGCCATCACGCTGCGATGTCGTAGGGCCTGATTTCGCCGGTCAGATAGAGGTTGCGCGCTTTCGACCGGCTCAATTTGCCTGAGCTGGTGCGTGGCAGGGTGCGGGGTGGCACCAGTTCGACGACGCAGTTCATGCCGGTGATGGCGCGGACGCGTTCGCGGATCTGGTCGCGCAGGCGGGAGCGTTCTTCATTGTCGGACGTACGGCAATGGACCAGCACGGCAGGCGCTTCCTCACCACCCGGCGTCGTGATGGCGAAAGCGGCGATGTCACCCTGCTTGAAGCCGGGCAGTTGTTCGACCGCCCATTCGATATCCTGCGGCCAGTGATTCTTGCCGTTGATGATGATCATGTCCTTGGCGCGGCCCACGATGTAGAGATAGCCGTCGGACAGATAGCCCATGTCGCCAGTGTCGAGCCAGACGCGGTTCAATGAATCGGGCGCCATGCAGGCGTCGGTCGCGGCCTGATCGCGGAAATAGCCGACCATCAGCGACGGCCCGGTAGTCCAGACCTTGCCGATCTGCCGTTCGTTCAGCACGCCGCCATCTTCGTCGCGGATTTCCACGACCATATCCTTGGCAGGCTTGCCGCAATTGACGATCGAGCGGAAACGCTGCGGCCGCCCTTCAGTCGCGGCGGCGCCCGACAGGTCGGTTTCCTCGACCAGTTCGACAATGATGCCTTCGCCCGGCGGCATGATCGTGACGGCCAGCGTCGCCTCGGCCAGACCGTAGCTGGGCAGGAAAGCGAAGGGCGAGAAGCCCGCGTCGGCAAAGGCGTCCACGAAACTTTGCATCACATCGGGGCGGATCATGTCCGCACCATTGCCCGCCAGCCGCCAGCGGGACAGGTCGAAGCGGTCCTGCGCCTTGGTCTGGCTGGACATGCGGCGCGCACAGATGTCGTAACCGAAGGTCGGCGAATAGCTGATCGAAGTGCCGGTATTGCGGCTGATGAGGTCGAGCCATGCCAGCGGACGACGGGCAAAATCCTCCGTCTTCATGTAATCGGTCGACACCTGATTGGCGACGGGCGACAGGAAGCAGCCGACCAGACCCATGTCATGATACCATGGCAGCCAGCTGATGCAGCGATCGCTGTCCTGCACCTGCATCCCGTGGCTGTGCGCCGACAGGTTGCTGAGCAGCGCATGATGCGTGACCGCGACGCCATGGGGGAAGCGGGTCGATCCGCTGCTATATTGCAGATAGGCGATTTCCTGCGGCTGCGCCTGTGGCAGGGCAATGGCGGGTGCTTCGCGGGCGATGAAATCTTCGAACGCGATGCTTTCGACCGATTTCTGGCGGCCGGACTCGCCAGCCATCTCCGCCAGTTCTCTGGGGAAGAGGAACAGCATCGGGTCGCAGCTGCTCAATTGGACATTGAGCTGTTCAATATAGCTTTCCTTGCCACCGAAACTGGTCGGCAGCGGCAGCGGGACAGGCCATGCGCCCGCATAGACGATGCCAAAGAACAGCATGGCGAAGTCGGCGCCCGTTTCGGCGACCAGAGCGACGCGATCGGCGGGTTTGACACCATGAGCGACAAGCCGGTGGGCGCAGGCGATGGCGTCGTCGCGCAATTCGCTGAACGGATAGGGCCGCGCCAGATTGCCACGCGCATCGTGGAAATTCAACCCACGCTTGCCCTGCGCCGCATAGTCCAGCGCTTCGCCCAGCGTCCCGAAGTCCGAGAGACGGCGCGGCAGATCATCATTGGTCGGCGTCGGTGCCATCATCTCTTGCGAACCCGTCATATTGGTTTCACCCAATGTCATGAAAATCATTAAAGCGCGGCCGCTACCATCTTTGGCTGCGACTTGCACCGGATAGTTGTGATCCAGCCTGTCCTTGTAGCGTACAAGGCACGGTGAAATTCCGGCCCGACTGTGGCATAAACATGGCGCATGTCGCATGATGCACCAAGATGACCGGCAAACGCGTCCCCCCACCGCTCGATGAAACCGCGCTGCGCGACATGGCGCTGCGCTATGTGGGACGTTTTGCGACCAGCCGGGGCAAGCTGCTCGACTATCTGAAGCGCAAGATCAAGGAACGCGGATGGGGCGGCGAACAGCCTGCCGACCCGGATGGGCTGGCCGACCGTTTCGTGGATCTGGGCTATATCGACGACGCGGGCTATGCGGTGATGAAGAGCGGGGCGCTGGCCCGGCGCGGCTATGGCGCACGGCGGATCGAGCAGGATCTGCGCGCGGCCGGGATCGGCGAGGAAGACCGGGTGCAGGCGGACGCACAGATCGTGTCGCAAGCGTGGGCGGCGGCGGACCGCTTTGCCCGGCGCAAGCGGGTCGGCCCCTATGCCACCGGGCCGATGGACCCCAAGCAGCGGGAGAAAGCGATCGCCGCATTCTTGCGCGCGGGCCATGCCTATGCCGTGGCGCGGCGCTGGGTCGATGCGCCGCCGGGGGAGGCGTTGGTGGAGGACGACGCGTAAGTCGGGTCACGAGTGGGTCAGTGGGGTGAAGTTCATAGCGTTGCTGATGTGATTTTGCGGGCTGAATGCGTGGGTTTGCGCCGGTTACGCGCCGGGGAAGCGACAATGACGCGTCGATTGGGTCACGGGGGCGTGTGTGTCGGGTCATGGCGGCGCGCGCCCCACGCATCAGCGGCGCGCCTGCCGGGTCATGGCAAGGGCGGGGTCCGCGTTGAAGGGATCGGCGAGGCTTTGCGCATGGAGGGTCAGGGCATTGACCCATGTCCGGTCGAACGGCGTACCGGCCAGACGACGGCGCAGGCGATGCGCGCTGGCAGGCGACATGGCGACGGCACGGGCCGCCTGCGTAACATTGCCGGTGGCGAGCAGGATGGTGAGGAAACGACGTTGTTTGTCGGGGGTCCATCGCGGTTGGGCGGTCGGCGGGGGCGCGACGGGCGCTGGCGGATTGGGGTGTGGGTGCTGGTCCATCAACCAGGGTAAATCAGATGAAATCCTATTTTGGAAGGGGTTTTGGGGGTGTGGTGGGGTGGTGACTTTTGTATCCCTCTCCCGCCTTTGCGGGAGAGGGTTGGGTGACCGCACGCCAGCCTTTACAACCGCGCTTTAAGGGTTAACCCCTCCCCATTCCGCGCGAATCGCATTAAGGGATGGGCATGATCCGTTTGTCCGCCCTTCTGACTCTTGGCCTGCTAGCCGCCTGCTCCAGTTCCGAACCAGCCGCGCAGAACAGCGCGCAAGCACAAACCGTCGCTACCACGCTGCCGGTCGTCATCACCACCACCAAAGGCGCGCATCGTTTCGATGTGGAGGTCGCGCAGACTCCCGACCAGCAGGCGCAGGGGTTGATGTTTCGCAAGTCGCTGGCCGACGACGGGGGGATGCTGTTCCCCATGGACCCGCCGCGCACGGCGAGTTTCTGGATGAAAAATACGCTCATTCCGCTGGATATGATCTTCATCCGCACCGACGGGACGATCGCGTTTATCGGCGCGAACACCGTCCCTTATTCGCGCGAGCCAGTGTCAGCGGGTATCCCGGTGGCCGCCGTGCTGGAACTGCGTGGCGGACGTGCGGGGGAACTGGGCATTGGTGAAGGCGACCGTGTGGCATGGGGCGGGTGCGCCGTGCCGGGCGAGAAGCGAGTGACGGACGTGAATTTCTGTCCCGCGAGCGCCCGATAATCCCACATCCACCTTGCCAATGGCCTGTCACAGGGGCTAAGCGCTTGCCCCATGGGAATCCTCGGCAAGATCTTCACCTGGTGGGATGGCGCAACCATCGGCACCTCGTTCTTCACCGCTCGCAAGGGCAGCAAGGTGGGCGAGGATCATCAGGGCAATATCTATTATGAAGGCGGCGTCGGCCTGAACGGCGGCCTGCGCCGCTGGGTGATCTATAACGGCGCCAACGACGCCAGCCGCGTGCCGGCCGAATGGCATGGCTGGCTGCATCATTCGATCGAGGGCGTGCCGGAAAGTTTCTTGCCGCCGCCGCGCATCTGGGAACTGGAATCCACGCCCAACGCCACTGGCACCGCGCTGGCCTATCGCCCTTCGGGTGCGATGGAAAAGGGCGGCCAGCGGCAGCGGGCTACCGGCGATTATGAGGCGTGGAGCCCCGACGCATCATGATTCGCGCGCGCGCGGGCCTGTGGCCGGCAACGCCGCTGCTGGCGCTCGCGCTGGCGGGATGTAGCGACAGGGATATGCCCGCCGCGAATCAGACCGGGCCGGTGAAGGTGGAGGGCGCGCCGATCCGTTCTGGCACCGACGCTGCTCTGCCCGGCACGCCGATGGCGGAGCGTGTCGCCGTCATTGGCCTGCTCAACAAGCGCAACGGGCTGACCCGCGACCTGACGATGAAGCCGGGCGAAGCGTTGCGCGTGGGCGATGCGATCGTGCGGCTGCAGGCGTGCGAAACCAGCGCACCGTGGGAAAATGTGCAGGATACCGGTGCGTTCGTGCAACTGGACGTGCGCAGCAGCGCGGATGGCAAATGGCGGCGCAACTTTTCCGGCTGGCTGTTCCGCGAACGGCCCGACCGCAATGTCGTGCAGCACCCGATCTATGATGTGTGGGTCAGAAGCTGCGCGATGGTCTGGCCCGAAAGTGGGCCTGACTCCGTGACGCTGGGCGGCAAGGGCGACGCGGCCAGTGGGGCGAAGGCGCGTTCAGCCGCAACGCCCGAACCGGCCGACAATGCCGCAACCGAAGCGCCACCGCCTGCGCCCAGTCCCACGCCAGCGACCGCCGCGCCCAGCAACATCAGATAATCGCGCTGGTCCATTTCGATCGCGCCCATGCTGCGCAGATGATCGGTCATGAACTGGCAGTCGAGCAGGGTGAAACCGCCAAAACGCAGCCGCGCGACGAGCCAGGCCAGTGCGACTTTCGACGCGTCGGTGCGTCGCGACACCATGCTCTCACCGAAAAAGGCGCGCCCGATCGCTACGCCATAGAGGCCGCCGACCAGTTCTTCATCTTCCCACACCTCGACCGAATGGGCAAAACCATGGGCGTGCAGCGTGCCATAGGCCTGTTCGATCGGATGATTGATCCAGGTCGATGGGCGATCCGGCGCGGATTGGGCGCACAGGGCCAGTATCTGCGCAAAGGCGCGGTTGGCGGTCACGCGGAAACGGTCGCGGCGCAGCGTCCTGGCGAGCGAGCCGGACAGGTGGAAAGCATCGAGCGGCAGCGTCGCCCGGCGCTTGGGCTCTACCCAGTAGATGTCGTCATCATCCCGGTCGTCGGCCATGGGAAAGACGCCGATCGAATAGGCCTGAAGCAATGTGAGCGGGTCAATGACGGGGGATCGGGACTGGGACATGGCGATGGGCAAAAGCATGGATGAAGTGGCGGGACGATGCAATGTCCACGCGGCTTCGTTTCGTTGCCATGCGCATTGACTTGGGGAGGCGCGGCCATAGGCTGGGGCGATGACAATGCTTCGTTTCGCGGCGCTACCGCTGCTTCTCGCTCCGCTCGCTGTTCAGGCCGCGCCCGCCGATCCCTATGCCGCGCGTATCGCCCGTGTTCTGAAGGCCACGCCGCTGATCGACGGGCATAATGACTGGCCCGAAGCGCTGGCGGAAAAGGCGAAGGATGCGCGCTGGACGATGGACCTGACGCATCTGGACCCGGCGACCTATCATAGCGACATAACGCGCCTGCACGCTGGCGGCGTGGGCGGCCAGTTCTGGTCGGTATGGGTGTCGGCGGACCTGCCACCGGTACAGCAAGTGAAGGATACGCTGGACCAGATCGGCATGGTGCATGCGCTTGCCGAACGCTATCCGCGCGATTTCACGATGGTGCGCACCGCCGAAGACCTGCGCGCCGCGCATCGGGCCGGGCGGATCGGGTCGCTGATCGGGGTCGAGGGCGGCGGGCAGATCGACGGCAGTCTGGCGGTACTGCGCGCCTATCGCGGGCTGGGCGCGGCCTATCTTACGCTGACGCACAGCCGTACGACCGACTGGGCGGACAGCGCGACCGACGACCCCAGGCATGACGGCCTGACGCCATTCGGGGAGGATGTGGTGCGCGAACTCAACCGGCTGGGGATGCTGGTGGATCTGAGCCACGTCAGCGAAGCAACGATGCTGGATGCGTTGCGCGTGACGAAGGCGCCAGTCATCTTTTCCCACTCCAACGCGCGGGCGCTGTGCGATACGCCGCGTAATGTATCCGACGCCGTGCTGAAACAGGTGGCGGCCAATGGCGGCGTGGTGATGGTGAATTTCGCCGCGCAATATGTGTCGGAAGCGCGCCGCGTCTGGGGCGCGGATCGCAGCGCGGAGATCGCCCGCAACAATGCGCCGCCCTTTGGCGGGCTGCATGTCGGCGATCCGGTGGGCGCTGCCAAGGCGCTGGCGACGTGGGAAGCGGCGCACCCGGAACCTGTATCGACGATCGGACAAGTGGCGGATCATATCGACCATATCGTCAAGCAAGCGGGCGTGGATCATGTCGGCATCGGCAGCGATTTCGATGGCGTGGGGGATTTGCCGCAGGGGTTGGGCGGGGTCGAAACCTATCCCGCGCTGCTCGCTGAACTGATGCGGCGGGGATGGAGCGACCGCGACATCGCCAAGCTGGTGGGCGGCAATATATTGCGGGTGATGGCGGCGGCGGAGCGGGTTGCGGGCGATGCAACGGGCGGGTAACGAGCGGACAGGCAAGTGCTGACCAAGCGTGTTTTTTCAACGGCCATGCGGTTGCGGTGCGCCTTTGATGGATGATGCGCGTTGAATGGCGAAAGCAACGACGAGATGAAGAAGATGATGATGCGAGTGGGCAATCGATGAGCGTGGACCTGCCGATACGCCGGGTCGCCAAGCCATGGGGCTGCGATGTTCTGCCGCCACCCTTCGCGCGGGACGGTGATGAACGGATCGGCGAAATCTGGTTCGAGCCACCGCCGCAATTGCCGCAATTGCTGGTCAAATATATCTTCACCAGCGAAAATCTGTCGGTGCAGGTTCATCCGTCCGATGCGCAGACGCAGGCCGACGGGCTGGGGCGGCAGGGCAAGGAGGAATGCTGGCTGATCGTCGATGCGCAGCCGGGTGCAAAGCTGGGCATCGGTTTCGATGCGCCGATCGACGCGGACGCGATGCGCGCGGCGGCGCTGGATGGCAGTATCGAACATCTGATGTCGTGGCATGCGGTGAAGCCGGGCGATTTTTTCTATATCCCGGCCAATACCGTCCATGCGATCGGCGCGGGCATCAGCCTGATCGAAGTGCAACAGAATAGCGACATCACCTATCGCCTCTACGACTATGGCCGTCCGCGCGAACTGCATCTGGACAAGGGGATCGCGGTCGCGTCCGGCGTGCCTTATCCCGACCGGTATCGGGCGTCCGTGCCTGGCCATGGGGAGGTGACGCTGGTGTCCGGGCCGCTGTTCCGGCTCGACAGGATCGAGGGGACGCCGAGCGCTGGGATGGCGGCGCATTATGGCGAAGGGCCGTTTCTGGTGGTCCCGCAGGATGGCGAGGTCATGGTGCGCGGCGAAGCGGTTGCGCCGGGGAGTTGTGCGCTGGTCGCAGCGATGGCGGAGTTGATGGTGCCTGCGGGGGCTAAGGCTTTGCTGGCGCAGGCTGGTATTTAATCTTGTGTTCCCCGGCGAAGGCCGGGGAACAGCATCAATTGGTTTCTGCCTTAGCTTCCGCCTGCACCTGCGCGATCAGGTCGAGCAACAGCGCCGCGTCGGCTTTGCGGCAGATGAGCAGGTCGGGCAGATAGACCTCCGCCTGATTATAGACGAGCGGACTGCCATCGATGCGGCTGGCATGGAGGCCGTGCGCGAGTGCGACGGCGACCGGGGCCATCGAATCCCATTCATATTGCCCGCCGGAATGAAGATAGATGTCGGCCTGACCCAGGACGATGGCCATCGCCTTTGCGCCCGCAGAACCCATCGGCACCAGTTCAGCGCCCAGCCGGGCGGCGATTGCGATGGCTTCGGGTGCGGGGCGGGTGCGGGACACGACCATGCGGGGGCGATCCGCGCCGGGCGGCACGGCGATCGGCTGATCCGTGCGCAGGACCATGCCTCCGCCCTGCCCGTCCAGATCCATGCCCGGCAACGCCACCGCGCCGATGACCGGCACACCGTCGATGGCGAGGCCCACATGCACGGCCCAGTCCTGCCGTTCCTCGCTATATTCACGCGTGCCATCGACCGGATCGACGATCCATACGCGCGATTTCTGCAATCGGGTGCCGTCGCACTGCATTTCTTCGGATAGCAGCCCATCGTCGGGCCGCTGTTCGCGCAGCGCCGCGACGAGGAACTGGTTGGCGGTCTGGTCCCCCGCCTTGCCCAATGCTTTGGGACTGAACATGCCCGACACGCGCACTTCCAGCAGGATGCGCCCGGCGGCCTGCGCCAGATGAGCGGCGAGTTGCGCGTCGGTCATGGCCTTGTCCATCACAGGTCGTGCGACCAGATGCCCAGCACCCGCTCGACAATCTGTTCGGCAGCGTCTTCGGGCGAGGTGCGCGTCGTGTCGATGCGGATTTCGGGCCGTTCGGGCGCTTCATAGGGGCTGTCGATGCCAGTGAAGTTGGCGAGCGTGCCAGCCCGCGCTTTCTTGTACAGCCCCTTCACATCACGCGCCTCCGCATCTGCCAAAGGCGTATCCACGAAGATTTCGATGAACTCGCCCGCTGGCATCATGCTGCGCGCCATGTCGCGTTCGGCGCGGAAGGGCGAGATGAAGGCAGTCAGGACGATCAGGCCCGCGTCGGTCATTAGCTTGGCGACTTCGCCCACGCGGCGGATATTTTCCACCCGGTCGGCGTCGGTAAAGCCCAGATCCTTGTTGAGGCCATGGCGCACATTGTCGCCGTCCAGCAGGAAGCTGTGGCGGCCCATGGCGTGCAGTTTCTTTTCCACCAGATTGGCGATGGTCGATTTGCCCGACCCCGACAGGCCAGTGAACCATAGCAGGCGGGGCTGCTGCCCCTTTTGCCGGGCATGGGCTTCGCGGCTGATTTCCGTCGCCTGCCAATGGACATTCTGGGCGCGGCGCAGCGCGAAATGGATCATGCCCGCGCCGACCGTCGCGTTGGTCATCTTGTCGATCAGGATGAAGCCACCCAATGTCCGATTGTCGGCATAGGGTTCGAACACGACGCCGCGATCGGTGGACAGGTTGGCGACGCCGATAGCGTTCAGTTCCAGCGTCTTGGCTGCCAACTGCTCCATCGTGTTGACGTTGACCTGATATTTGGGCTGCTGCACGGTCGCGCTGACGGTCTGCGTCGCGGTCTTGAGCCAATAGGCGCGGCCCGGCAGCATCGCTTCGTCATCCATCCACACGATCGTCGCTTCGAACTGGTCGGCGGCTTGTGGCGGATTGTCGGCCAGCGCGATGACGTCGCCGCGCGAACAGTCGATTTCGTCGGCAAAGGTCAGTGTGACGGACTGGCCAGCGACGGCTTCGGAAAGGTCGCCGTCCCCACCGATCCCGCTTGCCGGGTCGGCCTTTCCGGGCATCGTGACGATGCGGCTGACGGTGCTGGTCTTGCCCGAAGGCAACACGCGAATGGCGTCGCCCGGCTTGACCGACCCGGTTGCGATCAGGCCGGAAAAGCCCCGGAAATCGAGATTGGGGCGGTTGACCCACTGCACCGGCATACGAAACGGCTTTTCCGCGTCGGCGGCGCTGTTGACCTCCACCGTTTCGAGATGTTCGATGAGCGCGGGGCCGGTGTACCAGGGCGTATTGGCGCTGGGCGTGGTGATGTTATCGCCCTTGAACCCGCTGATCGGCATGGGGGTGAAGGCGGTGATGCCGATGCTGGTGGCGAAATCGGTGTAGTCGGCAACGATCCGGTCGAAGACGGCCTGATCGTATCCAACCAGATCCATCTTGTTGACGGCCAGCACGATGTTGCGGATGCCGATCAGGTGGGCGAGGTAGCTGTGGCGGCGCGTTTGCGTCAATATGCCCTTGCGCGCGTCGATCAGGATGACGGCGAGGTCAGCGGTGGACGCGCCGGTCACCATGTTGCGGGTATATTGTTCGTGGCCGGGCGTGTCGGCGACGATGAACTTGCGCTTTTCCGTGGCGAAGAAGCGATAGGCGACGTCGATAGTGATGCCCTGCTCCCGCTCGGCAGCCAGACCATCGACCAGCAGGGCGAAGTCGATCTCCTGTCCCTGCGTGCCGACGCGCTTGCTGTCGGCTTCCAGTGCGGCAAGCTGATCCTCGAAGATCATCTTGCTGTCGTAGAGCAGCCGCCCGATCAGCGTCGATTTGCCGTCGTCCACCGACCCGCAGGTGATGAAACGCAGCATCGTCTTATGCTGATGCGTTTCAAGATAGGCGTCGATGTCCTGCGCGATGAGCGCGTCGGTCTGGTAGATGGGGTCTGTGGAAACGTCAGTCATGTCGGTTTCTTTCACCGTTCGCCCTGAGCCTGTCGAAGGGCTTTACTTCTTGAAGAAAAGGACTGGGCTTCGACAAGCTCAGCCCGAACGGAAGGGGAAACTTCGTTAGAAGTAACCTTCCTGCTTCTTCTTCTCCATGCCTGCGCCGCCTGCATCCTTGTCGATCGCACGGCCCTGCCGCTCGGACGTGGTGGTCAGCAGCATTTCCTGAATCACTTCGGAAAGCGTCGCCGCCTCGCTCTCCACCGCGCCGGTCAGCGGGTAGCAGCCAAGCGTGCGGAAGCGGATGGAGCGGTCTACTGGCGTTTCGCCGGGCTGGAGCGGGAAGCGGTCGTCGTCCACCATCAGCAACATGCCGTCGCGCTCCACCGTCGGGCGTTTCGCGGCAAAATAGAGCGGGACGATCGGCACATCGTTCAGCTGAATATATTGCCAGATGTCGAGTTCGGTCCAGTTGCTGATCGGGAAGATGCGGATGCTCTCCCCCTTGTTCTTTTTGGCGTTGTAGAGGTTCCACAGTTCCGGGCGCTGGTTCTTGGGATCCCAGCCGTGGGAGGCAGTGCGGAAGGAGAAGATGCGTTCCTTCGCCCGGCTCTTTTCCTCGTCGCGCCGCGCGCCGCCGAAGGCCGCGTCGAAACCGTAGAGATTGAGCGCCTGCTTCAGCCCTTCGGTCTTCCACATATCGGTGTGGAGCGCGCCATGATCGAACGGATTGATGCCGCGATCCTTGGCTTCCTGATTTTGATAGACCAGCAGTTCCATGCCGCTTTCCCGCGCCATCCGGTCGCGCAGGTCGTACATGGCGCGGAATTTCCAGGTCGTATCGACATGCAGCAGCGGGAATGGCGGCGGCGAGGGATAGAAGGCCTTGCGCGCCAGATGCAGCATCACCGCGCTGTCCTTGCCGACGCTGTAGAGCATGACCGGCTTGTCCGCTTCGGCCACCACTTCGCGCAGGATGTGGATGCTTTCTGCTTCCAGTCGCTCCAGATGGGTCAGGGTCTTTGCGTCCGCCATTCGATCCTCGGGTAACAGGGTGTGCGCGCCATGGCACAGGCGCACGGATGTGTGGACCCCCTGCCCGATCGGCAAGGATGGCGGCAGGGCGATCAGGCGAGGGAGCCGGGCGGCTTCACCCAGTTGGAAAGGGCTGACCCATGGCTCAAATAGCCTATCTATGCTATTGATTACACTTATTTTTTATACCGACTTCACGACTGGCGGGAGCGAACCGCCCCCCCAGCCGTATGAAGAGCCGGTTTAGACCCGGCAAGAAATGATCGGCCCACTTGCCGCGTGGGATCAGGCAACCGCCGGTTCGAGCAGGCGGATGGTCCCGGCTTCCGCGTCGATTTCCGCGCGCGCGCCGACGGCCAAGCTGACCTGACTGGCGACATGGCCGAAGGGCGCACCCTGAAAGGCGGGGACGCGCAGCGGGGCCAGATGCTGTTGCAGCACCTGCGACAGGGTAAAGCCGCCAAAGGATGCGCCCGCCGGGCCGCAATCGGTGCATTGGCCAAACACCACGCCCGCCAGCCGCCCCAGCACGCCCGCCAGCGCCAACTGCGTCAGCATCCGGTCGATGCGATAGGGTGGTTCGCCAGTATCCTCGATAAACAGGATCGCGCCGGTAAAGTCGGGCAGATAAGGCGTCCCCATCAACGCGCACAGCACGGTCAGATTGCCGCCCAGCAATCGCCCGCTCGCCTTGCCGGGATGGAATGTGCGCGTGCGGCCATTACGCTGGACCAGCCGATCCTCCGTCCCGACAGGCGCGGCAAAGGTCGGGGTCTCCGCGTCGAAGGCGACGGCGCGGAAAGCATCCCAGGAGAAACGCCCCCAACCACTCGCCGCGTTGGGACCGTGGATGGTGGTGAAGCCAGCGCGCGCGGCAAAGGCCAGATGCAGCGCGGTGATGTCGGAAAAGCCGACCAGCAGCTTGGGATTGGCGCGAATCGCCCTGAAATCCAGAAAGGGCAGGATGCGCGCGCAGCCCCATCCGCCGCGCACTGCGAAAACCGCCCGCACATCCTTGTCCGCATACATGGCGTTCACGTCCGCCGCGCGGTCCCTGTCCGTCCCCGCCAGATAGCCGTCGCGCTGGCCCAGATGCGGCGCAGCCTTTGGCACCAGCCCCATGGCGCGGATCGTGTCCATCACCAGATCGAGGTCGAACGCGTCATCGACGAAGCCCGCCGGTTCGATCAGGCCCACCGTATCGCCCGCGCGCAGGCGCGGCGGCCTGACCAGAGCGGTCGATGGCATAACGGGCGTGCGGGCGGCCAGCGGCCATGCTGCAAGGCCAGCGCCAAACCCCGCAATCAGTGTGCGGCGATGCAATGGGTTCATATCAAAAAAGGCTCCCGTCCTTGCGCCGATAGACCCCGCCCGACAGGTGCAGGTCGATATCGGGATAATGGCAATCGCTCGACGCCGGACGGCCGATGGCCAGAAACACGCAATCCGCGTCGCTTTCGTTGCACAGTTGATGCCCGTTCGGCACGCCCTTGGGAAAGGCGGCCATGTCGCCCGGTCCCATCGGCGTGCGCGCGCCATCCTCGACCAGCACCGCCTGCCCCGCCAGCATCACGACGAACTCATCCTCATCTTCATGCCAGTGCCGCTGCGACGAGGCAGCGCCGGGTTTCAGCACGACATGACTGACACCGAAATCGGTCAGGTCGCTCGCGGGGCCAAGGCGTCGATACCAGCGCTGCGCCACCGCATGCCCATAGGGCAGCGGATAGCCGGTGGTGTTGACTGGCGCGATCTGGTCCACTTCTATCCGGGGCATCGCCTGTCCTTTCGCCGACTCTGGCCAATCGGCATCGCTTTCGCTAACGCCATGCCATGAGCATGACCAGAGCCAAAGACGATGTCGTAACGCTGGCGCAGCGTCTGATGGCCTGTCCATCCGTCACGCCTGCGACCGGCGCAGTGTTCGACGTGATGGAAGCGATGCTGACGCCGCTGGGCTTTACGGTCGAGCGCTTTGTGGCGGGCGACGCGCCAGACGGGCCGGTGGAAAATCTGCTGGCGTGGCGCACGACCGGGCCGGGCGCGCATTTCGCCTTTGCCGGGCATCTGGATGTGGTGCCGCCCGGTCCCGGCTGGACCAGCGACGCTTTCGCGCCGGAGATACGCGGCGACCTCCTCTACGGGCGCGGCGCGGTGGATATGAAGGGGTCGATCGCCGCCTTCGTCGCGGCGCTGGGCGACTTGCCCGATGACGCGACCGGCACGATCAGCCTCATCATCACCGGCGACGAGGAAGGCCCGGCGGTGCATGGCACGCTGGCGCTGATGGAGCGGATGGCGGCGCGCGAATTGCGCCCGGACCTGTGTCTGGTGGGGGAACCCACATCATCGGCGCGACTGGGCGATGTCGTGAAGATCGGGCGGCGCGGGTCGGTGAATATGTGGATCAGGGTGGCGGGCACACAGGGCCATGTCGCCTACCCCCATCTGGCCGACAATCCGATTTCGCCGCTGGTGCGCATCCTGTCGGCGATCGAGGCGGATGTGCTGGACGAAGGCACCGACTGGTTCCAGCCGAGCAACATCGAAATTACCGATCTGGACGTCGGCAACCCGGCTCATAATGTCATACCCGGTGCAGCCACCGCGCGCATTTCCATCCGCTTCAACGACCGGCACAGCGGCGCTTCGCTGATCGAACGGATCAGCGCGATCGCCGCGCGCGATGGCGGCACCGTGGAAGCCAGGATCAGCGGCGAACCCTTCCTGACCCCGCCCGGCGCGTTCAGCACGCTGATCAGCGGCGCCATCCGCGACGTGACGGGGGTAGAAACGGAGCTGTCGACCACAGGCGGCACATCGGACGCCCGCTTCCTCTCGCGCCTATGCCCGGTAGTGGAGTTTGGCCTGAACAACGCGACCATGCACAAGCTGGACGAAGCCGTGGCAGTGCAGGATCTGCGCGATCTGGCGCGGATCTATGCACTGGTGGTGGAGCGGGCGTTGGGTTGAGCGGGGTGGCTGATCGGACGGCGTTTATCGGAGCAGATGAGCCAAAAGCAGCACATTATTATCCCTCCCTTGCAGGAGGTCGTTGCGAAATACGGATTCCATTAAGAATTATCGTCATTCCCGCGCAGGCGGGGATCCATCTCCGGACCTGAAATCAAGACGATAAGGTGAGAGATGGATCCCCGCCTGCGCGGGGATGACGTGAAAATTTGTGAATAACGTATTTCGCAACGGTCCCCTTGCAGGGCAGGGCTTCCAAACTGGCTTTGAACGCCCAACGCGCTCCAAAAAAACGACCCGACAGTTCACTGCCGGGCCGTCGAGTTTCTTCCACCCACGCATGCGGGAGAGTGTCGATGCCCCCGCATGATGGCTCTGATACAGCTTCACCCTGCCCGTCATTCGCGCGCAGGCGGGTATGACGGGCAGGGTCTGGCCGCAAACTCTCCCTTATGCCGCGAACTGATTCATCGTGTTATGCGCCCCGCCCGCCTTCAAAGCGGCCTCGCCAGCGAAATAGTCCTTATGATCGTCGCCGATGTCGCTGCCGGACATATTCTGGTGCCGGACGCAGGCGATGCCCTGGCGGATTTCCTTGCGCTGGACACCCTCGACATAGCCCAGCATCCCCGCCTCGCCGAAATAGTCCTTCGCCAGATTGTCGGTGCTGAGCGCAGCGGTGTGATAGGTCGGCAGGGTGATGAGGTGATGGAAAATACCCGCCCGCGCCGCCGCGTCTTTCTGGAAGGTGCGGATGCGTTCGTCAGCTTCCCGGCCCAGGTCAGTGTCGTCATAATCGACGCTCATCAACCGTGCCCGGTCATAAGCGGCGACATCCCTGCCCGCCTCGACCCACGCGTCGAACACCTGCTGGCGGAAGTTGAGCGTCCAGTTGAAGCTGGGCGAATTATTATAGACCAGCTTGGCGTTCGGCACGACTTGCCGGATGCGATCGACCATCGAGGCGATCTGTTCGATATGCGGCTTTTCCGTCTCGATCCACAGCAGGTCTGCGCCATTTTGCAGACTTGTGATGCAATCGAGGACGCAGCGGTCCGCGCCGGTGCCTTCGCGGAACTGGAACAGGTTGCTGGGCAGACGCTTGGGACGCAACAGCTTGCCGTCGCGGTTCAGGATGACGTCGCCGTTGCGTGCGGTCGCCGGATCAATCTCTTCGCAATCGAGGAAGCTGTTATACTGGTCGCCGATGTCGCCCGGTTCCTTGCTGACCGCGATCTGCTTGGTCAGTCCCGCACCCAGCGAGTCGGTGCGCGTGACGATGATGCCATCCGTAACGCCCAGTTCCAGAAAGGCGTAGCGGCAGGCGCGGACCTTCGCGAGGAAGTCCTCATGCGGGACCGTGACCTTACCATCCTGATGCCCGCACTGTTTTTCGTCACTGACCTGATTTTCGATCTGGAGCGCGCAGGCGCCCGCTTCGATCATTTTCCTGGCGAGCAGATAGGTCGCCTCGGCATTGCCAAAGCCTGCGTCGATATCGGCGATGATCGGCACGACATGGGTTTCATAATGGTCGATCGCGTGGATCAGGCGCTGCGCTTCGACCGCGTTGCCGTCCCCGCGCGCCTTGTCCAGATCGCGGAACAACATGCCCAGTTCGCGCGCATCCGCCTGCTTGAGGAAGGTGTAAAGCTCCTCGATCAGCGCGGGAACGCTGGTCTTCTCGTGCATAGACTGGTCGGGCAAAGGCCCAAAATCGCTGCGTAGCGCCGCGACCATCCAGCCGGACAGATAAAGATATTTGCCCTTGGTCGTGCCGAAATGCTTCTTGATCGCGATCATTTTCTGCTGACCGATGAAGCCGTGCCAGCAGCCCAGCGACTGGGTGTAATTGGCCGGGTCCAGATCATAGGCCGCCATGTCCCGCCGCATGATGCCAGCGGTATATCTGGCGATGTCGATGCCGGTGTGGAAGCGGTTCTGCAACTGCATGCGCGCCACCGATTCGGCGTCGATACCATCCCATGTGCCGGGATGATCGCCGATCAACGTCTGCGCTTTTGCGATATTGTCCTGATAGGTCATGGGCCGGTCCTCGGTTTGTCGGGTGAGCTGTTGCTTCACCGCATAGACCCGCCCTGCCCGGCGCAGCAGCCATCGCTTAGTTCAGTTGTCGATCTTTACAAAAATCTGCTGTAAAGTTGTCAAGCCTGCACAGGAGAGTCGAGATGGCCAAGGATCGCCCGGTTTACATGGGTCCGCGTTTGCGACGGTTACGCCGCGACCTGGGCCTGACGCAGGCTGACATGGCCGCCGACCTCGACATTTCCGCTTCCTATGTTGCCCTGCTGGAACGCAACCAGCGGCCCCTGACCGCCGACATGCTGCTGCGCCTCGCGCGCACCTATAAACTCGACATGGCAGAGGTGGCGGGGGATGGCGGCGCGGAGCAGACTGCGCGGCTGCATGCGGTGCTCAAAGATCCGATGTTCGCCGACATCGACTTGCCGCAACTGGCGACGGGCGATGTTGCGGTCAATTATCCGGGCATCACCGAAGCATTGCTGCGGCTCTATACCAGCTATCGACAGGAACATCTGGCGCTCGCAGACCGGGATGCGGGGACGCAGCCGGTCGAGGATATGGTCGATCCGGTCGCGCAATCGCGCCGCTTTCTGGCCGCTCGGCGCAACAGCTTCCCGATGCTGGACGATGCGGGCGAGCGGCTGGCGGCGGAGGCGGAGGGGCTTGGCGGGCTGTCGGCATGGCTTCGGGCAAAGCATAATCTGCGCGTGCGCCGCTTGCCATCGGACGTCATGGCCGGGTCGATGCGGCGGCTGGACCGGCACCGCGACGCCGTGCTGCTGGACGATGCGCTGGACGGGGCCAGCGCCCAGTTTCAGCTCGCGCTTCAGATCGCCTATCTGGATATGCGCAAAAGTTTCGACGCGATCCTTAAGGATGGGGCGTTCAGCGACGACAGCGGCCACCGCCTCGCGCGCCGCGCTCTGGCCAGCTACGGCGCGGCGGCGATCCTGATGCCCTATGGCGCCTTCGCCAAAGCGGTGGAGGCGCGCCATTATGATGTGGAGGCGCTGGCCCGCCAGTTCGGCACCAGCTTCGAACAGACCGCTCACCGCCTGACCACGCTGCAAAAGCCGGGGCAGGAACGGGTGCCTTTCTTCTTCCTGCGCGTGGATCAGGCCGGCAATGTGTCGAAAAGGCTGGATGGCGCGGGCTTTCCCTTTGCCCGGCATGGCGGTTCCTGCCCGCTCTGGTCGGTGCATCGCGTGTTCGAAACACCGCGCACGGTGGTGACGCAGTGGCTGGAACTGCCCGATGGCCAGCGCTATTTCTCGATCGCGCGCACGGTGACGGCGGGCGGCGGCACATGGGGCGCGGCGAAGGTCGAGCGCGCCATCGCTTTATGTTGCGCGGCGGACCATGCGCATCGTCTGATCTATACGCAGGACGCGCCCGTAGCGCCGCCCACACCCACGCCGATCGGCGTCACATGCCGCCTGTGCCACCGCCCCCGCTGCATGGCCCGTTCAGCCCCGCCGATCGGGCGGGAGATGCTGCCCGACGATTATCGGCGGACACGCGCGCCGTTCGGGTTTGCGGACGGATGATCCGCTCAGGATTCCAGCAGATCCAGATAGGCGACCACGTCATTGTCAGTCGCTAGATACAGCCCGTCCTGCACGTCCTGCGGCTCCAGTTCGGCCAGCCGCATCGCTTCGCTGAACGGGCCATAGAACAACGTCGTCGCCGCGCCCCCGCCATCGGAATCGCTTAAGTGATAGAGCCGCACGGTGGCGCTGTTATAGGTGGTTCGCATGGGCGCGATTATCGCCGCTGCGCCGTCCGCTGGCAAGTCAGCGCCGATCCTTGACCTTCATCGAGGGGGCAAGCTGATTCTGACCGATGCGCACGGCGTCGTCGGTGAAGTTGGCAACGAAGGTCGATCCCCGTTCCAGCCCCGGCACGAAGCCCGCCCTGTTCCCCTCGATCACCAGCCCGGCGCTGTCATGCTCGCGGCCTTCGGGCGCGACGGTGATGAAGGCGGACCAGTTGTCCTTGTCCTTCCCCTGCACCATGGCATTGCCGCGAATGACCCCGCTCGCGCCGTTGGACAGGTCGATCATATAGTTGGTCAGTTTGCCCGCGCTGTCGTCGAAACTATTGTCGACGATTGTCACGCGCGCCGTGCGGGTCTTGAGATAATGGCCGCCCTCGCCCTGATCGAAGCGGCTGTTCGTCACGGTCAGGTTCGCCAGTCGCCCGACATAGATGCCATGCGCGCAATCCAGATCGCGGTCGCACCGGCCCAGCTTGCGGAACGTCGATTTGTCGATCGTCACCTGCCCGCCATCATAATCGCCGGTCAATATGCCTTCCTCGCTGTTGCGGAACAGGCTGTTGCGCACGGTCAGATTGCCGTTTTCCAACCGGATGCCCGCGCCATTGCCGTCCGGCACGCGGATGTTCTGAACGATGATGCCGTCGATCGTGCTGGATCGACCGCGCAGGACAAGCGCTGCCTTGCCCTCGCACGGCACGCCGTCGAAGATCACTGTTCCTGCCGTCCTGGCACGCAGGGTGATATCGCCCGCATCCTGCACAGCACATTCATGATAGGTGCCGGGCGCCGCGACGATCGTTCCACGCGCATCGCCGATCGCGCCGATCGCATCGCCCAGCGACCGGAACCCCTGACCCGTTTCGGACACCGTGAACGGCGCGCTGCCCCCTTGCGCAAAGGCGGAGGCGGTGATGGCGACGGTGACCAGCAAGGTCGTGGATAAAAAGCGCATGGCGTCTCGATAGGCCCGCCCGCCGCCTGCACCAAGGCGCGAACGGGGTTAACGCGCGACTGGCCCGTTATGGGACGGATCACAAGGGCGCTGCCGGACTGGAAACTCTGCCGGGATTCGCGCCTCCCTCCGTTCGTTTCGAGCGTCGTCGAGAAACCCAGACGCAGCGCTATCCACTTCTCGACTTCGCTCGAAGCGAATGGAGTTGGGGGGATTGCCATTGTTCAATCCGGGAAGAGATCAACCCGCTCCGCGTCCGGCATCACTGCGTCGATCAGCAGCGACCGGTGGCATCCCGACGGGTCGCGCTCGAAACACAGCAGCGCGGTGGGCGTATCGGCCGCCATGTCTTTCAGTTGCTCCGCCTGCACAATCGCTTCGGGCAGGTCGAGTTGCCCGGCGTAGATGGCGGCCAGCCGGGCGTGGTTGCCCTTGCGCGCGGCCTCCCGCCCCTCAGGCGGGGTGCCCAGCGCTTTCAGGCCGACATAGTCGATGCCCGCCTCGCGCAATCCGGCCGCCAGAATATTCTTGGAAAAGCCCGGACGGCGTGACAGCGGGACGGCGCGGACGTCGGCGAGCAATCGCACGCCCGCCGCCTGCAAAGCCGCGATCAAAGCCGCCTGCGTCGCGCCTTCATAGCCGATGGTGAAAATCTTCATGCGGGAGGAGATAGGAAGCAGGGCGGCAAAGTGCCAACCCGCCCCATCACGACAGACTGTGGTCGCTTACTTCGTCGCGCACTTCACGAATTTGCCCTTCGCGTCCTTGCACGGGCCTTTCTTGACCGGCGCGGTTTTGGCGGGCGGGCATTTGATGAACTTCCCCTTGGCGTCCTTGCACGGCGCGGCCATGGCCGGGGTTGCGGCGAGAGCGGCGATGGCGAACAGGGCAGTCACGATGCGCATGAGAGACTCTCCTTGGATGGTCGGGCCATCATGCCACGGGAAAGCTGTGCCGCCAATGAACGCTTCGCGCGATCAGTCCAGATTGGGCCGCAAATAGCGTTCCGCCGTGTCCAGATCGATGCCGCGACGCTGCGCATATTCTTCCAACTGGTCGCGCCCGACGCGGGCAACGCCGAAATACTCCGCCTGGGCATGGCCGAAATAAAATCCGCTGACCGCCGCAGTCGGCAACATGGCAAAACTTTCGGTAAGCGTGATGCCGGTCGCATGATGCGCGTCGAGCATGTCGAACAGGATCGTTTTCAGGCTATGTTCGGGGCAGGCAGGATAGCCCGGAGCGGGGCGGATGCCGCGATATTGTTCCTTGATCAGCGCCTCGTTGGTCAACTGCTCGCCCTCCGCATAGCCCCAGAGCGCCGTGCGGACATAATGGTGCAGCCGCTCGGCAAAGGCTTCGGCCAGACGATCGGCCAGCGCCTTGAGCAGGATGTCCGAATAATCGTCGATCGCGTTTTTGAAGCGGGCGAGATGCGGTTCTATGCCATGCATGCCGACCGCAAAGCCGCCCATCCAGTCGCCGTCATGACTGATGAAGTCGGCCAGACACATGTTCGCCCGCCCTTCCCGCTTCTGGATCTGCTGGCGCAGCATAGGCAGGGTGTAGTGTTTCTCATCCTCGACATGGACGATGATGTCGTCGCCTTCGCGGCGGCAAGGCCACAGGCCGGCCACGCCGCGCGCGGTCAGCCACTTGTCCTTGACGATCCTGTCGAGCATCGCCTGCGCATCGGCGAACAGGCTGGACGCGCTTTCGCCCACGATTTCATCGGTCAGGATCGCGGGATAATTGCCCGCCAGTTCCCATGCACGGAAAAAGGGCGTCCAGTCGATATAGGGGACCAGATCCTTCAAGTCCCAATCAGGGAAGCGATGCACGCCGGGCAGGCGTGGGCGCGGCGCTTTCAGGCTCTCGTCAATCTCGAAGCTGTTGGCGCGCGCATCCTCGATGCTGACCAGTGCGCTTTGCCCCTTATTGGCGCGGGCGACGCGGACATGCTCATAATCATCCTTGGTCTTGCGGACGAAATCATCCTTCTGCGTTTCGGATACCAGCGCCGTCGCCACGCCCACGGCGCGGCTGGCGTCCAGAACGTGGATGACGGGTCCGGCATAGGCGGGGTCGATGCGCAGCGCAGTGTGGACTCGCGATGTCGTCGCGCCGCCGATCATCAGGGGCATGGTCATGCCCGCGCGCTGCATTTCGGTGGCGACCGTCACCATTTCGTCCAGTGACGGCGTGATGAGGCCGGACAGGCCGATAATGTCGGCATCATTGTCGACTGCAGCCTTGATGATGTCATGCCAGGGGACCATGACGCCCATATCAACCACGTCATAACCGTTGCATTGCAGCACGACGCCGACGATATTCTTGCCGATGTCATGGACGTCACCCTTGACCGTGGCCATGATGACCTTGCCCTTGCCCTTCGTGCCCGGTTCCTTGGCCGCTTCGATATAGGGCAGCAGATGCGCGACCGCTTTCTTCATCACGCGGGCGGATTTCACCACTTGCGGCAGGAACATCTTGCCCGCGCCGAACAGGTCGCCCACGACATTCATGCCGTCCATCAATGGCCCTTCGATCACATGGATCGGCTTTTCGGCGGACAGGCGGCACTCCTCGGTATCCTCCACCACATACATGTCGATGCCCTTGACCAGCGCATGTTCCAGCCGTCGTGCAACTGGCCAGCCGCGCCATTCCTGCGCCGCCTTTTCGACCGCCGCATCCGTGCCGCGATAGCTTTCGGCCAGCGTGACCAGCCGGTCGCCCGCTTCCAGATCGCGGTTGAGCAGCACATCCTCGCACGCCTGCCGCAACGCAGGGTCGATCGCGTCATAGACGTCGAGTTGGCCTGCATTGACGATCGCCATGTCCAGGCCAGCGGGAATGGCGTGGTAGAGGAAGACGCTGTGCATCGCCCGGCGGACGGGCTCGTTACCCCGGAAGGAGAAGGAGAAGTTCGACAGCCCGCCTGAAATATGGACATGTGGGCAGCGCTGCTTGATCTCCTTGCACGCCTCGATAAAATCGACGCCGTAGTTGTTGTGCTCTTCGATCCCCGTCGCCACGGCAAAGATATTGGGATCGAAGATGATGTCCTCAGGCGGAAAACCGATGGTCATCAGCAGCTTATAGGCGCGTTCGCAAATCTCGACCTTGCGGGCCTGCGTATCGGCCTGCCCCGTCTCGTCGAACGCCATGATGACGGCGGCCGCGCCATAGGCCATGCATTTACGGGCATGGCCCAGAAAGGCTTCCTCGCCTTCCTTCATGCTGATCGAATTGACGATCGGCTTGCCGGACACGCATTTCAGACCAGCTTCGATCACTTCCCATTTGGAAGAGTCGATCATGACGGGGACGCGGCTGATGTCCGGCTCCGATGTCATGAGTTTGAGGAACGTCGTCATCGCCTCGACCGCGTCCAGCAGCCCCTCGTCCATGTTGACGTCGACGATCTGCGCGCCATTCTCCACCTGCTCACGCGCGATGTCGATCGCGGCGGCATAGTCGCCCGCCATAATCAGCTTCTTGAACTTGGCCGATCCGGTGACGTTGGTGCGTTCGCCGATATTGACGAAATTGGCGCCAGAGAGGTTAGGGGATTTCTGGGTCATGAGCATTTTCCAAAAATCCTCCCCCTTAGGGGGAGGGGGACCATGCCGAAGGCATGGTGGAGGGGTATCACGCTATCGAGGGGGCGACACCCCTCCGTCTGGCTTCGCCAGCCACCTCCCCTGCGAGGGGAGGATAGGCTAGGCCGCGATGTGCATCGGTTCGAGGCCCGCCAGCCGCGTCACGACCGGCAGTTCGGGCACCACGCGCGGCTTATGACCGCTAAGCGCCTTGGCCACCGCGCCGATATGCGCGGGCGTCGTGCCGCAACAGCCGCCGACCATATTGACCAGCCCTTCGTCCACCCACTGACGGATCAGCTTTGCCGTGGTTTCCGGCAATTCATCATATTGCCCCAGTTCGTTGGGCAACCCCGCATTGGGATAGGCCAGGATCAGCGTGTCGGCATTTTTCGACAGTTCGGCCAGATAGGGCCGCAGCAGATCCGCGCCGAACGCGCAATTCACCCCGATGGTCAGCGGCTTCAAATGGCGCAGCGAATACCAGAAGGCGTTGATCGTATGCCCCGACAGGTTGCGCCCGGACATGTCGGTGATGGTGAAGCTGAGCATAAGCGGCACCGACCGCCCCGCCGCAGCCTCCGCTTCCCGCGCGGCCATGCCCGCCGCCTTGGCGTTCAGCGTATCGAAGCAGGTTTCCACCAGCAGGAAATCGACCCCGCCCGCGATCAGCGCATCGCATTGTTCGCGATAATCGGCTTTCAGCGTATCATAATCGACCTCGCGATAGGCGGGGTCGTTGACGTCCGGCGAAATGGACAGCGTCTTGTTCGTCGGGCCAATCGACCCGCACACGAAACGCGGCTGGCCATCCTTCGCCGTTGCCGCATCGCACGCATTGCGCGCCAGTTTCGCGGCGGCCAGATTGATGTCCCGCACCAGATGCTCGCAGCCATAATCGGCCATGGCGATTTTGGTCGAACTGAAGGTGTTCGTCTCGATCATGTCCGCACCCGCTGCCAGATAGGCGGCGTGGATGCCCTCCACGATGTCGGGCCGGGTCAGGCAGAGCAGGTCGTTATTGCCCTTCTGATCCTTCGCCAGATCCAGATCGCCGCGATAATCGGCTTCGGTCAGGCCATGTTTCTGAATCGACGTGCCATAGCCACCGTCGAAGATCAGGATCTTGTCCGCCGCCAGGGCGCGTAAACTTGCTTCGGCCGTCATAGTCTTTCCTCTCGTACCGTTCGGTTCGAGCCTGTCGAGAACCCTCGCGCGACCAGTTCTCGACAGGCTCGAACCGAACGGAGGGGGTGATATATTATCAGGTGTCCGCCGACGCTTTGGCCCGAAGCCCCAGCAGATGACAGATCGCATAGCTTAATTCCGCACGGTTGAGCGTATAGAAATGAAAGTCCCGCACGCCCCCGGCATAGAGTTTGCGGCAGAGTTCCGCAGCGATCGTTGCGGACACCAACTGGCGCGCGGCGGGGTGGACGTCCAGCCCTTCGAACAGGCGGCCCATCCAGCTTGGCACCTGCGTATTGCACATCGCCGCCATCCGCTGCGTCGCGGCGAAATTGCTGACCGGCATGATGCCCGGCACGATATCCGCCGTGATGCCCGCCGCGCCCGTCTTGTCCAGAAAGCGGAAATAGGCGTCTGGCGTGAAGAAAAATTGTGTGATCGCGCGGGTCGCCCCTGCGTCCAGTTTGCGCTTGAGATTGTCGAGGTCGCTCTGCGCGCTCGCCGCTTCGGGATGGACTTCGGGATAGGCGGACACGGAAATTTCGAACGGATGACGCTTCATAAGCCCTTCGACCAGTTCGGCGGCATCCTTATAGCCATCCGGGTGCGGTTCGAACCGCCCACCCGCTTCGGGTGGATCGCCGCGCAGTGCGACGATATGGCGCACCCCTGCGTCCCAATAAGCGTCGGCGACTTCGCCAATCTCGGCCTTGCTGGCGGCAACGCAGGTCAGGTGCGCGGCAGCGGACAGGTCGGTCTCGCGCGCGATCCGGGCGACCGTATTATGCGTGCGTTCGCGCGTCGATCCGCCCGCGCCATAAGTCACGGACACGAATTTGGGCCGCAGCGTACCGAGCGTTTCGACCGCCGACCATAGCTGCGCCTCCATTTTTTCCGTCTTGGGCGGGAAAAATTCGAAACTGACCTGACAGTCGCCTGCCAGATCGGCGTAAAGCGGGGTGGCGGCTTCGATAGGGGTCATGCGGACATCCGTTCTACTTGTCGCAGGATCGGCGCTTGCTTGCGCCGTCCCAGCCATAATTGCACCGTCAGTTCCTGGCCGGGCAGCGTTTCGACCCGCTCCATCAGCAGCCCGGCCCCGGCAAACCAGCTTTCCATCTGATCGTTGGAAAAGCCCAGCCGCGCATGTTGATCGCGCAAACGCAGCTCTTCGCGTTCATGCGGCGCAAAGTCGGCGATCAGCACCCGGCCATTGAGCGCCGCGACGCGCGCGGCTTCGGCGATCACCAGTTCGGGTGCCTGTGCATAATGGAGCACCTGATGCAGCACCACGGTATCCACGCTGCCCGACTCCAGCGGCACGGCAGCGAAATCGCCCAGCAGCAGCGCATATTTGTCGCCCGCCCCTTCCGGCAGCTTGGCGCGGGCCAGCCGCAGCATGTCCGGGCTGCGGTCCAGCGCGGTGACCTGCCGCGCGCCCTGCCCGAACAGTTCGATCATGCGGCCCGTGCCGGTGCCGATGTCAAGCAGATGGCCGATCGGCTCGACGCCCAGCAGCGCCGTCATCGCCGCCTCTACGTCCACTTCCGCCACATGGAGCGACCGGATCGCATCCCATTCTTCGGCATGTTCGGCGAAATAGCTTTCAGCCGCCCGGCCACGATCCGCGCGCACCGCCGTCAGCCGGGCAAGGTCCGCCGTCTGCCACAGCGCTTCGCTGGCCGATGGGGCAAGCCGGTCGAACAGCGACAGGAAAGGCGCGACATCGCCACCCTTGCCCAGCCGCAGGAACACCCAATTGCCCTCCTTGCGCCGCTCCACCAGCCCCGCTTCGGCCAATATGCGGACATGGCGCGACACGCGCGGCTGGCTTTGTCCCACCACTTGTGCAATTTCGCCGACAGCAAGCTCCATCGCGCGCAACAGGTGAATGATGCGCAAACGGGTCGGGTCGCCCAATGCCCGGAAAATATCGAGTGCCGCATGCATGACGGCATCATATAAAGAAATCTTTATATGCGTCAATGCTCGTAACGTTCCATGATCCAGATCATGAAAATACGCGTTTCGGGCGTTTTGCGTGCAGGAATGGGATTGCCTTGGTGGGCGCGACGCATTACGAATCGGCGCGCAGATGCCATGGGGGGTGAGCTTTTCTCCGAGATGTGGTCTGCAATGTTTTATTCTCAGAGAGGGGTTTCCACCCATGACCAAGACCATTGCTTTTTCGCTCGTTCTCGCCGCTTCGCTCGGCCTCGCTGCCTGCTCGGGCGGCACGGAGAACGCTGCCAACAACGCAGCCAACTCGGCTGAAAACGCGTCGAACGCGGCTGACAACGCCATGAACGCTGCGCTGAACGCTGCCGACAACGCTGCAAACGCTGCTTCGAACACCGCTTCGAACGCGACCAACAACGTCGCCAACGCGATGTAATTCAAAACCCCATCCGGGTTTTGAATGCGTAAAAAGGGGTCGCACCGGTAACGGCGCGGCCCCTTTTTCATAGGATGATATGATGACATTCCGCCTGGCCTGCGTCGTTGCCCTGCTGTCCACCCTGACTGCCTGCGGATCGGGGGATGGCGACGGCGTGGGCGGGGTCAGCGCCAGCGAAGCACGTGCGCTCAACGAAGCAGCGGAAAAGCTGGACGCGCGGACCGGCGCTGCGGTGTCCAATGACACGCCAATGAACCCGGCCGCTGCGGCGGCGATCGCTGCGGATCGCGGCCGGATAGCCGCACCACCCACGCCGCCGCCATCCGCGCCTCAATAAAAAGGGCCGCATCCTGACGGAGCGGCCCTTCTTCACAGGCTTGGGACATTAACCCTCAGCAGTTGCGGTCGATGGCGCGACCGGCCAGTGCGCCGACGCCTGCGCCGATGATCGCACCGGTCGTACCGTCACCACGGCGGCCATAACGGCCCGAACCGCGGCCGACTTCATTACCCAGCAAGCCACCGGCGATCGCACCGATGATGGTGCCGCCCGTGCCATTGTCGCGGCAACGATAGCCGTTATTGCGATAGCCGCGATAATTGTTGCGGTAATAGCGATCACCGCCCCGGTAATAGTTGCCACCGCCGCGATAATAATCGCCACGGTTGCCGCGATAGCCCCGGTCGCCGCCACGATAATAATCGCCGCGTTCATAACCGCCATAATAGCCCTGTGCCGAAGCAGGCGCCGTCGTAACAGCCATCGAAGCAGCGCCCATGGCGAGGACGGCACCGATATTCACGAGAAACTTCATCTTCATGGCGATACTCCTTCCAAATCCATCGTGACGAGTCCGGTAAGAAGTGGGATTCGTCTTTGATTGTTCCCTTTATGCAGCATGCGCTTTGAGCCGAGCCTGAATGGGGCTGACAGCCACCGTTAAGCTGAATTGCGCGCGATTCGATCGTCTTCGCTGGACCGCGCGGGATATTTTCCTATGGCAGTCGGGATGATGCGAATCCTGATAATTATCGCGATCGCGATCCTGCTGTTGCCAGAACCGCATCACGCCAAACCCGTCGCACTGAAGGCCGGGGCGCTGCTGGTCGCCGCCCGCCCCCTGCCCCTCAATACATCCGACCCGACCCGGCGACAGATCGGCGATCTGGACTATCTGGGCGGCTGGGAACTGCGCAGCGACAATCCGGGCTTTGGCGGCATATCCGCGCTGTTGGCCTTGTCGAACGGCGACATGGTGGGGCTGAGCGATTCCGGCATATTGATGGGCTTTCATGTCGGCAATGGCCGACCGACCCGCCGCCCCTTCGTCGCGCCGCTGCCGATCCGCCTGGAGGACCGCGATCATCCCTGGTGGGTGTGGGATTCGGAATCGCTGGCGCATGATCCCGCGACCGATCGCTATTGGGTGGGGTTCGAACTGCAACAGATGATCTGTCGCTACGCGCCCGGCTTCGCCCGCGTGGAGGCATGCCGTACATGGCCCGAAATCGTCGCATGGCCCAAGACCGGATCGATCGAATCGCTCGCGCGCCTGCCCGATGGCCGTTTCCTGGCGATCGGCGAAATGGCGATGACCCCGGACGGCGCGCACGATGCGCTGCTATTCGCGGGCGACCCGGCGGACGCGGCGACGCCCGGCCCTGTCCACCTGCGCTACACGCCGCCGCAGGGTTATCGCCCGACCGATGCAGTGGCGCTCGATGCGCGGCATCTTCTGGTACTTAATCGCCGCCTGACGCTTCAGGATCTCTTCACTGCCACGATCGCCATCGTCGATCTGCCCGAAAAGCTGGCCCCGGACACGCATCTGAAGGCCCGCACCCTCGCCCGCCTCGCGCCGCCTCTGCTATCGGACAATTTCGAAGGGCTGGCCGTCACCAAAGAAAGCGACCGAACGATCTTGTGGATCGTGTCGGACGACAATCACGAATTTTTCCAGCGCACCCTGCTGCTGAAATTCGCGTTCCCCGACGAAGCATTACGGTAAATGCGACGGGAACATGTTGCACCCCGATCGCAACGCAAAAAAGCGGCCCGTTTGCGGGGCCGCTCCTATGCCGAACATATCGAAGAAATCAGGCTGCTACGGCAGCCTTCTTCTTGACGATGTCGCGCTTCAGGCGACGCGCCTTGAGCGACAGCTTGTCGTCGCTGGTCTTGACCAGCCAGTTGTCCAGGCCACCATTATGTTCGACCGAGCGCAGACCATGGGTCGATACGCGCAGCTTAACACTGGTTTCCAGCGATTCGGAGATCAGCGACACATTCTGCAAATTGGGCAGAAAGACGCGCTTGGTCTTGTTGTTGGCGTGGGAAACATTGTGACCCACCTGGCGACCCTTGCCGGTCAGCTCGCAAATGCGCGACATAGTCAATCAACCTTGTAATTCGGGTTCGTTCGGAAAGCCGCGCCGATAACGGGATTCGCCGCGCCCGTCAACCGTTGCAGTCGATCGTGGCACTTGCGCAACTATTTCCCCCGACCCTGCGTTCAACCCCCAACCTTATAGAAGGAGGATGCGATGCGTTTCATCGGCGGACTGTTACTGATTGCGCTTATCGTGGTCGGGGCGGGGATAGCAACCGGATTTATCGACCTGCAAAAGACGCAGGAGGGCCGCCTGCCCGCCATCGCGGTGGAAAAGGGCGCCCTGCCCAAATATGAAGCGAACGTTGCCAGGATCGACGTAGGCACGCGCAACGAAGTGGTGGAAGTGCCGACCGTGGCGGTGAAGAAGCCGTAAGGCTGCACAACGCTTTCGTTTCTGACGGTACATCATGTAAGGGCGGAGGCGATGTCTCCGCCCTTTCCCTTGCCCCGTCCCATGCGCCGAGCGCTCGATCTGGCGCGAGCGGCGCGGGATGCGGGCGAAGTGCCGATCGGCGCGGTCGTGACGAAGGACGGCGCGATCATCGGCGAAGGCGAAAATCGCAATCGCCGCGACAATGATCCCACCGCCCATGCCGAAATCGTCGCCATGCGTGCGGCGGCGCTCACCCTTCAGGATTATCGGCTGACCGGCTGCGACCTGTGGGTCACGCTCGAACCCTGCGCCATGTGCGCGGGGGCCATATCCCACGCGCGGATCGCCCGTCTCTATTATGCCGTCGGCGATCCCAAGGGCGGCGCGATCGAACAGGGGCCACGCCTCTTCACCCAGCCGCAATGCCTCCACCGGCCGGACGTCTATGGCGGGCTGGCCGAAACGGAAGCGGCGGCGTTGCTGCGCGACTTCTTCGCCGCCCGCCGCTGATCCCTAAGGCTTCGCGCCATAATCGATGCGATAGAGCTGATAGGGCAGGTCCATGCCACTTTTCAGCGGCACCGGCATAAGCCAGCGGGGTATCTGCCCCCGCATCAGGTCGGCATAAAAGCCTTTGGGGCTGCGCGACTGATAGATCGTGCCTTCGGGGAAATTGGGGCAGACCAGCAGATAGGTCGCATGATGACGCGCCGCGATCGGGCGAAAGCCGCTCTCCGGGCCGTCGAAGGCATGATGAATGTCCAATATCGTCGCACCATTGCGATGATAGGGGCCAGCCAGCGCGCTATGATGCGTCGTGGTCAGCAGGCGCGGCCCCAGATCGACCATCGTAAAGATGGTGGCGGGCGGTAACTGGTTGAGTATTTCAAGCGCCGGCAGCGTGCGACACCGCCCGTTCGCCTTCTTGATAGCATCCGTGCGCGCAATCGCCGATGGCCGCCATGGGCGCGGCCTGGTTCCGCTGATCGTCCCCCACAGCGTCATCGCCTGCTGATAGAGAGGATAGGCAAAGGCAATCGCCGCCAGCACCACTACCCCCGCCCCGGCCGCGATACGCACCCGGCGCGTTCCGCCAAAGATCGCCGCGATCAGGCGATGCGCGGCCCAGGCCGCAGGCGGGATCGCCAGCAACTGCGCCGCCGGACCCGCGCGCAACTGCCAGAACAGCAGGGCCGTGGCGAAAATCATCATCAGCCCGACCGTGGCCCAGGCCCATAGCCGGTCCACGTCGCGCCGCGCATCCCACAATGCCCAGATCAGGCCCAGCAGGCCCGCCAGCGGCAGCGCGAGCAGCGGCACCACCATGGACTGCGCCTGCGCCGTAATCGGCTTGGCCTCCCTGATATTCGCCAGCCACAACCGTTCGAGTTCGGGCGAAATCTGATAGGGGCTGAGGCATTGCGGCCAGTTCAGCCAGAAGAAGGCCGCCACCGCCCCGCCCACGACGATCCCCGCGCCAAGCCGCATCGCCCAGCCGCGCAAGGGCAGTAGCGCCAGCAGCACCATGCCCGCCGACGCCGCGCCAAATACCGCTACCCATATGGGCGAAATGGCGTCGCACACCTGCGCGCGATTGGCGTAGCTGGCAAACAGCAGGAAACAGAGCGAGGTCGCCGCGCCAAGGCTGAGCGCATAAGGCAGCATCCGCCGCCCCGCCCCTTCGCGAAATACCCAGCGCAGCGCGATCAACGCCCCGCCCGCACCCAGATAGACGATCATCTCCATGCCGATCGTCACCGACAGCGCACTGCTGACTCCAGCGACGATCCCGCCGCGCAGCCAGTTGCGATCGACCAGCCCGGCCAGCATCGTGACCGCAAACGCCAGTTGCCAGCCATGATGGTCGATGCGCATCGGCGCATACATGCCAAGGCCCATCTGCGCAGCCAGCGGTGCCAGTGCGGCGAGGATCCACCCGTTCGGCCCAGCCAGCCGCCGCCCGATAAAACCCAGGCTCAGCATCAACAGCAACAAGGGCAACAGCGGCGCGATGCCGCAGGCCAGCCGATCAGCCAGCCCCTGATCGACGAAAGCCCGGAAAAACAGCATCAGCCCGGCGATCGGCAGATCCACCAGCCGCGACCAGTGGATATTCGCGCCACCGGGCGGGTCCAGCCGATATTGACGCAGGTCATACCATCCCTGCCCCCCCAGCCAGTCCTTCACCTGCACGAAACGGATATTGTCGTCGGTGTCGCTGAGCACCAGCCAGTGAATCGCCGCCCATCGCGTCGCGACGAAGACGATCGCGATGACGATCCACATCAGGAAGGTCAGCCATTTCCAGTGCCGCCCGGTCCACACGGACAACAGGGGCAGGATGTGGTTCACCCGATCGCGCAGGGCATAGCCGCTTTTCAAGATCATGATCCGCCCCTAAACGAGCCGCAGCAAAGCGCAACGGGGACCATGGCCATCATCGACAGACTTTCAGCCGAACAACGCGCGCTCGTTTGGCAGATAGTGCGCTATGGCGTGACCGGCCTGTTCGTCACGGCGTGTCAGGCGGCGATCTATTGGACGCTCGCGGCGCTCGCCGGACTGCACCCGCAAATCGCCAACCTCATCGGCTATGGCGCGGCCGTGGTGATCGGCTACGCCGCCCACAGCGCCTTCACCTTTCGCGGTCATGGCGCGGAAGGAGGATCGGTCAAACGCGGCGCCAAGTTCGTCGCGGTGTCGCTGGTCAGCTATGCGCTCAACGCCCTGTGGGTCTATCTGTGCGTCACCCACATGCGGTGGCCCGAATGGTCGCCCATACCGGCCATGATTTTTGTGACCCCGGCGGTGGTGTTCGGCCTAAACCGGCAATGGGTGTTCCGGTAATATGCCGTGTGTTCCCGCCTGCGCGGGAACACACGCTTAATCAATGCACGAACCGCGCGACTACATCACGATAAGACCGGCTGACCTTCACCTGCGCGCCCGATTCCAGCACCAGGAAACATTCGCCATTAGTATGCGGCTTGACCTGCCGCACCTGGCTTAAGTTCACGATGGTGGACCGATGGACGCGCTGGAAATTGCGCGGGTCCAGCCGCTTTTCCAGATCCTTCATCGTTTCGCGCAGGATCAGCGAATTGTCGGCGGTGTAGATGCACATATAATCGCCAGCCGCGTCGATCCGTTCGATCGAATCGACGTCCACGCGGAAAATCTGGCCGCGATCCTTGATGTTGATGAGCTTTTCGAAACGGTTGGACGCGGGGCCATCCTCTTCCGCCGCGTTGAAGTCGCTCATCGCCTGAGGCGCGACTTCAGCCAGCACGCCGCGCAGCTTTTCGGCCTCCTGCACCTGCCGCTTTTCGCTCAGCCGCTGCCGCACCCGGTCGAGCGCATCGGCCAGACGACCTTCCTCGACGGGTTTCAGCAGATAATCGACCGCCTGCGCCTCGAACGCGCGAATCGCATGGTCGCTATAGGCGGTGACGAAGATGAACAGCGGTGGTTCGACCTCCATCATCCCCTGAACCACCGAAAAGCCGTCGAAGCCGGGCATCTGGATGTCAAGGAACACGAGGTCGGGTTTATGCGTCTTGATGGCGCGGATCGCTTCTCGACCATTGTTGCAGGTCTCGATGATGTCGACATCCTCATGCGTTTCCAGACGCAGGGCAAGGCCTTGGATAGCCAGGCTTTCGTCGTCGACGAGGATTGTTCTGATGGTCATGCAGCCACTTTCGATGAATCTTCCATAGTCAGCGGAATTTCGATGATGACCGAAAATCCGCCCGGTGTAGAACGCGTTTCGAAGCTCTGTCGTTCCCCGAACGCCTGAATCAGGCGGTCCCGGATGTTCGGCAGGCCCACGCCCGTTCCTTCGATCATGGGGATGTGCAGCTTCATTCCACCTTCGTTCAATCCCGGTCCACTGTCCGATACGACGATCCGAACCTTTTCACCGGCAGGCTGCGCGCTGACGGTGATATCGGCCCCCTCCTCCTTGGGCGTGACGGCATATTTGATCGCATTTTCGACCAAAGGTTGCAGCAGGAGCGACGGCAGACGTGCGTGTGCGACCGCCGGATCAATGTCGAACATCGGGCGCAGCCGATCCTCGAACCGCATCTTTTCAATTTCCAGATAGAGTTTGAGCGTCTCTATCTCCTGTTCGATCGTTACCTGCGCCGTCGGCTCGTTAATCAGCGTGTAGCGCAGGAAGGACGACAGCCGCGACAGCATCGCATTGGCCCTGTCGGTCTGCTTGAGCAGCACCAGCGTGGAAATGCTGTTAAGCGTGTTGAACAGGAAATGCGGATTGAGCTGATAGCGTAGCATCGCCAGCTGCGCGCTCGACGCCTGCGTTTCCAGATGCAGGAGCTGGTCCGCCTGCTCCTCCACCGTCAGGTAGAAGTTGATCGCATAATAAAGCGCCGACCATGCCCCCAGCAGCGTCACCGACAGGTAGAATGCGCCCAGAAACAGTTGCAGCCCCGCCGTCTCGCTGCCCCGGTTCTGCGTCGAAAACACCCATGCGTCGATAAACGCGACCAGCCCCGCCGCCGCCACGACCGTGATGATCGATACGCCCCATGTAACGATAGGCCGTTGCCGCAGCAGGAAGCGAAACATCACCGCGATCAGCAGCGTGACCGAATAGCCCGACACGGTGGAAATCGTCACCGGCACCAGACTGGAAAAGGGCTGGCCATTGGCGATGGTGGACGACCCGCGCAACAGGAACGCGCCTGCCCAGCCCAGCGACTGAAGGTTCCAGAAAGCGCGGTTCTTATCCGCGAAAAACGGTTGCGGCTGGAATCGAGGGGCAGACATGGGGATCAGCCTAGGGGATTTCATCGCACCCGTGAACCCAAAGCATGACCGGCAAAGGCGCGCAGACGGATCAGGCCGCGACCGCCGGTTCTTCCGACATTGGCGTCACTTCGTCGGGGCATAGCCACACCAGATCGGTCAGTTCCAGCGCGCGCCCGTCATGCGCCTGTATGACGATACGGCGGATCGGCTGGCCATCGCGGCGGTCGGCCAGCACCTGACACGCCTGCTCGCCACAGCCCCACCGTTCGCCCCACTGGCGCAGCGCGATCATCACCGGGGCCAGTTCCTGCCCCTTTTCGGTCAGCCGATATTCGACCTTGCGCTTGTCGCACTGCATCGGCTGACGCAGCATGATCCCGTTTTCCACCAGCCGCGACAGGCGGTTGGCCAGGATATTGCGCGCAATACCCAGCGTGGACTGAAATTCCTCGAAATGGCGGATACCCGACAATGCACCGCGCAGGATCAGAAACGACCATTTCTCACCCATCGCCTCCAGCGCGCTGGGGAGGGCGCATTGTTCCAGATCCTGGGCCAGATTATGTTTCATCGTCATATCGAAATAGCCCAAAGCGGCCCGACTTGCAAAAAGCGCCGCATAATATTCGCGAAGATGGGCATTTTTTTGTTGCGCAGCAAGGGGCAACCAACACAATCGGATGTGATGCTACGCCAGTATGAACTTGTCGAACGGGTAAAACGCTACGATCCGCACGCGGACGAAGCGATGATCAACCGCGCCTATGTGTTTTCGGTCCAGAAACACGGGAGCCAGAAACGCGCCAGCGGCGACCCTTATTTCAGCCATCCGATCGAGGTGGCGGGCATATTGACCGATTTTGGCCTCGACGATCAGACGATCGTCACCGCCCTGCTGCACGACACGATCGAAGACACGCTGGTCACCTATGAGGAGATAGAGGCCGCGTTCGGCAAGGATGTCGCGCGCATGGTCGATGGCGTGACCAAGCTGTCGAAGATCGAGGCGATGAGCGAGAATGAGCGCGCGGCGGAAAATCTGCGCAAATTCCTGCTCGCCATGTCCGACGACATCCGCGTGCTGCTGGTGAAGCTGGCCGACCGGCTGCACAATATGCGCACGCTGCATTTCATCAAGAACCCCGACAAGCGCCGCCGCATCGCGCGTGAAACGATGGATATCTACGCGCCGCTCGCCGAGCGCATCGGCATGTATGATTTCATGCGCGAAATGCAGTTGCTGGCCTTCCGCGAAATCGAACCCGAAGCCTATACCAGCATCACGCGCCGACTGGAGCAGTTGAAGGAAGGCGGCCATGACAAGGTCGACCGGATCGGCGCGGAATTGCAACTGCTGCTGGGCGGATCGGACATTTCCGTCACCGTGTCGGGGCGCGAAAAACACCCCTTCTCCATCTGGAAGAAGATGCAGGAACGGCATATCAGCTTTGAACAGCTGACCGACGTCATGGCGTTTCGCGTCATCACCGCCACACCCGCCGACTGCTATCGCGCGCTGGGCGTCATCCACCAGACGTTCAAGATGGTGCCGGGCCGGTTCAAGGATTATATCTCCACGCCCAAACGCAACGGCTATCGTTCGCTGCACACCACGGTCATCCATCAGGACAATGCCCGGATCGAAGTGCAGATTCGCAGCCGCGACATGCACAACGACGCCGAACTCGGACTGGCGGCGCACTGGGCCTATAAGCAGAAGGGCGACGCCACCGACCACAACGCCGCATGGCTGCGCGATCTGGTCGAGATTCTGGAACAGAGCCAGGACGCCGACGAACTGCTCGAACATACCCGCATGGCGATGTATCAGGACCGGATCTTCGCCTTCTCGCCCAAGGGCGAACTGCATCAGCTACCCAAGGGATCGACCCCGGTCGATTTCGCCTATGCGGTGCATACATCGCTCGGCAATCAGACCGTCGGGGCCAAGGTCAATGGCCGCGTCGTGCCGCTGCGCACCTCCCTTGAAAATGGCGATCAGGTCGAAATCCTCAAGTCCGCAGGGCAGGAACCGCAACCGGGCTGGCTGACCTTCGCCGTCACCGGCAAGGCGCGCGCGTCCATCCGCCGCTACATCCGCCAGAAACAGCGCGGCGAGGAAGTCGCGCTGGGCGAGAAATTGTACGAAGAAATCGTCGGGCGCTTCTCCCCCGATCTGGCCAAGGAACTGGGCGACAAGGCGCTGACTGCTGCGCTTAAGCGCCTGAAGCTGGAAGATCGCGCGTCACTGATGGTCGCCATCGCCACCCACCGCCTGCTCGATTCCGAAGTCATGGAGGCGCTGGTTCCCGGCTCGACCAGCGGAGAAGGCATGGAGGAAGCGCATCCGCGCCAGCACGCGCCCGTTTCGATCCGCGGCCTGACGCCCGGCATCGCCTACAGCCTATCGGATTGCTGCCATCCCGTGCCGGGCGACCGGATCGTGGGCGTGCGCCGCACCGGCGAACCGATCGAGGTCCATACCATCGACTGCCGCTCGCTCGAAGTGGAGCAGGGCGACGACTGGATCGACCTCGCCTGGGACAGCAAGTCGAAGGGCGGCGCGGCGCGCCTGTCCGTCATCGTCAAGAACCAGCCCGGCGCGCTCGCCGCCGTCGCCAACGTGTTCGGCGCGACCAAGGCGAACATCCTCAACCTGCAACTGGTCAACCGCGAAGGCCCGTTCCACACGGACGTCATCGATCTGGAAGTGGCCGATGCCCAGCATTTGATGCGCATCCTGTCGGCGCTGCGGGCGATCGACGTGGTGGTGCAGGCGGACCGGGTTTAGCGCCCAGTCCAATAGCCTCCCCCACCGTTCGTTTCGAGCGAAGTCGATAAGCCGATAGCGCGGCGATTAAGTTTCTCGACATTGCTCGAAACGAACGGAACAGATAGTAGAAGGCACAGGCAAACCCGCGCGCCCGTCTTACCGTTCCGCAACCAGCAGTTTGTCGATCTTGCGCCCGTCCATATCGACGATCTCAAAGCGCCAGCCCTGATCCTCGACATAGTCGCCCACTTCCGGCAACCGCTTGAACAGCCACAGCGCATGGCCAGCCACGGTCGCATAGTCGCGGTCTTCCGACAGGTCGATACCGATGCGATCGGCCAACTGGTCCATCGGCATCTGCCCCGACACCAGCAAACTGCCATCCTCGCGCTCGACCATATCCGGTTCGTCATAGGCATCGCGATCCGACGCGAAATGGCCCGCTATGGCGGACAATAGGTCGGCGGGCGTCACGATCCCCTCGAAATGGCCATATTCGTCATGGACCATCACCATCGGCACGTCCGACCGACGCAGCACTTCCAGCGCGTCCATCGCATCGACCTGATCCGGCACGATTTCCGCCCGGCGCATCAGCGCACCGACGTTGAGCGGCTCACCCCGGAACAGCGCGGCCATGATGTCGCGCGCCTGGACGATGCCGATGATATCCTCCACCGACCCGCGCCCCACCGGCAGCCGCGTGTGCGGCGTTTCCAGCAATCGCGCGCGGATCGTATCTTCGTCGGCAGCGATGTCGATCCAGTCGACGTCCATCCGTTGCGTCATCACCTCACGCACCGGCCGGTCAGCCAGCCGCACCACGCCCGATATGATCGCCCGCTCGCTTTCCTCGATCACGCCGGACTTGCTCGCCTCGGCAACGATCAGGTGCAATTCCTCCGCCGTGACATGGCTTTCCGATTCGCGGTCCATGCGCAGCAGCTTGAAGATCAGCGCGCTCGACCCGTCCAGCACCCACACGACCGGGGCGGTAATCTTCGACAGCCACAGCATCGGCTTGGCCACGATCACCGCGATCGGTTCGGGCGCGCGCAATGCAAACTGCTTGGGGACCAGCTCACCCACGATCAACGACGCATAGGTGGTCAGCCCGATCACCAGCGCAAAGCCCAGCGTATCCGCCGCGCTTTTCGACAGGCCAAACAGCTGCAACCGCTCACCGGTCGGCCCGCCCAGACTCGCGCCCGAATAAGCGCCCGCGATGATGCCGATCAGCGTGATACCGATCTGCACCGTGGACAGGAATTTGCCCGGATCGCTGGCCAGCGCCAGCGCCGTCGTCGCCCCCTTGCGCCCCGCTTTCTCCAACCCCTGCAACCGGGGCTTACGCGCCGATACGATGGCCAGTTCGGACATTGCAAAGACGCCGTTGAGGGCAACCAGCGCCAGAATGATGACGAGGTCTGCCCATGGATAGGGCGTGAGATGTGGGGGGGGGATAGTGGCCATGGTGGTCGGGGACATGCTATAACCGCAAATCTTTCCGTTTCACAACCTTCCCATCATCCCCCGTTCAGTTCGGCTGTGGAACAAAGCCTGTCGCTCGACCATTTTCCGCGCATTCGTTCGCGCGAAAAGCCATATTGAAGACAAAGACAAGGGAACAGGATCATGAGGATTTCTCACCGCATCATCGGCGCGGCAGGCTTGGCCGCCATGCTGGCCACCACCGCCTGCACGACCGACCCGGAAACCGGCCAGCGTTCGATATCGAAGGCGGCGATCGGCGGCATCGGCGGCGCGCTGGGCGGCTATCTGCTGGGCGATCTGGTCGGCGGGCGTAACGACCGTACCGAAAAAATTCTGGGCGCGGGCATCGGCGCAGTCGCGGGTGCGGGCATCGGCGCCTATATGGACGCACAGGAACGCAAGCTGCGCGAGGAAACCGCAGGCACCGGCGTGGATGTGATTCGCGACGGCGACAATCTGCTGCTGCGTATGCCGTCGGGCATCACCTTCGGCTATGATCGCGCCGACGTGCAGCCACAATTTCAGCCGACACTGAACGATGTCGCGTCGGTTCTGGCCCAATATCCCAAAACCTATATCGACGTTTATGGCCACACCGACAGCGACGGGGCCGATGCCTATAACCAGACCCTGTCCGAACGGCGCGCGCAGTCGGTCGCCAATTATTTGGTCAGCCGTGGCGTCCAGTCCGCCCGCATCGGCACGCGCGGCTTTGGCGAAACCCAACCGATCGCCTCAAACGCGACCGAAGAAGGCAAGGCCGCCAACCGCCGCGTCGAAATCAAGATCGCGCCAGTAACCGAAGCCGACGTACGCGGCTGACGTCATCCTCCCCTGCAAGGGGAGGTGGATGGCCGCAGGCCAGACGGAGGGTGTCTCCCTATCGAGAAGGTGACACCCCTCCGTCAGCGCTACGCGCTGCCACCTCCCCTTCACAGGGGAGGATCGTAACTTTCAAAAACTCGCCTTCAACCCGTCGATCACGAACTGCGCCGCCAGCGCCGCCAGCAGCACGCCCAGCAGGCGCGTGATAACCGCCTCGATCTTGCGCCCCAGCAGTGCCATCAGCGGCCCGGCGGCGAGCAGCGAACCCAGCATCAGCGCCAGCGTCAGCACGACCGCGCCCAGCACGACCATCCGTTCGGGCAAGCCATTGGCTCGCGACATCAGTAACATCACCGTCGCGATCGATCCCGGCCCCGCGATCATCGGCATCGCCATGGGGAATACCGACACATCTTCGACCTCAGGCGTCTCGGCGATCTTCTGCGCCCGGTCCTCGCGCCGTTCGGTGCGCTTTTCGAACACCATGTCCATCGCGATCAGGAACAGCATGATGCCGCCCGCAATGCGGAAACTGTCGAGCGAAATGCCCAGCACGCCGAGCAACTGCTTACCCCACAGGGCGAACACCAGCAGGATGGCCGCTGCAATGCCGACCGCGCGGATCGCCATCGACCGCCGCTGCACCGCATTCGCGCCATTGGTCAGGCTGGCATAGATCGGCGCGCAGCCGGGCGGGTCGATTACGACGAACAGGGTGACGAAGGCGGACAGAAACAGTTCGATCATGATCCCGTTTTCCCCTTGCCCGCTGCCACCACATCCCTGATCACGACGTCATAGCCTGTGCCGTTCCACAGGCTGACCGTCACCGTGCGCCCGCCATCGGTTGCACTATCCACGCCCCACAGCAGGCTTTCGTCCGGTGGCGGGGGTGGCGCATTCTTGTCCGGCTTGCCCATTGGCATGGTTGGTGGGCGGTCCTGCCCCGCCCCCCGCTTGCAGGTCGCGACCTTGCCGGTCAGAAATTCAGGTGCGGCGCGTGGGCTGGCCAGCGTGTCGCCATGGTCCAATATCCATTTCCACGCCCCCTTCTTGTCGCGCCGCCAGATCGTCGTGAAATAACCCGCCGATCCGTCAGTCCGCTTCCAGTTGCCCGTGCTGGCGGCCAGATCGCCCCCGCACGAAACATAGGCAATGGATGGCGACCAACTGACCGGCGCAGACGGATCGGCCCGGCCTTTCAGCCAGTCCTTCGCCAGCACCCGACCAGGCATGAACATCACGGCATCGTCCGCCGCCGTGGCGCGGAAAGCGGTCCATTGCCCCTTGTCCTGCGCAAGTCTGTTGAACGCGATCTCGGCGGCTATGACCGAACTGGGGTCAGGCTGAAACCGCAGCGGCGGCTTCGCGGCGACCAACGCCGCTGCCCCCATCACCAAAAGGGCAAGGCGCGCCTTCACAACCCCTCCGGCGGCGCCAGCCCCGCGCGGGCATGAGCAGCGACCAGCGTATTGCGCAGCAGCACGGCGATGGTCATCGGCCCGACACCCCCCGGCACGGGCGTGATCGCGCGGACATGGGCCAGCGCTTCGGCGGTGGCGACGTCGCCCACGATCCGGCTCTTGCCATCTTCGGTATCGGTAACGCGGTTGATGCCCACGTCGATCACCGTCGCGCCCGGCTTGATCCATTCGCCCTTGACCATTTCCGCCCGACCCACCGCCGCCACGACGATATCGGCGCGATGAACGATACTGGCGATATCATGAGTGCGGCTGTGCGCGATCGTCACGGTGCAGCTTTCGGCCAGCAGCAACTGCGCCATCGGCTTGCCCACGATATTGGACCGGCCGATCACGACCGCCTCCAGCCCGCTCAGGTCGCCTAGTTCGTCCTTCAGCAACATGATGCAGCCCATCGGCGTGCAGGGGACCAGCGCCTGCTGCCCCGTCGCCAGCCTGCCCGCATTGATGACGTGAAATCCATCCACATCCTTCGCCGGGTCGATCGCGGCGATGACGGCGGCTTCGTCGATATGGGCGGGCAGCGGCAGTTGCACCAATATGCCGTCGACCCGATCGTCCTGATTCAGCTCCTCGATCAGATCGAGCAGGTCATCCGAACCGATGCTGTCGGGCCGCTTGAACTCGTAACTTTCCATGCCCGCAGCCACGGTCATCTTGCCCTTGGACCGGACATAGACGCTGCTGGCCGGGTCTTCGCCCACCAGCACGACGGCCAGCCCCGGCTTGCGATGCGTTTGCGCGGCAAAGGCGACGACCGCTTCGCCCACCCGTTCGCGCAGGCCCGCCGCGAAAGCCTTGCCGTCGATGATCTTGCCGATGGTCATGTCGCTTCTACCCATGTTGCGATGATGGGGGCCAGCCGCGCAATTGCCGACGCGCCACCCTTGATCCGCAGCCGCTTTAGCCGGTTGGTATCGCCCGTTTCCAGCGAAATCGCGCTTTTGGGCCAATCGAGCGATGCGGCCAGCAATGCAATGACCGCGCGATTGGCCCGCCCCTTTTCCGGCACGGCCCGCACCCGCGCGCACAGCCAGCACGCGCCCCGCGCATCGGTCCACACGCCGCCGACCTCTTCCCGCGCGTTGCCCGGCGTCAGCCGGACGGGCAGGATCAGGTCATCGCCCGCCTGGACCCATGGCGTCACACCAACCCGAACAGGGGCGGCAATATGGCCTGGCGGATGATCAGGATCGCCAGCAGCACGACCATCGGCGTCAGGTCGAGCGCGCCCAGATCCGGCATGATCTTGCGGATGGGGTTGTAGATCGGCGCGGTCATGCGATCGAGCGCGTTCATCACCATGCGGACGAAATCATTGCCCATGTTGACGACGTTGAACGCGATCAGCCAGCTCATGATCGCCTGGATGATGATGATCCACCACAGCACGTCGAGCAGGATGGTGATGATCTGATACAGCGCGTAGCCCATATGGTCTCCGATAATGCCTTGGCGGTCGCTTTAGCCGAGGGAGCGACCCGGCGACAAGCGCACTGCGCCGGTTATTCTACCAACGACGGGATATGTCGGCGGCGGTCGTCGCGCCGCGCAGCATCAACGCTGCTTCTTGGTCATGGTCGCAGTGAAATCGGGCGCCTTGTTCGCCACCCAGTCCACGAATTTGCGCACCGCCGGATCGGCCAGCAACCCATCCACATCCATCCCGTGCCGCTGCAATTCGGAATTGGTGAAATTTTTGATCAACATCTGCTGGCATATCGGGTGCATCGGCACGACATCGCGCCCGCCCCGGCTCTTTGGCACGGGATGGTGCCAGATGATCGTTTCTCCGGTGGGCCTGCCACACAGCCAGCATGCCGGGACGACAGCCGGAGCGTCGTCATCCTCCTGCTGCGCGTCATCATAGCCGCCATGTTTGGAATGTTTGCGCGCCATCCTATTTACGGATCAGCGTGCCGGCGCCGCGCTTGGTGAATATTTCCAGCAGCATGGCATGAGGCACCCGCCCGTCCAGTATGACGGCAGCATCTACTCCGCCCTTGACCGCGCGCACGCATGTCTCCAGCTTGGGAATCATGCCGCCGCTGATGGTGCCGTCCGCCTGCAATATCTCGATCGCTGCGGGATCGAGGTCGGTCAGCAGATTCTTCTGCTTGTCCAGCACGCCCGCCACATCGGTCAACAGGAAGAAGCGCGACGCGCCCAGTTCCGCCGCGATCGCCCCCGCCATCGTGTCGGCGTTGACGTTGTAGGTGTGGCCGTCCATGCCGATCCCGACTGGCGCGACCACTGGGATGATACCGTCATTGGTCAGCGTATCGAGGATGCGCCGGTCGACCTTCACCGGATCGCCCACGAAGCCCAGATCGACATTGCGCTCGATCCCCGAATTGGGGTCCGCTTCACGCTTGCCCAGCACCTTTTCGCACAGAACGAGGCCGCCATCCTTGCCCGAAATGCCCACGGCCCGGCCACCGGCCCCCGCGATCCAGCCGACGATTTCCTTGTTGATGGAACCCGCCAGCACCATTTCGGCGATCTTGGCCGTTTCCGCGTCCGTCACCCGCAGACCGCCGACAAATTGCGATTCGACGCCCAGCTTCTTGAGCATCGCGCCGATCTGCGGCCCACCGCCATGCACGACCACGACATTGATGCCGACCGCCTTCATCAGCACGACATCCTCCGCGAAATCGCGCGCCGCTTCGGGATCGCCCATCGCATGGCCGCCATATTTCACGACAAAGGTCTGGCCCGCATAGCGCTGCATATAGGGCAGCGCCTCGACAAGGGTTTCGGCCTTCGCGAGAAGCGCGGGATCGGGGGCGTTATGGCTGGTCATGCGCGGGCGCATAAAGCCAATGTCAGGCTACGGCAAGAAAGAGCTGCGTGTTCCCGCGCAGGCGGGAACCCAGATCAGACGCTTGGACTGGATTCCCGCCTTTGCGGGAACACATCATAATAACGCCGCCTCAGTTGCGGTCCAGCCGCCGCCCCAACGCCACCAGCAAGTAGATCACCGGCGGCACCAGCAGGGCCGACAGCACGACCTTCGCCAGCATCTGCCCCAGCAGCAGTTCGCCGATCGGAAACACTCCGTAAAATGCGATCGACACGAACAGCAAAGTATCGACCACCTGCGACAACATGCTGGCCACCGCCGCGCGCAGCCACAGCATGCGGCCGCCCTCCCGCCCCTTCAGGGCAGCGAAGAGCGTGACGTTGAGCGTCTGGGAAATGCCATAGGCGATGATGCCGCCAAACCAGATGCGCGGCGTGCCGCCCATCATCATGGCAAAGGCGTCGGCGCGCGCGGGGTCCATGTCCCCGGCGGCGGGCGCGGCCAGTACGATGATGGATAGCAGGATCGACGCGATCAGCGGCAGGAAGCCGATCTGTACCAGCCGATTTGCGACCGTGCGGCCATGCAGCTCCGCGACCGCGCTGGAAATCGTGACCAGCAACAGGAAAGCGAAGATGCCCGCCTCCACCGCCAGCGGCCCCAGCCCGACTATCGGGCCAAGCGCCGACACTGGTCCCAACGTGACCTGCTTGTTGCCCAGCACGCCGGCAATGCAGACCATGCCGCCGTAAAAGATCGAAAAGAAGAAGAGCGACCGGCTGATCGGCATGGTGGCGTGGGTCGTGGACGTGGTCATCGCCGGGGCTTAACGGGATTTGCGCGTCAGGGAAAGATGCTCGCTCATCCGGCCCTACGCCGCTTCCGCCACCAGCCGATATTTGACGCCCATCGCCTGCGCCAGGTTGCGCAATCGCCGCTCGACCACCTCGCCCGCCAGCGCGGCATGGCCCGCATCGATATGCAGCCGGATGATGTCGCCGTCGCGAGAAAGTCGCGAATGGGTCAGCGGTCGTTCGACCCCGCCCGACAGGCGCTGCGCCAGCCGGATCGCCAGCCCCCATAGTGCCGCACGGTGCAACATGGCGGCGCTCGCCAGTTGCTCCAGCCCCGGCACGGTCGCGATGCCTCCACCGAAATGACTGTGCAGCGCCTGTGCCAGCATCGCCCGTTCCGGCGCGGTGATCCCCACCCAATTGCTGTGCAGCGCAATCTCGACACCCCGTTCGGCGCGGAAGTCGGGGTTCGCGCGCCAACTGACATCGGCCAGCAGGCAGGCGACGTGGCGGATTCGGCGCATGTCCGGCGCATCCTTTTCGAACACAGGCGCGATCCAGCGCTCGATCCGCGTGCCATGCTCGCGAAAACGCGACTGCGCCTCCCCCTCCGCCTCCGCCGCGACCAGCAGCGGATCGTGCGTGCGAATGTCGGCGGGCAGTCCTTCGTACAGCAGCCCTTCGCGCAGACCATAGGCCGATACGACCAGATTGGCCGACTGCAACTGGCGCACGACCACGGACAGCAACGCCGCCCCATCGGTCAGCGTGTTGACGCGTGACCCGCTCAACCCCGGAATTTCCTTGATCCGGACGCGATCCATATGGGACAGGGTACGGATCAACTGTTCAGCACGGCTGGCGGGCATTTCATATTGATGCACCACCGGCAGCGGAAAATTGGTCAGATGCATGTCGAACCGGGCCAGCGCCCGCCACGATCCGCCGACCAGATAGAAAGGCAGGCCCGGCTCCAGTGCCCAGCCCGCACGGCTCAACATCTTGGCCACCTGCCGCTCCAGCACACGCGGCCCGCGATTGCGAATCTCCGGCAGGCGCAACACGCCCAGCGGCAGCGATATGGTGTCATGCACCACCCCGCCCCTGATCCGCGCCAGTTCCAGGCTGCCCCCGCCCAGGTCGCCGACAATGCCATCCGCATGGGGTATGCCCGAAAGGACGCCCATCGCCGCGCCGATCGCTTCCTGCTTGCCGGTCAGCAATTCGACGGTCACGCCCATCTGCGCGGCGCGGGCAATGAAGTCCGGCCCGTTGGTCGCATCGCGCACGGCGGCGGTCGCGACGCAGCGTATCTGCGTCGCCTTCATGTCGCGGCACAGTTGGGCGAAGCGTTCGACCGCGCGCAGCCCGCGTTCCATAGCTTCGTCCTCGATCCGGCCGGTCGCGGCCAGCGAAGCGCCCAGCCCTGCCATCACCTTTTCATTGAACAGGATGAAGGGGATGCGGCGCGGTCCATCATAGACGACCAGTCGGACGCTGTTGGACCCGATGTCGATAATCGCGATCCGCGCATCGGCCGGGCCGGGCGAAATCGCCATCGACTGAGCGGCGGCGCGCACCCGGCTGAGCATCGAGTTCATGCTTATATCCGGCCGCGCAGGCGGAGCGTTGGCACCGCCTCATTGTCGATCGCTGCACCACGCCCGGACAGCGACGGATTGGTCATGAAATAGCGATGCAGGTTGAACGGCTTTTCGCCCGGCTCCAGCCGTTCATAATGGCCCTCGCTGTCCAATGCCCAGCTTTGTTCGGTGTCGATCAGGTTGGCGACCATGACCTGATCCAATATCTGTTCGCGCACCGTCGGGGTCTCGATCGGCGCCAGAAACTCGACGCGCCGGTCGAAATTGCGCTGCATCCAGTCAGCCGAACTGATGAACACCTTTGCCCCGTCGTTGGGCAATGCCTCGCCATTGCCGAACACGGTGATGCGGCTATGTTCCAGAAAGCGCCCGACGACGGACTTTACCCGCACATTTTCCGACATGCCCGGTACGCCGGGGCGCAGGCAGCATATGCCGCGCACGATCAGGTCGATCTGAACGCCCGCATTGCTGGCGGCATAGAGTTTTTCGATGATCGCCGGATCGACCAGACTGTTCATCTTGGCCCAGATGGTGCCGGGGCGACCGGCGCGGGCATGGTCGATTTCCGCGTCGATCAACTCGCACAGCCGGTTGCGCAGGTCACGCGGCGACATGACCAGCTTTTCCAGCCGTTCGGGTTCGACATAGCCGGTGATATAATTGAACAGCGCGGCCGCGTCCCGGCTGTATGCCGGGTCGGCGGTAAAGAAGCTGAGGTCGGTATAAATCCGTGCCGTGACCGGATGATAATTGCCGGTGCCGAAATGGCAGTAGCTGCGGAACTGGTCGCCCTCGCGCCGGATGACCATCGAAATCTTGGCGTGGGTTTTCCAGTCGATGAAGCCGTAGACGACCTGCACGCCCGCCCGTTCCAGCGCATCGGCCCACAGGATATTCTGTTCCTCATCGAACCGTGCCTTCAACTCCACGACGGCCGTGACCGACTTGCCCGCCTCCGCCGCGTCGATCAGCGCGCGGATGATCGCGGACTGTTTGCCCGCGCGATACAGCGTCTGCTTGATCGCCACGACATCCGGGTCGATCGCCGCTTGCTTGAGGAAGGATACGACGACGTCGAACGCCTCATAGGGATGATGGACCACGATGTCCTTGGCCCGGATCGCGGCGAAACAATCGCCGCCATATTCGCGGATACGTTCGGGGAAACGCGGCACATAGGGTTCGAATTTCAGGTCGGGCCGGTTTTCATCGACCACGCCGGACAAGTCGCCGATGCCGATGAACCCTTCCACTTCGGCGACGATCGCTTCATGCCCCTGCAACATGTCCTGCAACATCTCCTCGACCGGTGCGGGGATGCGCTCCTCTATCTCCATGCGGATGACGCGGCCCCGGCGGCGACGCTTGATGGCGCTGCGGAAATGGCGGACCAGATCTTCGGCCTCTTCCTCGATTTCGATATCACTGTCGCGGATGATGCGAAACACGCCGCTTTCGCGCACCTTATATCCGGGAAACAGATCGCCCGAAAAGCGCCGCACGACCGCCTCCAGCGCCATGTAACGTGCCGGTTCGCCGGGGATGCGCACGAACCGGGCAAGCGAAGACGGGATCATCACCAGTTCGCGGATCGGCTGCTTGTCCGACAGGCGTTGCAGGTCGAACACGATCGACAACCCCTGATTGGGGATGAAGGGAAAGGGATGGGCCGGGTCAAGCGCTTGGGGCGTCAGGATCGGAAAGACCTGCGTGCGGAAATGTTCGCGCAGCCACAGGTCGCTGGTCGCGTCCAGTTCGCTGCCGGGGCCGACGACGGCAATGCCGACCTCGCCCAGTTCCTCGTTCAATATGCCCCAGACCCTTTGCTGCGCGCGCATCAGCTTGCCGGTTTCCTCGGCAATCGCGTTCAGCTGCTGCCCGGCAGTCAGGCCATCGACCGATGCCATATCGACATTCTGAAGCTGCTGCCCTTTCAGCCCCGCGACCCGGACGGAGAAAAACTCGTCCAGATTGGCGCCGGAAATCGACAGGAAGCGCAACCGTTCCAGCAAAGGATGGGCGCGGTTCATCGCCTCTTCCAACACTCGCTGGTTGAACGCCAGCCACGACAGTTCCCGGTTGAAATAGCGGCTGATCGGCTGGGTCAGGCTGGCGGCGGGGTCGGCTTCGGCCACGTTCGGGATCACTCGCGCTGGTGGGATGAGGGTTCGGCAGCAACTATAGGCAATATTGCGGCGGCTTGCAGGGCTTCTTTGGCCATTGCGAGCGAAATCTTACGGCCCGATGACAGCGACGCCCGGTCCAGCACGCGCGCCGCCGCCGCAATGCTGGCATAGCTGCGCTCGATCCGTCGCAGCAGCCAGTCGGGCAGGTCGGCGGCATAGCGCACCCCCGCCCCGTCCAGATAGCGCTGGATCAATGCGCGGGCCAGCGCCTCGTCGGGCTGGAGGATCGCGACATGCGGCACGGCGGCCAGCCGGGATCGCAGGTCGGGCAAAGCCACCGCCCAACCCGCTGGCGGCGCATCGCCGATCATCAGCAAAGGCCGCGCCTCCGTCTGCGCGGTGTTCCACGCGTGAAACAGCCAATGCTCATCCTGCCCCTGGGCATCGTCGATCACGCTGCCCCCGCTCATCCGCGCGAACTGGCGAGCCAGCGTCGATCGCCCTGACGCGGGCGGGCCGGTCAGCACGCTGACTGACAGCGGCCACGCCCGCCACCGTTCCAGATGCGCGACGGCCAGTGCATTGGCGTCGCTGACCAGAAAATCGTCGCCGGTCGCGCCTTGCCATTCGAAGGGCAGGCTGAACTGGCTCATGGCTGGGGCGACGCGCCCTGCCGCCGGGTGATCCGCAACGTCGTGCCGGACGCAGCGACGGTAAAGCCGCGCGCCTGCAATCCCGCCCGCAACATATCGACCGTGCCGTCGAAATTGACCTGCATCACCGACGTGCCGCCCAGCGCCAGGCTGCTCGTATTGGCCGACCGCACGCCCGGAATCGCACGCACCGCCGATTCGCCCGCATTGATCGACCCGACGTCGGGCGTGTCGAACTGGATCGAAAAGCTGGTTCCACTGGTGACGACGCTCGGCAGTTCCAGCGCCTCAACTGGCGCATCCGTCGCATTTTCGATCGCCAGCGCGGCGGCATCGACCGGCTCCTCGATAATCAGCGACGGGTCGGGACGCAGCCGGCCATCATTGAGCGCGCGGATATATAATTCATCAATCCGCCGCGCGCCTTCGTCCAGCATCTTGGCCAGGCCGCTCTCGTTCGCAGTCCGCAGCGAAAAGCTGCCGATCAAACTGTCGTCCGGGCCATAGCGCGCGGTAAAAGTCCCGGTGATGGGACCGCCGGGATATTGCCGGTCGAGCCGCGCGATCGGGACCACGACGTCCGCCGCGCCATATTGGTCGAGCAGCACCCGCCACCACAGCCGCCCGCGCCGTCCGGTCTGCCCCGCGTTCAGCAGGATCGGGTCAGCGATCGACCCGGCCACGCGCACATAGTCGATCGCGCTGTCCCCAGTGCGATACCGCGCCCAGCTTTTCTGCCATTCGTTCGTGCGTTCATAGGATACCGCCGATCCGCCATCCCACAGCACCGGGATGACCAGCAACGGCGGCGATCGCATCGCATTGCCCGACACGCCCAGCAACTGGCCCGTGCGCGCGCGGTCGAACAAGATACCCAGCGTCGCGACATAGCGCGTCGGCCCGGCCTGCTCATAATCAATCTCGATACCCGACACCATCGCTTCGATCTGCGAATCGGACAAGGCAGGCGCACCGCCACCCCCATGGGTGCGCGTCCACAGCATCCGCCACGCCTGCCGCTGCGCCAGCCGCCATCCGGCATAGCGGGCGCTGTCGGCGTCCCTGGCCACCACATCGACCTTGACCCCGCGCACCTCGAAATCGCCGCCGCTGGCGATCGGCGGCACGCCGCGCTCCCCCTCCATCTGCGCAAACAGGGCGGCCGCTGCCAGCCCGATCGCAATGGCGATCAGTATCTGGACGGGCCGCGACAGCGCGCGGAGCGCTGCTTTGGGCTGGAAAGACAAGCGGGAAAGGGACTGGCTCAGGTTCACGCGCGCCCTTTTGGCGAGATTTGCCCGCTCTGCCAAGCGCCAACCTTCAAGGCCTCTACCACCCCCGTTCAGGCTGAGCGAAGTCGAAGCCCTCCACTGAGCGCAGCGAAGTGGCCTCCCTCCGGTCGGCAGAACCCTTCGACTTCGCTCAGGGCGAACGGAGGAGGACTATTGCACCCCCGCAACAGGAAGGTTCCGTTTTCTCCACCTTTGCTTTAGGGCGCGGCAACATGAATGATACCGAATCCTACAGCTACGCCAAGGCTGGCGTCGACATCGCAGCGGGCAACGCCCTCGTCCGCGCCATCGGACCTTTGGCCAAGGCGACGCGACGCCCCGGTGCCGACGCTGAGCTCGGCGGCTTTGGCGGCTTCTTCGACCTGAAAGCTGCTGGCTATGACGACCCGTTGCTGGTCGCGGCCAATGACGGCGTGGGGACGAAACTGAAACTGGCTATCGACCATGACCGGCATGATGGCGTGGGCATCGACCTGGTCGCCATGTGCGCCAACGACCTGATCGTGCAGGGTGCCGAACCTCTATTCTTCCTGGACTATTACGCCACCGGCAAGCTGGAAAACGGCGTCGCGCAACGTGTCATCGCCGGGATAGCCGACGGGTGCCGCATGGCAGGATGCGCCCTGATCGGCGGCGAAACCGCCGAAATGCCGGGCATGTATGCGCCGGGCGACTATGACCTTGCAGGTTTCTGCGTCGGTGCGGTCGAACGCACGAAGGTGCTGACCGGTAACCGCATGAAGGTCGGCGACACGCTGCTCGGCCTTGCATCCTCCGGCGTCCACTCCAACGGTTTCTCGCTCGTCCGCCGCCTCGCCGAAGACAAGGGCTGGAAGCTCGATCGCCCCGCCATCTTCGACAATGAAGTGCTGCTGATCGACGCGCTGATGGCCCCCACCCGCATCTATGTGAAGGCGCTGCTGCCGTTGGTCCGTGCGGGCATGATCAATGCGCTGGCCCATATCACCGGCGGTGGCCTGCTGGAAAATATCCCCCGCGTGCTGCCCGACGGCTGTCATGCGGTGGTGGACGCGGATGCATGGGAGCAGCCGCGCCTGATGGCCTTCCTTCAGGCGCAGGGTCATATTGAGCCGGCTGAAATGGCGCGCACCTTCAACTGCGGCGTCGGCATGGTGCTGGCCGTGGACGAAGCCCATGTCGCGGGCGTCATCTCCGCGCTGGAAACTGCGGGCGAAACCGTCCACCGCATCGGCACGATCGAAGCGGGCGACAAGGGCTGCACCGTCAGGGGCAGCGTCGAAACATGGAGCGCGCAGGCCGCCTGGTCCGCGACCCATCTGGGTTAAAACGACCTAGTCCCCCTCCCGCTTGCGGGAGGGGTTAGGGGAGGGCATGTCGGGGCCAGCGGTGTTTCAACACATCCTCCCCCGCCCCCTCCCGCAAGCGGGAGGGGAGAATCATGACCAAAGCCAAGGTAGCAGTCCTGATCTCGGGCCGGGGATCGAACATGGCGGCTCTGCTCTACGCAGCCAAAGCCCCCGACTGCCCCTATGAGATCGTGCTGGTCGCCGCCAACGATCCGCTAGCCCCCGGCCTGACGCTCGCCGCCGCCGAGGGCATCGCGATCTTCGGCCACAGCCACAAAGGCCATAAGCGCGCCGAGTTCGACCAGATCATCCATGCGCAGCTTCAAAAGGCAGGCGCACACTATGTCGCACTCGCTGGCTATATGCGCCTCCTTTCCCCCGAATTTGTCGGTGCATGGGAAAACCGGATGCTCAACATCCACCCCAGTCTGCTCCCTAAGTATAAGGGGCTGGACACGCACCAGCGCGCGATCGACGCGGGCGATACCCATGCGGGCTGTTCGGTCCATATCGTCACGGCCGAACTGGACGATGGCCCGGTGCTGGGCCAGACCCCGGTCGTCATCCTGCCCGGTGACACGCCCGACACGCTGGCCAGCCGCATCCTGATCGCCGAGCATCAGCTTTACGCACGCACGCTCGCCGATTTCGTCACCCGCGAACGCCAGCCCGACTGGCTGCTCAACCGCGTGCGCGAAGCCGCCCTCGCCTTGCCGCAGGCGGACGAGACCCTGTCGCACGGCATGCCCTGCTTCGGCATCGTGAAGGGCAAGAAATTCGCCTATGTCTCGCGCGATCATCATGGCGACGGTATCATCGGCCTGCTGGTCAAGACGACCGCGCCCGAAGAACAGGCGATGCTGATCGACCGCGACCCCGCCCGCTATTATCGCCCCTCCTATTTCGGCAACGATTGGGTCGGCATCCGGCTCGACATTGACGACACCGACTGGGACCAGATCACCGACCGGCTAAGGGCAAGCTGGCGACAGGTTGCCCCAAAGAAGCTGCTCGGCCTGATGGACGTGGCGGAAGAATTCTAAGATCCTCCCTGCGCCGCAGGCGTGGGGAGCGGCAAATGGCGCAACTTGCTTTATATAGCCCCTCCGTCTGACCTGCGGCCATCCACCGCCCCATCGCTACGCGACAGGGGGATCTACCCAACGTCATCCCGGACTTGATCCGCTCCTGAATAGGCAAACCCCGTGTTCCCGCGCAGGCGGGAACCCAGTCCCGCCGTCCGATCTGGGTTCCCGCCTGC
>NZ_JBAQOK010000028.1:0-1585 GCF_049304695.1 Sphingobium sp.
TGTCGACCGACAGTGCCATCAGTTCGCATCCCAGCGTCGCAAACCGGTCATGCGCGCGCGCGATCGACACAAACTCGCTGGTGCAGACCGGCGTGAAATCCGCCGGATGCGAAAAGAGCGCAAGCCATCGTCCTCGGAAATCCGAAAGTGACACCGGGCCACGGGTCGAGCGGGCGGTGAAATCCGGCGCTTCCTCGCCAAGGCGCAACGCGGAACAGGAGGGTAGTTCAGGTGCCAAATCGAACCTTTCATTCATGCTGATCGACATTGTCATCAATCTCGTCGGTTGACGCAACCATAATACTCGATTATTTGAACCGTGTAAGTGAGAAAGTTTGGAGAGTCGAGATGGACCACCCTGATGAGCCGCTCATGCTCGCAACGCAGATTGTAACGGACACCTGCGCAGGCGAAGTACCCGTGCCGGTTGTGCGCTCGTTCTTTGACGAGCCGACATTCACCGCAAGCTATGTGGTGCATGATCCGGTGACTCGCGCCGCAGCGATTATCGACAGCGTGCTCGATTTTGATTCGGCATCAGGCCGCACCGAGCACGGCTCTGCGCAGACCATCATCGACTATGTCCAGGCCGAAGGACTGAAAGTCGAATGGCTGCTGGAAACCCATGCTCATGCAGATCATCTGTCTGCCGCGCCGTTCCTTCAGGAAAAGCTCGGCGGCAAGCTCGCGATCGGTCGCGCGATCACGACAGTCCAGAGCGTGTTCGGCAAGATCTTCAATGAGGGCACGCAGTTTGAGCGTGACGGGTCGCAGTTCGACCATCTGTTCGATGACGGCGACAGATTCTCGATCGGTTCGATTCCTGCGGTCGCGTTGCACGTGCCGGGGCATACGCCTGCGGACCTGGCCTATGTGATCGGCGACGCGGTGTTCACCGGCGATACGCTGTTCATGCCGGACTATGGCACCGCCCGCGCTGATTTCCCCGGCGGCGATGCGCGAATGCTCTATCGCTCTATCCGCCGCCTGATGGATTTGCCGCGCGAGACGCGCACTTTCCTTTGCCATGATTACAAAGCGCCGGGCCGCGACGACTTTGTGTGGGAAACCACCATCGGCCAGGAACGCGATTCCAACGTCCATGTCCATGAAGGCGTGGGCGAGGACGAATTTGTCGAGATGCGCACGCGGCGTGACGCGACGCTGGGGATGCCGCGGCTCATCCTCCCCTCGATCCAGGTGAACATGCGCGGCGGGCATCTGCCTGAGCCGGAGGAGAATGGCACGCGCTACCTCAAGCTTCCGCTGGACGTGCTGTGATGCCTGATTATGCGATGCCGGGGCAGGGGCTGATCGGTGGCGTGATGATCGGCGTGGCGGCTGCCATCATGCTGCTGGGCGCGGGCCGCATCGCCGGCGTCAGCGGCATGGCGGCGCGGGCGATCGGGCTGGGCGGCGGCGCACCGCGCACGCTCGCGCTGGCATTCATTATCGGCCTGCCTCTCGGCGCGGCACTTGTCGCATGGGCGGCGGGACCGATCCTGTCACGCTTCCCCATGAGCATGGCAACGCTCGCGGTCGCAGGGCTCGTCGTCGGCATTGGCACGCGGCTCGGGTCGGGCTG
>NZ_JBAQOK010000029.1:0-1585 GCF_049304695.1 Sphingobium sp.
TGTCGACCGACAGTGCCATCAGTTCGCATCCCAGCGTCGCAAACCGGTCATGCGCGCGCGCGATCGACACAAACTCGCTGGTGCAGACCGGCGTGAAATCCGCCGGATGCGAAAAGAGCGCAAGCCAGCGCCCTCGGAAATCCGAAAGTGACACCGGGCCACGGGTCGAGCGGGCGGTGAAATCCGGCGCTTCCTCGCCTAGGCGCAACGCGGAACAGGGGGGGAGTTCAGGTGCCAAATCGAACCTTTCATTCATGCTGATCGACATTGTCATCCATCTCATCGGTTGACGCAACGGTAATACTCGATTATTTGAAACGTGTAACTGAGAAAGTATGGAGAGTCGAGATGGACCACCCTGATGAGCCGCTCATGCTCGCAACGCAGATTGTGATGGACGCCCGGGCCGGCGAAGTGCCCGCGCCGGTCGTGCGCTCGTTTTTTGACGAGCCGACATTTACCGCAAGCTATGTGGTGCATGATCCAGTGACTCGCGCCGCAGCGATTATCGACAGCGTGATGGATTTCGACCCGGCATCCGGCCGGACGGACCACGGCTCTGCGCAGGCGATCATCGACTATGTCCAGGCCGAAGGGCTGAAGGTCGAATGGCTGCTGGAAACCCATGCTCACGCAGATCATCTGTCTGCCGCGCCGTTCCTTCAGGAAAAACTCGGCGGCAAGCTCGCGATCGGTCGCGCAATCACGACAGTCCAGAGCGTGTTCGGCAAGATCTTCAACGAAGATACCCAGTTTGAGCGTGACGGGTCGCAGTTCGACCATCTGTTTGATGACGGCGACAGGTTCTTGATCGGTTCGATTCCTGCGGTCGCGTTGCACGTGCCGGGGCATACGCCCGCCGACCTGGCCTATGTCATCGGCGACGCGGTGTTCACGGGCGACACGCTGTTCATGCCGGACTATGGCACCGCCCGTGCGGATTTCCCCGGCGGCGATGCGCGAATGCTTTATCGCTCCATCCGCCGCCTGATGGACTTGCCGCGCGAGACGCGCACTTTCCTGTGCCATGATTACAAAGCGCCGGGCCGCGACGACTTTGTGTGGGAAACCACGATCGGCCAGGAACGCGATTCCAATGTTCACGTCCATGAAGGCGTGGGCGAGGATGAATTTGTCGAGATGCGCACTCGTCGTGACGCGACGCTGGGGATGCCACGGCTCATCCTCCCCTCGATTCAGGTGAATATGCGTGGCGGGCATCTGCCTGAGCCGGAAGAGAATGGCACGCGCTACCTCAAGCTTCCGCTGGATGTGCTGTGATGCCTGATTATGCGATGCCGGTGCAGGGGCTGATCGGTGGCCTGATGATCGGCGTCGCGGCTGCCATCATGCTGCTGGGCGCCGGCCGCATCGCTGGTGTCAGCGGCATGGCGGCGCGGGCGATCGGGCTGGGCGGCGGCGCACCGCGCACGCTCGCGCTGGCCTTCATCATCGGCTTGCCTCTCGGCGCGGCACTTGTCGCATGGGCGGCGGGACCGATCCTGTCACGCTTCCCCATGAGCATGGCAACGCTCGCGGTCGCAGGGCTCGTCGTCGGCATTGGCACGCGGCTCGGGTCGGGCTG
>NZ_JBAQOK010000030.1:0-1645 GCF_049304695.1 Sphingobium sp.
TCCGTGCCCGACGCCGTCGCAAACGGCGGCCTCAGACCGCTACGCCAACCTAATTCCGAATGGGACTTTTGAAAAGAAATAATGCCCCTTACGACACTTTCTTGTTCCGCTCAGCCGCACGACCCGATTTCAGGGTGATTGAGGTTTGCGGGTTGAAGGGCGGGGTTTGGTTTGAAGGGGCGCTGCCCTGTGGATCAGGTGACGAGGCGAGGGACGCGGTCGAGGGCGAGGCGGAAGATCTTCTTGTCCGGGCAGGCGTTGGGCCATTGGATGCGGATCAGGGTCTTCAACTCGGTGACGCGGGCAGCTACCTTGATGAGACGCAGGCGCAAGGTATCGAACTGGACGGTACGCCAGGCTGAACGTTTGGGCATGGCGCTACGCAGGCCCCACATGAGCCAGTAGGCACCGGCATGGAGAAACAGGCGCAACTGGTTGGCGGTGGCCCTGGTGCAGGATGTGCGATCGGCAGCGAGGTGGGTCTTCCAGGACTTGATGTGATTTTCGGCCTGACCTCGCCGGCAATAGACTTGCTCGTAGAGCCGGCGGGGCGAGCCCTTCTTAAGATTTGTGACGACGAAGCGAGTGTCCGCGCCCTGATCGCCGACTTCGACGCGGGCGACAATCCGCTCGACGCGGCTCCAGCTTTTGGCGCCGTCGTGGAAGGATTTGAAGCGACGCGCCTTGCCGGCTTGGGGCGCCGCGTCGAAGCGGGCTTTAGTGCTCGCCTCGAGATCGGCGATGTGACGGCGCAATGTCGACGTGGGCGCGACGCCCAGGATGAATTCGTGTCCGCCAGCCCGGCACCAGTCGATGACTTCAGGGCAGCAATAGTGGCTGTCGCCGCGCAGCAGGATCTGCGTCTTTGGCCAGTTGGCGCGAATTGCACGCATCAGGCGACGCAGGAAAGCCCTGATCTCCTTGCCGCCGGGCCGTTTGGCCGGGCGCAGGACGGCGGTGATGAACCGCCCCTCGCCATCGAACACGACGATGGGCTGGAAGCCATATTCGTCATGATGGGCGTTGAACAATCGCAACTGCTGGCCGCCGTGTACGGCATCGAAGGTGTCATCGATGTCGAGGACAATACGCCTGGGCACGGTGCGGAAACTCTCGCAATACAGATCCACCATCGCCCGGCCCATGTGCAGGAGCGCACGCGTGTCGGGCAGGTTTTCCAGGCGTGAGATTGTCGGCTGCGAGCAAAGTGCACGGTCCGATGGAGCCAGGCCAAGCGCCATCTTAAACACCGGGTCGATGCGCAGGCTGGAAGCGTCATTGCCATCTTCATAACCTGCCGCGATCATCATCAGTCGGAACCGGATAATGTCGGCAAGGGAGTGCGTGATATGATCCGGCGCACGGGGATCATTGATGCAGGCAGCCATACGATCAGCTACACCAAGGCGCTGCTCAACCTCGCGCAACAGCAAAATACCGCCGTCCGAGGAGAGCAGACCGCCATCGAAACTGGCATCTATCCGCTTGCCAGAAACGGGTGACAAACCGGTCAGCGGCAGAGTAGAACCGTCCATGGCGGGTGTGGCTTTCCTGAAATGACGTCGATCGGCTTAAGCAACCAAATCATACGTTAAATCAGCACTTTACGCCACATCCGCCAACCCGCGTGAATTTTCCGGGCTAG
>NZ_JBAQOK010000031.1:0-3901 GCF_049304695.1 Sphingobium sp.
GCCAGTTGCACATCCTGCGGAAAACCGAGGTGGGACAGGACCACAATCAGATCGGCATCCTGCCGCAGCCGTTCAATATGTCCGGGCAGTTCGGCATTGCCCGTGACAAAGCGAAGCCCCTTGCTGAAAGATGGCGGCATCGTCTTGTCCACAATCGGGCAGGCGAGGCCGACAATGCCTACCCGCACCCCGTTGCGTTCGATGATGGTCGAGGGCGGCATAAACAATTCGCTACTGTCTTCGCAGAAGATATTTGCAGCGAGCATAGGGTGGGCCAGCTCGCTCGATATCTCAGCCACACGTTCCGGGCCGTAGGCAAACTCCCAGTGTAGCGTCATCGCGTCGAAGCCCAGCGCGTTGATCAGTGGCACCATCGCCCGTGCCCGATCCTGCACGGCGAAATGCGTGCCGTGGAACGTGTCGCCATTATCCAGCGCGATCACTCCACCGGGATTTTCCTGCCGTGCCTGGTCGAACAGAGTCTTGATTCGCGCCAGTCCACCCATCTGCGCGAACTGGAAATCGCCATGCGCATCGCGCCGCAGTTCGGAATGGGGCTCCACATAGCCGTGCAGATCATTGAGTTGCAGAATGGTCAAGTTTGTCATGGCGGCTCAAACCCCTTCCGCGATCAGCGCTGCGGCATCCAGTCCCCATGCGGGCACTTTGCCATCTGCGGCAAAGAACATGTCGCGATATCGCATTTTCAGGAAATAGGGCACGCGCCCCATCTTCAGTATTTGGCGGTCACCGCCGAACCAGCTGTTGGAATGTATCCAGAACGCCTTCCCATCGCCCATATCGCCGATGCACAGCACCTCGGGCTTCAGCGGAACGTCAGCCTTTTCCGCGTCCACGGTGCCGAAAATCTTGCCAAGTTGAAGCCCGATGATGTCTGATTGCTGATGTCCGATGGCGCCCAATTTGGGCACCGTAACAGCGGCGCAATCGCCACAGGCGAACACTTCGGGGTGGTCAGGGTTGCGCATCAGCAGGTCGGTTTTGATGAACCCTTCGGAATCGCTGACAGGCAGGCCTTTGACAAAGTCGTGTGCTACCCAGTCGGGGAAAATGATCTTCACCTCTGCCGGCAACGTGCGGCCATCGGCAAACTCGATGGCGTCGGCCGTCAGTCGCGTGATGTCCTGCGTGTTGTTCCAGTAGTTGAAGCCCATCTTGGTCGCGAGTGTCAGGAGTTGTTTGACGACATCCTCGCCTGCGTCTTCCGCGATCATGGGGGCTGGCGTAAAGACAGTGACGTTTTCGGGGCCGCCAAGTTTCCGATCCTTGAGCCAGGTCGCCATCGACATCATGACCTCGACGGGAGGCCCTTCACAGGCGGCAAGCGCCCGCGGGATCGATCCGCCGGGATAGGGTTCCAGACCGTCCGCTCCGTCCCCTTGGTGGAACCTTGCCGATCCGATCGCGATCGGGCCGCCCGCGTAGCGGGTGTTGAGATAGCGGCGCAGCTTTTCCCCGTGATACAGGTCGCTGACAGTGTGGCCATGCTCGGCGAAACCCTCGATCCGGTCATAAGCAAGCCGGGCACCCAGTGCGAAGATGACATAATCATAATGTTCGACATGATCTTCGGCGCCACCCCGTTCTGCGGGCCTGAAGGTTACATTGCGCGCTGCAATGTCGACAGCAGTGACTTCCCCATGGATAAAATCGATGTCATCCTTTGCCAGAATGGGCACCAGATCCATCCGCTGGTGCAGCGCTGGGTTGCGATCTTCGAACACGTCAGCCGGGATGTTGGGAATGAACAGCAGATAGCTTTTGCGATCGATTACGGTGATGCGCGCCTTGCCTCCCAAATATTGTCGCACTTTTTGCGCGCAGGCCAGCCCCGCAAAATTTCCGCCAAGAATGAGGACATGGGGGCGACCATCATAGTGTGGCATAGCAATCTCCTTGGCTGGCGCGGGTGGCGATACGTTAGCACAACGAATATCGCGCGCGCGTTGCAGCCCTGCATGATAGCCGTGCAGCTTAAGGCATCCTTACCACTCGCCGATGCGGCGAGATCCGCGCTGCGCAGCAGCAAAATTATCGTCCTGACATAAGCCTGCCTTAAGGTAGTGCCGCTTTTGACCTCCCCGACGGGAGGCTCACAACCATGACCAATTCATCAGGGCGCGGCGAACGATGATCGCGCTAGTGCGCACCGCGCTGACGAAACCGCTGACTTTTATCGTGATGGCCGTGATGATCTTCGGCATTGGGGTATTGTCTATCCTGCGGATGCCGGTGGACATCTTCCCGCGCATCGGCGTGCCGGTGATTGCGACGGCATGGACCTATACCGGCCTTTCGCCGCAGGACATGGCCGGGCGCATCGTCACGCCTTACGAACGCGTGCTGACAAATGCGGTCAACGATATCGAGAGGATCGAAAGCCAGTCCCTGAACGGGGTCGCAGTGGTGAAGATCTATTTCCAACCGGGCGTCGACATCCGCACGGCTACGGCACAGGTCACCTCCATTTCGCAAACCATCCTGCGTCAGCTGCCGCCGGGCATCACCCCGCCCATGATCGTCAATTACGACGCCTCGACCGTGCCCATCCTGCAACTGGCCTTGTCGGGAAAGGGCTTGAGCGAACAGCAGCTATTCGATCTGGGATTGAACCAAGTCCGTCCACTATTGGTCACGGTGCCCGGGGTAGCCATGCCATTCCCTTCTGGCGGGAAGCAGCGCCAGATGCAGATCGATGTTGATCCGGCCGCGTTGCAGGCGCGTGGCCTTTCTGCGCAAGACGTAGCGAACGCGCTGACCGCGCAGACGCAAATCAGCCCGGTTGGCTTCGCCAAGATCGGCGACCTGCAGTATAATGTCCGCTTGAACAACGCCCCGGCATCGGTCGAGCAACTGAACAATCTGCCGGTGAAGGTGGTGGACGGCGCCACCATCCTGATGCGCGATATCGCACAGGTGCGAGACGGGTCCGCACCGCAGATCAACGTGGTCCATGTGGATGGGCAGCGATCCGCTTTGATGACCGTGCTTAAAAGCGGTAGCGCATCCACACTCGCCATTGTCGACGGGATCAAGCGGCGCCTGCCGCAGGCGCTGGCAGGCCTGCCCGATACGCTGAAAGTGACGGCAATAGGTGACCAGTCAGAACTGGTCAAAGCGGCGGTTTCGTCGGTGGTGACCGAAGGCGCTCTCGCTGCGCTGCTGACGTCGCTCATGATCCTGCTGTTCCTTGGATCGTGGCGATCGACCATCATCATCGTCACGGCCATTCCGCTGGCGATCCTGGGTTCCATTGCCGGTCTGGGCGCGGTGGGCCACACGCTTAACCTGATGACGCTGAGCGGGTTGGTGCTGGCCATCGGCATTCTGGTGGACGACGCCACCGTGACTATCGAAAACATGAACTGGCATCTGGAACATGGCAAGGGCGTGATCGCCGCCATCATGGATGGCGCGGCGCAAATCGTGAAACCTGCGCTGGTCGCGCTGCTGAGCATCTGCATCGTGTTCGTGCCGATGTTCTTTCTGCCTGGCATTGCGGGGTTCCTGTTCGTGCCGCTGGCGCTGGCGGTGATATTCGCCTTGCTCACGTCCTTCGTGCTCGCCCGCACGCTGGTGCCGACTATGGCGATGTTCCTGCTGCGCCCGCATGATGAAGGAGCAAAGACCCGCCCGACGCGCAATATATTTGTTCGTTTTCAGCGCGCATTCGACCAGCGGTTCGAACGGATGCGCGCCCGTTATGGCCAGTTGCTGCGCCGCGTGCTGGATGTTCGCCGCGGCTTTGCCATGGTCTTTCTAGGCGTCATGCTTCTGTCGCTGGCGCTGGTGCCGTTGCTCGGTCGGGACTTCTTCCCGGCGGTGGATTCCGGTCAGATCGCCCTGCATGTGCGGACGCCTGCGGGGACGCGGATCGAAC
>NZ_JBAQOK010000032.1:0-154043 GCF_049304695.1 Sphingobium sp.
GTCGAGAACAGTTCTCGACAGGCTCGAACCGAACGGGGGTTGTTACAGGGTGCGAAAGGCGTTGGTGATCGGATAGCGCCGGTCGCGCCCGAAATTGCGGCTGCCCAGTTTTACGCCGGGCGGCGACTGGCGGCGCTTATATTCAGCCACATAGAGCAGTCGCTCGATCCGCGCGACCGTCTCCTTCTCAAATCCGCGCGCGACCAGTTGCTCGACCGACAGTTCCTCCTCGACCAGGCCGTATAGGATCGGGTCCAGCACCTCATAGGGCGGCAGGCTGTCGTCGTCGCGCTGGTCATCGCGCAACTCGGCGCTCGGCGGCTTGGTAATCACCCGATCGGGCATGACCGGACCGGTCGGCCCGAAATGTTCGCCCAACGAAGGGACATTCTCGTTGCGCCAGCGCGACAGGTCGAACACCGTCGTCTTATACGCGTCCTTCAGCACCGAATAACCGCCCGCCATGTCGCCATAGATGGTCGCATAGCCAACCGACATCTCGCTCTTGTTGCCGGTGGTCAGCAGCATGTGGCCAAATTTGTTGGACAGCGCCATCAGCGTGACACCCCGGATGCGCGACTGGATATTTTCTTCGGTCAAATCGCGCTGCCGCTCTGCAAAAACCGGTCCCAGCATCGTGTCGAACGCCCCGACCGCCGGTTCGATGGGAATAGTGTCATATCGCACGCTCAGCAGCCGCGCGCATTCCACCGCATCGTCCAGACTGTCCTGACTGGTAAAGCGCGACGGCATCATCACGCACCACACCCGGTCTGCGCCCAGCGCATCGACCGCCACCGCCGCTGAAAGCGCACTGTCGATCCCGCCCGACAGGCCCAGCACAACGCCGGGAAAGCGATTGCGGTTCACATAATCGCGCAGGCCCAGCACCATCGCGTTGTAGATGTCGCCGGGACGCTCATCGAGAGGATGCAGGTCGCCGGTCTGGCACACCCACGCCCCCTCGCGCTTGTCCCAACGCGTCAGCACCAGCGCCTCGTCCCAGTCAGGCAATTGCTGGGCAATCGACAGGTCGCCATTCATGACGAAGGACGCGCCATCGAACACCAGTTCGTCCTGCCCGCCGACACGGTTCAGATAGATGAGCGGCAGGCCGGTCTCGCGCACCCGCGTCCCCGCCACGCCGTTGATCCGCCGGTCGTCCTTGTCGACCTCGAACGGGCTGCCATTGGGGCTGATTAAAATTTCCGCGCCTTGCGCCTTCAGATGTGCCGTCACGAACGGGAACCAGATATCCTCGCAGATCGGCACGCCGATCTTCACGCCGCGAAAGTCGATCGGTTCCGGCAACGGTCCCGGTGCGAACAGCCGCTTTTCGTCGAACGTCCCATAATTGGGCAATTCGCGCTTCTGCCGAATATGCGTCACCGCGCCGCCGTCTAGCAGCGCCACGACATTGAACAGGACGCCCTGCGCCGCGACCACCGTGCCGACCAGCATCGCCGGGCCGCCATCGGCGGTTGCCTGTGCCAGTCGGTCCAGTTCCTGATTCGCCCGCTCCACCAGCGCGGGTTTCAGCACCAGATCCTCGGGCGGATAGCCGATCAGCTGCAATTCGGGAAAGACGATCAGGTCGGCATCGCCCGCGCGCGCGCGCCATGCGAGCATCGCATCGGCATTGGCGGTCAGGTCGCCCACCGATTGCGTCATCTGGGCCAGGGCGATCACGAGTTTGTCGGTCATGACCGCGCGCCCTAGAGCATTTTATGTCAAGGCGCAAAAGCGCCTTTCAACTCGCGACCGGCGCGTCTAAAGGGACCGCGTTTCGCGCATCGTCATCAATTCGTCACGCCTTATGCAATCAGGGGGATTGGCCATGAAGCTCATGACCGGCAATTCCAATAAGCCGCTCGCGGCCGCTATCGCCGACTATATCGAAATACCCCTGACCGACGTCAGCGTGCGGCGCTTTGCCGACGAGGAAGTTTTCGTGGAAATCCATGAAAATGTCCGGGGCGAGGACGTGTTCGTCATTCAATCGACGGCCTATCCCACCAACGACAATCTGATGGAACTGCTCATCATGATCGACGCGCTCAAGCGCGCGTCGGCCAAGCGAATCACGGCGGTCATCCCCTATTTCGGCTATGCGCGCCAGGACCGGAAGCCCGGCCCGCGCACCCCCATCAGCGCCAAGCTGGTCGCCAACCTCATCACCACCGCAGGTGCCGACCGCGTCCTGTCGGTCGATCTGCACGCTGGGCAGATTCAGGGCTTCTTCGACATCCCGACCGACAATCTGTTCGGCGCGCCGGTCATGTCGGCGGATATCCAGGCGCGCTTTGGCGATCGCAACATCATGGTCGTGTCACCTGACGTGGGCGGCGTGGTGCGCGCCCGCGCTCTGGCCAAACGCCTCGACAACGCGCCGCTCGCCATCGTGGACAAACGCCGCGAACGGGCGGGCGAATCGGAAGTCATGAACATCATCGGCGATGTGTCGGGCCGCTTCTGCATCCTGATCGACGACATCGTTGATTCGGCCGGCACGCTCTGCAACGCAGCCGCAGCGCTCAAGGCGTCGGGGGCGGAGGATGTCGTCGCCTATGTCAGCCATGGCGTATTGTCGGGCGGCGCGGTGGCCCGTGTCGAAACATCGGAACTGCGCGAACTGGTCATCACCGATACGATCCAGGGCACCGATGCGGTTCTCAATGCCAAGCATATCCGCCACCTGCCCATCGCCCCGCTGCTCGGTGAAGCGATCAAGCGCATTGCTGACGAAAGTTCGGTATCCAGCCTGTTCGACTAAAGGCGTCAGCCGTGGGGCAGTAGAACCCACGGCACCGTCAAAATCATGATCAGCGCCACGACGATCCGCTGCCCGCGCGACACGCCCATCGGCTTGTCGCGCCACACCATCGGGCATGTCAGCACCGCCAGGCCGAACAGCATGTCGGATAGCGTCGCCGATCCATTGACCGGCATGTCCTGCCGCATGGCAAGCCCGGCGAACAGCGCCACGAAACTCAGGAACCAGCCGATCAGCGCCATGCGCTCTCCCTTGTTGATCGAAGGATAGAACGGTCGGGTTGCATAAGGCTTAACCGCCCACTGGCGCACAGCGGCCAGAGCGGCTAGTCGGAGGGCATGACGACCCGTGACGATCTGGCTCTAGCCCACCGCCTTGCCGACGCCGCCGGCGATGCGATCCGCCCCTTCTTCCGCGCCCGCTACGACATGGAGATCAAGGCGGACAAGTCGCCCGTGACGGAGGCCGACCGCGCCGCCGAAGCCGCGATCCGCGCGATCCTCGAAAAGGAACGCCCCGATGACGGCATCATCGGCGAAGAATATGGATCGGTGCGCGAAGATGCCGAACGGGTCTGGATTCTCGACCCCATCGACGGCACGCGCAGTTTCATCGCCGGGCGGCCAATCTTCGGCACGCTGATCGCGCTCACGCAGGCAGGCTGGCCGACCATCGGCATCATCGATCAACCGATTGCGCGCGAACGCTGGGCCGGGATGGCGGGCCAGCCCACCACCTTCAACGGACAGCCGGTGCGCACCCGCACCTGCCGCGCGCTGGAAGGCGCGGCAATCGCCACTACCAGCCCGCACCTGTTCGATGACGGCGACGTGCCTGCCTATATGGCGCTGGTCGCGGCGGTCTCCGGCGGCGCACCCCGACAGGGACCGGTCTATGGCGGGGATTGTTATAATTACGGCCTGCTGGCGTCCGGCTTCCTCGACATCGTCATCGAATCAGGCCTGCAAAGCTATGACTTTGCGGCGCTGGTGCCAGTCGTCGAAGGGGCAGGCGGCCTGATGTGCGACTGGAACGGCGATCCCCTGACCGCCGACAGCGACGGGCATGTGCTGGCGCTGGGCGATCCCGCCCGGCTGGAGGATGTGCTCGAAGCCATGGCCAGCGCGCAGACGGGCCATCATCACGATCACTAATGCGCGATAGCGTCAGAAAATCCCCAGAAACTTCTTCTCCTGCGCTTTCGCCTCGCCCTTATTGCCCTTGCCCGCCTCATCCTTGGCCGTCGTGCCACGACCCACATCGTCGCGTGGATTGCCGCGCTTGGTCCGCTGTCCCTGCGCATTGGCGCCAGACAGGATCGGCCCGCACGCCGCACCCTTGGCATCGCCCACATCGGCAAAGGCCAATACCGCCGCCAAAGGTGTGCCAACCACCGCCAGCGCTGCTGCCGCTCCGCCCCGCGCCATCAGTTCGGGGCTGATCACATTGATGCCGGGCTGTGCGAAATAGCCGTTGATGCCGACCGGCGACTGGCCGGAAAACAGGCTGACTTTCTTGCCGTCAGCGCGGAAGGCGATGTCGATACTCTCATTCTTGAACGAAAATCCGCCGCGCCCCGTCATGACATTCTTGCGCGTGTCGATCAGGATCGGGTCCGCCGCCGCCACGCCATTGCGCACGGTAAAGGCGATCAGCCCGCAATTGATCTGCACCGGCTGCTTCAGCTTGCCCGAAAACATTTTCGTAACGAAAGTACCGACATCCAGTTCGGACAATTGCACATTGCGCGCCCACATCGACCCGGCGGGCAGTATGATCGCAATCCGGCCATTGGCGGTGGACAGTGAATCATGCAGCGTATCGCCCAGCCCCGTCATCTGCACCCGTCCCTTGATCGTGCCGGACGTCCCCGATTCCGCCACGCCCCATCGCGCCAGCAATTTGCCCATCGGGGTTGGCGACAGGCGAATGTCGTAAGCGGTGCGTACCGGCTGCTGCCGTGCATCGATGCGTATGTCGGATGAAACCTGACCACCCGACATGGCGAAAGTCAGCGGCGACAGCGTCAGCAGGCTATGGTCGAGCGTCAGCGTCACCGCACCATCGGAGATCGGTATGTTGGGCGCGCGCAGCGTTTTGACCGTATAGCGCACATTCGCGTCGAAATTGCGGATCGCCTCGATCCGTAACGGCGTATCCGGCAGGACGCGAGGTGCGCCGCTCACGGTTTCGATCGCGCCGCTCGCGCCCTGCGTCGCAACCCTTTGCAGATCATATCCGATGAACGGTGCGACATCTATGATGTCCAACTTCTGCGTGGCCAGATCCGCGTCGATCAGCAGCCGACCGTTGGGCAGCGACGCTGTCATCCTGCCCGCCAGATCGCTGTCCCCGAACCGGCCCTTCAAATGGGTAAAGCGCCATTCCTGACCCACTTTGGTCAGGGCCGACGTAAAGCGATAGTCGCGCGTATCGGGGATGGCCGCACCCAGAAAATCGAACAATCGACGAAGATTTTGCCCCTTCGCCACCAGCCGCAGGTCGCTGCCCTCCAACTGTGTCACGCCCGGCAATGTGCCGGTCACATCGACCACCGTAGCGCCCGCCACCGCGCGCCCGACGAGGCTGTTCTTGCCGCCACTCACCGTCGCGTTGGGCGACAGCAGCTGCCCGGTCAGTGTAAAGGGCAGCGTCCGCATCGTCCCAGTGCCAGATAGGCTGATGGCCTGCGCGAATCGGGTATCGCGCGCCTTGGCCGTTTCAAAGGCGATGTCTGTGCCCAACTGCAACTGCGGATCGCGATAGCGCAGCGTCGTTCCAGCCAGCAAAGCGCGGGTGATGAGCGGCATGTTGACCGGCTCGCCCTTTTTATCGGGATCGCCCAGCGTCCACGTATTATGCCGGTGATCGCGCGACCATTCCATGTCCACGGCCGCGTTGCGCAGTTCCAGCCACGGCACGCGCACCTTGTCGCCAAAGATCAGGCTCAGCGGCGCAATGCGACTGTCGATCAGGTCGGCGCGCAGAAAATCAGGCTTGCTGGCCCAGGGCAGGTTGGCAACGCGCAGCCCTTCGGCCCGAAACTTGATCGCGATCGGCGCGAAATAGAGCTGGAAATCGCCATCGACAGTTACCGACCGCTCCAACCGGCTGGTCAGCGTGCGCTCGAACGGCCCTTTGAGGAACCGGCCCTTGGTGATGAACAGGATCAGCCACAGCGCAAACAGGACGCCCACGATCCACAGAGCGATCCTGGCAATGAGCGGTAATCGACGCCAGCGATCACGCACGCGTTGCGCCAATGGGCGTGATCCAGCATCGGGGGTGGGTATAGCGTCATCGACCATCGCGCCCTCAACGCCGCACCGATCCATTGGGTCCGAATCATCTTGCTTTCCCGCGCTTCCCCGCTTAAGCGCGCCCTTCGCGATATTCAGTGAGACCGCCCGGCTAACTAGGGCTGCCGGGGCTGTCTGTAATCGTCGCGCCAGAAAAGGAGACGAAAATGCCCAAGATGAAGACCAAGAGCGGTGTGAAGAAGCGCTTCAAGTTCACCGCGACCGGCAAGGTCAAGCATGGTTTCGCTGGCAAGCGTCACCGTTTGATGAGCCACAACTCGAAATATATTCGCCAGAACCGTGGTACTTCCGTGCTGTCCGATGCCGACGTGGCTCACGTCCGCCTCTGGGCGCCCTACGGCCTCAAGTAAGGATTAGGGACATATGGCACGCGTAAAACGGGGTGTAACCACCCGCGCCAAGCATAAGCGGCTTCTGGTACAGGCGAAGGGCTATTATGGCCGTCGCAAGAACACGATCCGCATCGCCCGTCAGGCTGTCGAAAAGGCTGGCCAGTATGCGTATCGCGATCGCAAGGTCAAGAAGCGCAGCTTCCGTGGCCTGTGGATTCAGCGTATCAACGCTGGTGTCCGCGCCGAAGGTCTGACCTATTCGCAATTCATGCACGGCCTCAAGCTGGCCGGCGTCGAACTGGACCGCAAGGTTCTGGCCGACATCGCGATGCACGAAGGCGAGGCGTTCAGCGCCATCATCGCTCAGGCCAAGGCTGCGCTGCCCGCAGCATAAGGCCAATCGATCGCAGGATCGTCAAAAGGGCGCCGGGGCAGATGCTTCCGGCGCCCTTTTTGTTTCTCAACCTCCGTTTGTTTCGAGCGAAGTCGAGAAACCCCAGCGCTAATGCTTCTCGACTTCGCTCGAAACGAACGGAGGTGAGCGGCCCCTTGAAAAGGCATGTCCCATGTCGCTGCATCTCTGGTGGTTATATGTCACGGCGGTCTTCCTGATCTCCGCCACGCCCGGTCCCAACATGCTGCACGTCATGACGCAGAGCATCGCTCATGGCCCGCGCAAGGCGATGATGACGATGGCGGGCCTGATGAGCGCCGTCCTGCTGTGCCTCGTCGCGTCGGCGCTGGGGCTGGGGGCTTTGCTGAAGGCGTCGCCGGACCTGTTCGATGTGCTGCGCTATGCAGGCGTCGCCTATCTCATCTGGCTGGGCGTCAAGGCATGGCGCGCGCCCGTGGGCGGCAGCGATGATGTTGCGGCGACCCGCGCCCGTTCGGCAGGCGCACTTTATGCGACCGGGCTGCTGACTGGCCTCTCCAACCCCAAACTCATCATCTTCGCCGCCGCGCTCTTCCCCCAGTTCATCGACCTCCATCGGCCCTTCTGGCTCCAGCTTGGCGTGTTGATCGCCAGCTTCGTGGTCATCGAAAGCCTCTGGTACGCGATCTACGCGCTGGGCGGCCTGCGCCTCGCCCGCTGGCTGGCCCCCACCAACCGCCAGCGCCTCTTCAACCGCGCCACCGGCCTGATGTTCATCGGCTTCGGCGGGGCATTGCTGGGCGCGCGGGCGTAAAACCCGCCCACCACTCATCGAACCCGCCCTCCATCGTCATCCCCGCGAAGGCGGGGACCCATCTCCAGGGTCATGTATGAAGCGCGAAATCAGCCCGACAGTCTATATGTTGGCCAGCCGCAAGAACGGCACGCTATACATTGGCGTAACCGCCGATCTCCTAAAGCGGCTCTACGAACATCGAAACGGCTTGATCGAAGGCTTCACCAAAGACTACGGCGTACATCGACTGGTCTGGTTCGAACCGCATGATCGCTTGGACAGCGCTATCCTTCGCGAGAAGCGAATCAAGAAATGGAACAGGGCGTGGAAGATCAATCTGATTGAAGGTGAAAATCCCGATTGGGACGATCTGGCTTTGGGCTTTGGCTTCGGACCTCTGCCCTTTCTACGCAGCGAATGACCGACGGGTTGGGAGCTAGGTTCCCGCCTTCGCGGGAATGACGGGATGGTGACGGAACATATGACTGATATTGCCAATCTGAAAGCCGGCCTGATCGCCGACATCGCCGCCGCCGACACGGTGGACGCGGTGGAGGCGCTGCGCGTCGGCGCGCTGGGCAAGAATGGGGTCATCACCGGCCTGCTCAAGACGCTCGGCCCCATGTCGCCGCAGGAACGGCTGGAACAGGGGCCGCCGATCCAGGATCTGCGCGAATCGGTCACCGCCGCCATCGCCGCGCGCAAGGCGGCTCTGGAAAGCGCCGCGCTGGACGCGCGCCTGTCAGCCGAAACGATCGACATGACCCTCCCTGCCGACATCGGTCCGCAGGGCAGCGTGCATCCAGTCAGCCAGGTCATGGACGAACTGGCCGAAATCTTCGCTGACCTGGGCTTTTCCGTCGCCACCGGGCCGGAGATCGAGGACGACTGGCATAATTTCACCGCGCTCAACATTCCCGAAACCCATCCGGCGCGCGCGATGCACGACACCTTCTACTTCCCGGACGAGGAAGGGCAGAAGCGGATGCTGCTGCGCACCCACACCTCCCCGGTGCAGATCCGCACGATGATGACGACGCCCCCGCCGATCCGCATCATCGCGCCGGGCCGCGTCTATCGCAGCGACAGCGACGCGACTCACACGCCGATGTTCCACCAGATCGAAGGACTGGTGATCGACAAGGGCATTACCCTTGGCCATCTCAAATGGACGCTGGAAACCTTCCTCAAGGCTTTCTTCGAGCGCGAGGACATCGTCCTGCGCCTGCGCCCCAGCTATTTCCCCTTCACCGAACCCTCGGTCGAGGTCGATGTCGGCTATACGCTGGTGAACGGCCAGCGCGTCATCGGCGGCGACGGCGATGCGCCCGGCGGCGGCTGGCTCGAAGTGCTGGGCAGCGGCATGGTCAATCGCCGCGTGATCGAGGCGTGCGGGCTGGACCCCGATGAGTGGCAGGGCTTTGCCTTTGGCACAGGCGTCGATCGTCTGGCGATGCTCAAATATGGGATGAACGACTTGCGGGCCTTCTTCGACGGCGATCTGCGCTGGCTCAAACATTATGGGTTCACGGCCTTCGATGTGCCGACGTTGAGCGGAGGCGTAGGCGCATGAAGTTCACCCTGAGCTGGCTCAAGACGCATCTGGCCACTGACGCCGACCTGCCCACCATCCTCAAGACGCTCAACGCCATTGGGCTGGAAGTCGAAGGCGTCGAGAACCCGGCCGAAAAGCTGGGCGCGTTCAGGATCGCCAAAGTCCTGACGGCCGAACGCCATCCGCAGGCCGACAAGTTGCAGGTGCTCACCGTCGATCACGGCACTGATTTGAATGGGGGCACCCCGCTTCAGGTCGTGTGCGGCGCGCCCAACGCCCGCGCGGGCCTTGTCGGCGTGTTCGGCGTGGAGGGCGCTGTCGTGCCGTCCAACGGCATGGTGCTCAAGAAAACCGCGATCCGTGGCGTCGATTCCAACGGTATGATGTGCTCTTTCCGCGAACTGGAACTGGGCGAAGATCATGACGGCATCATCGAACTCGCCCCCGACGCGCCGGTGGGGCAGGTCTATGCCGACTGGGCTGGCCTTAACGATCCGGTCATCGACCTGTCCATCACCCCCAATCGTCAGGATTGCATGGGCGTGCGCGGCATTGCGCGCGATCTGGCGGCGGCGGGCCTCGGCACGCTCAACGCCATCATCGTGCCGCCGGTCGAGGGCGTCGGCCCCGGCCCGGACGTCCGCATCGAAGACGCCGAAGGCTGCCCCGCCTTCTACGCCCGCACCGTGCGCGGCGTCACCAACGGTCAGTCGCCCGACTGGATGGCCAAACGCCTCAAAGCCATCGGGCAAAAGCCGATCAGCACGCTGGTCGACATCACCAACTATATCATGATCGACCTTGGCCGCCCGCTGCACGTCTATGACATGGCGACCCTGAAAGGCGGCCTCGTCGCGCGCAAGGGGAAGCCGGGCGAGCAGGTGCTGGCGCTCAATGGCAAGAGCTACACCGTCGATGACACGATGACCGTCATCGCCGACGATGAAGCCGTCCACGACATTGGCGGCATCATGGGCGGTGAACATTCCGGCGCGACCGACGCCACCACCGACGTGCTGATCGAATGCGCCTATTTCACGCCCGAACGCATCGCCATGACCGGGCAGAAACTCATCCTGACATCGGACGCGCGCGGCCGGTTCGAACGCGGCGTCGATCCCGCCTTCCTCGACGACGGCCTGTCGATCGCCACCAGCCTCGTCACCATGCTCTGCGGCGGCACGCCTAGCGAAGCGACCCGCGCAGGTAGTCCGCCGACCACCCCAAAGATCGTCACCTATATGCCCGACCAGTGCCTCGCGTTGGCCGGGGTCGATGTGCCGGGCCACGAACAGCGGCGCATCCTGGAATGGCTTGGCTTCGGTGTGGAGGGCGACTCTCCCCGCATCGATTATGAAGACGGCATGCCCGTCAGCGTGCCGGGCCATTGGGCGATCACTGTCCCCTCATGGCGGCGCGACGTCGATGGCTGGCCCGACATTGTCGAGGAAATCGTGCGCATCGTCGGGCTGGACCATGTGCCCTCCACTCCGCTGCCCCGCGCCCCCGGCGTTGCCCGCCCAACCGCCACGCCCGAACAGCTTGTCGAGCGCAAGGTGCGCCGCACGGCGGCTGCGCGCGGTCTGGCCGAAGCGATCAACTGGTCCTTCCTGTCCGAAAAGGAAGCCGCCGCCGTCGGCGGTGGCCAATGGACGCTCGCCAACCCGATTTCCGAAGACCTCAAGGTCATGCGTCCCTCGCTACTGCCCGGCCTTTTGTCGGCCACGCGTCGCAACATGGATCGTGGCGCGGCGTCCGTGCGCCTGTTCGAACTGGGCCGTCGCTATTTTCGTCAGGGCGAACGCGCCACCGTCGGCTTCATCCTGACCGGCGACAAAAGCCCACGCAGCTGGCAGGGGGGCAAGGCTCAGCTCTTTTCCGCCTTCGACGCGAAGGCCGAAGTCATCGCCCTGCTGTCCGCCGCCGGTGCGCCGGTCGCCAATCTGCAAAGTTTCGGCGAAGCATCCGCGGCCTACCATCCGGGTCAATCCGGCACGTTGCGGCTGGGGCCAAAGGCCGTGTTGGCGGAATATGGCGTGCTGCATCCCGGCCTTGCCAAGCAGTTTGGCCTGACGGGTATAGTCGTTGCAGGCGAAATCTTCCTCGACGCCATTCCCGCCAAACGCAAAAGCGGCTTCATGCGCGCGCCCTACGCCCCACCCGCGTTGCAGGCGGTGAAGCGCGACTTCGCCTTCATCGTGCCGGACATGGTGGAGGCGGACGCACTGGTCCGCGCGGTGCGTGGCGCGGACAAGAAAGCAATCGTGGACGCTCGCCTGTTCGACGTCTTCACCGGCCCCGGCGTGGATGAAGGCCACAAGTCGCTGGCGATCGAAATCACGCTCCAGCCGGGCGACAAAAGTTTCGGTCAGGAAGAACTGGACGCCATCAGCGCGGCAGTGGTGAAAGCCGCGCAGAAACTGGGCGGCACGTTGCGCGGATAGAACTAGATGTTGAATGGATGACCCTACTTCCGTTCGTTTCGAGCGAAGTCGAGAAACATAAGTTTTGTGCTATGTGTTTCTCGACTTCGCTCGAAGCGAACGGATGAAGATAGAGTTATTCGGCTCTAAGATTACAATTGTTCATCGCCGCAGTCTGAGGAACAGCACCTACCCCCGCTTCGCCCGCAACGCGATCACCATCCCCGCCACCGCCAGCACCGCGCCCGAAGCCGCCAGCCCCGTCCAGCGATAACCCTCCACCAAAGTCGAGATCAGCATAGCGATCACGGGAATCAGCACGCTGGTATAGGCTGCACGCCCCGCACCCACGCGCTGGATCAGCCGGAAATAGAGCGGGAAAGTCACGACCGACCCGGCTATGCCCAGCCAGCCAATGCCCAGCAGATAGCCCGCCCGCCATTCCACGACCGGCGGCCCCACCGTCGTCCATGCAAAGGCCGCATCCACCGCCGCGCCGATCAGCATCGCCCATGCCAGCACGGCGATCATCGGCAATCGCCGCGCAATCTCCATCCCCTGCATCACATTGGCTGCCGAAGCGCTCAGCAGCCCAGCCAGCGCGAACCCCGCGCCCAGCAGCACCATCGTCGGATCGATGCTGGCGGCGCGATATTCATGCCCCAGCATCATCGCGATCCCCGCCATCGCCACCGCCGACCCGGCGATGAACGCGCGGCCCACCGGCTGGCGAAAGATCAGATACGCCAGTATCGAATTGGGGATCAGCAGCATGGCATAGATCACCGCGACCACGCCGGATGTCAGATAATGCTCCGCGCGATAGACGAAGTTGAAGTTCAGCACGAACTGCGCGATCCCCACCATCGCGGCATAGGCGATGCCCGCCCCGCCAATGCGCAGCGATACGCCCCGCATCCGCGCGAACGCGGCCATGGCGACGCCCGCCAGCGCGAACCGATAGCAGACCGACCAGCTTGCCGGGACCGACCCGATCTGGTCGCGAATGACGATCCAGGTCGAACTCCAGATCAGCGTGACCAGGATGAAGGGCAGGACGATGCCGCCCTTCGCATCGTCGTCAGCCATGGTCCAGCGCCCGCAAGGCGGCGGCCAGCGGCGCGACGCTGCCTGCATCCTGCGACCAGTTCGTTACCAGCCGCGCCGCGCCTTCGCCCCAGTCGTAAAAATCGAAACCCTGATCGCGCAGCGCCTTCGCCTCCGCAGCCGAAAGACGAATGAACAGCTCATTCGCCTCAACCCGATGCAGCAGCCGCGTCTCCGCCCCTTGGGCCAGCGCCTGCGCGGCGGCATTGGCCGCGCGCGCATTGTCCAGCCAGAGTCCGTCTTCGATCAGCGCCAGTATCTGCGCGGCCAGATAACGACCCTTGGAAAACAGATGCCCCGACCGCTTGCGCCACCGCGCCGCCAATGCTGCGAGATGTTCCCGCTCCGGGCCGAAGAACAGCAGCGCCTCGCCGATCATTCCGCCATTCTTGACGCAGCCGAACGACAGCGCGTCCACGCCCGCACGCCATGTGATGTCGGCAGGCGCGCAGTCCGCAAAGGCCACCGCATTGGCAAAACGTGCGCCATCCATATGCAGCGCGATGCCATGCCTACGCGCGATCTCGCCCAGCGCAGCGACGTCATCGGGGCTGTAGGTCAGCCCATATTCGGTCGCATTGGTGATGCTGATCGCTTGGCCCGGCACCTGATGCACGTCGGGCCGGATCGTCGCCAGCCTGTCCGTCACCACGTCGGGCGTCAGCTTCGCGCCAGCACCCGGCAGCGGCATCAGGCTCGCGCCATGCGTGAAGAAGCCCGGCGCGCCGCATTCGTCCACGACGATATGCGCCTCTTCATGGCAGATGATGCCGCCATAGGGCTGGCACAGACATGCCAGCGCAATGCTGTTCGCCGCCGTGCCGCTGGCAACCCACAGCGCACTGACCGGCGTTTCGAACAGGTCGGAAAAGGCGCCGTCGATCCGCGCGCTCCACCGGTCGCCATCATAACCATGGTCGGCATGGTCGGCCCCCGCGATCGCGGCCATGACCTGTGGGCAGACGGGTGTCGCATTGTCGGAAAAAAAGTGCATGTCGGCGCGATAGCGGCGCATCGCTGGTGCGCCAAGAGGCCAGCTTGATGCCAAAGGCCTGATGGGTCAGTATAGTTGACGTTGTTTCGCGTCACCATCTGTGACATAGGCTCTCCGTCCAACCCCAAGGAGATCCATCATGGACGTCGAGCAGACATCGCGTTTCACCGTTACCCAAAGCCAGAAGGCTGTAGCGGCGAATGATCGCGCGGTCCTGCTGGAAGATCCGGGTTTCGGGCGTCTTTTCACCGACCATATGGTCACGATTCGCTATACCGAAGGGCAGGGGTGGCACAGCCATGCCGTTGGTCCGCGTGAACCGTTCCAGATCGATCCCGCCTGCGCCGTGCTGCATTATGCGCAGGAAATCTTCGAAGGAATGAAGGCCTACCGCCGCGAAGATGGCAGCATCGCCATGTTCCGGCCGGAGGAAAACGCCCGCCGCTTCGCCGATTCGGCTGAACGCCTTGCCATGCCTGCATTGCCAGAAGACGTGTTTCTCGAAGCGGTCGAGCAACTGGTCCGCATTGACGCTGACTGGATCCCGACGGGCGAGGGCAGCCTCTATCTGCGCCCCTTCCTCTTCGCGAGCGAGACCTTCCTGGGCGTGCGCCCGTCCAACGAATATATCTTCTGCGTCATCGCATCCCCTGCCGGCGCCTATTTCAAGGGCGGCAAGAAGGCCGTGACCCTGTGGGTGTCCGACCATTATACCCGCGCCGCGCGCGGCGGCACCGGCGCTGCCAAATGCGGCGGCAACTATGCCGCCAGTCTGGTCGCGCAGAAAGAAGCGATCGGCCACGGATGCGATCAGGTCGTGTTTCTCGACGCGGCTGAAAATAAGTGGGTCGAGGAACTGGGCGGCATGAACGTTTTCTTCGTCATGGACGATGGGTCTATCGTTACGCCTCCGTTACGGGGCACCATCCTGCCCGGTATCACCCGCAACAGCATCATCGCGCTCGCCCGGACAAAGGGGCATGACGTGCGTGAAGAACCCTACAGCTTCGCCCAGTGGCGCGACGACGCCGCCAGCGGCAAGCTGCGCGAAGCCTTCGCCTGCGGCACCGCAGCGGTCGTCACCGCGATCGGCACTGTCCGCAGCAAGGATGGCGATTTCACCATCGGCAATGGCGACGGCGGCATCGTCACCGAAAGCCTGCGCAGCGAACTGACGGGTATCCAGCGCGGCACGGTCGCCGATCCGGCCGGATGGGTGCGCACGGTTTAACCCGACTGGTCATAGGTGCAGGGTAGGGGAAGGGTGCTTCCCAATCCCCGCCCGAACGCCTAGACAGGCGGCCATGGAACGCTTCGACGTCGTGATATTGGGTGGTGGCCTCGTCGGCCTGACCCTTGGCATCGCCCTTTCGCATCACGGCGTCAAAACCGCCGTGATCGACCCCGCCAACCCGGTGGACACCGCCGCTGCAGGCTTCGATGGCCGGGTATCGGCGATCAGCTCGACCAGCTGCGCCATGCTCTCGGCCATCGGCGTCATGCCGTATCTGGAGGATAAGGGCTGTCCGATCGACCGCATCTGGGTCAGCGACGGACTGGAACCGGGCGCGCTCGATTTCGTCCCCGACAGTGACGATGGCGTGATGGGCACCATGTTCCCCAATCGCGATCTGCGCGTCGCCCTTGAACAGGCGGCTCAGGCCGCCGAACGGGACGGCGGCAACCTCACCCGCTTCCAGCCCAACCGCGCCGTCCATGTCGACCGTAGTGCAGAAGCTGTGGTCCTCACTCTGGAAAATGGCACGACGATCCGGGGCGCTTTGCTCGTTGCAGCGGAGGGACGCAACAGCCCCACGCGCGAAGCGGCGGGCATCCGCACCACCCGCTGGCAGTATAAACACACCGCCATGGTGGGCGCGATCGACCATGAAGTGCCCCACGCGAACACCGCCTATGAAATCTTCTATGTCGGCGGCCCCTTCGCGCTGCTGCCGATGTTGCCCGGCACCCGATCCGCCGTGGTGTGGACCGTCCCCACCAATCAGGCGCCCGCGATGCTCAAATTGTCGGACCGCGCCTGGCTCGCCGAAGCGCAAAAGCGGATCGGCGGTTTCCTGGGCGACATCAGCATGGCCGGACCGCGATCTTCCTACCCGCTGGGCTTCCACCACGCCGCCACCATCACCGACACCCGCCTCGCGCTGGTCGGCGACAGCGCACACGCCATCCATCCGATCGCGGGGCAGGGGCTGAACCTGGGCCTGCGCGACGTCGCTGCTCTGGTCGAGGTGCTGGTGGAGGGCATGCGCCTGGGCCTCGACCCCGGCGACGCCCAACTGCTCGCCCGCTACCAGCGCTGGCGCGGGCTGGACGCGCTTTCGGTCAGCGTGGCGATGGACGGCCTCGTGCGCCTCTTCGACATTCCCGGCCGCCTGCCAGCCCTCGCCCGTCGCGCGGGCCTCGCGGTGGTGCAACGCACCTCGCTGCTCAAGGGCCGCTTCATGGCCGAAGCCCGCGGCCAGTCCGGCGCACTGCCAAGATTACTGACGGGCGAGTTGGTCTAAAGCCCGCGATCCCGTTTCCTCCGGGCGGCCGAGAAATGGCTGATGGCCCGCCTCTCCAAAGCCGCCTTTCAGGTCCGCGCCATTCATTGATGGCGCGGTAGGATCGTCGTGGCGGCAGACCCAACGCCACCACGACGATCCCTTCAAACCTGCCGATTGGCGACCAGATTGTCCACGACCGATGGATCGGCCAGCGTGCTGGTGTCGCCCAGCGCTTGTGCCGACACCTCGCCCTCAGCGATCTTGCGCAGAATCCGGCGCATGATCTTGCCCGACCGGGTTTTGGGCAGGCCGGGCGCGAACTGAACCGCATCGGGCGTCGCGATCGGTCCGATTTCGGATCGCACCCATTTGACCAGCGCTTTGCGCAATTCATCGCTCGGCTCCTCATGCGCGTTCAGCGTCACATAGGCATAGATGCCCTGCCCCTTGATGTCGTGTGGGAAGCCGACGACGGCGGCTTCGGCGACCGATTCATGCAGCACCAGCGCGCTCTCGACCTCGGCGGTGCCCATGCGATGACCCGACACGTTGATGACATCATCGACCCGGCCCGTGATCCAGTAATAGCCATCGGCGTCACGCCGTGCGCCATCCCCGGTCGTATATTTGCCGGGGAAGGTGCTGAAATATGTTTGAAAGAAACGATCATGATCGCCCCAGACCGTGCGCATCTGTCCGGGCCAGCTTGCCGCGATGACCAGATTGCCCTCTGCCGCGCCATCCAGCAGCTTGCCCTCCGCGTCCACGATCTGCGGCACAACGCCAGGCATCGGGAATGTCGCGGACCCCGGCTTCAGGTCGGTCGCGCCGGGGGTGGGGGCTATCATCGCGCCGCCTGTTTCCGTCTGCCACCAAGTATCGATGATCGGGCAACGCCCTTCGCCCACGATATGGTGATACCAGCGCCACGCTTCGGGATTGATCGGCTCGCCCACCGTCCCCAGCAGGCGCAACGACGCGCGACTGGTGCGGGTCACGAAATCATCGCCTTCCTTCATCAGCGCGCGCAGGGCGGTCGGCGCGGTGAAAAGGGTATGCACCTGATGCTTGTCCACTATTTCCCAGATGCGACTGGGCGATGGATGGTTGGGTACGCCTTCATACATTACCGTCGTCGCGCCGTTGGCCAGCGGGCCATAGACGATATAGCTGTGCCCCGTGACCCAGCCTATGTCCGCCGCGCACCAGTAAATGTCGCCGGGACGATAATCGAAGCACAGTTCGTGGGTCAGCGCGACCCACAGCAGATAGCCGCCGGTCGTATGCAGCACGCCCTTGGGCTTGCCGGTCGAACCGGACGTGTAGAGGATGAACAGCGGGTCTTCCGCCTTCATGGGTTCGGGCGGACAGTCCGCATCGACCTTGACCGCTTCCTCATGCAGCCACAGGTCGCGACCCTCCTGCATCGTCGCTTCGGTGCCGGTCGCCTTGACTACGATCACCTTCTTGACGCTCGGACAGTCTTTCAGCGCGGCATCGACATTGGCCTTGAGCGGCACGGCCCTGCCCGCGCGGCATCCGCCGTCAGCGGTGATGACGATCGTCGAATCGCAATCCTGAATACGCCCTGCCAGCGCATCGGGCGAAAAGCCGCCGAACACGACGCTATGCACCGCCCCGATCCGCGCGCACGCGAGCAACGCGAAAGCCGCCTCGGGGATCATCGGCAAATATAGTGTGATGCGGTCGCCCTTGCGCGCGCCGGCGCCCTTGAGCACGTTGGCCATGCGGCAAACCTCCTCATGCACCTGGGCATAGGTGAAACGGCGCACCGGCGCGTCGGGCGAATCGGGTTCCCAGATGATCGCTGTCTGGTCGCCGCGCGTCGCCAGATGCCGGTCGATGCAGTTGGCGCTGACGTTCAACACGCCATCGGCGAACCATCGAACGCCGAAATCGCCCTCGGCAAAGCTGCTTTCATTGGCGCGTGTGGGCGGGGTGATCCAGTCGAGCCTTTTGGCGCGGTCCAGCCAATAGGAGTCGGCATCGTCGATCGAGCGTGCATAATCGGCGTCCCGTGCTGCGCGATCCATCAACGCATTTTTGGCCCAATCCTCCGGCACCGGGAAGAAATCGTCAGACATCGGGCATCCTTTCCATCACGAAACCATTATCAGGGTCACTCTCTATCCCCCTGATAGCGGGATCGGAAGCACCGACGCGCCGTATGTTACCATCTTTCAGGCAGTATGATGCGAAGATGCTTTGCCCGATTGCTGATTTTGCCGCTTTCCCCCGCGCCCCCTCGGCCCTAACAGGAAACGCCTATGTGGCTTTTGTATCAATTCCCGCTCTGCCCTTTTTCTCGCAAGGTGCGCCTGCTGCTTGGTGAGAAGGGCGTCGGCTATGATCTGGTGCGCGAATCGCCCTGGGCCATGCGTGACGAATTTCTGGATCTGAACCCCGCCGGGACGACGCCTGTGATGGCGGAACAGGACAAGGGCGTGACCCTGATCGACAGTCAGGCGATTTGCGAATATTTCGAGGAAACGGTCGAGAAATTTCCGCTGATTTCCGGCACTGCGGCGGGTCGTGCTGAAGTGCGACGACTGACCGCCTTTTTCGACCAGAATTTCTATGGCGACGTGGTAGGGCCGTTGCTGCACGAACGCATGAAAAAGCGGCTGATCGAACGCGCGCCGCCTGACGCCCGCGTCCTGCGCGAAGCGATGAAGCGAGCCAACGTCCATATGGATTATATGGATTATCTGCTCGATCATCGCAGTTGGATGGCTGGCGGCACGCTGAGCTTGGCCGACATTGCGGCGGCGGCGCATCTGTCGGTGGCGGATTATCTGGGCGGCATCGACTGGGCGGGGCACGAGCCGGTCAAGCGCTGGTATGCCGGGTTCAAATCACGCCCGTCCTTCCGCCCGCTCCTGTCCGAACGGATGGAAGTCATCACGCCGCCTGCTCATTATGAAAAGCCTGACTTCTAATTCCGCACATCAATCCAGGTCGGCGGCCAGATAGACGCGATTGCGGCCATGTTCCTTGGCCAGATAGAGTGCCCTGTCGGCGGCCTTGAGCGCCGCGCGCGGATCGTCATAGGCGAGCACGTTGGCGACGCCGGCTGAAAAGCTGACCCGTTCCATCCGCTCGCCATTGGATCGGTTGACCAGGCTGCGGGTGGCCAGATCCTCTCGCACGCTATCGACCGCCTCGCACGCTTCGGCTGCGGTCTTGCCCCGGAACAGCATGACGAATTCCTCACCCCCATGACGGGCGACATGGCACCGGTCGTTGGAAGCCTTCGTCAGCAGGCCCGCGATGAATTTGAGCACCCGGTCGCCCGTGTCGTGGCCATGGGTGTCGTTGATATGCTTGAAATGGTCGATGTCGCAGAAAGCGACTGACAATTGCTCGCCCTGCGCTTGTGCCACCTTCAGTTCATCGTTCAGCACGCTTTCGAAAGCGCGGCGATTGGGCAGGCCGGTCAGGTGATCATGTTCTGCCGCCCGCCGTGCAGTTTCCAGACTCGATTTGAGCGCCTGCGTATGCTTCTGGTTCTCCCGCAATTGGGTTTCGACCAGCCGGGTTTTCTCGACCATCGACCGGGTCAGACCGACCAGTCGGGCCAGCACGGGTTCGCTGTCGCTGCCCTCCGACAATCCCTTGGCCTGTTCCTGAAGGGCGGCACCATAATCCTTCGCGCTATTGCGCGATTCATGCATCAGGCCGGTGAACTGCGTCAGATTCTCTTCGACCTTGTCCAGCATAGTCGCCAGCGAATCGGGCGTGATGTCGTCTGCGCGCTGCTCGGCGGCTACCGTTTCCATCCATCCGTTAGTGATCTTGCCGCGCTCCATCAACACGGCCCGGACGGCTTTTTCCACGCCGAGATTGGCACCAGTCAGATAATCCAGCGCCACGCTGAAATTGACCGGTGTCAGGTCCAGGTCATGGGCGAAAAGGAAATCGCCAATATCGCTGTAGAGCTGGCGGCGTCGACCGATCTCGCGGTTGGACGCGGTGCCGACGCGGGGTCGTTCCTGCTCGCCTTGATTTACCTCCTCCTCTTCGGGCCTGCCCGACAGGCCTTTGGCCCAGCGTGCAAGACGGTCGGTCAACCCACTTTGTGAGTGTGCGGAAGAAGATATGGTCCCAGTCATGAACGCTATAACGGCGACGGCAGGGCATGGTTAAGAGCGCAGGACAAAAGAATCACATACGCAATGAAATGGGGGATTTGCTCGGTTAAATGTCGGCGGCGATCAACCAGTCGCGGAAGATGCGGACGGCGCGGGTCTGCAGCGCGCGGGGTCGGCATACGAAATAATAGCGATAGGGACTTTCGACCCGGATCGGGAACAGCCGCACCAGTCGCGCGTCACCTGCTTCCTTGAAATGGCTGGCATGCATGAACGCGACGCCCAGTCCCTGCGCAGCGGCCTCCAGCATTAACTGGCCAGAGTCATAATTGTCGATAGCGAGCGGTTGCAGGTCGGGCAGCCCTGCGGCTTCCTTCCACGCGTCGAACGCCTGGGGCATGTCGCGGTGGAGCAGGATCGTATGCTGCGACAATTCGCCCGGCTCGGTCGGCGCATGGGGCGAATCCAGCAGCGCACGCGCGCCGATGGCATAGACTTCTTCATGATCCAGTTCATGGGCGTAAAGCGCCGGGTCGATATCCTTGGCCAGCACGATCGCCGCATCCAGCCCTTCGCCCAGTCGCGCGACGGCATGGGGCGTGGTTTCTATGTCGATATGCAACTGGGGATGCTGGCTGCGTAGCGCGCCCAGATGGGGGAACAGTCGCTGGCTGGCAAAGAGCGGCAGGACCGCAAGGCGCAGGCGCAACTGGTTGCCGCCGCTCTGGATATTCTCCAGCGCCAGATTGAGCGAGTCCAGCGCGGGCGCGATGTCGTCGAGCAGACGCTGGCCGTCGCTATTGATTTCCAGCGCCTGATGCTTGCGATCGAATAGCGGACGACCGATGAAACGTTCGAGCGCCTGGACACGGCGGCTGAGCGCCGGCGTCGACAAGGCAAGCTCTTCCGCCGCCGCTTTCACCGAACCGAGCCGGGCGACCTGAACGAAGGCCTCCAGGGCCGTAAGTGGCGGTAATCTCCGCATAATCGATCAAATTCCAGTGCCAGTACGTTGCGCCGCGTCATTATTTCTTATCAGCCGCGACATGAACCGGGTTCACGCATCCTCGCCCCAATGAGCAGGAAAAAACGCCAAATGGCAAGATGCAATTTCTGCAACTGTCCATTTCTTTTCGCACTTGCAATATAATGTGTCGCGCCGCACATAGAGGACGCCTTTCAGGCATCCTCTCCTAAAACTTATCGGGCTGATCTTCGGGTCAGCCCTTTTTTTGTGTCTGGCGATTGTCTGGCCAAGGGTCTTTCCGTTCGCATTTGCGTTTCCTATCTCGTTACGCACACAGACGAGCGGGGACTGGAATGGCCGATCAGGAAAGCACAGGGCGCAGGATTCAGGTCGCGAACGCGCGGCCGGAAGACGCCGGGCGCGGGCTTGCTCGCCTGCCAGTATCGGTCATGGCCGAATTGCATCTGGCCGAAGGCGATGTCGTGGCGATCGTGGGCAAGCGATCGACCTCCGCGCGGGTGGTGCGCCCCTATAAGGAGGATGAAGGTCTCGACGTGCTGCGCCTCGACGGGTTGCAGCGCGCCAATGCCGGTGTCGGCTCCGGCGATTTCGTTCAGATCGATAAGGTTGACCCTCGCCCTGCCCAGCGCGTCATATTCGCACCTGCACAAAATAATCTGCGGCTTCAGGGCAATCCCGAAGCATTGAAGCGCGTATTCTTTCAACGCCCTCTGGCGGCGGGCGACGTCATCGCGACGGCGGGCCAGCAGCAGGTGCCGCCGGGCGACATGCCGCCACAGTTGCGCCAGATGTTGGCCGCGCCCGCTTATGCGTTGCAGGAAATTCGCCTCGTCGTGGTATCGACCGTGCCCAAGGGCGTGGTGGTGATCGACGAAGATACCGAAGTCGAACTGCGCGCCGAATATGAAGAGCCGCGCGAATCGCGCCGTGCCGACGTCACTTATGACGACGTCGGCGGCATGGCGGACACGATCGACCAATTGCGCGAAATGGTCGAACTGCCGCTGCGCTATCCCGAACTGTTTCAGCGGCTGGGCGTCGATCCGCCGCGCGGCGTGTTGCTCCACGGGCCGCCGGGGACCGGCAAGACGCGCCTTGCCCGCGCGGTGGCCAACGAATCGGAAGCTGAATTTTTTCTGATCAACGGGCCGGAAATCATGGGGTCTGCCTATGGCGAATCCGAAAAGCAGCTGCGCGAGATATTCGAGGCGGCGGCCAAGGCTGCGCCGTCCATCCTGTTCATCGACGAAATTGATTCGATCGCGCCCAAACGGGGGCAGGTGACGGGTGAGACCGAAAAGCGCCTTGTCGCGCAGCTTCTGACGCTGATGGACGGGCTGGAACCGCGCACCAATTTGGTGGTGATCGCGGCCACCAATCGTCCCGAAGCGATCGATGAGGCGCTCCGTCGCCCCGGCCGCTTCGACCGCGAAATCGTGGTGGGCGTGCCTGACGAGCGTGGACGGCGCGAGATATTGGGCATCCACACGCGCGGCATGCCGCTTGGAGACAAAGTCGATCTGTCCGAACTGGCGCGCATGACTTATGGTTTCGTCGGTGCGGATATGGCGGCGCTCAGCCGGGAAGCGGCGATCGAGACGGTGCGCCGTTTCATGCCGCGCCTCAATCTGGAGGACGGGACGATCCCGCCGGACGTGCTGGAGGAACTGTCCGTCACGCGCGAAGATTTCATGGCCGCCATCAAGCGCGTCCAGCCGTCCGCCATGCGCGAAGTGATGGTGCAGGCGCCTGACATCGCCTGGTCCGACATTGGCGGGCTGGACGACGCGCAGATGCGCCTGAAGGAAGGGGTCGAACTGCCGCTCAAAGACCCCGACGCCTTCCGCCGCATCGGTATCCGTCCGGCCAAGGGCTTTCTGCTCTACGGCCCGCCCGGCACCGGCAAGACTTTGCTGGCCAAGGCGGTGGCGCGCGAGGCACAGGCCAATTTCATCGCCACCAAATCCAGCGACCTGCTGTCCAAATGGTATGGTGAGAGCGAGCAGCAGATCGCCCGCCTTTTCGCGCGCGCGCGGCAGGTGGCACCGACGGTCATCTTCATCGACGAACTGGACAGTCTGGTCCCTGCGCGCGGCGGCGGGCTGGGCGAACCGGCCGTGACGGAAAGGGTCGTCAACACGATCCTGGCTGAAATGGACGGGCTGGAGGAACTGCAATCGGTCGTCGTCATCGGCGCGACCAACCGCCCGACGCTGATCGATCCTGCGCTGTTGCGGCCGGGACGTTTCGATGAGCTGATCTATGTGCCGGTGCCTGACGAAGCCGGGCGCGCTCGCATTCTTTCGATCCACACTGCCAAAATGCCGCTGGCTCCGGGCGTCAATCTCGAAGCGCTTGCGCGGCAAACGGCACGGTTTACCGGCGCGGATCTGGAGGATTTGGCTCGGCGGGCTGGCCTGTTCGCCCTACGCGAATCGCTGACGATTGAGAAAGTGACAATGGCCCATTTCGAGGCGGCACTGGAAGAAACCCGCGCATCCGTGACCCCGGAAATGGAACGGGAATATGAACAGATACAGGCGACGCTCAAGCAAAGCGCGATGCAGGTGGATCCCATCGGCTTCGTCGCACCGGGCATGTTGCGTAGCCGGGAACGGGGGCAGGGGTCATAGGTTGATAAGGCGGGGCGACGGGATTGGCCGTTGCCGCGCCTTGAACGCAAAGCATCTTGCCACCTGGGCTGATATTTGCGAGCGGGCAAAGTGACGAGAGACCGCATGAAGAAAGCCTCCATCCCCTTGACCCGGAATCAAGCCTCACGCCCGACAAGTGGCTCGGTTAACTTTATCGATCAATGGCGCATATTCTTTCGCCAGTTCGTCCGTCATCCCGGAATGATCGGCTCGATCATTCCGACATCGACGGCGGTGGTGAACCGGATACTGGATCAGGTCGACTGGAACCGAACGCGTCTGTTCGTGGAATATGGGCCGGGCGTCGGCACCTTCACCCACGCCATCCTGGAAAGGATGCGCCCTGACGCCTGTTTGCTCGCGATTGACCTCAATCTCGATTTCGTCGCCTATCTGGAGGCGCAATCCAATGATCCCCGGCTCAGGATCGTGCATGGCTCGGCGGCGGACGTCCGTCGTTTCATCAAGGAAGCCGGGCATATGCAGGCCGACTATATCCTGTCGGGCATCCCTTTTTCGACGCTGCCTGCGGGGGTGGGTGAATCCATCGCTGCGGAAACACATGCCGCGTTGCGACCGGGCGGCGCGTTTCTGGTCTATCAATATTCCCGCTTCGTCCGCCGCCTGATCGACCCATTGTTCGGGCGGATTCAGGCTGGCCGCACATGGCGCAATATTCCTCCCTGCTATGTTTTCCACGCGGTTAAGGACGAAGCGCTGGCGCAGGCGGCCTGATCCCGATCGTCGGTCGAATTTGACTCGCGCCATGATTTGCGCAAATTGCTGCGCGGGGCTTTGGGGGTTTGCACATGGCGCAGCGCGCCGATGGCGGGGAAGATTGGGCGGACCTGTTTCTGTCCGCAGCGCTCGAACCGCATAAGTGGGACACCGCGATCAGGGCGATGGCGACTGCAACTGGCTCACGTCATGGCCAGCTTATCGGATTCGGGCCGGGTGCGGGGTCCTTCAACTGGATCAGCGACATTGACGAAAGCCTCATCGCCAGAACTGCGATGATCGACCAGTCCAGGCCTGACCTGAACTTCCGCGTTGCCGCCGATGGGCTGCCCGACAACCCCGACGTCGTCCATGAGAGCCATTATGACATCGCCCGTCAGTCCCTGCGATCGGACGACTATCTCGACCTCTGCGCCGAGTTCGACATTTTCGATGGCTGTCAGGCCAGGCTCGTTTCGGGGCGGGAGGGGATGATCGGGCTGGCCTTGCTGCGCGACAGCAAGGACGGGCGCACGAGCGAGGACCAGCGCAACCTGTTCGCCGACATCGCCAAACATGCCCGCACCGCCGTGCGCCTCCAGCGGGCGATCGAGCAGCAGGGTTTCGCCCTGCTGGCCGGCACGTTCGAGGCGATGGACCGGGCCTGCTGGCTGCTCGACGCGACCGGGCGGGTCGGGGACATGACCCCCAATGCCGAAGAATTGCTGTCGACCAGTCGCCTCGCGATCAAGGATGGCTGGCTGACCAGCGCGCGTGCGGACGAAAGCCGCGCGATCGGGCGAGCAGTCCGCATGGCGTGCGATCCGCCCGGCCGCGCGGCCGATCCGGTGGCGCTCGCTGACGATGCGGGCGGTGTGGCGATCATGATGGAAATCTATCCCTTGCCCGCACGGCCATGGGCGCTGCCCTATGCACCGCGCGCCATTGCCATCGCAAGGGTCGGCGCGCCGTCCGACCGTCACGTCCAGTTGCTGATCCGCACCTTCGCTCTGACCCCGGCGGAGGCGGATATCGCGATCAGGCTGGCCGCTGGACAATCGCGCCCCGCCATCGCGGCCGCTCGTGGCGTGTCCACCGAAACGCTCAAGGTCCAGTTGCGCAGCATCTACGACAAGACCGGTTGCAGCCGCGAATCCCAACTGGTGCGCATGGTCGGCCTGATCAGTCATTAGGCCCACGCGCTTCCGGTGCTCACGTCCTTTGAGTACGCTGCGCTCCAGGTCATGATAAATCACCATTTTCGGCTCGTCATCATCTGAATGGCGATCGGGCCGGACACCGGGGCCAGCGCCGTTTCCCTTTGCAAAGCCAGCGAAATCCCCAATAAGCGTGTCGATGATCCGCCGCATCCTGCCCATCGCCCTTCTGGTTCTGCCAACCGCCGCATTGGCGCAAACCCCAGCCGATACGCCGAACATTGTTGTCACCGGGGCGGGCCTCGGCCTGCCGCCCGGCACGGCGGCCTATGGCGCAGTCATTCTCGACCGTGCCCGGTTGCAGGACAGTGCATCGGGCCGGATCGAAAGCGTGCTGGGCGACGTCGCGGGCTTTCAGCAGTTCCGTCGCTCCGACAGCCGCTCCGCCAACCCGTCGGCGCAGGGGGCTACGCTGCGCGCGCTGGGCGGCAACGCGTCCAGCCGTACGCTGGTTCTGCTCGATGGCGTGCCGATGGCGGACCCGTTCTTCGGCTATATCCCGTTCAGTGCTTTGGTGCCGGACCGGTTGTCTGTCGTGCGGGTGACGCGCGGTGGTGGTATCGGGGCTTTCGGCGCGGGGGCAGTTGCAGGCACGATCGAAATGGCGAGTGCGACTCGCGACCAGTTGCCCACTCTGTCGGCCAGCGCTTTCTACGGCAGCCGCAATGCGACCGAGATCGCCGCCAGCGTCACGCCGGATCTGGGTAATGGCTATGTCTCCCTGTCCGGTCGATGGGACAGGGGCGATGGTTTCCAGACCACCCCAGTTGCGCAGCGCGTCGCGGCGACCGTGCCTGCCGCCTATGATAGCTGGTCCACCAACCTGCGCGCCGTTGCACCCCTGTCCGCCACATCCGAACTGCAATTTCGTGCGACTGTCTTTCAGGACGATCGCACGTTGCGCTTTGCCGGGGCCGATAGTCGCAGCCAGGGGCAGGATGCCTCCATTCGCTATATCGCGCGCGGCCCGTGGCAGGTCGATGCGCTGGCCTATATTCAGGCGCGCAATTTCGCCAATGTCGTGATTTCCTCCAGCGCGCCGTTCCGCAAGTCGCTGAACCAGCGCAATACGCCTTCGACCGGGCTGGGCGGCAAGATCGAACTGCGCCCGCCGGTTGGCGCGGATCATGTCCTGCGCATCGGCATCGACACCCGCTTTGCGACCGGCGATATGGTGGAGGACGCCTATAACGCCAGTATCGCCAGCAATCCCGTGACCTTCCGCCGTCATGCGGGCGGGCAGCAGCAGACCAGCGGCCTGTTCGTGGAGGATGACTGGACGCTGGGTCGCCTGATCCTGACCGGCGGTCTGCGCGGGGACCGGTGGACGATCACCAACGGCTTCTACCGACAGGTCAACGCCACCACTGACGCTGTGAGTGCCAACGCCTATGCCGACCGGTCGGGCTGGGAAATGTCAGGCCGGGCAGGGGCGCTTTATCATGCCAGCGACGCGCTGGCCCTGCGCGCGGCGGCCTATAGCGGTTTCCGCCTGCCGACGCTCAACGAACTCTATCGCCCCTTCGTGGTCTTTCCGATCACGACGCAGGCCAACGCCGCGTTGCAACCCGAACGGCTCAAAGGTGCGGAGGTCGGTCTGGACCTGACGCCTGTCCCCGGCATCACCCTGTCGGCGACCGGCTTCTATAATCGGCTGGACGATGCGATCGCCAACATCACCCTGACGCCCACGACGCGCCGACGGGGCAATGTCGATCGGATCGTGGCCAAGGGCGTGGAACTGACCGCAGCCGCGCGTCTGGGCGACCTGAACCTGTCAGCCTCCTACGCCTATAGCCACAGCAGCGTCCATGCGCCCGGCGCAGCATTCGACGGCCTGACCCCGGCGCAAAGCCCGCGCCACGCCGCCAGCGCCACGATCGCCTACGGCCCGGCCACCGGCCTGACCCTGTCGACCACTTTGCGCTATGTCGCCCGGCAATATGAGGATGATCTGCAAAGCGACGTCCTGCCCGACGCCCTGACGATCGACGCCATAGCGCGTCTGCCGCTATGGGATGGGGCGCGTCTGGTGGTCAGGGGGGAAAATCTGTTCGATGCGCAGATCGTGGCTCGGAACGCTGGCGGTTCGATGGATCTGGGTACGCCACGCACGCTATGGGTCGGGGTCAGCTTCGCGCGATAATCCGCGATCGGCATGACATTTCCTGAATGAGGACCACATATGTACGCGATTTCAAACAGAGGAATTCGTTAGTAAGCTAACTATCATTACGAGGAAGCCAGCCGTTTAGCGCGAAGCGATGACCTGTCGTTATATGATGGGATTACCGGGCTTCGGGAAAGAAATGGTGCTGCTGGGGAGGATTGAACTCCCGACCTCGTCATTACCAATGACGCGCTCTACCACTGAGCTACAGCAGCATTATATTTCCTGCCTGCGCATACGCTCACGCGCTGCGGAGCCGGGCCTATGGCTGCGTGGACCGGCCTTGTCAAGGCGACTTGCGGCGATCGCGGCAATTTGCTTATGCACGGGCCATGGCTGAAACGCAGGATCAACGACAGGCGCGGCTGGCGCAGGCATTGCGCACCAATTTGCGCCGCCGCAAAGCGCAAACGCGCGAAGGGGCGGGGGATGCGCCGCCAGCCCCCGCCCCCGATAGCCCCGAAGACTAACCGCTTACAACGGCTCGCAGGCAGCCGTGAGCCACGCCAGCGCGTCGCCATCCAGCTGCGGCCCGACAACCGCCAGTACCCTGGCATGATAGGCATCGATCCAGCCGCGCTCGCCCGCGTCCAGCATGTCGGTCGCGATCAGATTCCGGTCGATCGGCGCAAAGGTCAGCGTTTCGAACCCCAGCATCGGTTTTTCCGCGCCCGGCACGGCGCGTTCTTCGACCAGCACCAGATTTTCGATGCGGATGCCATATTCATGGGCCTTGTAATAGCCCGGCTCGTTGCTCAGGATCATGCCAGCGGCCAGCGGTTCGTCACCACCGCCAAATGTCGCAATCCGCTGCGGCCCTTCATGCACGGACAGGAAACTGCCCACGCCATGGCCGGTGCCATGGGCATAATCGAGACCCTGCGCCCACAGATACTGCCGCGCCAATATATCGAGCTGCCCGCCCCGCGTACCGACCGGAAAGACAGCGCGGGCGAGCGCAACATGCCCCTTGAGCACCAGCGTAAACCGTTCGCGCATTTCCGGCGTCGGCGTGCCGATCGCCAGCGTGCGGGTGACGTCGGTGGTGCCGTCGCGATACTGGCCGCCTGAATCTACCAGATAGAGCGTGCCGGTTTCGATCGGCCGGTTGGTCTTTTCCTCCACCCGGTAGTGGACGACCGCGCCGTTCGGCCCCGCGCCGCTGATCGTGTCGAACGACAGATCCTCCAGCAGGCCGGTTTCCTTGCGGAATGCCTCCAGCCGGTCGGCGGCGGACAGTTCGGTCTGGCCGCCCTTCGGCGCTTCGACCGAAACCCAGTGCAGGAACCGGCTGAGCGCCGCGCCGTCGCGCGCCTGCGCAGCCTTTTGCCCGGCAATTTCGACGCTGTTCTTGATCGCCTTTGGCAGGACAGCGGGGTCACGCAGCGGCAGCACCGTCGCGCCGCCCCGTTCCAGCGCGTCGAAGATCGCGGCGACCGCCCGTTCGGGGTCGGCCACCACGCGCTTTCCGTCCAGCGCCGTCAGCGCATCGGCAAAGGCGGTGCGATCATGCACGCGTACGGCGTTGCCCAGATGCTGCGCCACCGTTTCGTCCATCTTTTCCGGCGCGACATAGAGGTCGGCGGTCGCGTCGGCATGGACGATGGCATAGGCCAGCGCGACGGGCGTGCGATCGACATCCTTGCCCCGAATGTTGAAGGTCCAGGCGATCGAATCCAGTGCCGACAGCACCACCGCGTCGGCCTGCGTCTGCGTCAGCCAGTCCGCCATCGCGGCACGCTTTTCCGCTGCGCTCTGCCCGGCAAAACGATCGTCATGCACCACCAGCCGCGCGTCGCTGGGGGCGGGGCGATCCGGCCACACCGCGTCGATCGGATTGGTATCGACCGCGACCAGTTCCGCGCCCTTCTGCGCCAATGCCTGTGTCGCCTGCCTGACCCATGCGGCGGTGTGCAGCCATGGATCATATCCGATACGCGCGCCCTGACCCGCATGATCCTTCAGCCACGCCGCGATCGATGTCTGCGGCACGCTCTCATAGGTCCAGTGCGCGCCGTCCACCTGCTCGCGCACCTGCAAGGTATAGCGCCCGTCGGTAAAGATCGCTGCTTCTTCCGGCAGCACCACTGCGCTGCCTGCAGACCCCTGAAACCCCGTCAGCCAGGCCAGCCGCTGAGCATAGGCACCGACATATTCGCTCATATGCTCATCGGTCAGCGGAACGACGAACCCATCCAGCCGGTCACGCACCAGTTGCGCGCGCAGGGCTTTCAGGCGGTCTTCATAGGTGGACATTCACACTTCCTTGGACTTAAGCCCTTGCACGGGCCGTAAAGGCGACAACATAAGCAGGCTGGCGGGCAGATGCCAGCGCCGCCGATCTAGCCATAATGGATACTGAATGACCAAATCCTTGCAGCCACCCGTCGCCAACCGTCGTGCGCATGAATTTTCCCACCATGGCATCACGGTGACTGACGACTATGCCTGGCTGCGCGACCCCGGCTACCCGGATGTGAAGGACAAGGACATATTGTCCTATCTGGCCGAAGAAAACGTCTGGTTCGAAGCCGCCATGGCCCCGCACAAGGCGCTGACCGATACGCTGTTTGCCGAAATGAAGGCGCGTATCAAGGAAGACGACCAGTCCGTCCCGCAAAAGGATGGCGACTATATCTACTGGCGCGCGTTCGAAACCGGGGCGCAATATCGCAAATGGTATCGCAAGCCCGTGGCAGGCGGCCCGGACCAGTTGATTCTGGACGAAACCGCGCTGGCGCAGGGGCATGAGTATTTTCGTCTGGGCGCGATGTCGGTCAGCCCGGATGGACGCTACCTCGCCTATGCGATCGACACGGACGGGTCCGAACGGTTCGAAGCGCGGATCAAGGATCTGTTCAGCGGCGAGATATTGCCCGAAGTCATCCCCGATACCTTATCGTCGCTGGTGTGGACGTCGGACAGCAAGGGGCTGCTCTATGGCCTCGCCAACGAAAACTGGCGCACGGACAATGCGCGCCTGCACTGGCTGGGGCAGGGCGTCGATAGTGACGTCGAACTGTTCCATGAACATGATGAGGGCTTTCGCGTCTCGGTCGGGCTGACGTCTTCGGAAAAATATATCGTCATCGCGACGGGCGATCATGTGACGACCGAAGCCTGGCTGTTGCCCGCCAACGATCCGCTGGCGACCCCGGTGCTGATCGCGGCGCGCCAGCCGGGCCGCGAATATGAAGCGGACGAGCATGACGGCACGCTCTATATCCGCACCAACGACACCCATCCCAATTTCCGTCTGGTCCAGGCGACGATCGACGCACCAGACCAGTGGAGCGAGGTGATCGCGCCCGACGATCATTTCTACCTGACCGACTTCACCCTGTTCCAGCGTTTCTACGTCACCGAAGGGCGTCAGGACGGCCTGGATCAGATCGAACTGCGCGATTACGCCACGCACAGCCCCAAACGCATCCCTTTCCCGGAGGCGAGCTATTCGGCGGGGCTGGACGACAATCCCGAATATGATGTGACGACGCTGCGCATCGGTTATGAATCGATGGTCACGCCCGACACCATCTACGACTATCATCTCGATAGCGGGGCGATGGACGTGTTGAAGGTGCAGGAAATCCCGTCCGGGTACGATGCGACCCGCTACACCACCGAACGGCTGATGATCCCCGCGCGCGACGGCACGCAGGTGCCGGTGTCGATCGTCTATCCCAAAGACACGCCGCGCGATGGCAGCGCGCCGCTGCACCTCTATGGCTATGGCGCTTATGGCATGGCGATGGAGCCGGGCTTTTCCACCGGACGCCTTTCGCTGCTGGATCGCGGTATCGTCTTTGCGCTCGCCCATATCCGGGGCGGCGACGATCTGGGCCAGCAATGGTATCTCGACGGCAAGCTGGACAAGCGGACCAATACCTTCACCGACTTCGTGGATGTGGCGAAGGGGTTGATCGACCTGGGCTATACATCGGCGGGCAAGATCGGCATTTCCGGCGGATCGGCGGGCGGTGAACTGATGGGCGCGGTGGTCAATTCGGACCCGGCATTATGGGGCGCGGTGGTCGCGCATGTCCCCTTCGTCGATGTGCTCAACACCATGCTGGACGACAGCCTGCCGCTGACGCCGGGGGAATGGCCCGAATGGGGCAACCCGATCGAGGATAAGGCCGCGTTTGAAACCATCCTTGGCTATGACCCCTACAGCAATGTGAAGGCGCAGTCCTATCCGCCGATGATGGTGACGGCAGGTCTCAACGACCCGCGCGTCACCTATTGGGAGCCAGCCAAATGGGTGGCGAAGCTGCGCGCGACCAAGACGGACGACAATCTGCTGCTGCTGAAAACCAATATGGGCGCAGGCCATGGCGGCAAGTCGGGGCGCTTCGAATCCCTGCACGAAAGCGCGGAGGAATTTGCGTTTCTGTTGTGGCAGTTGGGGGTGGCGGGGTGATCGGGTTGACTCTCCCTCCGTTCGCCCTGAGCGAAGTCGAAGGGTCGCTTGAACGCAGTGAAGGCACTTCGCTCCGCTCAGAAAAGGGCTTCGACAGGCTCAGCCCGAACGGAGAATAATATGGCATCGTCTTACACCTGCACCATCACGGCGACCCCCGCCGACATCGACATCCTCGGCCACGTCAACAACGCCGTGTGGGTGCAGTGGATGGAGCAGGTGTCGGTCGATCACTGGAACCGCGATGCCGATCCCGCCCATGTCGATGCCTATGTTTGGGTCGTGACGCGCCACGAAATCGACTATCGCGGCAATGTGCAGGCGGGGGAGACCGTCGCCGCGCGGACGTGGATAGCGGAGCCGCCACGCGGCGCACGCTTCGACCGGATGATGGAGTTCACCGGTCCCGACGGCAAGGTGACGGTCGCGGCCAAATCCACCTGGGCGATCATCGACAAGGCGACCGGGCGAATACTGCGCGTGCCGCCAGAGGTCGCGGCGAACTTCGTCGATTAAGGCGTGACGACCGCAAAAACGTCCTCAACCCCCGGCCCGGCCGGCATATCCTCGCGCTCGCTCGCCTGCCGGTTCCACATCAGCGCATAGAGGCCGTCCGCCCGCACCAGATCGGCATGGCGTCCACGTTCGACGATGCGGCCCTGATCCAGCACGATGATCTCGTCGGCATCCACCACGGTGGACAGGCGATGCGCCACGACCAGCGTCGTTCTTTTGCGCGATATGTTGCGCAGCACGGTCTGTATTTCCGTCTCGGTCCGGCTATCGAGCGCGCTCGTCGCCTCGTCCAGCACCAGAACCGGCGGGTCTTTCAATAGCGTGCGGGCGATCGCCACCCGCTGCTTTTCCCCGCCCGACAGCTTCAGGCCACGCTCGCCAACCCGCGTGTCATAGCCGTGCGCCAGGCTCAGGATGAAATCATGGATCGACGCAGCTTTCGCCGCCGCCTCGATTTCGGCCTGCGATGCGCCTTCGCGGCCATAGCCGATATTATAGCCCACCGTGTCGTTGAACAGCACCATGTCCTGCGGCACGATGCCGATCGACGCGCGCAGCGACGCCTGCTTCACGGCGGCAATGTCCTGCCCGTCGATCGTCACCTGCCCGTCCTGAATGTCGTAAAATCGGAACAGGATGCGCGCGATGGTGGATTTGCCCGCGCCCGAAGGCCCGACGATGGCCAGCGTATGCCCGGCTGGCACGGCGAAGCTGACGTCGTGCAATATCTCGCGTTCGGGATCGTAGCCGAACCGCACATGGTCGAACCGCACAGCGCCGCCCTTTGCCTGCAACGCTGTCGCGCCCGGCGCATCGGCGATCTCCTGCGGCGTGTCCATCAGCTTGTACATCGCTTCCATGTCGATCAGCCCCTGCCGGATCGTGCGATACACCATGCCGAGCAGGTCGAGCGGCCGGAAAAGCTGGGCCAGCAGCGTATTGACCAGCACCACGTCGCCGGTCGTGAACTGCCCTTTGCTCCACCCCCACACGCTGTACGCCATCGCACCGCCCATCATCAGGTTGGTGATGAGCGACTGGCCGATGTTCAGCCATGCGAGGCTATTCTCGCTCTTGACCGCAGCTTTCGCGTAATTGCGCATCGACGTGGCATAGCGGTCTGCCTCACGGCTCTCCGCGCCGAAATATTTGACCGTCTCGAAATTCAGCAGGCTGTCGACCGCATGGGCCACTGCATTGGTGTCCATGTCCACCATGTCGCGGCGCAACTGGTTGCGCCATTCAGTGACGGTCCGCGTGAACCAGATATAGGCCGCCACCATCGCCAGCGTAGCGCCGACCATGCCGACGCCGAATTTGACGAGGAAGATGACGCACACCGCGACCAGTTCCAGGATCGTCGGCGCGATGTTGAACAGCAGGAAATAGAGCATCGTGTCGATGCTCTTGGTCCCGCGCTCGACCACCTTGGTGACAGCGCCCGTGCGCCGGTCGAGATGAAAACGCAGCGACAGCCGGTGCAGATGCACGAACACATCGTCCGCCAGCCGCCGTCCGGCTTCCTGCCCGACCTTCTCGAACACGGCGTTGCGCAGATTGTCGAACAATACGCCGCTGAACCGCGCGCCCGCATAGGCGACCACCAGAGCGATGGCGAGGCCCACCGCCGCCTCCATCCCCGGCGCCATCGCATCGATCGCGCCCTTATAGGCAAAGGGCATGGCGAGGCTGATGAGCTTGGCCGCCACCACCAGCACCATCGCGATAACGACCCGCCGCCGCAACGCGGGCGCATCGGCAGGCCAGAGATAAGGCAGGAAACGGCGGAACGTCGCCCAAACGGGGGGCAGAGGCGCAGAAGTGGGCATGTCGGGAGGCATGGACGCTATGTAGGGCGTGGCGCGCCGAAGTAAAAGCGCATGTCAGACCATGCCGTTATGTTGGCTATGCTGTCACCCGATGGCAAATGGTGCGATTGCGCCCGCCGTTCTTCGCCTCATACAGGGCGCTGTCCGCATCCTTGAGCGCCTGTTGCGGATCGGATGTGGTTACGGCGATCCCTGCCGAAAATGTCACCTGACCCAGTGGCTGATCGGTGTCGCGGACCCTGAACGTCCTCTCGCCTAGCGCAATCCGGGCTTTTTCGACCAGCACAAACGCATCGGCGTCGGAGGTTTCGGGAAACAATGCCACAAACTCCTCGCCGCCAAAGCGGGCGACGGGGTAGGGGGCCAGTTCCGATTGCAGGACTTCGGCAACGACCTTGAGCACCCGGTCGCCCACCGCATGTCCAAAGCGGTCGTTGATCGACTTGAAATGATCAATATCGCAAAATCCCAGAGTGATGCTGCCACACCGTTCAAATGCCTCGCGGATTTTACCGTCCATACATCTGCGGTTGGCCAGGCTGGTCAACGCATCTAGCGAGGCGTCATTGCGTGCCGTATCCAGTTCGAGCCGGAGCCGTTCGGTCTCCTTTTGGTTTTCGGCCAGTTCGCGTTCGACCTTCATCGTCTTTTCGCGCATGGCGTTGAGCACGTCCGCGACATCGAAACCGGAGGCAAGCTGCTCCATGCCCTCCGCCAGGTCGCGATTAAACGCACTTGTATGGGACAGGGCGGACGTGGCCAGATCGCTGAAGGTCAGTGCCTGCCTACGCAACTGGCTTTGCAGTTCGTCCATCGCATCCGATGGCATGGGGACAGCATCGTCCGCCGAATTGACCATCATTTCATTGACTTCACCTTGGGTCAGCCGGACCCCGCCGTCGGTGATATCATCGACCATTTTCCGCAAAAGGCCATTGTTTTGCGTCGTGTACAGAAATGCAAAGGCGTAATTGGCGGGGGTGGGATCAAGCAGATGCTGGTCGAGAAAGCGGATGACATCCTCCGCCACCTTTCTGTTTGAACTTTTTTTCCCCACCATGTGCAGTTCCCCCTTTTAGCCAATCTGATATGGCTTTAGTGCTGTCCGCCATAGAGCAACAAATTCAACTTTGCAGCATTTTCTGTATGATGCCAAAGCCCAACGGGATCGTGCCCGATCTGTGCCTCCATCGCGCGGCCAAACCCTTCGATCCTGCCGCCCGCATCGCGCGGCGCTGGACCGGCTTTGCGGTCGAACAGATCGCCATCGACGGCACGGAGCCGTTCAGTTTCCGGCGGTTCAGCGACACACATTATCTGGCGCTCCACGACATCGTCATGGATGAAGGGGAAATGCGCGTCGATGATACTGCGCCAACCGCAATCCGCGATTTAAGGGATACGATCACCTATCTTCCGTCGGGTTGCGCGATCGAGGGATGGTCCGCGCCTGCATCGCGCAGCAACAGCTTCATCGCGCTCTATTTCGACCCGTCCATGCTCAGGGACGAACTGGAGGTCAGCTACGAAACCGCCTCGCTCGCGCCCGCTCTCCATGTCCGCGAAAAACGGTTGTCGGCGACGATGCGAAAATTCAAGGCGGTCCTGCCCTCCGCCACGCTCGACGGCATTTACGCCGAAAGTGCATGTCTGCTTGCGGCGGTCGAAATATTATCGATGGCGCGGGCCACGAAAATCGGCGGCTTGTCGTCGCGCCAGACCCATAGCGTGCTCGCCCATATCGACGCGCATCTGGACCAGGATATGGGCTTGGCCGACTTGGCGGGGCTTGTCGGCCTCAGCCGTTTCCATTTCGGACGCGCGTTCAAGAAAACCACCGGCCAGTCGCCCTATGCCTTTATCCAACAGCGCAGGGTGGAAGCGGCAACCCTGCTGTTATCGAACAGCAAATGTTCGATCGAGGATGTGGCCCGGCGCTGCGGGTTCAGGACGACCGCCAATCTGCGACGGCAATTTCTGGTGGCCAAAGGGGCGACGCCAGCCGCGTTCCGGCGCGCGCTACAATGAAGGCGCGTCAACCTGCCCCGCGTGCCTGCCCCTATCGCCCGAACTTCTTCTGCGTCTTGCCATAGCGCAATTTCCGCGTCCCCGGTTTCCCCTCGGTCGCGCGCCCGCGAATGGCCGCGACCTGTTCGTGCGGTGGCAGGCCTAGTTCCTCGGCTTCCAGCTTGCGGATTTCGTCGCGGATGCGCCCGGCCGTCTCGAACTCCAGATCGGCGGCAGCCGCGCGCATCTTCTTTTCCAGATCTTCGATATAGGCGCGCAGATTGTGGCCGACCATGTGGGGGCGGTCGGCGTCGCCGGTATCGACCAGCACGCTGTCCTTGTTGGACACATGGGCGATGATGTCGCCGATGTTGCGCTTGATCGTGGTCGGCGTGATGCCATGTTCCAGATTATAGGCTTCCTGCTTTTCACGCCTGCGCCCGGTTTCGTTGAGCGCGCGCTCCATGGAGCCAGTGATCCGGTCGGCGTAGAGGATCACCCGCCCATCCACGTTACGCGCTGCCCGGCCGATCGTCTGGATCAGCGATGTTTCGGATCGCAGAAAGCCTTCCTTGTCCGCGTCGAGAATGGCGACGAGGCCACATTCGGGAATGTCCAGCCCTTCGCGCAGCAGGTTGATGCCGATCAGCACATCATAGACGCCCAGCCGCAGGTCGCGGATCAGCTCGATCCGTTCCAGCGTCTCTACGTCGCTATGCATGTAGCGGACCTTGATCCCCGCCTCGTGCATGAACTCGGTCAGATCCTCCGCCATCCGCTTGGTCAGCGTGGTGACGAGCGTACGATAGCCCTGCGCCGCGACCTTGCGACATTCGTTGATAAGGTCATCGACCTGATCTTCGACAGGCTTGATCTCGACCGGCGGGTCGATCAGCCCGGTGGGGCGGATCACCTGTTCGCTGAACACGCCGCCGGTCTGCTCCATTTCCCACTTGCCCGGCGTCGCGGACACGCTGACCGTCTGCGGTCGCATCACGTCCCATTCGTTGAAACGCAGCGGGCGGTTGTCGATGCAGGACGGCAGGCGGAAACCATATTCGGCCAGCGTGATCTTGCGCCGGTGATCGCCCCGCGCCATCGCGCCGATCTGCGGCACGGTCTGGTGGCTTTCATCCACGAACAATAGCGCGTTTTCGGGCAGATATTCGAACAGGGTCGGCGGCGGCTCGCCCGGCAGGCGTCCGGTCAGAAAGCGGCTGTAATTCTCGATCCCCGCGCAACTTCCCGTCGCCGCGATCATCTCCAGATCGAAATTGGTCCGCTGCTCCAGCCGCTGCGCCTCCAGCAGCTTGCCCTCGATCTCCAGTTCCTTCAACCGCTCTGTCAGTTCAAAGCGGATCGCCTCCATCGCCTGTTTCAGCGTCGGGCCGGGGGTCACATGGTGGCTGTTAGGAAAGACCTTCACATAGTCCAGGCTCGCGACCTTCTTGCCCGACAGCGGATCGAACTCGACGATCTCCTCAATCTCATTGCCGAAAAAGCTGATCCGCCAGGCCGTATCCTCATAATGGGACGGGAAAATCTCCAGATTGTCGCCCTTCACCCGGAAATTGCCGCGCGCGAAGGCCACATCGTTGCGCTTATATTGCAGCGCCACCAGCTTGCGGATCGTCTCGCGCTGGTCCTCGATCCCGCCCTTCTTCATCGAAAAGGTCATCGCCGAATAGGTTTCGACCGACCCGATACCATAAAGGCAACTGACGGACGCGACGATGATACAGTCGTCCCGTTCCAGCAGCGACCGGGTCGCCGAATGGCGCATCCGGTCGATGCTCTCGTTTACGCTGGATTCCTTCTCGATATAGGTGTCCGACCGCGCGACATAGGCTTCGGGCTGGTAATAATCATAATAGCTGACGAAATATTCGACCGCATTATCGGGAAAGAAGCTCTTGAACTCGCCATAAAGCTGCGCTGCCAGAATCTTGTTGGGCGCCAGGATCAGCGCCGGACGCTGCAACGCTTCGATCACCTTGGCCATGGTGAATGTCTTGCCGGACCCGGTGACGCCCAGCAGCACCTGGTCCCGCTCACCCGCCAGCGCCTGCTCCACCAATTCGGGGATCGCGGTGCGCTGGTCGCCCGATGGCTCATATTCGCTCACCAGCGTAAACGGCCTGCCGCCCTCGGTCTTTTCGGGGCGTGCGGGACGATGCGGAACGAAATTCTCATCCGTTTCCGGCTCGTCGAGCGTGGTGCGTATCTGAATGGCCATGGCGGGAATATGGTGTCTTCGGGCTAAGGTGCAATCGGGGTCAGGGTTTCAATTCAAAGCTGCCTTTGGGCATGGGCGGATAGACGACCGGCTTGTCGCCAAAGCGCGCGCGCAGGGCGGCTTCGCGGCGGTCGTCGTCCAGCACATCGACGTTCACTTCTTCGGGATATTTCAGGCTGACATGGAATTTCTTGCCCGTGATAGAATATTCCAGCACCGACCAGCGCATGTTGGGCTCATCCGATTCCAGATACCACGCATCCCAAAGCAATTCTGAAAGTGCCATGCCGCTGGGATCATACCAGCGCACTATGTCACCTTCATCTTTATAGAGACTTGGTCTGACCCATCCGTCACCGATTTCTACATAAAGAAATATTCCATTGGGGTCACCTCCGACTAGATCGGCAAGTTCCAGACCAATATCATTCATGAGCGGTCCCAACGCATCCAATTTATCACTTTCCACTGGGCTTGCCTTTCGCTTCGTTGGAGAAATCTTGGACGTTGGGCTTCCCATCGACATACCATTTGACGGTAAGTTTATAGGGCCGTTTGGACGCGCCCTCATAAAGCGGGATGATGGTGACAGATATTTTTCTGCCCGCGCGTAGCTCCTTGGACCATTCGTCCTCCATGGAACGATAGGCGCCACGATTGAAATTGGCGTCCTGCGCAAAATGATTGATGCTTTCGCGGGGCCCGTTGAAGCGAGCAGCGATGAAATGGCCGCCATCGTCGCCAGACCGACGATCGGGTTTGCCCGCATTTCTCTGATGTGTGCGAGAGCGTGACGCCGCCGGCCCATTCTGCAAATCTCCCGAAATTTGTCTGGCTCTCTTGATGGGATCGACGTCGAACGCATAGCCATTTTTCACCTCCCTTCGCCAATTTTCGCTAAGTATCTGGCGTTCCAGCGACGGCGGCTTGGCCACGTTTGGCGGCAGCTTCCCGTCGTGCGTATCGCTGTAATAGGCTAAGGCCAGAAGCTTATTTTTCGCCGCCCGTCCTGCATCCAGATAGGCCTGATGCGGCACCTTGATCCGTTGGCCGATCTGGAGCGGCTGGTCGACTGATTGCCCGTTCAGCCATGCGAGGCTGCGTGGGGTCAGCCCCTTACGCCGCGCCGCGATGCGCGACAGCGTATCGCCGGGCTGCACGGTATGAACCGAGTGGTTGGCAGGATGATGGGGACTGTTGGCCCTGCGCTCCAAGGTCCCGCCATCGCGACGCGGGGACGGCGATGACGAACTGTCCTGCGCACCTGCCCCGCCGAAGGAGCCGCCACCCCGGAACGACCCGCCAGAACTGCCTGGCCCAAAATGGCGTCCTTGGCCAGCAAAGGTGAAGCGGCCCGTCTCCTCATCATGCCAGGGATTATATTTTACCTCGACATCGATCGGCGCGATCCTTCGCCCCGTTCGCAGGTAAAGGCCAAAAGCGGTCAATGCGCCCGACATTATGCGTTGCATTCAAACTCCCCCCAAAGTTCGATTGATGCGCTAACATAAAACAAGGAACATAACAAGAACAAACTTCTTATCGCATTCTCCTTATCGCTTGATATGCTGTCCGTTCGGATATGTGCCGGACAAGGGGGATGCACCATGATCAAAGCCACCATATCAGCCGCCCTGATGACGCTCACTCTCGTTGCCTGCAACGACCAACCCGGCGAGAAGGCAGGCAACATCGCTGCCACCGACGCGATGAGCCAGGCGGACGTCAAGGCCGCCGTGGACAAGGTGCAGTTGAAGCCGGGTCAATGGGAAGGGGGCTTCGAAATCAAGGATATCGACCTGTCCGGTGTCCCCGGCGCGCCCGCGAATATGAAGCAGCAGATGCAGCGCATGATGAACCAGACGGGCCTGCGCTACTGCGTTACGCCAGAGCAGGCCGCCAACCCCAGCGCCGACATGTTCGGCGGGCAGGAGAGCAAGGACTGCACCTATGCCGGGTTCGATGCGTCGGGCGGCAAGGTGAAGGGGCAGGTGTCGTGCAAATCGCCCGGCGGCACGATGAACGCAGCCATGTCCGGCACCTATGCGCCCGAAAGCTACGCCATGACGCTGGACATGAAGATGGAGGGTGGCGCGAATGGACAGGCAATGGCGATGACTGCGCAATCGCACGGTCGATGGATCGGCCCGACCTGCGCCCCGTCAGGCAGCGCGGTGAAATAGCGCTGCGCGAAACCGCTTGCGCTTTCCTTCCGGTCAGTAGAGCCTCCCCTCGTTCCATCGCAAGAATGGGGAGAGGATATGCGTACCATTATATCGGCGGCCCTGCCGCTAGGGGCCATCTGTCTGCTCGCGTCCTGCGGCAGTGACCCCGCACCACCGCCACAGGTGGAGGAAGCCCCCGTCATGATGCGCGCGGGCCAGTGGGCCATCACGCGCAAAACGACCGGCTACAACACCCCCACTGTTACGCCTGCCCAATATCAGGCGGCGCTCAGGCAGGTCAGCGAAGACAAAATCTGCATCGCGATCGACAAGGACGGCGTCCCCGCCGCCGATGCGCTGGCCGGTGCGGATGGCAAGGATTGCACCTATAAGGACAAGATGGTGCGCAAGGGCCGCCTGATCGCGACGCTGAGTTGCACGGCTGGAAAAGGTACGTCGGAAATCGTGGTGGAGGGCAATTACACCGCCGACACGCTGACGCTGGGCACGACGATGACAAAGACGGAAGGCGGCAGCCCGGTGCTGCGCACGACGCAGGATCTGACCGGCAAGCGGGACGGGGACTGCCCGCCATCATGATCGGGCGGCGATCCGGTGCTATTCCAGCGCCCGGATCGCCCGCTCGTCACATTGCGCCTTCACGCGCGGCACCGGGCTGACCGTGGGCACCGCCATCGACTGGCCGATGCGCAGGGGAGCGAAGCGCTTGCCGTCGATCCCGGCGCAGCGCATCGCCAGCCGCAGCATCTTGGGCGGCGTATCCCATTGTTCGTAGGACAGGCGGAACGTTCCCCAGTGGATCGGGATCGCACTCGACGCGCCCAGCCGCTTGAACACCTCCACCGCCTGTTCCGGCCCGATATGCGCATTCGACGCCATCTGCCCTTTGGTAAAGCGGAACGCGCCGATCGGGATCAGCGCCAGCCGGATCGGCCCGATCCGCGCTGCCTGCGCTGGCCAGCCCATGTCGCCCGCGCCCGTGTCCCCGGCAAAGAAGATGTTGCCCGCGCGCGTTGCGATGACGAAACTCGACCATAAGGCCCGGTTGCGGTCGCTGCCCCAGCGGCTGCCCCAATGATGGTTGCGGGTCACATGCACGCGATAGTCGGGGCAATGTTCATATCGCCCGCACTGGATCACCGCCTGCGGTGCCAGCCCGTTCAATGCCGCGCCGCTGACCGACTGGCCCCAGTCCAGCGCTGTGGACGGAATGCCGTTGGCCTTCAAAATCGCGTCGTTGCCAAGGCTGGTGACGATCCGTGGCCGGTCGCGCGCCCATAATCGTTTCAGCGTCGGCAAATCCATATGGTCGTAATGATTGTGGCTCAACAGGATCAGGTCGATCTTGGGCAGGTCGTCGAACCGGATGCCCGGCTCCGCCACGCGCCTGGGGCCAAAGGGCGGCAGGGGGCTGGCATAGTCGGACCACACCGGATCGGTCAGGATATTGATCCCCGCCGCCTGCACCAGCACGGTCGCATGCCCTACCCATGTCGCCACCATCCCACGCGGCGCGGCAAAGGGCGCTGGTCGCGCAGGCTTGACCGCAATCCCCAGCGGCCATTGCGGCCGGTCATCATCCCCGATCAGCCAGCGCGCGATAAACCCCACCCGACTGCCGCCCGCTGGCCCCGGCATCGCGATCGCCCCATCGGGATTGAAGAAATGCGCCCCGTCATAATGCCGGCTGACCGGCCCCTCATAATAGAGGCGGTCCAGAAACGGCGGCACGATCGTCACGATCAGACACAGCGCCACGACCGCGAACAGCAGCGCAATCCCCATACCGCGAAGGATGGCGACCAGGCGACCTATGGCTGGCGACGATATGTTCATGCCCAGCGCCATAACGCATGGCGGTGTGGGGGCAAGAGGGCAGGAGATGAGGGTGCGTGGAGGAGCCGCCCAACCTTCCCGTCATTCCCGCGAATGCGGGAACCCATCTCCTGCTGTCGCGCCAAAACACAGCCTATCATGCATCATCCCTCCACGCCTCCGCGCGAAAAAGATGAAATCGCGCAGAGCCGCAGAGAAGCAGGTCGTGTGTGCGGGTGATTACAATTTGAAGTGGGAAGCGGACTGTCGGATTTTACTGCAGGGAGAAGAAAGCCGTTATCGCGCAGCCGTCTCTAAAAACGGCCGGAAAATGAGATTGAGCTTCTTGTTTCTCCACTCAGGTGTGCCTGAGTGTCCATCGGTTAATCCACGGGCGGTCATAAACGTCCACCAGTTTTGGCAGAGAGCATCGAACCGGCTGAGAGCGAAGCCCTCGCTATGGCTATGGGCAATCGCATGGTAAAGCACATAGCCGGACGGAACATCGTTATCTCCCTCTTCATATGCCAGTACCACCTCGCCATTGCGCCATCGCCGCTCCCTAAACTCGGAATGCTTTGACGTGTTCGCGATGGCGACGCAGGCGGATTGCTCCGGCACGGATGATATTACGTCTTTAAAAAAGATGTTGTCTTCCCACGAGATGCCAGCATCCTCAGCCGTGCGTTTGAGATGCTCTCGCACCCAGTCTTGGAGACTCGCCGCCGCGATGCAGACATTGATGGCCGCGTAAGCTAGGGGTTCCCTCTCATCGGGATAACTTATCTGAATGTCCCGGAAGCAATCTGCGTCCCATGCCAGCTTCGACCACATACCTACAGAATCACTTATGATTGCGGTGTGTTTTGTCGCTTGTGACATTATTGCCGCTTATCATGTTCAACTGGCAATGCTCAATTGTTATGTGAGCAGATTGTTAGTTTCGGAGAGATGATTTTTAGCTGGGTAATAGCAAATATTGTCATTGTCATGCGTCGGTATGCAGGAACCCGAGCATCAACTTCCCCATTCATCGCCCCACAGACCAGCCTCTTCCAAAATAGGATTTCCTCTGGTCTATCCTGTGCGGTGAAGGCCTCCGCCCCCTCGACCACCCCAACGCGTGCCTGTCGCGCCAGTGGCGCGTCCGTGTCGCCATCCCGTCGCGCTGATGTCGCGTCACCGTGGCCCCACCGACGCATCCCCGTGGCTTCGCAGGCGCATCCCCGTCGCTTCCCGCTCAAATCACCCGACGACAGTGTGAACTTCGCCCGTCGCGTCGATGCGACCCTATCCCTGATCCTGATAGGCCATTTGCAGGATACCCCAATGCCGTCCCCTGACATGGATCGATGCGATCACCTGTTTGAGCAGGATGACGGTGCCATCGGCGGTCAGGCGGCGATAGGCCTTGATGCAAAAGGGCTGGGTGGTCTTGGCCTGCGCGCGCGTGTCGGGGAAATCGAAGATCAGCCCCTGCCGGGAATGTTCGGCATTCCAGACGTCGTCGCCGGGTCGCTGCGGCTGGGCGCGTTCGGGCATGGCGATCGCGCCATAGGCGTTGCGGTCGGTAAAGGTCATGCCGAAAAGGCCGCTATACTGGCGCGCCAGTTCCTGCCGCGCCCGCGCCGTCGGCAACATCGCCGCCTGCACCGGATGGCTATATTGCGGCGGGCTGGTGCCGGGGATCGGCGCATAATCCTCGCTGAACAGCGCGTCTTCCCGCAACTGCCCCGAATCGATCGCCTGTTCCAGCACGTCGCTCATCGCCTGCGCCGATTCCAGGCTGAAGCGGATATAGGGCGAGTCGGGAATCGCCACGCCGCTTTCGGCCAGATATTGCAACAGCATGTTGGTGTCTTCGCTGGCGGTCGAAACGCGCCCGGACAGGCGTTGCAGCCCGTCCGCATTGTCGGTCGACGTGCTCGCCAGCGCGCTCAGCCCCGTGCGGATTTCCCCCGCCGATCCCACCATCGACGCAATGCGCTGCGCCACGGTTTCGCTGTTGTTCGACAGGTCCAGCATCAATGCGCCCAGCCGGTCGACCAGCGCCTCGATATTTTGCGTGTCTTCCTGCGCGGTGCGTGCCGTCTGCGCCCCGCGCGTGATGCTGTCCAGCATCCCGCCCGCTTCCCCGGTCAACGCGCTGATGGACTGTTCGATCTTATGGGTGGCGGTGCCGGTTTCCTGCGCCAGTTTCTTGACCTCTGCCGCGACCACGGCAAAGCCGCGTCCCGCATCGCCTGCGCGTGCCGCCTCGATCGTGGCGTTGAGCGCCAGCAAATTGGTCTGGCTGGCGATGCCGCTGATGACGCTGGTCACATGGGCGACGGTCTCCAACGCCTCGCCAAAGCCGTCCAGCCGCGCATGAATCTGGCTGACCTGATCGATCAGATCGACGAAGACGTGATTGGCGGCGGACAATTGTTTGCCCGAATCGTCGATGATGCCGCGTGCTGCGATGGCTTTCTCCCGCGCATCCTGTCCCGCCAGCGCCACGCGCTCGCCATCCTGCGACAATTGGGTGGCCGCGCCGCTGATCGCCTCGATCGTGCGGGCCTGCTGCGTCACGCGCCCGGCCAGTTCGCTGATGTCGGCCTGCAGGTCGAGCGTGCGGATGCCCAGGTCGCCCGACAATTTGGCGACCTTCATCACGGCCTTTGCGACGCTGTCTGTTTCTGGCTGATGTCCCACGTCAGAAAGGTTATTATACCGTGGTAAAGAAACGGTTAGTGCAGCGCACTGGCCAGCGCGAGCGCCACTCCGGCTGCAACCAGCAGCAAACCGGCCGCCTCGCTGCGCCGTATCCGCTCCTTAAGGTAGAAATGACCCAGCGCCATGGTGAAGGCGATCTCCACCTGCCCCACGATCCGCACCAGCGCGACCGGCGCGGTGGCAAAGCCGGTGAACCAGCAGGCCGAACCCAGCGCTGACAGCAGTCCGACCTGCCCCGAAACCCGCCAGCTTGCGAACACGCGGCCCATCTGCCCCGGCTCCCGCCACAATAGCCACGCGCCCTGCATCACGCTTTGCAACGCGACCGTCATGACCAGAACGACCAGCGCCGCCAGGATCGGGTCGCCCGTCTCCACCGTCTGCGTCGCCCGGCGAATGCCGATCGCGGTCAGGGCAAAGAAGAAACCGGACGCCATGCCGGTGATCGCCGCTGGCTGGCCCAGCGCGCGCACGAAGCCCATTGGTCCCATCCGCTGGCCACCGGTGGACAGGATCATCACCCCCAACACGCCGCATCCGATCCCTGCCCAGCTGAGCGGCGCAAGCGTTTCGCCCAGCAGCAGGAAGGACAATATCGCCCCCTGCACTGCCTCCGTTTTGGAATAGGCGGTGCCGACGACAAAATTACGATGGGCAAAGGCCATGATGAGCAGATTGGTGGCAATGATCTGCGCCAGCCCACCGCCGATACAGAACAGCAAAAACGATGGGCCGATCACTGGAAACGGTGCGGGAAAGGCGATCCGGTATCCGACCAGCAGGAGTAGCGTGAATGGCAGGCCGTAAAGATAGCGCACCAGCCCGGCCCCGTTGATCGACAGCGTCCGGCTGACGCGCCGCTGAAGCGCCGTGCGCCACGCCTGCACCGCGCCCGCCAGCAGCGTGGCGGGCAACCAGATGGGGGAAGTTATCATGCCCGCCCTATACAGCGTGCAGGAGCGCCGTCACCCATCGCCGCTAGCAAGGTGCGGGTAATGTTGCGGGATTGTCACGCACTGCAACATAACGCACAGCGGCACCACTCACCGGACATTTGTCACACTTCAGCAATAATTCAGGTCTAGCGGCACCCCATTCCGGGGGCGCACTTCATCCTGCCGCTGCCCGTGCAACCTGCATATATGATCGGGGACATATCGTGTCGAAATTGCCTTTGCTGCGCCGGGCGCTGGGACTGACCACGGCCTTGGGTGTACTGACGCTCGCCAATGCGGCCCATGCCCAACAGGCTGGCGCGGACGCGCAGCTGGACGAAATCGTCGTCACGGCCGAACGCCGCTCGGAAAATCTGCAAAAGGTGCCGATTTCGGTCGGCGTCGTGGCCGGTGACCAACTGCGCGCCTTCCAGAGCGGCGGCGGCGACATCCTCGAACTCGCCGCGCGTGTGCCCGGTCTCTATGCCGAAACCACGACCGGACGCATCTTCCCGCGCTTCTACATTCGTGGCCTGGGCAATATCGATTTCTATCTCGGCGCGTCGCAGCCCGTCTCGATCATCCAGGACGATGTGGTGCTTGAGCATGTCGTGCTCAAATCCAACCCGGTGTTCGACGTCAATCAGGTCGAAGTGCTGCGCGGCCCGCAGGGGTCGCTGTTCGGTCGCAACACCACGGCGGGCATCATCAAGTTCGATACCAACCGCCCGACCATGGACTGGCAGGGTCGCGCTTCGGCCAGCTATGGCAGCTACAACACCGTGTCGTTCGATGGTGGCATCGGTGGCCCGATCGTGGCGGACAAGCTCGCCTTCCGCGTTTCGGCCCTCTACCAGCATCGCGATGACTGGGTCGATAACACATATACCGGCGCCAGCGCCGACGGCACGACCGGCAAGAAGGACGCCATGGGCGGCTTCAACGAAAAGGACGTCCGCGTCCAGCTACTGATGGCGCCCAACGAAACGCTTTCGATGCTGACCAGCTTTCATGCGCGTGATTATGACGGCACCTCCACCATCTTCCACCGCGCCGGCCTGATCAAGGGGTCGAACAGCGTCGCCAACACGCCGCGCAGCTCGGTCGCGCTCGACGAAGCGATGAACAACCCGCAGGCGTACAAGACCTATGGCGCGTCCGAACATATCGCGCTCGACTTCGGCCCGGTCACGCTGACCTCCATCACCGCTTATGAAACGACCAAGGGCTATAGCCGTGGCGATACCGATGGCGGCGCGGGCGCGAACTTCCCGGTCGGCGGCGTCGCCAACGGCTTTGGCCAGAGCCAGGGCAATATCCGCGATCTCGATCAGTTGAGCCAGGAAGTGCGCCTCGCCAGCAATGGCGACGACGCCTTCAAATGGCAGGTGGGCGGCATGTATTTCGACAGCCGCGACACCACCGATTTCTACCAGCGCGCCTATTTCCTGACGACGGCGGCGAACAACCCCAACAACTGGGTGCGTTTGCGCAACAAGAATGAAAGCTGGGCGCTGTTTGGGCAGGCCAGCTATGAACTGACCCCCGGCTTCACCATCACGGCAGGCGGCCGTTACACCCGCGATGCCAAGGAAACGCGTCTGGTGAAAGCCACCGCCAATGCGGCGGGCGTGTCCACTTATGCCGGGCGTCGTTACGTCAAGCTGGTCGGCAAGGAACCCAGCTGGGACGTCAGCGCCCTGTATGAAGTCAGCCCCGAAGTCAGCCTCTATGCCCGCGTCGCCCGCGGCTTCCGTGGTCCCACGATTCAGGGCCGCTCGGCTGTGTTCAACAGCGATTTCACCACGGCGGATTCGGAAACGATCATGTCCTATGAAGCGGGCATCAAGACCAGCCTGCTCGACAACCGCGTGCGCTTCAACCTGTCGGGCTTCGCCTATCGGGTGAAGGATATCCAGTTGAACGGCAACGACGTCAACGGCAACGGCGTGTTGTTCAATGCAGACAAGGCCGACGCCTATGGCATGGAAGCCGAACTGGAAGCGCGTCCGTTCGAAAACCTGACCCTGTCGGCGGGCCTCAGCCTGCTGCATAGCCAGATCAAGGACAAGAATGTCTATGCGCAGGTCTGCATCCTGAACGGCACGGTCGTCTGCACGGTGGAGGATCCCACGATCAAGGTGGGCGCCAACACCTTTGCCCAGATCGACGGCAATCCGCTCCCCAACGCGCCGAAATATACCGCCAACATCGCGGCCCGCTACGACGTGCCTTTGGGCAATGGCGGCAAGATCTTCGCCGCGACCGACTGGAATATTCAGGGCTACACCAACTTCGTCCTCTATCGGACGAAGGAATTTTATTCGAAGGGCGATTTTGAAGGCGGCCTGAAGGTCGGCTACACAGCGCCCGACGGCAAATATGAAATTGCCGCCTTCGCCCGCAACATCACCAATGAAAAGAACCTCAAGGGCGTGATCGAAAACTATATGGCCGCCGTCTTCAACGAACCACGCGTCATCGGCATATCGCTCAGCGGCAAGCTGTAAGGGCGGCGGGGGAGGCTAACCTCCCCCCATCCGTTCGTTTCGAGCCTTCGACTGCCTGCCAAGTCGATGACAGTCAGGACAGGCCAAGGTCGACAAACACACAAGCGCGCCGTCAGTAATCTGGCGGCGCGCTTTTCCGTTCAACTCGGCTTTGTCGTTGCTACATCTTTCGCCCATTCGGGCGCATGCTGCAATGTGCGGCCCATGGTCCAGTTGGACTCCAGCCGCACCACTGGATTGGGCGCGCACCATATCTCCCCCGAATCGGTCAATCCCGTCACCCAGATCAGATTATGTTCCTGCCCATAATCGATGACGGCCAGGGCATAGCCCTTGCCCTTTCCCTCGACATGAACGGGTAGAGGCGGATCAAGCTGCGTGAAGGACATGGGCGATGCTCCGACGGTGTGAAGGTGCCGGTGATAATGCAGCGCGAAGGGCGCAGTTCCTCCATGATCGAGCAGAGTTAACGACGATCAGTCATTTTCCTCTCCCCATGTCAGGCATGGGGAGAATGAAAGCCTCATGCCTGCTCCAACAGTCCCTCGCGCTTGATCTTTTCCTGCCACACCAGCGGGGCGAGGCGATGGACATTCTGCCCTTCGCTATCGACCGCCACCGTCACCGGCATGTCCTGCACGTCGAACTCGTAGATCGCTTCCATGCCCAGATCCTCGAAACCGACGACCTTTGCGCCCTTGATCGCGCGCGCAACCAGATAGGCCGCACCGCCGACCGCCATCAAATAGGCGCTCTTGTGCTTCGCGATGCTGTCCGTGGCAGCAGGGCCACGTTCGGCCTTGCCGATGCAGGCTGCCAGCCCCTGTTCCAGCATCATGTCCATGAAGCTGTCCATGCGGGTCGCGGTGGTAGGACCGGCCGGGCCAACCACTTCGTCGCGCACCGGATCGACCGGCCCGACATAATAGATTACTCGTCCCCTGAAATCGACCGGCAGTGGCTCACCCCGGCTCAGCATATCCTTGATCCGCTTGTGCGCAGCGTCGCGTCCGGTCAGCATCTTGCCATTGAGCAGCAGCCGGTCGCCATGCTTCCAGCTTTGCACGATCTGCGGCGTCAGAGTGTTGAGATCGACATGGATAGCCTCCTTGCTCGGCTTCCAGTCGACCTGCGGCCATTCAGAAATCTTGGGCGCTTCCAGATAGGTGGGGCCGGACCCGTCGAGCGTGAAATGCGCGTGGCGCGTCGCTGCGCAATTGGGGATCATCGCCACCGGCTTTCCCGCCGCATGGCAGGGATAGTCGGAAATCTTGACGTCCAATATGGTCGATAATCCGCCCAGACCCTGCGCGCCGATGCCCAGCGCATTGACCTTGTCGAAAATCTCGATCCGCATCTCTTCGATCTTGTTCTGCGGCCCGCGCAGCTTGAGTTCGCCCATGTCGATGGGTTCCATCAGGCTTTCCTTGGCCAGCGCCACCGCCTTTTCCGCAGTGCCGCCGATGCCGATGCCCAACATGCCGGGCGGGCACCAGCCAGCGCCCATCTGCGGGATCATGTCCAACACCCAGTCGACGATCGAATCGCTGGGGTTCATCATCTTGAACTTGGTCTTGTTCTCAGACCCGCCGCCCTTGGCCGCGACGTCGATGATGACCTTGTTCCCCGGCACCATCTCCACGTTCAGTACGCAGGGCGTATTATCTTTGGTGTTCTGTCTGGAAAAGGCCGGATCGCGCAGGATCGACGCCCTCAACCGATTCTCCGGGTTAAGGTACGCCTTGCGCACGCCATCATCCACGATGTCCTGCATCGACCGGCTGTTATCGTCCAGACGGCAATCCATGCCCCATTTGACGAAGACGTTGACGATGCCGGTGTCCTGGCAGATCGGGCGATGCCCCTCCGCGCACATGCGGCTGTTGGTCAGGATCTGCGCGATCGCGTCCTTGGCCGCCGGATTGGCTTCCGCGTCATAGGCTTTGCCCAGCGCCCGGATATAATCCATCGGATGATAATAGCTGATGAACTGGAGCGCGTCGGCGACGCTGTCGATCAGATCGGCGGTCTTGATGATGGTCATCGTGGCCATATATCCCTTGTTGCGGCCCGCCTCTGCACGGCAGTCCCTGCAAGGGTGAGCGGCTAGTGCGGAATCGCGGCCAAGTCCAGAGAGGTTCAGGATCATGCAGGCGACTCCGGTATCTGCATGACGATGCCATCGCGCCGCCCGACGGGTTTGCGTGGCAAGGCAAAATTATTTTTTATTCGACTTTCCTCTACTTGTCTTTTGCGGGGGCCGCGAAAGTCCGTGCGTCGCTGCAATGCGGGGGTGGCAATGCGGGCATCGTGGCGCTGGTTGCATATGCCAAGAGTCCCTAAACCGTCATTTACCCCCTTGTGTCTGCCAAGGGCTATGGCACTATCTGTGGTATCGGGTTAACAGGGGTTACCCAACAGATTGTGATTGCGGCGCTGGAACGCTTTTCTGCGCGGGGAGAAATTTCCCTCATAATCCGGTCGGTTGGAGCCTTCTCTGTCCCGGCGATGGGTCGGTGCCATAAGCGGCTTGACCGAATCGAACGGAACAGGAACATTTGAGGGCTGATATGGATTTTCGCGATAGTGGACAGGGTGGTGCAGGCGACGTGGCGACGGTGATGGACGATCTGATCGAAAAGACGATGGATGACGCAAAGGTGACGGCCGCCGCCGCTGCCAAGGCCGCGCCCTTGTCTTCCTCCTCCGTGGCGGAACGGCGCTTCGATGTCGTGACCGATTCGTCGCGCGACGCGCTGCTGACGGAGTTTGGCAAGGACACGCTGAACGACCGCTATCTGTTGCCCGGCGAATCCTATCAGGATCTGTTCGCCCGCGTCGCGTCGGCCTATTCCGACGATCAGGATCATGCCCAGCGGGTCTATGATTATATTTCGCGCCTGTGGTTCATGCCCGCCACGCCCGTCCTGTCGAACGGCGGCACCGGGCGCGGTCTGCCGATCAGCTGCTATCTCAACAGCGTGGACGACAGTCTGGAAGGTATCGTCAACACCTGGAACGAAAATGTCTGGCTCGCCTCGCGCGGCGGCGGCATCGGCACCTATTGGGGCAGCGTGCGCGGCATCGGCGAGCCGGTCGGCCTGAATGGCAAGACCAGCGGCATCATCCCCTTCGTCCGCGTGATGGACAGCCTGACGCTGGCGATTTCGCAAGGGTCGCTGCGCCGGGGTTCGGCCGCCTGCTATCTCGACGTGTCCCACCCGGAGATTGAAGAGTTTCTGGAAATTCGCAAACCGTCGGGCGATTTCAATCGCAAGGCATTGAACCTGCACCACGGCGTCCTGCTGACCGACGAATTTATGGAAGCCGTGCGCGATGGCAGCGACTTCCATTTGCGCAGTCCCAAGGATCAGTCGATCCGCAGCACGGTCAATGCCCGCGCGCTGTTCCAGAAGCTGGTCGAAACCCGTCTGGCCACCGGCGAACCCTATATCGTGTTCAACGACACGGTGAACCGCATGATGCCCAAACATCATCGCGATCTGGGGCTGAAGGTTTCGACGTCGAACCTCTGTTCCGAAATCACCCTGCCGACGGGGCGCGACCATCTGGGCAATGATCGCACGGCGGTCTGCTGCCTGTCGTCGATGAACCTGGAGACATGGGACGAGTGGAAGGACGAAAAGCTCTTCGCCGAAGACATCATGCGCTTCCTCGACAATGTGCTGCAGGATTATATCGACCGCGCGCCGCCCGAAATGGCGCGCGCCAAATATAGCGCCGGACGCGAACGCTCGGTCGGCCTTGGCGTCATGGGCTTCCACAGCTTCCTTCAGGCCCGTGGCATCCCGTTCGAAGGCGCGATGGCCAAGTCGTGGAACCTGCGGATGTTCAAACATATCAAGGCTCAGGTGGACGAAGCCTCGATGCAACTCGCGATCGAGCGCGGCCCATGCCCCGACGCCGCCGATCAGGGCGTGATGGAACGGTTCAGCTGCAAGATGGCGATCGCGCCCACTGCGTCGATCTCGATCATCTGCGGCGGCACGTCCGCCTGCATCGAGCCGATCCCGGCCAACATCTACACGCACAAGACGCTGTCGGGCAGCTTCTCGATCAAGAATCCCTATCTGGAAAAGCTGCTGGTCGCCAAGTCCAAGGATTCGACCAACGTCTGGAACTCGATCCTCGAACGTGGCGGCAGCGTCCAGCATCTCGACTTCCTGAGCCAGGAAGAAAAGGACACGTTCAAGACCAGCTTTGAAATCGACCAGCGCTGGCTGCTGGAACTGGCCGCCGACCGCACGCCCTATATCGATCAGGCGCAGTCGCTGAACCTGTTCATCCCGGCGGACGTGGAAAAATGGGATCTGCTCATGCTCCACTTCCGCGCATGGGAACTGGGCATCAAGTCGCTTTATTATCTGCGGTCCAAATCGGTGCAGCGCGCCGGCTTTGCGGGTGGGGTAGAGGCCGACAACACGATCGATGCGCCCAAGTTCGAAATCGGCGAAACCACGGATTATGACGAGTGTCTGGCCTGTCAGTAATCCTTGCGAGCAGGGAGTTGGCGCGGCGGTTGATGCCGCCGCGCCGCCCGGCTTACTCTTCTTCCTCGAACGTCACGGCGACATCGCCATTGGCGCTCAACCGTACCGTGCCGTCGCTTTCGATGTCGGCGATCAGGCCCTGGCTGATATAATGATGATGCCCTTGATGCGATCCTTCTCCGCTGTCCTTCTTGGTCAGCTTGATACGGTCTCCGTCCATATGGTCGACGGTGCCGACATGCACGCCGTCCGCGCCGATGATTTCGGCATGTTCCTTGATCTGGCTAACATCAACCATCTTTACGCTCCTGTGCCGGGGGTGGCGTGTTCTGAACGCGCCGTAACCGCACGGGTTGCGCCCACCTTTTAAAGCGGAGCCGTCCCATGTCCCTTCTCAAAGCCTCCAAGGTCTATAAGCCGTTCGAATATCCATGGGCCTATGATTTCTGGAAGCGCCAGCAGCAGTTGCACTGGCTACCCGAAGAAGTGCCTTTGGGGGAGGATTGCCGCGACTGGGCGCAAAAGCTGTCCGACCATGAACGCAATCTGCTGACCCAGATCTTCCGCTTTTTCACCCAGGCGGACGTGGAAGTGCAGGATTGCTACCACGAAAAATATGGCCGCGTGTTCAAACCGACCGAGGTCAAGATGATGCTGACCGCGTTCAGCAACATGGAAACGGTCCACATCGCTGCCTATTCGCATCTGCTCGACACGATCGGCATGCCCGAAAGCGAATATAGCGCCTTCCTCCAATATAAGGAGATGAAGGACAAGCACGACTATCTGCAACAGTTCGGCGTCGACACGGACGAGGATATCGCCCGCACGCTGGCCATGTTCGGCGGCTTTACCGAGGGTTTGCAGCTCTTCGCTTCCTTCGCGATGCTGATGAACTTCCCGCGCTTCAACAAGATGAAGGGCATGGGCCAGATCGTCACCTGGTCGATCCGTGACGAAACCCTCCATTGCGAGGGGATCATCAAGCTGTTCCACGCCTTCTGCGCCGAACGCAACTGCCTGACCCCTGCGGTCAAGGACGACATCATGGACATGTGCCAGAAAACCGTGCGGATCGAGGATGCGTTCGTCGATCTCGTCTTCGAAATGGGTCCGGTCCCCGGCATGACGCCCAAGGACATCAAGAAATATGTCCGCTACATCGCCGACTGGCGGCTGGGCCAGTTGGGCCTCAAGCCCATCTACATGATCGACGAACATCCGCTGCCCTGGCTCGCGCCGATGCTGAACGGCGTGGAACATGCCAACTTCTTCGAAACCCGCTCGACCGAATATAGCAAGGGCGCGACACGCGGCCAGTGGAACGAAGTCTGGGACGCCTTCGACCGCCGCAAAACCCTCAAAACCCCTGCCGCCAACAGCGACGACACCGACCCGGACATGTTCAAGGCCGCGGGCATCGCGGCGGAGTAAGAGCGTCAGTTGACCAATTCCCGGCGAACGGACGCTCTTATTAAAGCGTCCGTTCGCCACGCTTCCTTAATCCCACTCGCTTATCCTCCACGCCATGATCTTCGGCGTTCGCCTCCGCTCGCTTTTTACCAGCCGCTGGATGGCGATCCTGTGGGCGATCCTCATTTGCCTTTCCGCGATCCAGTTTGTCGGGGCGGGTGACGACAAGGCGGGGCAGGGGCATAGCGCCGCCGCCGTCCCCGATGGCCTGACTGACCAGCAACGCGACGCGATCGCGCACGCGCTCTAATTCGATGGCACGACGCTACGGACCGTCTGTCCTCCTGCTGAACATGATGTTTTATTCCGTTCATGCAACAATCATGCATGGGCCGGGTTCTACGCTCATGAATATCGCAGATATAAGGAGCAGGAACCCATGACCCCCTTCATCAGGAAAGCGCTGACCGCCTTTTCGCTCGGCGCAATGACGCTGACCGGCATTGCTGCCACCCCCGTGCTGGCCCAGCCCGGTCGCGATGCACGCGAATGGCGGGATGATCGGCAGGACCGTCGTGAGGACCGGCGCGAAGATCGGCAGGATCGGCGCGACGATCGCCGCGATCAGCGTGCCGACCGCCGGGATGACAGGCGCGACGATCGTCGCGGCAATTATCGTCGCCCCGGCAAAGTCGTCTACAATTACGACTATAACCGCCCCGATCCACGCTATGGCCGCACCTATCGCCCGGATCGCTATTATCAGACCGGCTATGAACCGATCCGCGTTAATCGCCAGACCCGCATCTATCGCGGCAATGACGACCGCTATTATTGCCGCCGCTCGGATGGCACGACTGGCCTGATCGTGGGTGCAGCGCTCGGTGGCGTGCTGGGCAATCAGGTCGCGCGGGGCCAGTCCAACCTGCTTGGCACGCTAATTGGCGGCGGTGCAGGCGCGCTGCTGGGCCGTGAGATCGATCGCGGCGGGGTCAACTGCCGCTAACCAATATGGGCGGGCGGGCATATCCTTATGTCCGCCCGTCCCTTTCAGCACCAGGGATGGCGACGCCCGTCCCACGCACGCGCCAGCCCCTCATTCACCAGCATTACCCCGATCGATCGGCCGCCCCGCGTCACGATGCGCAAGGCCCGACCATAACGATCATTCCTCCGCTCGCCCGTCTCCAGCGAGAAAGCGCCATCATTCAGCAATGCCTGCAATCGCCGGGTCGCCTGCGCACCCAAGACGGCTTCCGATGCGCAGCCAGGCCCATGCGTTTCCGGCGTATCAATGTCCGCAATTCGGTATTTTACGCCGGAGAGCCTGAATGTGTCGCCATCCACCACGCAATTGCTCCCGCCGCCTGTGGGGCAATATCCAAATCGCGCGGAAATCGTGTCGAACGGGTTGGTGGAGTCGGATGCCAACGTCGGCGAGCGATCATATCGCCTGACCCATTCCGGCCCAACCCAGCCGATCAATAATGCAAGGCTGGACAGGCAACATAGGGCCGAGCCGCTGAGCCTGCGACTTTGCCCATATCGATAGGTGCGTCTTGCCATGGCGCGGCTTTAGCGGGCACCGAGCAGGTCGCGCGCTAAAGCCGATCCAGCTTCCCACCGGATCGGCGAGGTTCGCCAGCCATAAGGACGAACCGCTCGGAAAAGGGGATCGTTACACGACGCCAATATCACCGAAACGGAGCCGGTCGATCATCCCGCCGACCATGCCCCGCCGTCCGAATCTCAGTCTTCGTCGTCCTCGATCGGACTTAAGCCATCCATATCGTCATCGACATCTTCCGTTGGCCCCATGCCATCTTCTTCATCGTCCATCTGCGGCTCCCCGGCATAGGCGTCCATGTCGATCCGACCGGACTGGTTCATCGCGTTCATGGTTTCGACCAGATCGGGCGTATCGTCAGGGATGATCTGCGCCGGATTGGTCTTGCCGCCACGTTCGCTGGCTTCGCTCAGATCGGTCGCGCGATGGCGCGCATCGTCGGCGACATCCTGCGCCTGCGTGCCAGCGTCGGCCTGCTCGCTATTGTCTTCATTTTCATTCTCGCTGGCGGGGCGGTCCATGGCCTGTCTCCTTGATCGGGGTGTGCCTTCCCAACGGTTCGCCACGCGCGCCGTTCCCGGCAAAAGCGCTGGACAGCCGCTGGCCAAGGGGGCAAAGGCCGCGCGATCCTTTCGCAGTGCAGCAGGAATCCCTCATGTCTCGTCATCTTATCACCTCCGGCTCCCCTTTCGAGGCGCAGGTCGGTTATTCGCGCGCCGTCGTTCAGGGCGACTGGTGCTTCGTTGCGGGCACCACCGGAACCGACCCGGACACCAAAGAGATGCCCGATAGTGTCGTGGATCAGGGTGTCAACGCGCTCAAGGTCATCGGCAAGGCGCTCGACGAAGCGGGCTTTTCCTTTGCGGACGTGGTGCGCGTCACCTATTATATCACTGACGCGGCCTATTGGGACGATCTGGGTAAAGCGACCGCGCCGATCTTTGGCGACATCCGTCCGGCGGCCAGCTGCGTCGTCGTCGGGCTGGTCAAGCCGAATATGAAAATCGAAATCGAAGTCACCGCCTTCAAAGGCTAATACCAGGGATAAGTCGCCATGATTACCATGTTCGGCATTAAAAATTGCGATACGATCAAGAAGGCCCGCAATTGGCTGGACAATGAGCGTTTTGCCTACAATTTCCATGACTATAAAGTGTCCGGCGTGGACAAGGCCAAGCTGGAAGAATGGGTGATGGAACATGGTTGGGAAAATATTCTCAACCGGTCGGGCACCACGTTCAAGGCGCTGGATGCGGGCGATCGCGCGCACATCGATGCGGACAAGGCGATCCTGCTGATGCTGACCAACCCGTCGATGATCAAGCGACCGATCCTGGACACGGGCAAGGAAACGATCATCGGGTTCAAGGCGACGACGTACGAAAATGCACTGGCGGGCGTAAAGGCGTGAATGTCGGGAGCCTCGTCCGCTCCTGCCTGTTCCTGGCTGTCGCACTGGCCCCCATGGAAAGCGCAATGGCCCAGACTGCTCCCGCCCCCGGCTCCAACCCCATGCCCATCCTGATCGCCCATCGCGGCGCGAGCGGGGAGCGGCCCGAACATACGCTGGCCGCCTATGAACGGGCGATCGACGAGGGCGCGGACTTTATCGAACCGGATCTGGTCCTGACCAAGGATGGCGTGCTGGTCGCGCGGCATGAAAATGAGATTGGCGGCACCACCGACGTTGCCGAACATCCCGAATTTGCCGATCGCAAGACGACGAAGACGATCGACGGCGTCGCCATGACTGGCTGGTTCACCGAAGACTTCACCCTCGCTGAACTGCGCACGCTGCGCGCCCGTGAACGGCTGGCGGACCTGCGTCCGGCCAACAGCCGCTTCAATGATCTCTATCTGATCCCGACGTTCGAGGAGATATTGAAGCTGGTCCGCGCGAAGGAAGCCGAAGCGGGCAACCGCATCGGCATCTATCCCGAAACCAAGCATCCCGGCTATTTCGCTGGCATCGGCCTGCCGCATCAGGGGCCACTGCTCGATCTGCTCAGCCGCTATGGCTATCAGACCGAAGCCGATCCCATCTTCATCCAGTCCTTCGAAGTCGGCAATCTCAAGGCCATTCGTGCGGTTTCGCGCCTGCGCCTGATCCAGCTTGTCGATGCAAAGGGCGGCCCGGCCGATACGCCCGGCACCACCTATGCCGACATGCTGACGCTGCGCGGCCTGTCCAACATTGCCGAATATGCCGACGGCATCGGGCCATCGGTGGCGCAGGTGCTCGCCCCTGAAGGCCCGACCGCGCTTGTCGCCCGCGCGCACGACGCCAGGCTTGCAGTGCATGTGTGGACGCTGCGCATGGAAAACAGCTTCCTGCCCGAACAATATCAGCGTGCAGGCGACGTGCAGGGGCGGGGCGACTTTGCCAGCTATGTCCGCGCGGTCGCTGCGACCGGCGTCGATGGCCTTTTCAGCGACTTTCCAAAACAGGCAAAAGCTGCGCTGCGCGACTGGCCCTGACGCCGGGGGAAAGCGCGGGTATCACCTTGTCAAATGCATAGCTTAGGCGAATAACGGTCCCATGCTGTCCCAGAAGACCCGTTATGCCATCCGCGCGCTCCAACATCTTGCCGATCGCTACCGCCAGGGACCGGTGCCGCTGAACGAGATTGCCACGCGGCAGAATATCCCTGCCAAATTCCTGACGGTGATCCTGTCCGAATTGTCGCGCGAAGGGCTGGTCGCGACGCAGCGGGGGCGCGATGGCGGCTACTGGCTGGCGCTCGCCCCCGTCGATATCAGTTATGGCGATATCGTTCGGCTGACGCGCGGATCGCTGGCGCTCACCCCCTGCGCCAGCCGGTTCGCGCATGAAAGCTGCACCAACTGCCTGCCCGAATCGGAATGTCGCCTGCACCGCGTCATGCTGCGCGTGCGCGATGAAACCGCCCGCGTGCTCGACAGCATCAACCTGACCGAAACATTCGCCGCCGACAGTCTCGCCTGACGATCCCGGCTCCAACCCCTTGCGCCGCGCAGGCGCTTTCGCCACATCGGGGGCATGACCACGCCCCCGCTCAAAGCCACGCTGATCCCCGTCACGCCGCTCCAGCAGAATTGCACGCTGCTCTGGTGTACCCGCACGATGCGCGGCGCATTTGTCGATCCCGGCGGCGACCTGCCCGTGCTCAGGCAGGCCGCGCAGCAGCATGGTGTGACCATTGAAAAGCTGCTCGTCACGCATGGCCATATCGACCATTGCGGGCAAGCGGGTGTGCTGGCCAAGGAATTGGGCGTCCCGATCGAGGGGCCGCATGAGGATGACCGCTTCTGGATCGACCGGCTGCCCGCCGACGGCGCGCGCTGGGGTGTGCCGGGCGAAGTGTTCGAACCCGACCGCTGGCTGGTCGATGGGGATCAGGTCACGGTCGGAGATTTGACCTTCGACGTCATCCACTGTCCCGGCCATACGCCCGGCCATGTCGTGTTCCACCACGCACCCAGCAAGCTGGCGATCGTGGGCGACGTCCTGTTTCAGGGGTCGATCGGCCGCACCGACTTTCCGCGCGGCAATCATCAGGATTTGATCGATGCGATCACTGGCAAGCTATGGCCGCTGGGTGGCGACACCGCCTTTGTCCCCGGCCATGGCGCGATGAGCAATTTCGCCTATGAACGCCGCACCAACCCCTATGTCGCCGATTCGGTGCTGGGGTAGGGGCAGGGGTCAGACCTGCGCTGCCAGCGCCGGTGGCACGGGCATAGCACGCGTGGCGGTGTAAGCGATCGTCAGCGCTGCGATGCTCAACCCGGCCATGACGGCCCATGTCAGCAGCGCGCCACCCGCGCGCCATGCCGTAGGCTGGTCGGCGTCCATGCCGAACGCATGGGCGACCCGCGCCACGACATAGACCAGCGCCGCGATCCAAAGCCACAGCGACGCGCCGACCGCCATTTCAACCAGCGTAAACAGAATAAGGACGATCGGCGTATATTCGATGAAATTGGCATGCGCCCGCATCCGTCGTGCCAACAGCCTGTTGCCATCATCGCCATGCATCACCTTGTCCGAAATACGGATGCGCGCGCAGCGAGTCGCGATCCACAGGTTCAGCAATGCGCAGGCAGCGGCAAAGGTCAGCGTGATCGGCAACAGCATGAAAATCCCTTTCATTCGATCTGCCGCACCCTAGGCCGTCCGGTTCGCAGGGCAAGGAAGGACTTGCGCCCCGAACAAAAAGCGCTATAGGCGCAGGGCTTCGCGAACACCGGGCCGCATGGGTCTGCGGCGCCTGTGGCGTCTGCGTCTCCATCGGAAACCGGCGCTCGCACAACCAGATAATTTACGGAATAAGGTGCCGACATGGCTGTCCCCAAAAGGAAAACTTCTCCCTCGAAGCGCGGCATGCGTCGCAGCCACGATTCGCTGACCGTTGCAGCATTTCAGGAATGCTCCAACTGCGGCGAACTGAAGCGTCCCCACAATCTGTGCGACGCCTGCGGTCATTATAATGGCCGTGAAATCGTCGCCGTCGGGGCGTAACGATTTTCCGTTTCTCCGCGAAGGGGTAACATAAAAGTGTCCAGCCAACCGCGAATCGCAATCGACGCGATGGGCGGGGATGAAGGCGTGCGCGTGATGATGGCGGGTGTGGCGCTCGCCCGTCGCCGTCATGAAGGGCTGCTTTTCACCCTCTTCGGCGATGAAACGCGCATCAAAGCGGCGCTCGACCACCATCCGCATCTGCGGGCGGCGTCGGAAGTCGTCCATGCCGATACGGTCGTGGACGCGTCGGACAAGCCCAGCGTGGCGATCCGCAAGAAAAACAGCTCGATGAGCATGGCCATCGCGGCCGTCAAATTGGGCCAGGCGGGCGCTGCGGTGTCCGCTGGCAATACTGGTGCGCTGATGGCGATGGCAAAGGTCGCCTTGCGCACGATGCCGGGTGTCGATCGCCCCGCATTGGCGGCGATGCTGCCGACGCTCGGCGACAATGACGTCATCATGCTCGACCTGGGCGCCAACACCGAATGTGACGCCCGCAACCTCGTCCAGTTCGCGGTCATGGGCGCCGCTTATGCCCGCATCGCCTTCGACCTCGACCGGCCTCGCGTGCGGCTGCTCAACATCGGCACCGAAGAGCTGAAAGGCACCGAAGAAATTCGTGATGCCGCTGCCCTGCTGCGCGCTGCTGATACCCTGCCGCTGCGGTTCGAAGGTTTTACCGAGGGCGACAAGATCGGCAAGGGCGACACGGACGTCATCGTATGCGACGGCTTTTCCGGCAATGTCGCGCTCAAAACGGCGGAAGGCACCGCCCGCTTCGTGACCGACGTGCTGCGCAAGGCGTTTACCAGTTCGATCCGGTCCAAGATCGGCTTCCTGATCTCCAGGCCCGCGATGCACCTGCTCAAACATCATCTCGACCCCAATAATCACAATGGCGCGGTTTTCCTTGGCCTCAACGGCGTGGTCGTAAAAAGCCATGGCAGCGCGGATGAAAAGGGCGTGGCCAATGCGGTCCACGTTGCCGCGCGCCTGCTGGAGGAAGATATTACCCGCCGGATCGCCGCTGACATGGCCGGGATTGCGCAACTGTCCGCCGCCGCGTCCAGATTGGAGCAGCCCGCCAAGTGATCCGTCGTGCCATTCTTCTGGGTACAGGCTCGGCCCTGCCGGTGCGTGCCGTCAGCAATGCCGAACTCGCGCAGACCGTCGATACCAGCGACGAATGGATCGTCGAGCGGACCGGCATCCGCAACCGCTATATCGCGGGTGAAGGCGAAACCACCGCCAGCCTCGCCACCGACGCCGCACGTCGCGCGATCGAGGCGGCTGGCGTTACGGCGCAGGACATCGATCTCATCATCCTGGCTACCGCCACCCCTGACCAGACCTTCCCCGCCAGCGCCACCAAAGTGCAGGCAGCGCTCGGCATCGCCGACTGCGTCGCCTTCGACGTGGCGGCGGTCTGTTCGGGCTTCCTCTACGCCGTCACCGTCGCCGACAGCATGATCCGGTCCGGCGCAGCCAACCGCGCGCTGGTGATCGGCGCGGAAACATTCAGTCGTATCCTCGACTGGGACGATCGGGCAACCTGCGTGCTGTTCGGCGATGGCGCAGGCGCGGTTGTGCTGGGTGCGGACGAAACTACGGACGGCACGCGCGGCATATTGGCCGCCAAGCTGCATGCCGACGGTCGCCATAACCAGCTTCTCTATGTCGATGGCGGTCCTTCGACCACGCAGACCGTGGGCAAGCTGCGCATGAAGGGGCAGGAAGTGTTCCGGCACGCGGTCACCAACCTTGCCTCCGTGCTGAACGAAGTCATGGCGATGGCGGGCCTGTCTTCCGCCGACATCGACTGGCTGGTCCCGCATCAGGCCAATGCCCGCATCCTGGACGCCACAGCCCGCAAGCTGAAACTGTCGCCCGAACGCGTGGTGGTGACCGTCGATCAGCATGCCAATACGTCCGCCGCATCCGTGCCGCTGGCGTTGGACCTGGCCATGCGTGATGGCCGCATCAAGACAGGCGACCTTGTCGTGCTGGAAGCGATGGGTGGCGGCTTCACCTGGGGCGCGTGCGTTCTGCGGGTTTGATCCATATTGCGGTCAATCTTGCCAAAAGCCTGAAAATCCGACACATTCCGTCTGCATCGTCCATCGCGACGGTTTGCGGATAAAATCGGGGGCTGCTGATGACCGGAAATGACACTTTAACGCGCGCCGACCTCGCTGAAAGCGTCAACCGGCATGTCGGCCTGTCGCGGGCCGAGGCTGCTGCGCTGATCGAATCGATCCTCGATCATATGTCCGCTGCGCTTGAACGCGGTGAAAACGTCAAGATTTCCAGCTTCGGCACCTTCGTCCTGCGCGACAAGACGCAGCGTATGGGCCGCAACCCCAAGACCGGCGTCGAAGTCCCGATCGAACCCCGTCGCGTTCTCACCTTCCGCGCCAGTCAGACCATGCGCGAACGGATCGCGGGGCACTGATCGGCCGCAATTCTTCTCCCGCAAACGGGCGAAGACGGCTAGCCGAAGTTGGATGAGGGCAAGCGAGCCACAGGCTCGCGCCTGCTAAGCCAATCGCGCCACAATCTCCCGCGCTGCCTGGCTCACGTCATCCCATGTCACGGCAAACCCGGCATCATCGCCATAATAGGGATCGGCGACATCGCTGCCCTCGCGTCCTGGCACCACATCCATCAACAGCCCAAGCGTCGCCGTCGCGTTAGCAGGTCGGATGCGCCGCAAGTCGCGCAGATTGGCCGCGTCGAGCGCAAAGATATGGGTAAAGCGCGTAAAATCATCCACCGTCACCTGCCGCCCGCGATAGCCGCTAGTGTCGATCCCATGCATCAGAGCCACTGCCTGCGCGCGCGGGTCGGGCGGGCAATCGACATGCCAGTCGCCCGTCCCCGCCGAATCGACATGAAACGCCGCGCCTGCCTTCGCAGCTTCCGCCCGCAATGCAGCTTCGGCCAGCGGCGACCGGCAGATATTGCCCAGGCATATGAACAGGACCGACGGCGCGTCGCGCATCAATCCGCCGCCGCCGTCGACAGGCCGAGTCCCGGCACGCCGATGGACCGCTTGCCCGAAAAATCGGTACGCGCGACCACGACGCCCAGCTTTTCCATATAGTCTATCAACCGCCGCACCCGGCCCGGCGAACTGGTGCCATAGGCCCGTGCCAACAAAGCATCGTCGGGGCATGGCTGCCCCTGCATCGCGGCACGCGCGATCAGCAGGAAGGGGGCCAGCATATCCTCCGGCAGCGGCGCGGCCGCCTTCATCGCATCGGCCCAGCGCGGATCGTCGGCATCCGCCATCCCAGCCTGCGCCATGGCAAAGCGCTTGCGAAAAGCGGGCAGGTCGAGCGGCGGCTGCTTCAAACCCTTCATCCGGCACCGCACGCCAAAGTCCTGATACAGGTTCGCCACACTGGGGGTCGCATCGCCCAGATCGGCGACGATCTCATCCAGCACTGCGATCACCACCGGCTCGTTCTGGCCGAAGTCCAGTTCCGGCGCAGCGGGCCGGGCGGAGGGCGAATCGGCCAGCGCCCGGATGATCTCATCGACCGGGCGGGGCGGGGGATCGGCGCGTGGCGCGGCAACCGGCGCTGCATCGTCGTCAGCCCGCGCAAACAGCAGGTCCTGCAAATCCTCGCCCCGTGTCGTCGGTGGCGCCATCAGCTTGTGCGTGCCGCCGCGCGTGCTGGTCTGCACCGCGCCGATCTTCACCGCCACCGGACGGCGGCAGATCGCCGGGCCAAGCGCCAGAAAACGCCCGCGCTCCAGATCGCGAATCTGCTCCGCCTGCCGCCGCTCCATGCCCAACAGGTCAGCCGCGCGCGCCATGTCGATGTCCAGAAACGTGCGCCCCATCAGGAAGTTGGACGCTTCAGCGGCGACATTCTTGGCCAGCTTCGCCAGCCGCTGCGTCGCGATCACGCCAGCGAGGCCGCGCTTGCGGCCCCGGCACATCAGGTTGGTCATCGCGGCCAAGCTCAGCCGCCGCGCTTCGTCCGACACATCGCCTGCCGACACCGGCGCGAACATCTGCGCTTCGTCCACCACCACCAGCGCGGGATACCAATGGTCGCGGGGCGCATCGAACAGGGTGGACAGGAAGCTCGCCGCGCATTTCATCTGCGCTTCCAGCTCCAGACTTTCCAGACTGAGCACCACGGATGCGCGATGTTCGCGAATCCGCGCCGCCATCCGCACGATCTCCCGCTCGTCATAGTCGCCCGCGTCGATCACGACATGGCCATATCGATCCGCCAGCGTAACGAAGTCGCCCTCCGGGTCGATCACCACCTGCTGCACCATCGGCGCGCTTTCCTCCAGCAGTCGGCGCAGCAGATGCGATTTGCCCGACCCGCTATTGCCCTGAACAAGCAGGCGCGTGGCGAGCAGTTCCTCGACGTCGAGCAGCACGGCATTGCCGTTGCTGTCGGTTCCTATGCTGATGCTGGCGGTCACCTGCGTCCTTTGGCCTACCCGGTGGCATGGGCGCAAGCCGCTTTGGATGGCGTGAACGGTGGGGCGGTGGATTTCCTTGACCCATCCTCTGTTGCGATGCAGCATCCGCATATGGCCACGCTGACATCCTCCCCCTCCACCCCCGCGATCACGCAAAATCCAGACATCCGCTATCTGGGGCGGCTGCTGGGGGATGTCATCCGCGCCTATGGCGGGGAAAAGCTCTACAAGCAGACGGAATATATCCGCTCCGCTTCGGTCGATCGCGCGCGCGGGATTCAGGGCGCGGACGTTACCGATCCGGGCCTCGATGCGCTCAGTCTGGACGACACGCTGTCCTTCGTGCGCGGCTTCATGCTGTTTTCGATGCTCGCCAATCTGGCGGAAGATCGGCAGGGCGTCGCGGCGGAACCGGGGGCGGACGTCGCCTCCGTCCTGGCGCGCCTCGATTCGCACGGCGTCACGCGTGAGGCTGTGCTCGATATGCTGTCCCACAGCCTGATCGTACCTGTCCTGACCGCCCACCCGACCGAGGTGCGGCGCAAGAGCATGATCGATCACAAGAATCGCATCGCCGACCTGATGCTGCTCAAGGATGCGGGCAGGGTCGAAACCGACGATGGCGAAAATCTGGACGAAGCGATCTTCCGCCAGATCGCCCTGCTGTGGCAGACCCGCCCGCTGCGCCGCGAAAAACTGTTCGTCGCGGACGAGATCGACAATGTCCTCGCCTATTTCCGCGACACTTTCCTGCCTGTCCTGCCTGCTCTCTATGCGCGCTGGGAACGGGTGCTGGAGGCCCGCCCGCCCAGTTTCCTGCGCGTGGGGTCGTGGATCGGCGGGGACCGCGACGGCAATCCCTTCGTTCAGGCGCCCCAGTTGGAACATGCGCTAAAGCGCGGCTGTCAGGCAGCGCTGGCCTATTATCTCGAAGCATTGCATGCGCTGGGCGCGGAACTCTCCCTCTCGACCGAACTTGCCCATGTGCCCCAGGCCGTTCTCGATCTGGCGGAGGCCAGCGGCGACGCATCGCCCAGTCGGCAGGACGAACCCTATCGCCGCGCGATTTCCGGCATCTACGCCCGACTCGCCGCCACCTGCACCGCGCTGACCGGGGGCGAGCCTGCCCGTCCGTCGTCGCTCAAGGGCGAAGCCTATGCCACGCCGCATGATTTCCGCCGCGACCTCGTCATCGTGGCGCAGGGGCTGGCGAGCGAAGGCGATGGCGCGCTGGCGTCCGGCGGCGCGCTCGGTCGCCTGATCCGCGCGGTGGAAACGTTCGGCTTCCACCTCGCCACGCTCGACATGCGGCAAAATAGCGACGTGCATGAACGCGTCGTCGCCGAATTGCTGAAAGTCGCCGGCGTCGAAGCCGATTATGCCGCGCTGGACGAATATGCCCGCATCGCCCTGCTGCGCAAGGAACTGGCCAGCAACCGCCCGCTTGGTTCACGCTTTTCCGACTATTCCGAAGAAACAGCGTCCGAACTGGCGATTGTCCATGCCGCCGCACAGGCGCATCGCACCTACGGGCCGCAATGCATCACCCATTATATCATTTCCAAAGCCGAAAGCGTGTCCGACATGCTGGAGGTCAACATCCTGCTCAAGGAAGCGGGCCTGTGGCGCGCAGGCGAAGATGGCGGCCCACCCCAGGCCGCGATCATGTCGATCCCTTTGTTCGAAACCATCGCCGATCTGGAATCCGCCCCCGCGATCATGACCGCTTATTTCGGCCTGCCAGAAATTGCGGGCATCGTGCAGGCGCGGGGCCATCAGGAAGTGATGATCGGCTATTCGGACAGCAACAAGGATGGCGGCTACATCACTTCGACCTGGAGCCTCTACAAGGCCAGCCAGGCGCTTGCCCCCGTCTTCGCCGATGCAGGCGCGGCGATGCAGTTGTTCCATGGCCGGGGCGGCGCGGTCGGGCGAGGTGGCGGCTCCGCCTTCGCCGCCATTCAGGCGCAGCCACACGGCACGGTGCAGGGGCGCATCCGCATCACCGAACAGGGTGAAATGATCGCCGCGAAATTCGGTTCGCGCGACGTTGCGATGACCAATCTGGAGTCAATGACCAGCGCGACGCTGCTCGCCAGTCTGGAACCGGAAATTCTGTCGGAACGGGACAGCGCCCGCTTCACGACGGCGATGGACAGCCTGTCGCACAGCGCCTTCACCGCCTATCGCGACCTCGTCTATGGCACCGAAGGGTTCAAGGATTTCTTCCGCCAGCTCACCCCGATTCAGGAAATTTCCGGCCTCAAGATCGGCTCCCGCCCCGCCAGCCGCACCAAAAGCACGGCGATCGAGGATTTGCGCGCCATCCCATGGGTGTTCAGCTGGGCGCAGGCGCGCGTCATGCTGCCCGGCTGGTATGGCGTGGGCCATGCGCTGAGCGCGTTCGAGGACAAGGCGTTGCTGGCCGACATGGCGCAAAGCTGGCCTTTCCTCAAATCCGCGCTCGCCAATCTCGAAATGGTGCTGGCCAAATCCGACCTGGGCATCGCCGCCCAATATCTGCCGCTGGTGGACGATCAGGCACTGGCGCAATCCCTGTTCGGCCGTATTCGTGAAGGCTGGGGGCAGGCGCATGACGGCCTGCTGTCCGTCACCGGCCAATCCCGCCTGCTCGAACGCAGCCCGACGCTGGAAACCTCCATCCGGCTACGTCTGCCCTATATCGAACCGCTCAACCTGCTTCAGGTCGAACTCCTCAAACGCCATCGCGCAGGCGAAGACGATCCGCGCATCAAGGAAGGCATCGAACTGTCGATCAACGCCATCGCGACGGCGTTGAGGAATAGCGGATAAAGTGACTCCACGGCCACTCTAACCACGTCACCCCGGACTTGATCCGGGGTCCCGCTGGTCGTCATTCTGCTACAATGGATCAGGAGCGACAGGGCGGGTGGGTTTACATCATGGCCGATCGGTATCGTGGCACCATGTACGTCGGTGTGACCTCCCATCTCGCCTTGCGTGTTCGCCAACATCGGTCAGGGAATGGTTCGGACTTTGCCAGCGATATGGGCTGAACCGGCTTGTCTGGGCAGAACATGGCGCTGATATTTCGGCGTGCATAAGCCATGAAAAACGAGTCAAGCGCTGGCGACGACAGTGGAAATTCGACCTTATAGAAAGAGGCAATCCTGACTGGAATGACTTGTCCGCACTGCTGGTGTGAAAAATAGCGGGACCCCGGATCAAGTCCGGGGTGACAGAAGGAGGTGCTTTATGCCTCCCTTCACACCAACCCCAGCTTCGTCAATTCCCCCAGCATCGCCACCGGCATCGCGTCCATATCGTCCGCTTCGCCCGCGCCCAGATCGGGCGGCGCGTCCTTTTCGCTCAGATAGCGCCATCCCTGATGCGCGCGCTTTGGCGCCGCCCGCACCGGGATCAGGCGCGGTTCCAGCCTGATCCAGTGTCGCCCCTGTCCGGTTTCGGCAAAACCGATGATCGGACTGCGCCCCACGATCATATGCGCGTGAATCCAGTAAAGCGAGCCGCCCGCCATTTCCTCCACCCGCTTGGGCAGGTAGCGCGTCGTCAACCGTGCCTCGCCATCATGGCTTTCCAGCCAGGCGCGCAGGGTGGCCGGGCTTTCGCTTCGAAACGCGATCTTGGTCATGTGCAGCGGCATCATCGCCATGTGGGCATCGCGCCCACGCCGTTCAACGCAGGAACAGCGTCGCCAGTCCCAGAAAACTCAGGAAGCCCAGTGAGTCGGTCATCATCGTCACGAATACCGCCGACGACACAGCCGGGTCGATATCATGCCGGTCCAGCGTCACCGGCACCAGCACACCCGCCAGACCCGCGACCATATTGTTCGTCAGGATCGCCGTTCCAAATACCAGCGACAGGTCGAGCCGCCCGTAGATGATATAGGAACCGATGCCGATCAGCGTGCCAAGCGTCACGCCGTTGGTTGCAGCGATGCGGAATTCCCGGCCGATCATGCGTGCGGTGTTGGAACTGGTCAACTGGTTGGTGGCCAGCGCGCGGACCACCACGGCCAGCGTCTGCGTCCCTGCATTGCCGCCCATGCCGGACACGATGCCCATCAACGCGGCCAGCACGGCGAATTTTTCGATCGTGCCTTCAAACAGGCCCACGACCGACGCGGCGAACATTGCCGTCCCCAGATTGACGACCAGCCAGATCAGCCGCGCGCGCACCGTCATCATGATCGGTTCGTTGATGTCGCCTTCGCCTGCACCCGACAGGCGCAGGATATCTTCGCCCGCTTCCTCGGAAATGATGTGGACGACGTCATCGACGGTAATCATGCCGACCAGCCGCCCGCTCGAATCCACCACGGCGGCGGAAATCAGCGCATATTTCTGGAAACGCAGCGCGACTTCTTCTTGGTCCATGTCGACCGGGATCAGCGTCTGTTCCCGCTTCATCAGGTCGGCCATGGCAATCGCGCGCGGGCAGGTCAGTATCCAGCTCAACTGGCAATAACCGATCGGCCGGTGCAGCGCATCGACGACATAGATTTCCCAGAAATCGCGGGTCAGATCGTCATTGTCGCGCAGATAGTCGATGACCTGGCCCACGGTCATATGTTCGGGCACCGCGACCAGATCGCGCTGCATCAGACGACCGGCGGATTCTTCCGGGTAGGACAGCGCGCTTTCGATCGCGGCGCGATCTTCCGGGTCGAGCGCGTCGAGCACGGCCTGCTGGTCGGCCTGCTCCATATCCTCGATCATCGCGACGGCGTCGTCGGTGTCGAGTTCGGCGGCGAACTCCGCGACCTGCTGCGGCGCCAGATCGCCGATCAGGTCGTCGCGGACATAATCGTTGAGTTCCGAGAGCACTTCCGCGCCGACCAGATCGCCCAGCGCAGCGGCGACGGCGCCACGACGGTCGGCCGGGGTCAGTTCCAGAAGGTCGGCAATGTCGGCAGGATGCAGCGGCGATACCAACTCGCGCGCACGATCGCGGTTGCCATCTTCCACCGCGTCGAGCACGGCGGACAGGAATTCAGGTTTCAGCCGATCGTCTTCGTCCCGGCTGGCGTCAACCGGGTCGATAGGCGTTCCTTCAGTGTCGGCCCCGTGCGTCAGGGGTTCGGCAAATTCGCCGCGATCGCTCATGGCGCGCCCTACTGTCCGGTTCCTGTAACATTGCGCTGCTTTCGCTCATGCACCATGGAATTGCAATGGGGCGATGGCGCTGCCGCACCGCTTGGCCACAAGAAACTTCCATCCCGATCCCAAGCCCCTATATGGGGGCATCAACCCCTACTCCATGGAGGATGCCCTATGGCCGAAGAAACGCTTACCCTTTCCCTCGACAGCGGCGGCGATGTCGTCATCAAGCTGCGTCCCGACCTGGCACCCGGCCATGTCGAACGCATCACCAGCCTTGCCAAGGAAGGCTTTTACGACGGCGTCGTGTTCCACCGCGTCATCCCCGGCTTCATGGCGCAGGGCGGTGATCCGACCGGCACTGGCATGGGCGGGTCCAAGCAGCCCGACATCAAGGCGGAATTCAGCCGTGAAAAGCATGTGCGCGGCGTCTGCTCGATGGCCCGTTCGTCCAACCCGAACAGCGCCAACAGCCAGTTCTTCATCTGCTTTGACGATGCGACCTTCCTCGACGGTCAGTATACCGTCTGGGGCGAAGTGACGTCGGGCATGGAACATGTCGACGCCCTGCCAAAGGGCGAGCCGCCCAAGACGCCCGGCAAGATCGTCACCGCGACCGTTTCCTGACCTTCATCCTCCCCTGAAAAGGGGAGGGGGACCACGAAGTAGTGGAGGGGTGTCACCCTAGCTAAACGGTGACACCCCTCCGTCTGGCTACGCCAGCCACCTCCCCTTGCAGGGGAGGATCTAGAGGTGGATATTGTTTGGGTTAGTGCATCGACCCAATCACCGACCGCTCCTTTTCCCGCCGTCGGTGGCCATCCCATCCGTCGCGGACAGGGTGCCAATCGTTTCATTGCTGCCTACCGTACTGGTTTCCACAGGCACCACATAGGGTCCGATCGATTCGATATGCCACCGCCGCGCTTCCGCGCTGGACCCCGGCACATCATTGACCCGGCGCAACGTCACCTGACGCAGCGCATACCATGGCCTGTTGTTGGCTGCGATGCGGCCGTAAATCTGCACCGGCACCGTGACATAGAGCGATCCTGCCGCGCCCTCAGCTTCGGAAGGCGCGCCCACATTGGCGTGGATTTCGCTAAAACCCCGGAACCGCGCAACGAAATGCGCGTCGTCCTGCGATCCGATCGCGCTGCTCTGGTTCCACAAATCCTGCGCTTCGACAAAGCGCTTCTCTTCCAGCAGGCCATAATAGCCCTGCACGATCTGTGCCGCGCCCTGCGCACTATCCGGCTGGATCGCGCCTTCGACAAGCGGCGTACGGTCATCCGGCAGGCCGCCGGGCGTGCCGGGGGCAGGGGGCTTGAGCGGCTCCATCACCGCCATCGCTTCGGCCCGCACGTTATTTTCCACCTGCACGGCGTTGGCGCCGTTGGCGATATTGTCGATGGCGCTCTCCTCCCGCCCGTCGCACGCGGCGATGAGCAGGAGGGGGACGAAGGCAAGTGCCTGGAAATTACCCCGCATCAGTTCGGACGTTCCTGACGGTTTGCGCCGGGAGTCCGCGACCGGACGGGCCGCTCTGCCCGCGAACCAGGGTTCGATCGCGCGCCCCAGTCCCGTTGCGGCCGTTGCTGGTTCATGCCGGGTTGCCCTTGCCCCTGCGGCTGACGCAGACCCGGTTGCGGCGTGGGGCGCACGCCATCATTGCCACGCCAGTTTCCACGTCCGCGATTGCCTTCCACGCCCTGCTGAGGGCGGGGACGGTTGGTCCAGTTGCCATTGCCAGGCTGCCCGTCGCGGTCACGACCACGCCATTGCTGCCCATTGCCCTGACCGTCCGGTCGCTGCCCACGCTGCCCGTCCCAGCGCTGCTGGCCATCGCGCCGTCCGTCCCGCTGGCCATTCCAGCGGCGGCCATCATCGCGCCGTTCCGCCCGGCGGCCTTCCCAATAGCGACGCTGGCCATCGTTCCAGCGCTGACGCCGTCCGCCCCGATCGTAGACATAATATCCGCTGCCGGGATAATAATAATTGTCGTACCAGCCATTATAGACGCCCGACGGATAGTAGCCGCCGCCGCCATAATAGGCGTCGTCATAATAGCCACCGCCGCCATAATAGCCGGTGCCCACGCTCACGCCGCCATAACCATAGCCATCGTCATAGGCGCAACCACCCAATGCAAGGGCGCTTGCCAGGCCGATTGCGGCCAACATTCTGTTCCGGATGCCCGTCATCGCACATCTCCTTTTTATCCGTCTGATGTCAGGCGTAACGCGCGATGGTTGAATTGGTTGTGAATGGATTATCGTCCGCCCGCCAGCGTTTATCGCAGGTTCAGCTTCGCATAGTTTCGTTCATCCCACTGACAGAAACCGTGCTTTTCCCGTCACATAACTGGCTGTTTGCCGATTTTGACGATCCAGCGGCGCAACCTTACGCACGGTCCGGTCATTGTCATAGCGTCGATACGAGGCGCTTTGAGCGCTCGCTTCGATCCGGCGGTTTCCAAACCGCTCATTTTATATCAACGAAGAATAAGGGTCTTATCCATGAAGACACTGCTTTTCACGGCGGCCGTTGCCGCGTCCCTGTTGCCTGCAGCCGTTCTGGCGCAGGACACGGGCGCCACGAGCCGTATCGAGCCTTATGTCGGCGTCATGGGCGGCGTACATAATTTCGACAGCGAAACCGGCAAGGAGGGCATCCCACCCGTCGGCTACAAGGGCCGCATGGTCGAAGGCGTCGCGGGCGTGAACTATAATGTCGCCGGTCCTTTGATCGTCGGCGTTGAAGGCTCTGCGTCCAAGGGTGTGTCTGGCGACATCGATTGGGAATATGGCGCGGCTGGCCGCGTCGGGGTCAAGGCCGGCAAGGACAGCATGATCTTTGGCAAGGTCGGCTATAAATGGGTTAATTTCGACGCGCTTGGTCCCGACAGCCGCGATTATCACGGCACGACCTATGGCGCAGGCGTCGAGCTTTCGCCTGCTGACATGGGTGGTTCGGCCCAGAGCAGCAACATCCGTCTGCGGGTGCAGGCCGACACGATGGGCAATTTCCGTTCGATCCGCCCAATGGCCGGTGTCGTCGCAAAATTCTAACGCATTAGGGGCGGGTGGGTCTACGCGATCTGCCCATCCCAACTCGGTCATCCCGCATCAGCGGGTTGGGGTATGGAACGGCGAGGACTGCCGTCGTTCCATATTCGCCTATTATACCAATGCCGCCAGTCGCTCCTCCACCATATGCAACTCCGCAACAAAGCGTGCCCGCTCTTCTGCCTGTCTGGTTTCGTCGGGCAGGCGCAGCAGATAGCTGGGATGCACCGTCACCCAACCCTCCGCGCCATTGTCCAGGGGTATCGCGGCGCCACGCGTCTTGCCGATCGCCACCGCCTTGCCCAGCATCGCCCGCGCCGCCGTCGCGCCCAGCGCCACGACAATGCGGGGGCGGATGATGTCCAGCTCCTGTGCCAGCCACCACCGGCACGCCTGAACCTCGCCCGCTTGCGGAGTCTGGTGAATGCGGCGCTTGCCGCGTTGCTCGAACTTGAAATGCTTGACCGCATTGGTGACATAGGCCTGGCGCCGATCGACCCCGGCCTCCGCCAATGCCGCATCGAACAATTGCCCCGCTGGTCCCACAAACGGCCGCCCGGCCAGATCCTCCTGATCGCCCGGCTGTTCGCCGATGAACAATAGCGGCGCGTTCAGCGGTCCTTCGCCAAACACCGTCTGCGTCGCATTTTCGTGCAGGGCGCAGCGTGTGCAGCCCATCGCGTCCCCCCGCAACGCGGCCCAGACAGTCTCCGCATTGCCCTGCCGCCCAGTGGGCTTTTCCGCCAGAGGAGCCGTTGCGATCATCGCTGCCTCGCGCTGCTGCGCGCCTGCGATCAGGTCGGGGATCAGTGCTGCTTCGGGCAGGTTGCGCCAATATTTCCGGGGCATTTCCGACAGCATCGCCCCGGTCTTCAGCCGCGCGGGATTGAAGATCGCGGCATAATAGCCTTTCCACAATGCCTCGACCGGGTCGTCGCCGGGCGCATCGGCACGGGTGGCACCCGGCCCTTCGCGCACGATCTCGCCGTCCCAGTGAATGCTGACGTCCGGCGTCAGGATTGACCAGCACATCGTGGTAAAGCGCCGCGCAAAGAAACCGGCATTGGCGCGCACGATATGATGGTCCGGCTCGAACCAGGCGACGAAGCGCGCGCCGCCTTCTTCCGCCACTTCGCGAAAGCGCACGAAGGCGCGCATCTTGTGAATGTCGCGGCGCACCGTCTTGGCCAGCGCCTCGACACGCCGCAGCAGCGGATCGGCCTTATCCTCCATCGTGCCGGGCCGTGCGCGCACCCGGCACAACAGGGCGTAAAGCAGTGCAAAACGCTCATTGTCCCGATGCAGGATCGCGCTCTGCGCCAGATCGACAAAGGCGCGCGGCACGGTAAAAACCGCTCCACGCGCTTCGATGACGGGTAAAGCATCGGACGCAAACAGATCGCCCGGCGCATCGCCCACCTGCCATGTCACATCGGCCGGATGCACATCTGCCAGCACCAGCCGCCGCGCCACATCGCGCCAGCCCTCGAAATCGTCCGGGGCGTCGAGCGCGATGTGGTGCATTACCGTGGCTTAGTCCTCGGCTTTCGCCCGTTCCAGTTCGTCGGGCTTGCGCTCGGCAAAGCGTTTGCCCAGCGCCTTTTCTTCCTCGGCGGTCAGTTCCTCGGCCGCGTCGGGGAACATCTCTTCCTCCTCCTCGTCGATGTGGTGGAGGTAGCGCTTCTTCATCTCGGCGAATTTCTTCCGCCACGCTTCGCCGTTGAACTTCAGTTCATCCAGTTCTTCGAAATAATCGTCGATTTCCTTATGTTCGGACACGCTATGCTGCGCATCTTCCCGCAGGTCGGGCTTCGCCAGCATGGTGGCGTAGAGCGTTTCTTCCTCGGCGGCAGCATGGGCCGTCACTTCGATCTTGAATTGCGTGACGAGCTTTTCCAGCTGATCGTCATCCTTGGCCGCGTCGATCTTTTTGAACAGCTCGCGGTGGGTGTCGTGGTCCTGTTTCAGGCGGTCGAAAATGCTGGCGTCGGCCATGGTCGTGTCTCCTCGTGCGAGCGGGGATAACGACAGGCGGAGCGATTGGCTCCCTGGGGTTTAGCCGAACAACGTGCGAAAAATGATCGCGACGGGAATCCAAAGTAAAGCGCCCAGGATGCTCGCGCCCCACAATTGCAGCAAGTCGCGACGGAACCGCACGCGCAGGCCCGATTGTGACAGGCCGCCGCGTTCCAGCATCTGCCAGCGCCGTTCCAGCCCGCGCGCGGCGATGGCGAAACCGGCGATCGCCACGATAATGCCCAGATGCAGGACCAGCGATCCGCCCATCTTGGCCACGATGAAAATCTGAAGCAGGCAGAACACGACCAGCGCCGCCGCCAGATGGCTGCTCACCCGCTTGGCAAAGCCAGTGTTGCGGCCCATCGCCCGATCGTCGAACATCGTCGCCAAGATCCGAATATCCCTTGCATGACTGGAAATGCCACGTTTTCACGAACGCGCCGGGCAATCAACCGCAAAATCTGAATAAACAGGGTTTATGTGAACAATTCCAGCTGATCGCGCGGTTGTGCGACTCGCGCGCGTAAATCGATGCGGTCGATCAGCCCCGACGGTCGCCAATCCGCCGCGATCAGGAATGGGCGCAGCTTTTTGATCGACGTCGTCATCCGCGCGACATCGTCCAGCCGCAACCGGCGATGGCGACGGCTGGTCAGGATGCGCTCCACCGCCTTCACCCCCAGTCCCGGCACGCGCAGCAGCATCTCACGCGGCGCGCGATTGACGTCCACGGGGAATGTTCCCCGGTGGCTGAGCGCCCATGCCAGCTTGGGGTCGATGTCGAGCGGCAGGCATCCCGTCGCCGGATCGGTCGCCGCGGCGATCTCACCCGCTTCATAGCCATAAAAGCGCATCATCCAGTCGGATTGGTACAGTCGATGCTCCCGCATCAGCGGCGGACGTTGCAGCGGCAGCACCGCGCTGGGCGAAGGGATCGGCGAAAAGGCGCTGTAATAAACGCGCCGCAGCCGGTGCCGGTCATACAGGCTGCTTGCCCGTGTGATGATCGCCCGGTCGTCCGCTGCGTCCGCGCCCACGATCATCTGCGTCGACTGGCCTGCCGGGGCAAAGCGCGGCGCATGGCGATATTTCTTCCGCGCGTCGCCATGATCGTCCATCTCCGCTTTCATCTGCCCCATCGCGCCCTCGATCCGTACGCCATCCTTTTCGGGGGCCAGCTTTTTCAGTCCGCCCTCGGTCGGCAATTCGACATTGATCGACAGTCGATCGGCGTGCAGTCCGGCCTGCCGCATCAGGTCCGGGTCGGCATCGGGTATGGTTTTCAGGTGGATGTAACCGCGAAAATCATGATCCTCGCGCAGCGTCCGGGCCACCGACACCATCTGCTCCATCGTATAGTCGGACGACCGGATGATGCCCGACGACAGAAACAGCCCCTCGATATAATTGCGCCGATAGAAATTAAGCGTCAGGTCCACGACTTCCTGCACCGTGAAGCGCGCCCGCTTCACATCGCTCGACCGGCGGTTGATGCAGTAATGGCAATCGAAAATGCAACTGTTGGTCAGCAAAATCTTGAGCAGCGAGATACAGCGTCCGTCGGGGGCATAGGCATGGCAAATGCCCATGCCCTCCGTCGATCCCACGCCCTTGCCGCCGCGCGAATCCCGCTTGGCCGTGCCCGACGACGCGCAGGACGCATCATATTTGGCCGCGTCCGCCAATATTTCCAATTTCGTCCGGGTCGTCATCTGGGTCATGTCGTTCTATTTATGTTCTTTTTGGCCCCGCGTCTATGATATCGATCAGGCGCACATCGAAAATTAATACGAATCCGTAACGATATGGGTTTTGCTGCTGTCCTTACAGGTGGGAATGCGCAACTACCCTATGTCTCACTCTGGAAATCAGGTGCGCCAACTTGTGTCCTTGCGGTCGATCATCCGCACCATCGCCTGAAAATCCGGCACGCCCGGACCAACCGGCAACTGCATCCCCGCCAGATCGCGCTGATGCACCGCGATCACCTCGGCCGGAATATCCACCGGCGTTCCCGCCGCGCCTGCCGCCACCTGAATCTCGCACGCCCGTTGCAGCGACCAGTGTTTCAGGAACGCCTCGGGCAGGCTCTCCCCCATCACCAGCGTCCCATGATTGCGCAGCATCATCACCCGCCTGTCGCCCAGATTGGCGATCAGTCGTTCGCCTTCCTCTGGCCGAAGTGTCACCCCTTCAAACCCGTGATAGGCGATTCGCCCACTGAACGCCGCAGCGTAGAAGCTGATCGGCCTCAGCCCTTCGCGCGTCGCGCTGACCGCCATGCCCGCGGTGGTATGGGTATGAATGATGCAATGGGCGTCGGGCAGGTGGCGGTGGAAAACGCTATGCTGGGTAAAGCCTGCCCGGTTGACCGGATAGGGACTGCCGTCAAGCACCTGTCCGTCGATGTCGATCTTGACAAGGTTCGACGCCGTTACCTCGTCATAGCCAAGCCCGAACGGGTTGATAAGAAACGCATGCTCCTCGCCCGGCACGCGCAGCGTGATATGGTTGTAGATCAGTTCCGACCAGCCCATATGGTCGAAGATGCGATAACAGGCGGCAAGCTGCTGGCGCGCCTCCCATTCGGCGGGGGACGGGTCGGGCTTTTTCGCGGCGCTGGCCATGGCGGATCCTCTCTTTTATTGTGGATGCGACTATCGTTCACACGAGCGCGCCTGTCGAGTATGCAGGCTTTAGGGTTGAACTGGTGCGACTCTGCTGGTAGGGCGCGCCCCACACGGCGTAGGGCGACCTGCGACGACTCACTGGCTTTGCTATTCGGTCGGCCCGTCGGGACGGATGTATAATCCCGGCGCACCGCTCGTTTTCGATTGGAGATTGACGGACTTATGCAGATCATCGTTCGCGACAATAATGTCGACCAGGCCCTCCGCGCGCTCAAGAAGAAGTTGCAGCGTGAAGGCGTGTATCGCGAAATGAAGCTGCGTCGCCACTACGAAAAGCCGTCGGAAAAGCGCGCCCGTGAAAAGGCTGCCGCTGTCCGTCGCGCCCGCAAGATGGACCGCAAGCGCGCCGAGCGCGACGGCGCGAAGTAAGCGCCGTCGGGGCGGTTCGCGCCGCCCCGCTTCCCTGCTGCTATCCCGCCCTACAATTGCGAGACTTGTCGCCATGTCCACGACGGCTGTACCCCTTCGTTCCATCGCCAAGGGATCTTTGACGCGCCTCTGGATCGGCGTCGCTGCCGTTGCGCTGGCGGCTGGCGGTCTTGCCTGGGCGGGGCAACAGGGCGTAACGCCTTCGCCAGCCGCTTTCCTGACGCGCAACGCCGGAGCCAAGGGCGTTGTCACCACAGCGTCAGGGCTTCAGATCAAGACGCTGAAGGAAGGCGCTGGTCCCAGCCCGACCACCACCGACGTGGCGCTGGTGGGTTATAAGGGCACGCTGCTCGACGGCACCGTGTTCGACCAGAACCCACAGGCAGCGATGCCTGTCGATGGCGTAGTGCCCGGCTTCTCCGAAGGCTTGCAGCAGATGCGCAAGGGCGGTTCCTATCGCCTGTGGATTCCGTCACAGCTTGGCTATGGCGATCAGGCCGCTGGCCCGATCCCGGCCGGTTCGGTGCTGGTGTTCGACGTGGAACTGCACGACTTCAAGTCGCGCGCGGAAATCATGCAGATGCAGCAGATGATGCAGCAACAGCAGGGCGGTTCGGGCGGCGCGCCCGAAGCGCAGCCCTTGCCTGTGCCGGGTAACTGATCGCTGCTATATCGCTGAATCAGAAGGGGCCGCTCGTCGGCCCCTTTTTCTTGAGCTATGCGCCGCCAATCATCCGCTCGGCGATGCGCGCTTTATTCTGGGTCTCCAGCCCCTTGGACCGCTCCTCCAGATAGACTTTGATCATCGCGACGATCGGGTCAGCCAAAGCCAGTCCCAATATGCCGAAGAGCGCGCCGAGCAGTATCTGCGCGCCCAGCACCAGCGCCGGGGCAAGGTCGGTCGCCTTTTTCGCGACCATCGGCACGATCAGATAGCCATCGATGATCTGCACCACCATATAAACGCCAAAGGCATAGAAGCCGGTATGGGTTCCGCCTGAAAAGCCGACGAGGATGATGAGAACGCCTGATATGATCGCGCCAATATTGGGCAGGAAAGCGAACAGTGCGGTCAATATGCCCAGCAGTCCCGCCATCGGCACGCCGCCAATCCACAGGAACAGCCAAACGCCCACGCCCTCCACCGTCATGCCGATCAACCGTCCGGCCATCAACCGGCGCAGCGTCCAGCCCATCTTGTCAGCGATGGCATAAAAATGCGCCCGCTTGTCGATCGGCAGCATCCACGCGACGCCACGTTCATATAGCTTGGGTTCGACCGCCAGGAAAATCGCCAGCACCACCATCATCACCAGGCTGGTAATCACGCCCACCGCCGTGCCGACCGCTGCGGTGACCCGGCCCATCGAACTCATCGCCTGCGACGCCAGGCTCTTGAAATCATCGGGGGTCGTGGTGATGCCCAGATGCTGCATCCATCCGCCGATGCGTGCGACCTGCGCTTCAACGATCGTGCGCATCGCCTGAGCCTGCGCTGCCAGGCTCGATCCAGTCAGATAAAATGTGTAGGCAATGAAAGCGACTATGCCCAGCAACACAATGGTCAGTCGCCAACCCCGCCCGATCGGCAAGACACGGCCAAGCAGGCGCGTGCCGCCATCCATCATCGTGGCCAGCACCAGAGCGCCAAGAATAAGGAGGATCGGCTGTGCCAGCAGCACGATCAGCCCCAACGCCACGGCGAGTGCGAACCACACGCCCGCGCGCTTCAATTCCTGCTGAACCAGCGGGCTGCGCATCTCGCTGGGACCAGGTTCCTCGACGTGGCTTTGCGTCGCTTCGCTCAAAACCCTGGCCCCTTATGTTGCCGATCTTATTGCGGCGCTGAAACGCTCGCTGGACGCAGGCTGTTCCCCGCCCGCCCGCTGCGCAGCGCATGGAACCAGCTCAGCGGATTCCATGTCGCGTCCCCATCCAGGCTGAAAGTGATGAATTCGGCCCGTCCGCCGATCGCTTCCCATGGCACCGGGCCGCCCAGCCCGTTTTCATCGAGTGGCGCGCGGCTGTCCGCGCTGTTGTCGCGATTGTCGCCCATCAGGAAAACATGATGTTCGGGTACGCGCACCGGACCATACCAATCCAGCGCGCTCGGCCCCATGTCGATCACGACATAGGTCTTGCCGTTGGGCAGGACTTCCTGCCGCACCGGCAGTTCGCAATAGTCCCGGCCATCCCTGCCGCTAACCAGCGCGCCGGGAAATTGCAGCGGCGAACAGGGTGCGTTGCCATCGATCGGGATGCGCAGGGGCTTCAACATCTTCTGCGGCACCGCCACGCCATTCAGGACGACCTGACCGCCACGTACTTCGATAATGTCGCCGGGCAGGCCTATCACCCGCTTGATATAATCCTCCCGCCGATTCTGGGGGCTGACGATGACGATGTCGCCTCGTTCCGGCAGTCGCCCCAGCACGCGCCCTTTCAGAAATGGCAGCGGGTGGAAACTGGGCGAGACATAGGACCAGCCATAGGGGAATTTGCTCACCACCAGCCGATCGCCGGTCAGCAACACCGGCATCATCGATTCTGACGGGATGTAGAAAGGCTTGGCGACAAAACTATGGAAGGCCAGCACCGCCAGGATCAGTAGCGCGATGCTTTTCAGCTCATGCCACCAATTGACCCAGGATTGCGGCTCGGCCGTTTCGGGCACTGTTGGCTGCGTGTCATCTTGGTCCGGGGTCAGGTCGACTGCCGTCATGGGCGGATGCTCGCTCGAAGAAGGGGGGATGGGCGCGGTCATAGCGGTAGCGCCTCAATGATGACAAAGGCCTGCGCCCATGGATGATCGTCGGTGAGCGTCAGATGAATGACCGGTCTGTGCCCGGCTGGCACCATCGATTCCAGCCGGGCCAGCGCGCCGCCGGAAAGGTCCAACGTGGGTGCGCCAGACGCGGCATTGACGACGCCGATGTCCTTCATGAACACGCCCGCTTTGAAGCCGGTGCCGACGGCCTTGGAAAAGGCTTCCTTGGCGGCGAACCGCTTGGCCAGCGTGCCTGCCTTGGTAAAGGGGCGGCGATTGGCCTTGGCCTGCTCGATGTCGGTGAACACCCGCACTTCAAAGCGCGCGCCGAAGCGATCGAGCGAGTTCTGAATCCGCTCGATATTGCAAAGGTCGGAGCCAAGGCCGATGATCAAAGGAAAATCCTCCCCCGCAAGGGGAGGGGGACCGTTCGCGAAGCGAATGGTGGAGGGGTATCACCCCATCGATAGGGCGATACCCCTCCGTCAGGGCTGCGCCCTGCCACCTCCCCTGTCAGGGGAGGATGACATTTGGCACTCACCGCGCCAGATCCATCTGCCGCCGCATTTCGCGGATGCTGCCCTCCAGCCCGCCGAATATCGCCTCGCCGATCAGGAAATGCCCGATATTGAGTTCGGCGACCTGCGGGATCGCGGCGATCGGCCCGACATTGTCGAAGGTCAGCCCATGGCCTGCATGGGGTTCGATCCCGTTCTTGGCGGCCAGCGCTACGGCATCGGCGATCTTGCGCAGTTCGGTGGCGCGCGCCTCCCCGGTCAGGTGGGCATAAGCGCCGGTGTGAAATTCCACCACCGGCGCGCCCAGCCGGATCGCCGCGTCGATCTGTACCGCATCCGCTTCGATGAACAGACTCACGCGAATCCCTGCCTCGCCCAGCGCCGCAACGACCGGACGCAGCATTTCAAATTGTCCGGCCGCGTCCAGCCCGCCTTCGGTCGTGCGTTCCTCGCGCTTTTCCGGCACGATGCAGGCGGCATGGGGTTTATAACGCAGCGCGATGTCCAGCATTTCGGTCGTCGCCGCCATCTCCAGATTGAGCGGCACGTCGAGCGACGCCATCAGCATGGCGATATCCTCATCGCGGATATGCCGTCGGTCCTCACGCAGATGCGCAGTGATGCCGTCCGCCCCCGCCTTGGCAGCCAGCAGCGCTGCCTTCACCGGGTCGGGATGCTCGCCGCCCCGTGCGTTGCGGATGGTGGCTACATGGTCGATATTGACGCCCAGGCGCAACGGGGTGGCTGCATGGTTCATAGGGCTACTTCCGGCTGCCCGGCTTGATCGCCGGAATCGCCGCCAGCTCGGGCGGTAAGGCATCGGCTTCATAGACCGGGAAATTGATCGAGACGAGCGGGTAGAAGGGAACGCCCAGATCTACCTCGCCCGCTGATCGGTCCACCAAAGCCGCTTCGGCGATGACGATGCCGCCTTCCGCTTCGACTGCCGCGATCGCTTGCCGCGAAGACAGGCCGGTGGTCACGACGTCTTCGACCATCAGCACTTTCTGACCCGGCGTAATGGCGAACCCACGACGCAGTTCGAACGTGCCTTCGGGGCGCTCCAGAAAAACGGCGTCCTTGTCGAGCGCACGGCCGACCTCATGGCCGATGATCAGGCCACCCATGGCGGGCGACACGACCAGATCGATCTCCTGCCGCAACTCGCGGGGCAATTTCTGCACTATGGCGCGAGCCAGCTTGCCGGCGCGATCCGCGTTCATCAAAACCCGTGCGCATTGCAGATAGTTGGCGCTGCGACGGCCCGACGACAGAATGAAATGTCCTTCGAGCAGCGCCCCTGCCGCCCGGAATTCCGCCAATACTTCCTCGTCGTTCATGCCGTTTCACATATCCTGTAGCGGGTGTTGGCGCACCTTTCGACACGCCGCACCCTGTCATCTTCGCGCCCCTGCGCGCGTAGCTGCGAAATAGGCGGGGGACGGGATCGTTGCAACAGCGAAGAAAATCTGCTCCTGAGCGCTTGAGGCAGGCAAAAACCATGCCTATAAGCCGCGGCAGAACCGACCGGGCGAGGATGGCGTGCATACGCGCGTCTTCGTTGCAGCGGCGCCAAGGGGTTACGGGGTAAGAAGACGCTTATGAAACAGGTGAAATCGCTCGTTCTCGCTGGGTTGCTGGCTTTCGCGCCAGCCATTGCGATGAACGGTCAGGCGCTGGCGCAGGACAATGTCGCCGCCGCCGCGCCGGTTGCGGAGAATGCTGCCGTGCCAGCTGATTCGGCTGCCAACGCTGCTGTGCCAGCCGCACAGGCAGCGCCGGTCGCCACGGTCGCCGCGCCGCCACGCATGAAGCCGACCGAAGGTATCGGCATGCCAAAGCCGGGCGAATATACCCTGCAGGAGCAGTTCACATCGACCGGTCACACGGCGCGCTGGTTGCATGACAAGATGCTGATTCCGCTGATCTTCGCAATTTCCATCCTCGTGCTGGCGCTGATGCTCTACGCGATGTGGAAATTCCGCGCGTCGGCCAACCCCGTGCCGTCTAAGACATCGCACAACACCCTGATCGAAGTGATCTGGACTGTCGCGCCAGTCATCATCCTGCTGATCGTCGCGGTGCCATCCATCGGCTTGCTCGCCGACCAGTATAAGCCAGCGCCCAAGGATGCGCTGACCGTCAAGGTCACAGGCTATCAATGGTACTGGGGCTATGAATATCCCGATGCGGGCATCCCCGAATTCGTGTCCAACATGCTGACCGAAGACAAGGCGAAGGCCAATGGCGAGCCTTATCTGCTCGCGCCGGACAACCGTCTGGTCCTGCCTGTCGGTCGTCCGATCAAGCTGATCATCACTGGCGCCGACGTGATCCACAGCTTTGCCGTGCCGTCGCTCTGGGTGAAGATGGATGCAGTGCCGGGCCGCCTCAATGAAAAGAGCTTCACGATCGAAAAGCCGGGCGTCTATTACGGCCAGTGTTCGGAATTGTGTGGCGCGCGCCACGGCTTCATGCCGATCGCGATCGAGGCGTTGCCGCCTGCGCAGTTTAATCAGTGGGTGCTGTCACAGGGCGGCAAGCTTCCCGGCGCAGCCGCGCCTGTGACGGCTCAGGCGGCTGTGCCCGCTACGCCCGCCGCCGACGCCAAGCTTTGATGTAGGGGCAGATACGCCATGACCACCATTACCGCAGATCAATACGGCGATCATGCTCACGAGCATCATGACGCCGACCATAAGCCAGCCTTCTTCCAGCGCTGGTTCATGTCCACCAATCATAAGGACATCGGCACCCTCTACCTGATTTTCGCGATCTTCGCGGGTGTCGTGGGTGGCGCGATTTCCGGCCTGATGCGCGCCGAACTCGCGCATCCGGGCATTCAGTATCTGCAAGGCTGGGCGAATATCCAGCATTCGCTGCTGGGTGCTGAACCCGCTTCGCTGGACCAGGCCTATCATCTGTGGAACGCGCTGATTACGGCACACGGCCTCATCATGGTGTTCTTCATGGTGATGCCTGCAATCATCGGCGGCTTTGGCAACTGGTTCGTGCCGATCATGATCGGTGCGCCGGACATGGCCTTCCCCCGGATGAACAACGTCAGCTTCTGGCTGCTCATCCCCGCTTTCCTGCTGCTGCTTGGCTCGGCCTTCGTGCCGGGCGGCACCGGCTATGGCGCGGGCACCGGCTGGACCGTCTATGCTCCGCTGTCGACCAGCGGTTCGGCTGGTCCTGCGGTCGATATGGCGATCCTGTCGCTGCATATCGCGGGTGCTGGATCGATCCTGGGTGCGGTCAACTTCATCACCACCATTCTCAACATGCGTGCGCCGGGCATGACCCTGCACAAAATGCCGCTGTTCGTCTGGTCGGTGCTGGTCACTGCCTTCCTTCTGCTGCTTGCACTGCCGGTTCTGGCTGCTGCGATCACCATGCTGCTGACCGATCGTAATTTCGGCACGACCTTCTACGATGCGGCCGGTGGCGGCGATCCCGAACTCTACCAGCATCTTTTCTGGTTTTTCGGCCACCCCGAAGTCTACATCATGATCCTGCCCGGTTTCGGTATCGTCAGCCAGATCATCTCGACCTTCTCGAAAAAGCCCGTGTTCGGCTATCTGGGCATGGCTTATGCCATGGTCGCGATAGGCGTGGTCGGCTTCGTCGTGTGGGCGCACCACATGTTCACCACCGGCATGTCGGTGAATGTGAAGATGTACTTCACCGCCGCGACGATGGTCATCGCCGTGCCCACGGGCATCAAGATCTTCTCATGGATCGCGACGATCTGGGGTGGTTCGATCAGTTTCAAGACCCCGATGGTCTGGGCGCTGGGCTTCATCTTCCTGTTCACCGTGGGCGGCGTCACCGGCGTCGTGCTGGCGAACGGCGGCGTCGATGACGTGCTGCACGACACCTATTATGTGGTCGCGCATTTCCACTACGTTCTCTCGTTGGGTGCAGTCTTCTCGCTCTTCGCTGGCTTCTACTACTGGTTCCCGAAAATGTCGGGCCGGATGTACAATGAGTTTCTCGGCCAGCTTCACTTCTGGGTATTCTTCATCGGCGTGAACCTATTGTTCTTCCCGATGCATTTCCTGGGCCTGTCGGGCATGCCACGTCGTTATCCCGACTATCCGGCTGCGTTTGAAAAGTGGAACAGCGTGGCTACACATGGTTATGAAATCATGGCCGTCGGCATGGTGATCTTCTTCATCAACATCATCTGGTCGCTTGCGGCTGGCAAGAAGGCTGCGGGTAACCCCTGGGGTGAAGGCGCAACGACGCTGGAATGGACGCTGTCCAGCCCGCCGCCCTTCCACCAGTTCGAAACCCTGCCAGTTATCGACGATGCGGCGCATCATTGATCCAGTGACGGACTGACATGATCGGGGGGCGGGTGACATGCGCCCGCCCCCCTCATGCTATAGGCTCCAGCGACAGCTCTCGCTAAATAGAGCCAGGACAGATATGACGACCGCGATGATGACATCCGCCCCTATTACGGCCCATTGGCGCGACTTCCTCGCGCTGACGAAGCCGCGCGTGATGACGCTGGTCGTGTTCACTGGCCTGTGCGGGCTGCTGGCAGCACCGGGCCACATCCATCCGGTACTCGCCTTCACCGCCATCCTGTGCATCGCACTGGGTGCGGGGGCTGCGGCCAGCCTCAACCAATGGTATGAGGCGGACATTGATGCCAAGATGAAGCGCACCGCCAACCGGCCGCTGCCTGCGGGTCGGATGGATCGGCAATCGGCGCTCCATTTCGGCGTAGGACTTTCCTTCTTCTCGGTCATCCTGATCGGCATGGCGACCAACTGGCTCGCCGCTGTCGTTCTGGCCGTATCGATCCTGTTCTACGTTTTTGTCTATACAATCTGGCTGAAGCCGCGCACGGCGCAGAATATTGTCATCGGTGGCGCGGCGGGCGCTTTCCCCCCGGTCATCGGCTGGGTGGCGGTGACAGGGGACATCACGGCCTTGCCGATCGCGCTGTTCATGCTGATCTTCTTTTGGACGCCGCCGCATTTCTGGGCGCTCGCTTTGTTCGTGAAAACCGATTACGCGGCGGCTGGCATTCCGATGCTGCCAGTGGTGTCGGGCGAAGTCGTCACGCGCCGCCAGATCTGGCTCTATACCGCCATTATGGCCGTCGCGGCCATGGCGCCTGTGCTGCTCGGCCTGACCGGGCTGGTGTATGGCACGGTCGCGTTGCTGGGTACTGCGTTGTTCGCCTTCTTCTCCTTTCAGGTCTATCGTCGCCGCGAAGCCGATCCTGCGCGGATGGCACCGGAGCGGCGGCTGTTCAAATATTCGATCTTCTATCTGTTTCTCCTCTTTGGTGCGGTCGTCGTCGATCGCTGGATTTTGGCATGACCCCGGAAGAAGAACAGCAGATTCGCGCGCGGCAAAAATCGCGCTCGCTCATCACCGGGCTGTTGCTCGGTTTTCTGGTCATCCTGTTTTTTGCCATCGCCATGGCGAAAATCGGTGGGAGCCATGCAATCTGATGGCCGCGCTGCCGCCATCCCCGTTCGACCGGGACCGGCGTAACCGCCGTACGCTCGTCGCGATGTCGGGCGTTGGCCTGTCGATGCTCGCGCTCGGCTTCGCATCAGTCCCGCTTTACCGCATATTCTGCGAACAGACCGGCTTTGGCGGCACGACCAAGCGCGCCGCCGCCGACGTGCAGGTGCGCGAAGCCACAGGCCATACACTTTCGATCCGTTTCGATTCGAACGTGCAGCCGGGCATGCCATGGCAATTCTACCCCGAACATCGCACTGACACGGTGACGATCGGGCGTAAGGACATGGCGATCTTCATTGCAAAGAACATGTCCGACAAGCCTGTGACCGGGACGGCCAGTTTCAACGTCACGCCGACGCAGGCGGGCGCTTATTTCACCAAGATCCAGTGTTTCTGCTTCACGCAGCAAACCTTGCAACCGGGACAGGAGGTGCGGATGCCCGTCCTCTATTTTGTCGATCCAAAAATCCTCGACGATCCCGATAACAAGGACACGCAACAGATAACCCTCAGCTATACATTCTACCCGGTTGAGCCGGACAAGAAGGCAAGCTAAGGCAACCAACGATAACGCGAACAGGGAAGAGCAGGCATGGCAGGCGCCAAGAACCACGATTATCATATTCTCCCGCCCAGCATCTGGCCGTTGTTCGGCGCGATGTCCGTGCTGATCATGGCGTTCGGCGGGATCATGTGGATGCACCCCGACGCATTGCCTGCGGGCGGCGGCTGGGTATTCCTGCTCGGTCTCGCTGGCGTGCTGTTCACCTTCTACAGCTGGTGGGCCCATGTCGTCGCCGAAGCGCATGCGGGCGATCATACGCCAGTGGTGCAGTTGCATCTGCGCTACGGCATGATCCTGTTCATCGCGTCGGAAGTGATGTTCTTCGTCGGCTGGTTCTGGGCCTTCTTTGACTTCTCGCTGTTCCCCAGCGCGCTGCCGCCCATCGATGGTCTGTTCCCGTCCAAGGACATCCATGTGATGAACGCGTTCGAGCTGCCGCTGCTCAATACGCTGATCCTGCTATGCTCGGGCACCACCATCACCTGGTCGCACCATGCGCTGATCCACGGCGATCGTGATGGCATGATCAAGGGGTTGTGGTGTACCATCATTCTGGGCGCGATCTTCTCGTGCGTACAGGCCTATGAATATGCCCACGCGCCGTTCCCGTTCGGCGGCACGCCTTACAGCTCGGCCTTTTACATGGCGACTGGCTTTCACGGCTTCCACGTTCTGGTCGGCACGATCTTCCTGACCGTGAACCTGATCCGCGCCTATAAGGGGCACTTTACCCCGCGCCAGCATTTCGGCTTCGAAGCCGCTGCCTGGTACTGGCATTTCGTCGATGTGGTGTGGCTGTTCCTGTTCGTTGCCATCTATGTTTGGGGTGGCTGGGGCGCGCCAGTCCACGGCTGATCCCGCTTCATGGAAAAAGATCGACGGCCGGGGCATCGCTCCGGCCGTGTTCTTTTGTACCGTCCCCCGCTATGGAGACTGGCGATGACCTTACCCCCCGATCCCGTCGCAGCTCCGGCTTCCAGGCGCATCCCCATATTGCCGACATTGCTGGTCGCGGTCGCTGCGATCGTCATGATGGCCCTTGGCGTCTGGCAGTTGCAGCGCCGGACGGAGAAGGCGCATGCGCTTGAATTGGCCGCCAGCAATCCAGGCAAGCCCGCCGTAGCCTTCCCTAAACTCCCGCCCGTCGCGCCCGACCTGTTGTTCCGCCCGTCCTCGCTGCACTGCCTGCGCGTCGTTGGCTGGCAGGTGGAAGCAGGCCGCGCCGCCGACGGCAGCACTGGCTATCGCCATATCGCCCAATGTGCGACCGGTGCGGAAGGACCGGGCGCGCTGGTTGCGATTGGTGTGACGGATCGGCCTGATGCCAGGCCCAATTGGACCGGCGGCCAGATCGCCGGGTGGATTAGCGAAGAACCGGACCACCGCGCGCTCATCATGCGAATCGGTGGGAAGGCCCCGCCGCTGCGGCCGATGTTGATCGCCCGCAGCGCGCCTGCTGGCCTGAAACCCAGCGCTCCGCCCAGCGCCGCCGACGTGCCCAACAATCATCTCGCCTACGCGGTGCAATGGTTCTTCTTCGCCGGGATCGCCATCATCATCTATATCCTGGCGTTACGCCGCAGGAACCAGCCTCCCTCGCCCTGACATCCCGGTAAACGCTTGCCCCATGACGCATGGGTCGCTACCGCGCATTCCCATTATGCAATATCAAAGCACCAGGGGGAGCGCGCCGTCGCTCGGTTTTGAGGATGTGACGCTGGCAGGGCTGGCATCCGATGGCGGGTTGTACGTGCCGACCAGTTGGCCGGCCTTTTCGACCGAACAGATCCGCAACCTTGCCGGTCTATCCTATGTCGAAACGGCGGTTCAGGTCATGACGCCGTTTGTCGCCGGTTCGCTGACACAGGAAGAATTGCGGGAGCTTTGCACCGCCGCCTATGGCCGTTTCAGCCATCAGGCCGTGACACCGCTGGTGCAACTGGATCATCAGCACTGGTTGCTTGAACTGTTCCACGGCCCGACCCTGGCGTTCAAGGATGTCGCGCTCCAACTGCTCGGCCAGTTGTTTGAGCGTTTCCTGTCGCGCCGTGATGATCATCTCACCATCGTCGGTGCAACCTCGGGTGATACCGGATCAGCGGCGATCGACGCGGTCGCAGGGCGTGAGAAGATCGACATCTTCATGCTCCACCCCGAAGGACGGGTGTCGGATGTCCAACGGCGGCAGATGACGACGGTGCTGGCCCCCAACGTCCATAATATCGCCATCGACGGCAGCTTCGACGACGCGCAGGCGATGGTGAAGCGTATGTTCAAAGACGCGGATTTTTCCCGTCGGTTTAACCTGTCTGCCGTCAACTCGATCAACTGGGCGCGGCTGATGGCGCAGGTGGTCTATTATTTCTACGCGGCCGTCCGTCTGGGTGCGCCGGAACGCCCCGTCGCCTTCTCCGTCCCCACCGGCAATTTCGGCGATGTCTTCGCGGGCTATGTCGCTGCGAAGATGGGCCTGCCGGTCGCCAAGCTGATCGTCGCGACCAACGTCAATGACATATTGCATCGCGCGCTGTCCGATGGCGATTACAGCCAGGGTCAGGTGGTGCCGACCGCGACGCCCAGCATGGACATTCAGGTCAGTTCCAATTTCGAACGGCTGCTGTTCGATGCCGGTGGCCGCGACGGCATGGCGCTCAATACCCAGATGCACGGGTTCGAATCCGCGCGCTCCATGCGCCTGACCAATGCTCAGCGGGAAGGCGCGGCGCATCTCTTCACCTCCGCTCGGATCGACCCCGATGGCATGACCATGGCAATGCGTTGGGCCTATGATGGCGCGGGGCAGATCATCGATCCGCATAGCGCCATCGGCCTGGCGGCGGCGCGGGAGGTCGATCTCGATCCGTCGATCCCGGTCGTCACGCTGGCGACCGCCCATGCGGCCAAGTTCCGCGACGCTGTGGAACGAGCGACCGGCACCCGGCCGCCGCTACCCGCGCGCGTGGGCGACCTGTTTTCGCGCGAAGAAAATTACGTCAAACTGCCCGGCACATTTGAGGCAGTGACGGCCTATGTCGCGGAGCGCGCGACGCCGCGCGCCTGAACTTTCCATCCGTTCGGTTCGAGCAAAGTCGAGAACCGGATGCGCAGCGTTCCTCGACACGCTCGAAACGAACGGAGGCCTGTTGTGAACCTGAAAACCCTCATTGGTGAACCCTGGGCCGATTATGGCCTGATCGATTCAGGCCATGGCCGTAAGCTGGAACGCTATGGCCGCTACCGCTTCATTCGCCCCGAACCACAAGCGATGTGGGCGCCCGCGACCGACGACTGGAAAGCGGACGGCGAATTTGTGCCCGGTTCGGACGAAGAGGGCGGCGGCCGCTGGTTCTACGACAAGCCGGTTCCTGCCGATGGCTGGCCGCTTGCATGGAATGAAGTAACGTTTCAGTCCAGTTGCACGCCCTTTCGCCATCTGGGCTTCTTCCCCGACATGGCCCCCGTGTGGGACTGGATGCGGGAACGCACAGCGGACAAGGCCGAGGCCGAAGTCATGAACCTGTTTGGCTACACCGGCGTCGGTACGCTTGCCATGTCGGCCAGCGGCGCACGCATGGTGCATGTCGATGCGTCAAAGAAATCTGTGGCCCAAGCCCGCGCCAACGCCGCACTGTCCGGCATGGGGGACAACCCAGTTCGCTGGATCGTGGAAGACGCGGCCAAGTTCGTCGCGCGCGAAGTGCGGCGTGGTCGGCGCTATGATGGCATATTGCTCGACCCGCCCAAATATGGCCGTGGACCCGATGGCGAAGTGTGGCGGCTGGAGGAAGACCTGCCCGCCCTGATCGCCGATTGCCGCCAGTTGCTTGATGCCGAAAGCCGTTTTCTGTTCCTGACCGTCTATGCTGTACGCATGTCGGCGCTGGCGATCGGTGAACTGCTGCGCCAGGCCTTCGCCGACCTGCCCGGCGAAGTGGAAGTCGGTGAACTGACGGTGCGGGAGGAAGCGAGAGGGCTCCTGCTGCCCACCGCCATTTGGGCGCGGTGGAAGCGGTAAAGCTCCAGCGGTCCCTGTCTTATTTCCCTACCCGTATTTCGAACAATTTCGGCCAGTTCTTGCCCGTTACGAACACTCTGTCCTTCGCTGCATCATAGGCGATGCCGTTCGCTACCGCTTCGGTGTCGGTCACACCAGCCGCCTTGCGCAACGCAGCGACATCGATCCAGTCGATCACTGCTCCTGTGCGAGGATCGATCCGCGCTATCCGGGTATCATACCAGATGTTTGCCCAGATTTCGCCGCGCACCCATTCCAGTTCGTTGAGCCGCTCCACCGCGCGCCCGTTCCAGGTCACGGTAATGCGCCGCTGCTCGGTGAGTTCGACCGGGTCCAGAAAGCGCAGTTGCGCAGTGCCGTCGCTCATGATGAGCGACCGGCCATCCTGAGTCATGCCCCAACCTTCGCCTTCGTAACGAAAAGCGCCGACTGGCTTGAAATCCTTCAGGTTCCACAGGAATCCCTGCCGATGACGCCAAGTCAGGCTGATGATCCGGTCGCCCCAATTGACGATGCCCTCACCGAAATAGCGCGGTTCCAGCACGCGGCGCTCGATCACCTTGCCGGTCTTGAGCGAGACCTTGCGAATGTCCGACTGTCCCTCAAGCCCGGTACTTTCGTACATAACGCCGCCGTGGAAGAAGAGACCTTCGGTAAAGGCGGCTGGGTCATGGGGGTAGGTGGCAACCAGCGTCCAGGGCGTGTCGGCATGGGCGGTGGTGGAGACCGAGGCCAGAACGGCCATGAACAGCGACAACAGCCGCCGTTGAAGCGTCGCGCTCATTCCGCGGCCTGCTCCGCAATCGCCGCAGCCAGCCAGCCGGGCAAGGTGGTCGGGTCCAGCGCCTCCACCCGCCGCAATTCGATCGACAGGTCCATGTCCGGCAAAGCCGCGCGCTGGCGCTTTTCGTCCGCCTGGTTCAGCGGCACGGCAACCAGCCGCCGGTTTACCTTGGCCCGGTAATGCATCCGTGCGGTATTTTCCTGTCCGACATAGCAGCCCTTGTCATAATCCACGCCGCCCAGTTCCTGTGCATTGGTTTCCAGCCACAGCGTCTGGTCCTGCCCCAGTTCCTCCGCCCCCTCGAACACGCCCAACGCCAGACGATGCGCACGGAACGCCGCAGAAGCGCCGCCTTCGTCCGGCGGCGCAATCCAGCGATGGCCAAGAGCGGGCAGGCGGGGATCGGGCGGTGCTTCCGTTGCATCAAGCGACCAATGCACCGCCAACGTCTCCTCACGCGCAATCACGACCTTGCGACGCAGGCGATAGAGCGTCAGCCGCCGCGCCAATGCATCGGCCTGCGCATCCTCGCAATCTATCAGCACATCGTCGCCATCGGCCCACAATATCATGTCGAACAGCGCTTTGCCCTGCGCCGTGAGCAGCCCGCCCCAGCGCGGCTCACCCTGTTTAAGGGTCAGGACATCGCGCGTCAGCAGCCCTTGCAGGAAGGGTTTGGCCTCTTCGCCGGAAATTCTCAGGATGGCGCGATCGCGCAGGGTGGTGCCGGTCATTGGCTTTAGGTAGGACAGGACGCGAACATATCCAACCCGTCGTTCCAGACGAACGGACCATAAAGCGGAACAACGCCATGACCCAGACCTATGACCTGATCCTCAAGAACGGCACCGTCCATACGCCCGGTGGCGTAGAGCAGGTGGATGTGGGCGTGCGCGGGGGAAAGATCGTGGCGATCGGATCGGCGCTGGGCGATGCGGGCGAAGTCATCGACTGCACTGGTCTGGACGTCCTGCCGGGCTGCATCGACAGTCAGGTGCATTTCCGGGAACCGGGACTGGAGCATAAGGAAGATCTGGAGTCGGGCAGCCGCGCCGCCGTGCTGGGCGGCATCACCGCCGTGTTCGAAATGCCCAACACCAACCCCAACACGGATACGGCGGAACGGGTGCATGACAAACTGGCGCGCGCGCATCATCGTATGTGGTGCGATCATGCTTTTTACGTTGGAGCGACGGCGGACAATGCCGAACAGCTCAAGGAACTGGAGCGGATTCCCGGCACGGCGGGGGTGAAGATCTTCATGGGCGCATCGACCGGCAGCCTGTTGGTGGACGATGATAACGCTCTGTCGCGCGTGTTGGCCAGCGGCACCCGCCGCGTCGCCATCCATGCCGAGGACGAGACGCGGATGAATGCGCGCAAGGCCCATGCGCTGGCGGGCGACCCATCCTCCCACCCCATATGGCGCGACGACGAAAGCGCTATGATCGCCACCAGGCGCATCATTGGCCTCGCCCGTCAGGCACGCCGCCGCATCCACATCCTGCACATCACGACGCCAGCCGAACTGGGCTATATCGGCCAGAACAAGGACATCGCGACGTGCGAGGTCACGCCCCAGCATCTGACGCTGGCGGGGGAAGACGCTTATCCGCGCCTTGGCACCTATGCGCAGATGAACCCGCCGATCCGGTCTGGCGCGCATCGCGATGGCCTGTGGTTCTGGCTGAACCAGGGCGTGCCCGACGTGTTGGGTAGCGACCATGCCCCCCACACGATCGAGGAAAAGGCCAAGCCCTATCCAACCAGCCCCAGCGGCATGCCGGGCGTGCAGACGCTGGTGCCGCTGCTGCTCAACCATGTGGCGGAGGGGCGGCTGTCGCTGCGTCGCTTCATCGAACTGACCTCATCGGGTCCGCAGCGCGTGTTCGGGCTGGTGGGCAAGGGGCGCATCGCGACCGGCTATGATGCCGACTTCACCATCGTGGATCTGAAAAAGCGCTGGACGGTGGACAGCGCGTGGCTCGCATCGCGCTGCAACTGGTCGCCGTTCGAGGGCATGGACCTGACCGGCAAGGCGGTCGGCACTATCGTTCGCGGCCACCGCGTGATGTGGGAGGATGCTCTGATTGATGCCGCGATCGGGGAGCCGGTTCGCTTCGAAGCGACGCAGTTCGCTTAAACGGCGGCGATGCGGTTGCGGCGGGCAGTGGCCAGACTGTCCGCCACGAACAGGATGAGGCCGGTCCAGATCAGGCCGAAACTGGCCATCTGGCCAGTCGTCAGCCTCTCGCCGAACAAGAGTATGCCGCATAGAAATTGCAGCGTCGGGGCCAGATATTGCATCAACCCCAGCATCGACATCGGCAAACGCTGCGCGGCCGTAGCGAACAGAACCAGCGGGATGGTGGTGACGACACCGCAAATGACGAGCAGCGCCGTCGTCGCGCCATCCTGCCCGAAGCTGACGCCGCCCTGCATGGACAGCCACGCCAGATAGGCGATTGCGAAAGGCGCAAGCAGCAGCGTTTCCACGCCCAGTCCGACCATAGGCGCGACCGGCGTGACTTTGCGTAACAGGCCATAAAAGGCGAAGGTGAAGGCCAGCGTCAGGCTGATCCATAATGTCGTCAGCGCCGATATGGCCAGGATGACGACGCCAATCGCCGCGATGCCGATCGCCGCTATCTGCCCCCGGCGCAGCTTTTCCTTCAACACAACTACGCCCAAAGCCACCACGACCAGCGGGTTCAGGAAATAGCCCAGACTCGCGGCCACCACATGACCGTCATTGACTGCCCAGACATAGGTCAGCCAGTTGAGCGCGATCAGGGCCGCCGACCCGGCGAGCGGCAGGACTAGGCGCTTGTCGCGCACGGCCGTCCATAAGGGCGTCAGGCTCCGGCGCACCGCCAGCAGCATCAGGATGAGCAGCAACGACCAGATGATACGCTGGGTCACGATCTCAGCCGGATCGACATGATGCAGCAGCCGAAAGAATATCGGCAGCAGCCCCCACAGGCCATAAGCGGCGCACCCGGCCAGCAGGCCGTTGCGCACTGTCCTGTCCTTTTCGCTTGGCAAAGGCGTCAGAAAATGCCCCCACCAAGGAACAGCCGCAGCGCGCCGAAGGCGGCGACCAGCAGGCAGAAATTGCGTCCGCCATTGCGCGAAGACATCATGCCGACCAGCGCGCCGAACAGCGCCATCGGCACCAGCAGCCAGTTCAGTGCGCCCAGAAGAGGAAAAACGGCCGGGATCATCAGGATGAGGGTGACGATGCCAATGAAAGCGGAAAATATGTTAAGCATGGTTCTACAAATGGCGCTTTGTCCGCTCGCCCACAAGCCTGCCCGTCATGCCAATGACCACAAATTGGCTTGTGCGCGTAAAAACGGCGTGATTCACCAAAAGTCCTAACGAAAAATTAACCCGCACTCTTCATGCCTTGTTTACGAAGGAGTGAAGAATGGCGCTGATCCGGTCTGTTTCCCGCAACCCTATGGTACTGCCGCTCCTGCTGGGGCTGGCCGCCTGTGGCAAGGGCGACAAGGACGCCAATCTCGCCGCGCTCGACGCGCAGCTCACCAATAATGCGGTCGATCCTGCGCTTAAGGGCGCGCTGGCCGATCCGATCGTGGTCGATCCGCAACTGGTCGGTCAATCCAACCGCAACGCCGTGCGTTCCGCCGACAAGCCAGCGACTGGCGCAGTGCCGATGCTGGCGGGCGATGCGCGCAAGGCGCAGGCCGAAGCCGCGCGGCAGGCGGGTGGGAAATTACTCTCCGCTCCCGCCGCCAGCGAAGGCGCGGCAATGGCCTCTGCAGTCACACTGGGCGCAGTCGCGCGCGAACAGGCGCAACGCAACGGCGGCAATGCAGGCTGCGCCAGGAAACTGGCCTATGGCATGGAATGGGCGCAACGCCTGCCCGAACCTTTCGCCCTCTATCCCGGCGCGCAACTGACCGAAGCGGCCGGGGCGCAGAAGGATGGCTGCACCCTGCGCGCCGTCAGTTTCGTGACGCCCGCCCCTAAACAGGGGGTGATGGACTATTATTACACCTTGGCACGTCGCGCGGGCTATGACGGCGAACATAAGCTGCTGGGCGGCGACCATGTGCTGGGCGGCACGCGCAAGGGAGACGGCAGCGCCTATTTCATCGTGCTGACCGATGCGCCGGGAGGCAAGACCGGCGTTGACATCATCGCCGACAATGGTCGCTAGTCCCCGGACGGATTGCCGGAAATAAGCGGGAAGGCCGCCATTTCCCTTCGCGTCATTTGCCTGTAGGGCGGACGGCATGACCAATATGTTTCTAGTAATGGGTGGCGGCGCTTTGGGGGCGGCGCTGCGTTACCAATTGGGGCGTTTCGCGACCCATATGACACCCGGCGCGACCTGGCCCTGGGGTACGTTAGCCGCCAACCTTATCGGCGGGTTCGCCATGGGCCTGCTCGCCGGATGGCTGGCGCGCGGCAGTGCAGTATCGGGCGAACCCATTCGTCTATTGCTGGGCGTCGGCGTTCTGGGCGGCTTCACAACCTTTTCCGCCTTCAGCCTTGAAAGTTTCCTCATGATCGAACGCGGCCAGCCTATGATGGCGATGGGCTATATATTGGCATCCGTCGTTGGTGCGATTGCGGCGTTGGGCATAGGTTTGATGACGATGCGGAGTGTCGTGGCATGAAGGGGCGTCCTCCTGGCAAGAGCGACGGTCCGTCGTCCGGCACTGGTCCGCGCAGCGGAAAGCCTGCATCCCCCGGTAAGCCCGCTGGCGGTAAGCCGGGCGCAGGCAAATCCTTTGGCGGCAAATCTGCGGCGGGCAAGCCATCGGGACCACCCGGCCGCGCACGTGGCGGAGCAAAGGCCGCAACCGCGCGCAAAGGCGACGGTGGCAAATCATCCTATAAGCCACCAATTCGTGGCGCGGCGAAATCCGGCGCAAAGCCAGCGGCCAAGACCAAGTCGGCCATGCAACCTGCTGTTCAGGCCGCCATCGAAAAGATCGTGTCGGCCAAGCCTGCCGCCGCCAAGGGCGTCTCGCTCGATGTCCGGCAATATCGGGTACAGCCTGACGATGACGGCATCCGGCTCGATCGCTGGTTCCAGCGGCATCTGCCCGATGTCGGTTTCAACATCGTGTCGCGCTGGTCGCGCACGGGCCAGTTGCGCATTGACGGTGCGCGCGCTGCGCCGGGCGACCGGGTCAGCGATGGGCAGACGATCCGCGTGCCGCCCGCTGAAGCGAAGGCACCCGCCGCCGAACGGCCCAAGCGTGAGCGCATTATTGACCTGACCGATGACGAAATCGCCTTCGCACAGGAAATGGTGATCCATCGCGATGCGCAGGCGATCGTCATCAACAAGCCGCCGGGTCTGGCGACGCAGGGCGGCACCAAGACGGATGAGCATGTCGACCGGCTGCTCGACGGCCTGATGTTCAACTCCGAACAACGGCCCAAGCTGGTCCACCGGCTGGACAAGGACACGTCCGGCGCATTGCTGCTTGCCCGGACCAGCCGCGCCGCCGCGCATTTTGCCAAGGCTTTTTCCAGTCGCACTGCGCGCAAGGTCTATTGGGCGCTGGTGATCGGCGTGCCATCCATTTCCGATGGCATGATCGAACTGCCGCTCGCCAAGCAGCCGGGAACGGGCGGCGAGAAAATGCATGTGGACGAAGCGGACGGCATGCCCGCCCGCACCCGGTATCGCGTCATCGAACGCGCGGGCAATCGTGCCGCCTGGGTCGAGCTGCAACCCCACACAGGGCGCACGCATCAGTTGCGCGTGCATATGGCGGCGATCGGTCATCCGATCGTCGGCGACGGCAAATATGGCGGCAAGGATTCCTTCCTGTCGGGCAGCATCAGTCGCAAGATGCATCTGCATGCCCGCCGCATCCGGGTCGATCATCCCGATGGCGGTCGGGTCGATGTGATGGCGGAACTACCGACGCATTTCGCCGCCAGCCTGTCGGAAATGGGCTTCGATCTGGCGCTGGGCGACCTGTTGCTGGACGATGAAATCGACCGGACGCCAACGCGTGAGGATGAAAAGAAATTCGCGCGGCAACATGCCAAGCAGGTGCGCAAGGATCGCAAGGGCGAGCGGCGGTCGCGCGGGGGCCAGTGATGAGCATGTCGGCATGAGCAACCGGCTGGTCGTGTTCGATTGCGACGGTACGCTGGTCGATAGCCAGCATAGCATCTGCACCGCGATGACCCGCGCGTTCGAAGAGGCGAAGCTGACGCCGCCCGAACGCCCGGCCATATTGTCGGTCGTCGGCCTGTCGTTGCCCAACGCCATCGCCCGTCTGCTGCCGGATGCCCAAGCGCATTTTCACGATCATCTGTCCGAACGCTACAAGCTGGCGTTTCAGGCGATGCGGCGGGAAGAAGGCGTATGCGAACCACTCTATCCCGGCATCGCCGATCTGGTGGCGCAGTTGCATGCGGACGGCTGGATGCTGGGCGTTGCGACGGGCAAGTCGGATCGCGGCCTGAACCTCTGTCTTACCCATCATGGCATCATCGACCGCTTCGTCACGCTCCAGACAGCCGATCGCCATCCGTCGAAACCGCATCCGTCCATGTTGCTGACCGCGATGACCGACGCCGGGGCGCTTCCTGAAACCACTGTCATGATTGGCGATACCAGTTTCGACATCGACATGGGTCTGGCGGCGGGCGTGCGCAGCCTTGGCGTCGTATGGGGCTATCATGCGCCGGACCTGCTCATCGCATCGGGCGCGCAGGCCGTGGCAGTGGACACAGCGGACCTGCGCCGCCATATCGACGCGCCATGACCCAATCGCCCCTTCCGCACACGCAGCCGCCCGGCGACCCGGACAAGGTCGCGCGCCAACGTCATTTCGCCATTGGCCTGTTTCGCCTGTCGGGCGCGTTCATCGTCATGTTCGGCTTCCTCGCCATCATGCAGCGCTTTACCTGGGTGCAGGGCGACAGGGCGAAGGCGTTCGGCGCGATCATGGTCGTCACTGGCTTGATTCAGTTCATCCTCGTGCCGCGTCTGCTGCTGGCGCTGTTTCGGACGAAACCGCCCCAATGAAGCGCTTCTACACCGATGTGGCTATCGTCCCGGCGGGCGATGCTTTTGCGATCCAGCTGGACGGCCGCCCGGTCCGCACGCCGGCTCGCGCCTTGCTTGCCCTGCCGACGGAGGCGCTGGCGGAAGCCGTGGCGCAGGAATGGAGCGCGCAGGGCCAAACGGTCGAACCCGGAACGATGCCCGTCACGGGGCTGGCCAACGCAGCCATCGACCATATCGCCATTCATCATGTGGCCTTTGGGGAGGAGGTCGCTCGCTATGCGCAAAGCGACCTGCTTTGTTACCGGGCAGAGGCACCTGCGACGCTGGTCGCACGGCAGGCGTTCGCATGGGATCCGCTCCTCGACTGGGCGCAGGCGCACTATGACGTTCTATTCGTCGTGACGCAGGGCATATTGCCGGTGCCGCAGCCAGAAGAGATGCTGCTTCGTTTGCGTAACGCAGTCCTTGCGCAGGATCCGTTCACCCTGGCCGGGCTGTCCACCCTCGTAACAATCAGTGGATCGCTGGTCTGCGGACTCGCTATCGTTGAGGGCGGCCACGATCCTGACGCGATCTGGCATGCGGCGGACATCGACGATGCCTGGCAGGTCGAACGATGGGGCGAAGACGCCGAAGCTGCCGCCCGAACAGCGCGCCGCCGGGCCGACTTTGCCATGGCTGGAGACTTTTGCAGGATGAGCCGCCCCTGATTGGGCTGGGAACCGGGGCGTCCTTTCGTTCATTATATCTGGTGAAGGCGCATTTGCGTCTGTGACTGGTACAACGACCAAGGAGACCCTGACGTTGGCGAAAACCGCTTTGATCGCCCTTTTGACCCTGTCCGCGCCACTGGCCTTGGCCGCGCCAGCGCTGGCCCAGACCGCCGCACCTGCCGCGCCCGCTGCTGAGGCGGCCCCTGCCGCAGGACAGATGACGCCTGAACAGATCGCTGCTTTTAATAAGGCAGTGACGGACTTCACCGCTGGACAGACGGCGCAGCAGGCGAATGACAATGCCGGTGCAACTGCGAAATATGATGCGGCGCTGCCAGCGATCCGGACGGCGGTGCAGGCCGATCCATCCAAAATCGATAATGTGAATTTCCTTGCTAATGCCCTGTACGCGGACGCTGCCGCTTATGGCGCGCAGGGCCAGATGGACAAGGTGATCGCGCTCTACGGCGAATCGCTGCCTCACTGGCGTAAGGTGGTGGAAGCCAAGCCTGCCGACATGGCTAGTCGCAATATTCTGGCCGGCATCCTGATCCAGTTGGGCAACCAGAAGCTGGGTGCGCAGGACAAGGCGGGGGCCGATCCGCTCTATCAGGAGGCGTTGGGCCTTGCTCGCAAGTCTGTAGCGGAAAAAGCGGCAGACCCTATCAACAAGAATATCCTGCTGTCCGCGCTGATCGGGGCGAGTCAGACCGGCACTGACGCCGCAGTCAAGACCGAGGCGGTCACGATGAGCAAGGCGATGCTGGCGGATGGTTCTGCTGACGCAGCCAACAAGCCCGCCGCGCAGGCTTTGGCCGGCGCACCGGCTGCATAATATAGGCTAATCCCCTCTCCCCATCGGTGGGGGAGGGGATGTTCCCTTATACTGCGTTGATCTTGTCGGCAAACAGCATGCGGCCCTGACCTAGCAGGCCTAGCAACTGCGGCAACATATGGGGCGCAACGGCAAAACAGCCTTCGCTACGACCGCATTTTCCCCAGGCCGCAACATGCTCTTCGTTCACATAAGCTGCGCCATGGATGACGATGGCACGCGGCTCCGCATTATTATTCTGCGGGTCGAGGCCCAGTAACCGCATCGCGCGACCATGCTGCCCAATATATTGTTCGCCCGTCTTGAATGCGCCCGAACTGCTGGCGAGCGAATTGGGTTCGTTGGAAAAACTCTGCAGCCAGCCCGAATGGGCCGGGTCAGACCCCCGCCCATGGGCGACAAGATAGCTGCTCGCCTGCCCGCCGATCAAATCGACGACATGCATCCGCAATTCCTTGGACGGCGCATTGAAATCGACCAAGCCAACCCGATCGCGCAGGGTAAACGAATCGGCGTGATGGTCGAGTGCAGCCTTCGCTCGTTCGAGTAGCGCGGCATAGGGAACTGCCGGAGCGGGTGGCACGGCGCGGGGTACTACTGGAACCGGAGCAGGCGCTGAGGGTTGAGCGGCCATCGGCAACGCGGCGCGACCCATGCTGTCCGACAGAAACGAAAAGGCGAGTCCGCTCAGGGCGAACTTCGTAAAATTGCGGCGATTCATGCGCCTCATATAGCAAAGCTGTTGCCCCGGTCCAAGACCGGGGCGAAGCGGCTCATTCCCCCGTACCGCTCGCTTCACCGGCTGACTGGCTGCCATTATCGCCGTCGGGCAGGCGCGACGTCATGCCGGTCGCTTCAGCATCGTCGAGAATCTGCTGCTGTTCCGACACCGATGGGGGCGCTGCTGGCTCGGGCGCTACCGCATTGTTCGATGGTTCGGGCAGCGTCGCGTCGGGTTCGTCGATAACGACATTCTCGACAGGCGGCTCGATCATATTATTGGTCGTAGGCCCGGTATCCTCGTCTTTCCTGCCACAGGCGGACAGAGCAAGCGCTCCGGCCAGCGTCAGGAGGGCGATAGTGCGGTTGATGCGGCGCATGGGCGTTTAGTCCTTGGATGCGAGAGATGGGGAGGGGGCAGCGGTCGGATCGACGCGGCGACTCGATGCCTCGATCTTTTGAGCCAGCAATTTGTCCCAGCCATAGGGATCGGCGCGGAAACTGACCGTGCCATTATTGCTGGCAAAGGCGGTCCAGTAGAGCAGATAGACGGCGACCTCGCTGGGCAGTGACACGCGCTGCGTTTTTCCCTCGTCGATCAGCGTCTGGATTTGGCCGTTCAGGTCAGGGTTCGCCGCGACCATCAATTCCGCCAATGCCACCGGCTTTTCCAGCCGGATGCAGCCATGGCTGGCCAATCGGTCATAGCTGGAGAATTTTCCGCGCGACGGCGTGTCGTGCAGATAGACGGCAAAGGGGTTAGCGAAGTCGAACTTCAACCGCCCCAGCGCGCTGTTCGGCCCGGCGGGCTGCACAATGCGCTCGCCGCCCTCAGGTGTCTTGACGATCTTGTAACCCTGCTTGATCAGCGTCGCGCGTCCCTTGGGAAACAACTCGCGCCTGGCAATCGACATCGGCACATTCCAGGGCGGGTTGACGACGATCGAATGGATGCTGGACGTCAGCATCGGCGTCGCATTGTCCGGGCTGCCCGTAACCGCGCGCATCGATGTGACTGGCTGGTCGCCCTGGAAGACGGTCAGCACGGCGGCGGCAATGTTCACCTGCACCCGGTTGACGGGCAGGGTGCGGGGCATCCAGCGCCACCGCTCCATATTCGCCATGATCGCGGCGACCCGTTCTTCCACCGGCACGTTGAGCGCCGCCAGAGTGCGTGTGTCGAGCAGGCCGGTGGGGTTGAGGCCATAGCGCCGCTGCGACCGTTGCAGCACATCGGTCAGCTTCTCGTCGGGCGTGACGGCGGCATCTTCCAGTGCGACGCGCTTGCGCACCACATCGGCGGGCGACGCGGCGGTCAAGACAGGCCAGCCGCCCTTGTCGCGAATCCCCTCATATTTCGCCAATCCCTTGCGCAGCGTGTCATAGCCCGAATAGGGTGGCGTCAGCGCGCCAGCCCATTGGGGCAGGCGATTTTCCGCCACAGCACGCGAGAGTGCTGGACGCGGATCGACCATGGCAGGACGTAAGGCCCAGATGTCCAGGAAATCGGCGGTATCGACCCGACCTGTCGCCAGCGCCTTCGCCCGGTCGAGCAATGCGCTCACCAACGCGTCTCCGCTCAGCGCCGCTGTCGCCTTCTGCCGCGCCATCAGCCCTTGCGCTGCGCCGGTTTTCAGCCAGTCATTGGCCCAGGCTTCCTGCGCCGCCGATAATGGCGGGATCGGCGCGGGCAGCGGAACGGGTGGGATCGGCTGCACCTGCGCAGGCGGCGCCAGCGTGGGCACGACCGCCGGGGGTTGGGCCAGGGCCGGGACAGCGGCGACGCTTAAAAGCGCGGCCAGCGGGAAACGGATCATGTCGGGACGGTTCATGCTGGACCAGATAGCGCAAAGCGGTCATCGTTCAAATCACGATAGCGGAAAAGATTATGCTGCACGTCGTTCACCATCCGGCCTATGTCTCCCCCGCAACACCCGGCAGCGCCTTTCGTTTCGACAAATATGGGCTGGTAATGAATGCGCTACGCGAAAGCGGCGCGCCTTTTACGGTGCATCAGCCCGATCCAATGCCCCGCGCGTGGATAGAGGCGGTACATGACCCGGCCTATGTAGATCAGGTAATGACGCTGACGGTCCCGCCCGAAAAAGAAAGGCGGATCGGCTTTGCCGTAACGGATCGCGTCCGCCTCCGCTCGCTGCTGTCGCCCGGCGGCACATGGGCGGCGGCGCGGTTGGCGATGATCCATGGCTATGCCGCCAATGCAGCGGGAGGCAGCCATCATGCGCTGGCCGACACGGGCGCGGGCTATTGTGTGTTCAACGATCTCGCCATCGCCGCCAATCGCCTGATCGCGGAGGGCGACGCCGCGCGCATCCTGATCCTGGACCTCGACGTGCATCAGGGTGATGGTACGGCTTCGCTATTGGCCGGACGCAGCGACATCTTCACCCTGTCGATCCACGCCGAAAAGAATTTCCCCGTGCGTAAGGCCAGATCGACGTTGGACATCGGATTGCCCGACGGGGTGGAGGACGCGGAATATCTGGCGCTGCTGGCCGATACGCTGCCCCCAGTGTTGGCAGACTTCGCGCCCGACCTCATCCTCTATCAGGCAGGCATCGATGCCCATGGCGCGGATCGGCTGGGGCGTCTGGCGCTAACCGACGCAGGCCTGGGCGCGCGCGACCACTATGTCATGCGCCAAGCGCGGGCAGCAGGCGTGCCGGTCGCCAGCACCATGGGCGGCGGCTACGGCGAGGACCGCATGGCCGTGGCCAGCCGCCACGCGGATTGCATGATCCGTATGGCCGAGGGGGCGGCGGGGTAGGGTGGAACGTCGGATATGGGTGGGAAGTGGGCTGTCGGTTAATAGGCCGAGGTTTCAGAATTCAGACATCCAGAGCCACCTATCTCTATGAACTATAGAGATGGAGGGGGCGGCAGCGGGTCGTCCGAGGTCATGCCAACAATGAGTGGCTCTATTCTTTCCCAAGCGCCACTCGCCATGGCATGTGAATATACTCCCGCTAACATCCAGCGAAGCCGAGCGGTTTTCCTAGCCTCGTTCACAACCCGGTCCAACACGTCCAAAGATGGATCGCGAAGCAAGTCTTCCAGTATACCAGCCGCAACCATGCCAAGGAAACTCGGCTCACTATATTGCGCTGCTGCCATCATAACCGTGGCCAAAGCCCGATCAGGATCAGAGGATCCCAAATCCATCCAAGCGTCTAAATGGACTGAATGGGTATCATAATATTGTTGCGGTTCTTCGGCAAAGCACCATTCAAAATATAAATGGGCAAGCTGCTCCAGTTCTAAGCGGTCTGGCCTCTGCATAGCCTGACCCAGTTCACTGGTAAAATTTGACTGCGACATGACCATCCTAGCGCGCCCAGAGCTTATCCCGGTGCATAGCGAACGACTTTTGAATTGATGTCCGCTATCTGTTTGGTTGCCATCCAGTTTAAGCGGCAACAAATGGTCGATGGAAGACCGTCCTGCATTTCAAGAAGGTCAACTTAGTCTGCGGGCCGCGACGCCTTCTCGGTAATCCCCGAAACGCCTTCGCGGCGGTCCAGTTCGTCCAGCACGTCGTCCAGCGCGATGTCCATGTCGGCCAGCAGCACGGCCAGATGGAACAGCAGATCCGCACTTTCCCCGACAACGCTCGCCCGGTCGCCTTCCATCGCGGCGATGACTGTCTCGACGGCTTCCTCGCCGACCTTCTGGGCGATCTTGGCCCGGCCGCGTGCGGTCAGCTTGGCGACATAGGATGTCGATGGGTCCGCCGCCCGCCGTTGGCGGATGGTATGTTCCAGGGTGTGAAGGGTCGCGCGCATGGACACTCTAGAAGCGTCCCGCGCGCGACCCGTCAAACGATATTTACTTGCGCTTGCGACGCGCCAGCACAATCCGCCCAGCCAGAACCGCAACGCCCATGCCAAACAGCGCCATCTGTTCGGGTTCTGGCACCGGGGTTGGCGCGCCGCCGGACGACGATCCGCCCGGATTGCCGCTGCTCGTGCCGCCCGAACTGGACCCGCCGCCGCACTTCTTGCTGAACCAGCACCCCCATGTGGCGTTGGCGGGCGCAGCCGCTGCCATCATGGTCGCTGCGCCTAGTGCCAGAAACATTTTGTTGATCTTCATGGTCATTCCCCTGTGCTTGCTCATTTCAGACAGCATCAATGGTGCAGGAGATATGCCAGAAGGCGCGATTGGCGGGTTTTTCCGGCGCGAATGGGTTAATGCTGCGGAGCGTAAAATGGTTACTGTCAATTTACCCGACAGTCTGGCGCTATTTTGGGCTTTTGGCCTGCCGAACCGCGATCCCCGCTGCTGCCAGCGCTTGATGCGCTTCAGCAACAGTGTGTTGACCGAAATGAAATATAGATGCCGCCAGCACCGCGCTGGCATGGCCTTTCGTCACGCCATCGACCAGATGATCGAGCGTCCCCACGCCGCCACTGGCGATCACCGGGACCGACACGGCGTCGGCGATCGCGCGGGTCAGCGCCAGGTCATAGCCAGCCTTCGTGCCGTCCCCGTCCATCGACGTGACCAGCAATTCGCCCGCACCCAGTTCCGCCAGCCGCAGTGCATGGTCCAGTGCATCAATGCCGGTCGGCTTGCGCCCGCCATGGGTGAATATCTCCCACCGACCTTCTGCAACCCGGCGCGCATCGACTGAACCGACGATGCACTGGCTGCCGAAGCGATCGGCGATGTCGGCGACCAGCTCGGGCCGGACCACCGCCGCGCTGTTGACCGCGACCTTGTCAGCGCCCGCCAGCAGCAGCGCGCGCGCATCCTCAGCGCTGCGCACGCCGCCGCCCACGGTTACGGGCATGAAGCAGACTTCCGCCGTGCGCCGCACCACGTCCAATATCGTCCCGCGTGCTTCATGCGTTGCCGTGATGTCCAGAAAACAGAGTTCGTCCGCGCCCGCCGCGTCATACAGCTTCGCCTGCTCTACCGGATCGCCAGCATCGCGCAGATCGACGAAGTTCACGCCCTTGACCACGCGGCCATTGGCGACGTCCAGGCAGGGGATGACGCGGGTGCGGACGGTCACGCCGCTGCCTTCGCCACCGCCATCGCGGCTTTTAGGTCCAACCGGCCATCATACAGGGCGCGCCCGGTGATGACGCCCTCGATGCCCTCGTCGGCGTGGAGGCTCAGGATACGAATGTCGGAAATGCCCGCCACTCCGCCACTGGCGATGACCGGAATGTCCGTGGCGCGGGCCAGATCGACGGTTGCTTCGACATTGCAGCCCTTGAGCATCCCGTCGCGGCCCACATCCGTGAACAACAGGCTGGCGACGCCCGCATCTTCGAACCGGCGGGCGAGGTCGATGACAGGCATGTCGGATTTTTCGGCCCAGCCATCGGTGGCGACGAAACCGTCGCGCGCATCGACCGCAACCACAATACCACCGGGGAAATCGCGCGCCGCCAGCTTGACGAAGGCGGGGTCTTTCAGCGCCGCCGTGCCAATGACGATGCGCGATACGCCAAGGTCGAACCAGCGCTCCACCGACTCCCGATTACGGATACCGCCGCCCAGCTGGACATGGCCGGGGAAGGTATCGACGATCCGCTCCACCGCCTGCGCATTGACGGCATGGCCAGCAAAGCTGCCGTCCAGATCGACCACATGCAGATATTCCGCGCCAGCCTGGGCGAACAGCATAGCCTGCGCGGCGGGATCATCGCCATAGACGGTGGCGCGGTCCATATCGCCCTCGGCCAGGCGGACGACCTGTCCGTTTTTCAGGTCGATGGCGGGGAAAACGATCAAACTCACGGCCGCCACTCCAGAAAACGCGAAAGGAAGGAAAGGCCATAGCTCTGGCTCTTTTCCGGGTGAAACTGACAACCGATGATCGTGTCGCGCGCGACCGCGGCGACCAGCGGGCCGCCATGATCGGTGACAGCGGCGATATGATCGGGATCGTCGGCATCGAAATGATAGCTGTGCAGGAAATAGGCCTCGCCCGGTTCCAGCAGCGCCGCGATACCCGTATCCCCGCTGGTCAACGTCACGTCGTTCCAGCCCATATGCGGCACCTTGATCGCGGGATCGGCCGGTTCCATCAGCCGCACAGTGCCCGGAATCCAGTCCAGCCCCTCATGCCGTCCGAACTCTTCGCCCGCGCTCGCCAGCAACTGCATTCCCACGCATACGCCCAGAAACGGCACCGCGCGCTGATCGACCGCTTCGGTCATCGCCTCCACCATGCCGGGGATAGCCACCAGCGCATCGCGGCACGCCCGAAACGCGCCTACGCCCGGCAATATGATCCTGTCCGCCCGCGCCACGACATCGGCGTCGGCAGTGATGATGACATCGCGCCCGCCCGCCTGACGCAGCGCATTATGCACCGAATGAAGATTGCCCGCGCCATAGTCGATCAGGGCGATGGTCATGCCGGTAATCCGTTCGCCCTGAGCGAAGTCGAAGGGTTCGACTGAGCCGCAGGCGAAGTCACTTCGCTCCGCTCAGCGGAGGGCTTCGACAGGCTCAGCCCGAACGGGAAGAGGTTGGCCCTCACAACATCCCCTTGGTCGACGGAATCGCATCGGATTTGCGCGGGTCGATCTCCACCGCCTGCCGCAGCGCGCGGGCCAGCCCCTTGAACGCGCTCTCGACGATATGGTGGTTGTTGCTGCCATAGAGATTTTCGATGTGCAGCGTTATGCCGGCTGCCAGCGAGAAGCTGTGGAAGAAATGCTCGATCATTTCCGTGTCCCACTCGCCGATCTTCGCTACGGTGAAGGGCAGCTTGCACACCAGCCAGGGGCGCCCCGAAATGTCGAGCGCCACGCGGGTCAGCGTCTCGTCCATCGGCGAATAGACCGACCCGTACCGGCTGATCCCACGCTTGTCGCCCAGCGCCTTGGCCACCGCTTCGCCGATTGCGATCGCCGTGTCCTCGGTCGTGTGATGCTGGTCCACATGCAGGTCGCCGACCGTGCGAACAGTCATGTCGATCAGCGAATGACGCGACAATTGTTCGATCATATGGTCAAGGAAACCGATGCCCGTAGACACCGTATAGAGACCTGTACCGTCAAGGTTGACGGTCACGTCGATCTGGGTTTCCGCTGTGTTGCGGTGAATCTCGGCCGTGCGCATGGCCGCGCTATAGCGCGTGGCTCCCATCTTGCAATCTTCCTGCGTGGGGTTGACCCCCTGTTTCGCGCCGTTAGGACATTGGCCCATGAGCGATGACCTGCCCGACAGCCTGATTCCCTATGACGAAATCGTGCAGGAGGCCCTGCGCGCAGTCGTCGGCCGCGTACTGGGCGAAGTGCAGCAGACCGGCGGACTGCCCGGCGCGCACCATTTCTACATCACGTTCAAGACGCATGCGCCCGGCGTGGACATCCCAAAGCATCTGACCGAGCGCTTCCCGGACGAAATGACCATCGTACTCCAGAATAAATATTGGGATCTGAAGGTGCATGACGATCTGTTCCAGGTCAGCCTGACCTTCAACCAGATCGCGGCGCAACTGACGATCCCCTATGCCGCCATCACTGCCTTCGTCGATCCGGCCGTCAACTTCGCCCTGCAATTCCAGGTGGCGGGTGACGAACTGCCCCAACCCCATGACGAAGCCGAAAACGACGCCCCGCAGGTCGTGAGCGAAGATGGCTCCAACGTCGTAACCGTGGACTTCGGCAAGAAGAAATAACGAGCGGAGATGGGTCGGGAATACCGCGCCTCATCTATTCCCCACCCCACGCTGTGCCACTCGCTCTACCTCCAGCCGTCAATTAAACGAGGGAAGAGTTTCGGTAAAAGGAACGTAGGGAGCCACCGCGCATTTGCCACCTCACAGGAGGCGGCATGACATATAACGATCGAATGACATTGTTGGCGCGGATCGGCTTTGCGGCACGGGGGCTTGTCTATGTTTTGATCGGATGGTTTGCCCTTGATGTTGCGATAAACGGCGGACAGATCAAAGATAACCAAGGTGCTCTAGGAACGTTGGTCAATGCGCCACTGGGGCATATTTTGCTCGCGATTTGTGCGTTGGGCTTCATCGGTTACGCGGTCTGGCGGCTTACCGAAGCGATAACCGATCCGGAAAATCGCGGCCGGGATGTGAAAGGCAATTTTGAACGTGCGGGATACGCGGTAAGCGGAATCACGCATATCATGCTGGCCGTTGCTGCGGCGCGGCTGGCTTTTAAACAGGCTGCGAGCCAGGGCGGCAGCCCAGGGGACCAAAGTGCGGAAAGCTGGTCGGCTTGGCTGCTGAGCCAGCCCGGTGGCGTCGTCCTACTGATTATTGTGGGATTGCTTTTCATCCTCGTCGCCGTTGCGCAAGGTCACAAGGCCTACAAAGCGCGTTTCGACGAACTGGATAATGACGTTCCTGCGCCTGACTATGTGCGGTGGATCGGACGGCTGGGATATGCCTCTCGCGGTCTCATCTTTGCGGTTGTCGGATGGTTTCTGATTTCTGCGGCGCTCAATAACGACGCTGACCGTGCTGGCGGTCTGGGCGAAGCTTTACGGCAATTGCGAGTGCAGGAGGGTGGCGCTACGATTCTTGCTGTGGTCGCCCTTGGGCTGGGGCTTTTTGGCTTATTCAGTATGATCGAAGCGCGATACCGTCGCATTAGAGTTGCAAAGCCGGGATTTTAAAGTCGGCCCGGCGATAGGTTTTCATGGCACCGACTGTCCAGATTTATGCGGGCTTGCGACGCCATCCCTGACAGACTCGGCGCTGTCCTACATCGTTGTGCGGCGCTAAATACATGCATCACACTTCTCCCAATTTTTGACTCAGGAGCGCCCGATGCCCGACACCCGCACCGAAACCGACAGCATCGGCGCGATCGAAGTCCCCGCCGCCGCTTATTGGGGTGCGCAGACGCAGCGGAGCATCGAGAATTTCCCCTTTGGCGACACGGAACGCATGCCGATGGGCATCGTCCATGCGCTTGCCATCGTGAAACAGGCGGCGGCGCGGGTGAACCGCCAGCATGGGCTTGACGCCAACATCGCCGACGCGATCGAAACCGCCGCTGCCGCCGTTGTGCGGGGCGATCATGACGACCAGTTCCCGCTCGTCATCTGGCAAACGGGCAGCGGCACTCAGTCCAACATGAACGTCAACGAAGTGATCGCCGGGATCGCCAACGAAGCGCTCACCGGCACGCGCGGCGGCAAGGCGCCGGTGCATCCCAACGACAGTGTGAACTTCGGTCAATCGTCCAACGACAGCTTCCCCACGGCGCTCCATATCGCGGCGGCGCTGGCGGTCGCGAACGCACTGTTTCCCGCGCTAGATCGTCTGCACGCCGCGCTCGACGCAAAGGCCAAAGCATGGACGCATATCGTCAAGATCGGCCGCACCCATTTGCAGGATGCGACGCCGCTGACGCTGGGGCAGGAATTTTCCGGCTATGCGCATCAGGTCTATCGCAGCCGCAAACGGATCGAACCAGCGGCGATGCACGGCATGATGGCGCTGGCGCAGGGTGGCACGGCGGTGGGCACTGGCCTGAATGCGCCCGCAGGTTTTGATGTCGCCGTTGCGGCGGAGATTGCGGCGATTACCGGCCTGTCTTTCCGCACCGCCGACAACAAGTTCGAGGCGCTGGCCTCCAACGATCCGCTGGTTCACCTGTCATCGACGCTGGCGACGCTGGCCGTCGCGCTGACCAAAATCGCCAACGACATCCGCCTGCTGGGCAGCGGGCCGCGTTCGGGGCTTGGCGAACTGGATCTGCCCGCCAACGAACCGGGCAGCTCGATCATGCCGGGGAAGGTCAACCCGACCCAATGCGAGATGCTGACCATGGTCGCCGCGCAGGTCATCGGCAATCATCAGGCGGTGAGCGTCGGCGGGATGCAGGGGCATCTGGAACTGAACGTGTTCAAACCGATGATCGGCGCGGCGGTTCTGCGGTCGATTCATCTGCTGGCCGTCGGCATGGACAGTTTCGCGCAGCGCTGCGTGGAGGGACTGGAGGCGAACGAAGCGCGCATCGCAGAACTGGTCGATCGGTCGCTGATGCTGGTGACGGCGCTCGCGCCCGAAATTGGCTATGACAATGCCGCCGCCATCGCCAAACATGCGCATAAAAAGGGGCTGACGCTGAAGCAGGCGGGCCTTGAACTGGGCCTGGTGGACGAAGCGACATTCGACCGGCTGGTTCGACCGGAAAATATGGTGTGATCGACTTCATCGTGGCGGAACCGCAGGTCGTTCGATACATTAACCCACTATGAAGAAGAACCCGCTCTCCCCCGACAAACCGCTCGTCACTATCCGTCCGCCGAAAAAGGCCGGACTATTGCGCAAAGCCGCACGGATCGGCGCAACTGTAGTGGCTGCCCGCGTCGCTGCTGGCACGGGGAAGAAGGGCATCGTCGGCCTGATCGCCGGGGCTGGGGCCAAGCGCGTGATCATGCGTTACCCAGCTGGCGCGCTGTTCGTGACGGGTGCCTATATGGCAGGCAAATTGTTCGAGGCGAAGCGCGAGGTCGATCGCAAGCGCACCGTCAAGCTGCTGACCGACAAGAGCCATGAGCCTGTTCCGGTCGATCGCGAAACCCCAGCCGATCTCAAAACCCCCGCTGATCTCGGAGCCAGAGTGACGAAACCTTAAAGCGGGGCCTGCCATTGCCTGATCGCGTCGATTGGCCATGTCAGCATCAGGATGTTTAGCGTCAGATTGTCGCGGATGACTGCAAGCGCTATCAACTCGAACGCGATGCCAATCCCGATCGTCAGTCGAGTAGGCATGCGGGCTGCGAACAGAAAGCCGATCGTCATCATACCGATGTCGCTCATCGAATTAAGGATAGTGTCGCCGGAATAGCCCAGAGCGATGGTGGAAGTGCGATAGCGGTCGATGATGAGAGGTGAGTTTTCGAGGAGTTCCCAAGCCGACTCGATACCCACCGCGACCGCCAGCCGAACGCCCTGCGGGCGACGACGCAACAGCCACTGCGTTCCGGCATAGAACAGAAAGCCATGGATGATGTGGCTCAGGCTATATCAGTCCGCAATATGCTGGCTGTTCCCGCTATCGAGCGCACCATGCCATAGTTCGACGCGTCCGCATGTGCAGATCGGCGGCCGGTGCATCAGGAACAACAGGATGCAGGTAGCCAATGCGATCGACGCGGCGACCAGAAACCCTCTCCGGTTCGTTCGTGCCCTGCCTATCATCTATGTCGCTTCCCCGGCGTGATCCGCCTGCCCTCTTGCAAAAATCCGCGCTTGGCGTCACTAGCGGCCATGACCGACACTATTCCGATCGAAACGCCTGACTTCAAGCGCCGTGGCGTGTTGTTCGTCCTGTCCTCCCCATCGGGCGCGGGCAAGTCCACGATCGCACGCAAATTGCTGGCCGCTGAACCCGACCTGTCCATGTCGGTATCCGCCACCACACGCCCGATGCGGCCTGGGGAGGTTGACGGCAAGGATTATCATTTCGTCGATCTGGAAGAATTCCGCCATATGACGGCGGAGCATGAATTCCTGGAATGGGCGCATGTGTTCGGTCAGCGTTATGGCACGCCGCGCGCGCCGGTCGAGGCGATGCTGAAATCGGGCAAGGACGTATTGTTCGACATCGATTGGCAGGGCGCGCAGCAGTTGCATCAGATCGCCGGGGGCGATGTCGTGCGTATCTTCATCCTGCCGCCATCCATGGACGAACTGGAACGCCGGTTGCGCGGGCGCGGCACCGACAGCACTGAAGTGATCGACGGTCGCATGGCCCGCGCCGCGGGGGAGATCGCGCACTGGGACGGCTATGATTATGTGCTGTGCAATGTCGACGCCGACGATTGCTTCCAGCGCGTGCAGACGATCCTGCATGCAGAGCGCATGAAGCGCAGCCGTCAGACCGGTCTGATTGGCTTCATCCGCAAGCTGGGTCGCTATCATCAGGAAGACTGACAGCGCGGCGGGTTACATCCCGAAGCCTGCCGGATCCGCCCAATCGGGATGGGTCCAGACCATCGCTCGAAACAGCGTGCCCATCGCATCTTCATTGCATAGGCGGGCGCGCGCCTGTTCGACCTCCGCCGCGCGCGCCGGGGCGGTTTGCATCAACTGCGTGGCGCGGGCGTCGATGCCCAGATCGCGCAGGAATGCCCCCTGGCCGACCGTGCCGAACACCCGAAGCCCCGCTTGCCGCGCCATATTGCCGATGACAGTGAAATCGACATGGGTGGTGAGGTCCACCTCTCCGGGGTCGGTGAACGGATCGGCGAACTGATGGCTTTTGACCGCCTGAAGCGTGTCGCCCAGTAGCGGCCCTTCATAGCCATAATCGATGATGATCGCCGCGCCGCCCTGCTTCATGATCCGCTGCGCCAGTGCATAGGCGATTTCCGCGCCCGCCATCGGCGTTTCGATGATCGCGCCATCCTGCGCCTGCGCGGCGATGGGCGGCAGACCCGATTCGATGCGGCGATAGCCGGGCACTGGCAGGAATTGCCCCTCTGCCTCCCGCCGCACGACTACGCGCTCTCGCCATTCGTCCGCCACGCGGATATATTGTCGGACGGGTAGGGCGTCGAAAAATTCATTGGCGACGATCAGCAGCGGACGATCAGTGGGCAGGCTGTCGATCCTGTCATGATGCGTGACATGGGGCAGCAGCGCAGACTGCCGTTCGCGCAGGACAGGGCTGGTTTCGACGAAATGCACATGCGGGGCCAGCGTCGCTCTTTCCATGGACCGCAGCGCGTCGGCGGCCAAAGTGCCGCGTCCGGGGCCAAGCTCGACATAGAGCGGCCGGGGGCGGCGACCCGAGCGCATCCATATGTCGGCCAGACACAGACCGATCAGTTCGCCGAACATCTGGCTGATTTCGGGGGCGGTGGTGAAATCGCCATCGGCACCCAGCGGGTCGCGCGTCGCATAATAATGCTGGTTGGCCTCGGCCATGTAATGCGCGATCGAAATCGGCCCGCCCGAAGCGATCTGCCGGGTCAGACGTTCACTCAGGCTGGACGTGTCAGCCGACACTCGCGCTGCCTGCGACCGGCTCCACACGCAGACGGCGTCCCTTGGCAGTGACGATCAGATACAGGCCGCCCAGGATCATCGGCAGGCACAACCACTGGCCCATGTGCAGCCCGGTGCGCTCAGCAAACTCGATTAATTGGGAATCGGCTTCGCGCACATATTCGATGCCGAAACGGAAGATGCCGTAGCCCAGCAGGAACAGCCCGACCAACATGCCCGGCTGGTATCGCGCGCGGGTGCGCCAGAAGGCGAAGGCGAGCAGGGCGAAGAGCAGCACGCCTTCCAGCGCGGCCTCGTACAACTGGCTGGGGTGGCGGGCGAAGGGGCCACCGGTCGGGAAGACGATGCCCCAGGGTACGTCGGTTTCCTTGCCCCACAACTCGCCGTTCACGAAATTGGCGAGGCGACCGAAGAACAGGCCGAAGGGTACGCAGCAAGCGACATAATCATGGATGCGCAACCAACTGAGCTTTTCCTTGCGCGCCATATACAGGATGCCAAGGGACACACCGACGGCGCCGCCATGGAAGGACATGCCGCCATTCCACAGCTTGAAGATGTCGAGCGGGTTGCGCAGGATTTCGGGCTGGTAGAAGATTACATAGGCCAGTCGCCCGCCCAGAATGATGCCGAGCGTAGCGTAAAAGATCATGTCGTCGGCGTGGCGGCGAGCCATGGGCGATCCGGGCTGCGCGATCAGCTTGAGCAGATACCAGTAGCCGATCAATATACCCGCCAGATAGGCGAGGCTGTACCATTTCAGCGTGAAGAAGCCGAGATCGAGGGCGACAGGGCTAAGCCCCAAATCTTCAAATCGGATCGCGCCGGATGCGGCGGCGGCAAGGTCCAGGATCAAATCGGCGTTCCCTTGGCATGAAGCCTGTTACTCAAGGCAGTCGCCATAGAGCAAGAAAAGGGGAAGATGAAGAGGCGCAGTGGCGGGCATGAAAAAGGGCCGCTGGTAAGAGCGGCCCTTTCCAAGATTTCGTAAGGCGAAGTGTCAGAAGGCGATCTTCACCGATGCGCGGTAGCTTTGATATTTGATGTCCTTGCGCCAGGCGGTCGTGTCAGCCGACAGGCTGATGTCCGCAATGCCGGTGCTGACGGTCAGGCCGCCGCCCACTTCCCCCCAGTTGCGATCCGACCCACCCAGCGCAAACGGCGCGAGGCTGCCCGTGCCGCCGACCAGATTGGCTTGGAAGAAAGCCGGCTGGTCGTTAAATTCATGTACGAAGTTGGCGGTGACATAGGGTTTGACGCCGCCCATATTCGCCTTTGCCGTCGCGCCCAGACGTCCCTGCGCGCTGCGGATTGCGTGGCGATGGATGACCAGCGCGGCGGGGCCACCATATTCCGCGACATTGCCCGAACTGACATAGGCGCCCCGGATGGATGCGCGCGGCACGATGCTGAACGTCTCGCTGCCCAATGTCTTGCCCAGACCCAGTTCGCCCGACAGTGCCAGTTGCTGGTCGCCGCCATAAAGGGTGGTCGGGGTAGCGCCGATGGCGAAGCCGCGCCGCGTGCGTGTGGCCAGCGTCCCCGCGCTGCCCACGGCATCAAGCCGCAAGCCGCCAAGATCGAACGCGCCATAGACCGTGCCCTGATACAGACGCCCGCGGCTCCAGTCGCCTGCGCCTGTATTGCCCTTCAACTCGCTGAACGACCCGGACAGGCCGATCACGCCGTTGTCGCCGAACGCCTTTTCGATGCCGGCGGCTATATACCAGCCATCGAACTTGTCACGACCAAGCGGCAGGGCGGTGCGCATCGGCGCGCTTTTGCCATCGACATAGCCACCCGCCAGAAAGGCGCTGACGTCTTCGGGCAGCACGCCTTCGCGTGTCGTCGTGCCGGTGTCGCCCTGATCCATGCCCAGATCGACATTGTCGAGGCTGGAGGCGGCCAGTTGCAGCGGCTGGCCTGTCATGGTCAGCGTGCCGCCCATCGATCCGCCGTTCAGCTTGGTCAGGCGATCGCGGTAGAAGCGCGCCATATTGTCGTTGAGCGCCTCGCCCATCGACGTGCGAAGCGTTTCCGTGCGTGGGGCGGCCGCTTCGAACGTCGCCTGGATCGCGGGGACCGTCATCATGTCGGTCTGGCCGTACAGCCCGGCAAAGTTGGCGTAGAGGCTGCGATTCTGGTCGAGCAACTGCGCGTAGGATGTCTGCACCTGCGACCCGAGATTGACGACGTTGGCATACAGGCCCGCGTCAATCCGCACGGTTACGGCATTGGCGCCATAGCTGAATACGGGGCGCAGAATCGGCGAAATCTGGGCCGGCGTCGCGAATGTGCCGCTCAATCCGCCTTCAGCCGTCAGGAAGGTATAGCTGTTGCCGAAACGCAGCGCCGTGCCGTTGGTCGTACCGAACAATACCCGGCCGCCCAGCGATGCCAGGCCGGTGCCCGCGCCATTGCGCTTGACCGCCAACAGGTCCGACTGGCCATTCGCGCTCAGATCGATCTGGAGCGTATTGCCCGAAGAAAGCACGGCGTTGCCTTCGATGCTTAGCGTGCCGATCGTGCCGACGCCGCCGGGCGCGACCGTGCCCAATATGCTGGTGAAGAAGGGAGTGCGTATCGTGCCTGCACCCGACAACAGGCCCGAAAGCATGAAATAGTCGCCCGGCGTCGTGATACGGCCGTTGACGTTGACTACGCCTGCCAGATGCGAAATGTCCATCAGGCTGGTCAGCGACCCCGTCGATGTCACGTCGAGCGTCGCGCCCCCTCCGCTGATGGTGAAGCGATCGACCTGCGCGCTGGTGTCCAGTGTCGTTTTGCCGGACGCGCTGAGTGTTACGTCATAATAGCGTCCGATCACGCCGCGTGCTGCGACGGGATTAATATTGTTGGGCACGAAGCTGGTCGCACCGGGCAGCCCGTTGGCAAGCGTGGCGGCTGGCAGTGCCTGGGCCGTGACGGTCGCCTGCGGATCATGCTCCGCACTGCCCAGCAAATCGACCGAGGCCGGGGTCGCGCTATGCTCGGCCATTTCGACCTTGCCCCTGCTGTCGGAAATCGTGGTCGATGCGGTAGCGGCTACCGCGTTGCCGGTCGCAGGCTGACCGTTGACGGTCAGGGCGCCGGTGCGGACATCATAGCATGTGTCGTCCGACCCATCGGTGGGTTGGTAGCATATCTGGCCGAATTTGGTTGCGCCATCTGCGCCGAATGCACCCGCGCCTGCACTGATGGGTATGCCGTTCACCAGTGCGCCATTGCTGTCGATGATGCGGTAATTGGGGTCCAGTGCAGTAACCCAATGGCTGGGGTCGCTCCATTTGCCATCGCCGGACCTGGCGGTGGCGTAGCGATAGGGGTTGTTCTGGGCAATCCAGTCCCAGAACAGATAGAGCGGCTGGTAGAAGGATGAGCCGCCATAGGAGCTTTGCGGCTGGTCCGTGAAATAACGGCTGCCGCCCGACAGGACGCCCAGTATGGTCTTTTCGGCGAAGGTGCGATCGAGGATCAGCGGCCCGCCGGAATCACCCGGCGCAGTGCCCCCTTCGCCGGGAAGGGCGTTATCCTTAAAAATGTTAAAGTCGTAAGGATTGGTCCGAGTCGGATCGTCGAAATCGGTCTGGTAGAGATTTTGCGTATAGCCCCCCGGCGCCCCGAACAGGAATGCGTCGATATCGTCAAGCGACCCCAGCATCCCCAGGAAGTTCTCTGCGGCGCGGCGACGAAAATCGATGCCGATGCTCTGGCCGGTCGTCCCGCTGCCGGTGCGGCCATAGCCAGTGACCGTGACATGATAGCCGGTACCGGTCTGCGTGCTGATCGACGTGGGGGCGGGCAGTGCTGAAAACAGCATCGTCCATGTCGGTACATCGGCGGCCGGGGTATCGAGCGTCGCCATGGCGACATCGCCATAGAGGAAGCTGAGCGCGGGCGGATCCAGCGATTCTGGATTATAGCTGATATTGTTGACGTTGAAGACGTTCATCGCGGTGTTGGTGCGAAATCCGTTGTTCAGCCAGTTGACGAGGCCCGGTCGCGCATTGCTTTCGAACGCAAAGGCGACGGGCGTGCCGCCATTGACGGTGCTGTAGGTGGACGGCGCCTTGTCGTTCACGCAATGCGCCGCAAAGATGACGGTGCGCGGATTGATGAGCGTTCCGGTGCATACGAAGCCGTCGGCGCGATACATCAGGCCGACGCCGTTGACGTTGCTGCTGTCGAGAATTTGCGTGGGCGTCTGGCCATCATTGGGCACGACGGCCTGCGCCTGCGGAGCGACACCCAGAGATAGAATGGCCGATGATGCGAGCAAGGTAGCGCGGCTGGCGTGCGCAAGCAGGCGCGCGCCATTCTTTCGAATGTGCATGATGATAACTCCCCAAGAACCCTGACCGGAAAGCTAATCGAGTAAATTTGGAAAGACAATCTATACGAACGTAAAGCTGGTTACTTGTCACATAATGGACACAGCAGGCATTGGCGCCGATCCGTTATCTGTCTGTCGCACCGCTTCGACCTTTTGCGATCCGGCTGCGCATCGGCATGGCACATAGGGCGTCCGCCTTGCGTAACGAAGCGTATCTGCCTAAGCATGGTGGCAAGTTCCGGCCCCGCATCGGGGTTGGCGATATGAAGCGAGTTTCGGCCATGGTGCAGCACAGCCGCCCATCGCCGCAGAGTTCCGGCCCGACCGGCCATTATACGGGCAAGCGCGCCCGTTGCGGTCCGGGGGAAGGGAGCAAGGCTGCGGCCATTCCGCCCCCGTTGAAACAACGGGGCTTCCTGCCTCAGGCCGCGCGTGCGCGGCGGTCCTATGCGGCAATTGATCTTGGCACCAACAATTGCCGTCTTTTGATTGCCAAGCCTTCTGCCGATGGCTTCATCGTGATCGACGCCTTTTCCCGCATCGTCCGGCTGGGCGAAGGGTTGGCGGCGACCGGCCGGATCAGCGATGCCGCCATTGATCGCGCGATCGCAGCTCTGTCCGTCTGCGCCGACAAGCTGCGGCGGCGGCATGTGACGCTGGCGCGATCGGTCGCGACCGAAGCCTGTCGTCGGGCAAGCAATGGCGAGGAGTTCATCCAGCGCGTGTATCGCGAAACCGGCATCGCGCTCGACATCATCAGTGCGGAGGAAGAGGCGCGGCTTGCCGTGCTGGGATGCCATGCGCTGCTGGAACCGGGGAATGGACCGGCGCTGATTTTCGACATCGGCGGGGGATCGACCGAACTGGTGCTGGTGGATTCCAATGGAACGACCGGCGCGCCGCGGATCGTGGATTGGGTCAGCGCGCCGTGGGGCGTCGTATCGTTGACCGAAAGCGAAGCGTTCGACCATGGCGATGCGGACGACCGGCTGGCGGCCTATGAACGGATGCGGGCGCGGGTGCGCGATGCGTTTGCGCCGCTCGCCCGCCGCTTGCCGCAGGATGCGGAAAACATCCGCTTGCTGGGAACGTCCGGCACGGTCACGACGCTGGCCAGCCTGCACCTCAATCTGCCACGCTATGATCGTCAGGCGATAGATGGCCTGATCGTGCCGTGCGATGCGATGCGGGCGATTTCGGAACGGCTTTCGACCATGGCGATCGTCGATCGGCAGAAGCTGCCCTGCATCGGCACCGAGCGGGCCGATCTGGTCGTGGCGGGCTGTGCGATATTGGAATCCATCCTCGACATCTGGCCCGCTGTGCGGCTCGGCGTGGCGGATCGGGGCATTCGTGAAGGCATATTGCGCGGGCTGATGGACCGCGACGGGAGCATGATGTGAGAGGCGCGGGCGCAGGCAAGGTGCGGGTCAAGACCGCCAAGGGGCGCACGGCGCAGTCGGTTCGTTGGCTCGAACGACATCTGAACGACCCTTATGTGCGCAAGGCGAAGGCCGAAGGATGGCGCAGCCGGGCTGCGTTCAAGCTGATCGAGTTGGATGAGAAGTTCCATTTCGTGAAGGGATCGCGCTCCGTGGTCGATCTGGGCGTGGCACCGGGCGGCTGGGCGCAGGTGGTGCGCAAGCTGGCGCCCAAGGCGGCGGTGGTGGGCATCGACCTGCTGCCGACCGATGATATCGCGGGCGTGACGCTGTTCGAAATGGACTTCATGGATGACAAGGCGCCGCAGCTTTTGCGGGATGCTTTGGGCGACGCGCCGGATCTGGTGATTTCCGACATGGCGGCCAACACGGTCGGCCATGCCCAGACCGACCATCTGCGCACCATGGGGCTGGTCGAGGCGGCGGCGTGGTTTGCGGTCGAAAATCTGCGCAAAGGTGGCACTTTCGTCGCCAAGGTGTTCGCGGGCGGGACGGACGGCGAACTGCTGGTCCTGCTCAAGAAGAATTTCACGTCGATCAAACATGCGAAGCCACCCGCCAGCCGCAAGGGCAGCGTCGAATGGTATGTTGTGGCGCAGGGTTTCAAGGGGCGGCCGGACGAACCGGCCAGAGACCGGGCGGGCGATCTTCTGGAAGAATAATCCGGTCTACCGAACGGCGGGATAACGGGAATAAGGCGGGGGCTTTTGGTCGCAACGGTATCGACGGTGGCTTATCTGGGGCTGGAGGCGCGCGGCGTCGAGGTGCAATGCCAGCTTGTTCCCGGTCTCCCCAACTTCATCGTCGTGGGCCTGCCGGACAAGGCGGTTGCGGAAAGTCGCGAGCGGGTGCGCAATGCCATCGCCGCGATCGGGCTGTCGCTGCCGCCCAAGCGCATCACGGTGAACCTGTCCCCGGCGGACCTGCCCAAGGAAGGGTCGCATTTCGATCTGCCGATCGCGCTCGCGCTGCTGGGTGCGATGGGTGTGATCGATGCCGAAACGCTGGCTGGCTATGTCGTCGTTGGCGAAATGGGGCTGGACGGGCGGACCGCGCCGTCGCCGGGCGTGCTGCTGGCGGCGATCCATGCGGGCGAGCGGGAGATGGGTCTGGTCTGTCCCGCCGCGCAAGGGGCCGAAGCGGCCTGGGCCGGGCAGGTGGAAGTCGTCGCCGCGCCCGACCTGCTGAGCCTGCTCAATCACTTCAAGGGAACGGCGGCGCTGTCGCCGCCATTGCCCGGCGCGGTCGAAGCGCCGGTGCGGGGCGCTGACCTGCGGCAGGTCAAGGGGCAGGAGAGCGCCAAGCGCGCGATCGAGATCGCGGCGGCGGGCGGGCACAACCTGCTAAGGTATTAGCAACCTACACCCGGTAGGATAACACTGTGGACGCGATCATTTACATCCGTTGGTCAAGCGCTGAACAAGGCAAGGGAAGCAGCCTTGAGCGTCAGCGTGAGGATTGTCTCGCCCATGCTGCGCGTAAGGGATGGCGCGTGGTCAATCAACTCATCGACGATGGGCTCTCTGCGTTCAAGGGCAGACATGCCACCGTCGGAAAGTTGGGCGGCTTCGTGGCAGAGGTTGAGGCGGGCGCTTACCCGGACGGGATAATCCTGTTGACGGAAAAGCTCGATCGCCTGTCCCGCGAGCAAGCAAAGAGGGTCTTCGCGTGGATGCTGCGGATGACCGAGCTCGGCGTCGTTGTGGCGACCGTCGACGGCGACCGCTGCTACGACCGTGACAACATGGACATGGCCGCGATCATCGAGGTGGTCGTGAAGGCGCAGCTCGCCAACGAGGAGTCCGAGAAGAAGGCATCGCGTCTTGCAGCGGCCTGGGCAGCGAAGCGACGCCGTCTTGAGCGCGGTGAGCAGGTCATCCTGACTAGGCGCGCGCCGGCTTGGCTGAGCGTGGAAGGAAGTCCGCCCAGGTTCGTCGTCAGAGAGGACAGGGCGGCCATCGTGCGCCGCATCTTCGAGGAGACGGTTTCAGGGGCAGGGAAGAATCTGATAGCCCGCAGACTCAACCTAGATGGTGTAGCGCCGTTCGGACGTGCGGAAGGCTGGCATCCATCCTATGTTCAGAAGATTCTGGCCAGCCCCGCGGTGCTGGGCGAGTTCCAGCCAGGGCGCAAGCCGAGAGGCGAGCCTCGTCAGAATGCAGGCGACGTGATCCCCAACTACTATCCGCAGATCGTCGATGCCGATCTGCATGCGGCCGCTCAGCGTGCCACATCCGCTCGGCACCGTCGCGTCGCAGGGCGGGGACGCCGACTGGTGAACCTCTTCTCGGGTCTCGCCGTCTGTAAATCCTGCTCGTCGAAGATGACCTTCAGGGCGAAGGGTCTCAAGCAGCGCGCGAATGGGGAATGGGTCAACGAAGACTATCTCATCTGCGACAGCTACCAGCGCGGCCGCGGATGCACCAACGGGCACCATTTCAACTACCCGCTCTGGGAGGACGGCATTCTGAATGCGATCCTGCTGGACGCGATGGAGGACCGGCATTTCTCGTCTTCGGACGCCCTTCGCCCACTTGAAATCGAGCTGGCCGAACGGCTCCGCCAACGTGCGGCTGCCAAGGATCAGTCTGAAACCGCCCTCGATCTCTACATCAGGACGGGTCGGCAAGAGGTGAACGATCGCTGGATGGCTCTGGTAGCCGAAGTGGACGGACATGACGCGGCCGTGATGGAGCTACAGCGTCGCATACTGGTCGCCCGGGGCTCCGTTTCCCCAGAAGAGCATCGGAATCGCATCTTTGATCTCAGGACCACGCTGGAGGACGGGGACGAGGACGTTCGGTTCGAAACCCGCTCACTCGTGATGGAGGCAGTCCACGAGCTGGTGACGGCGATGTCATTTTATAACAACCCGGCATGGATTGAGATCCTTACGAATGACGGCGTGACCATCCATGTATGCTGGGAGGAGTGGACTGACACCGTCAAGGGGATGACCTGGTCCAAGTGGATGCCAAAATAGGATTTAGTGGGTTTTCTGATGTCCCGCTCAAGTTTATTTGTCGCTTGCATCGAGCTCGAAAAAAAATCGCCTTCAACTAGCACCACGGCTGCCGTCGCCCCTCCCACGGGCGCGCCAAGCCCTCGGACACCAACTGCATGCCGAGAGATTTACCGTTCCTCGCCAAAATGCGGAGCTTTCTACCGTATCGATCACGGTCTCTATCAGCCATCAACTGTTCGAAGGGGCCGCTATTTATCAGTTCAGCAAGCCGGATAGTGGCCCTTTCGCCCAAGTCCGCTTCCGACGGACACCGGGGCGGATGCGTCTCGGGCGCATCGATGTCGGCGATGCGGACCTTTTCGCCGTCGATCCATGCGGTGTCGCCATCCACGACACAGTTGGTTCCGCCACCTGTATGGCAGAAAGTGAATCTCGCGCTTGTTTTCGCCGTGGATGTCGTGCCGAGGTCAAGCTGCGTATCGGTCGATGCGAAAGCTTGGCTGGAAGCGGCGAACGCCTCCGCTGTTGATGCATCGGCAGGCGAGCTGAATTTGCCTCTCCCGGCGTCGGTGGAGAGATAGGTGAAGACGAATACCCCGACGAACATCAGCGACACGCACACCAATGCCAGACGCTCCATAGGGCCTATCTGCCCCTTTCGTTTCTTGGAAGGGTCATCGCGCCTGCGCCGTTCGCGCCTATCCGTTCGGCGGCTCATTCGACTTTGCTGCCGAACATTCGCGCGAACCATGGGCGGGAGGCTGGCTCATATTTCACAAGCTGCCTTCTGTCGGGCATAGGTGGTGGCGGGGTCTGCGAAGCGAATGGCGTTTGTCTCTGTCGTTCCCGCAGCACGGCCGCAACATGGTGATCGACAGAGCGGCGCACGAGCCGGTGGAGTTCTCCGAGATTTGCATCGAGCTGATCCATGGGATTCACTTGCGGATCGTAGGCGACGCCTGCTGCGTCGACTTGCGGAGGCGAATCTCGATGCGACGACGGCGCTGGTCATCACCCTTTGCCGTTCCATTTGCTACCTTGTCGACGGGCACGATCATCTGTGCACCGGACATTGGCAGGATGGCGACGTTCCGCAGCCGGGGGTCAGCTCGCAGCAGGTGAACCACCGCGACCGCCCGGGCCATGGCAAGACCCGCGTTATCCGTTGAGCGCAGGGCGGCAATGGGTGTCCGTCCCACTGATGCAGGTATCAGCGCGGCGTCCAGATTGCTCGAACCCGACATCGGCACCTCGTCAGTGTGCCCGATCACCTCTACGACGTCGACGTCATAGTCGGACACGCTTCGGGCCAGCATCGGGATCACCTCGGACTTGAGGTTGCGTTCGAACTCCGGACGGAGCGTCGCTTTGCCGCTATCGAAGAAGTAGCCGCCGGCCTCGCTCAAGCTGAAGAATGGCGGCCACTGCCCCTTCCTCCCCTTTGACGAGGCGGCGACGACCTCCTTCACGAAGCGCTCGGGGTCCTTCACGCCGCTTGCGGCCGCTGCCTCTCTGACCTGACGTCCAACCTCGGCGTCCTCAAGCAGATGCTTGCTGTCGACAGCGCCAGCCTCGACATGCTTTCGTGCGTCGATGGCCCGCTTCAATTCCTTGAAGTAATCGCTAGAATCCTTCGCATCGGGATATGCGCGTTGCAGCTCCTCGATGAGCTGGGAGGCGCCACCACTATCGAGAGCCTGAATTCGTGCATCTCTGTTCTGCAACGCCGCGGCAAGCGCCATGAGCAAGACAAAAAGGAGAAGGATCATGATCTCGGCCATCGTGAGGCCGAGGACGAGGCCCCGTCGATAGGATTTGTCCTGACGGAGGTCGAGCTGCTGGTCGCTCACGTATTGGCCGCCTGCACCCGATCGACAAGGGTGCCGGTCATATCGACGAGCGCGCCATGGACCTTGGTAACATTGTCACGGGACCGGTGCAGTTCGCGCTCGAGCGCGGCATTGTGCTGCTCAAGCGTTTCCAGACTGGCTTCTGCCCTACGCGAGAGGTCATCGGTGAAGGTCTGTTGTGTCCTGGATATCGCTTGGAACTGCTCTTCCATAGCTGATGCAGCCCGGGCGAAGGAGTCCGCGGTCTTCGTCGCCATGTCGCCAGGAACTGACTTTACCTCAGCCAGTCGGGCCGTAAGTGATTCTTCGAACCTAGTAGTGGAAGCATCGAACTCAGCGATATGCTTCGCCACCTCCTCGACGACCTCCTGCAACGTCCGGCCGGTTTCGCCAAGCGCCCCTTGCGTTTCCGCAAGCTGCTCAGCCCGGCCGGCAAGTTCGCCGAGATTCTGCTGCGTTTTCTCCGCTGCGGTTTCCAACGACTTCAAAGATTGGGCGATGGCGGAGGTGGAATCCTGGATGTCTTCCATGGCATCGACATGCTCCTCGATCCCGGTGATCACCTTCTCCGTCGCCGCGGTGAAACGCCGGGCGCTGGCGAGCGTAGCATTGGCCTGTTCCGCCGTCGTGTTGGTGGCGTTCGTCGCCATCGTGCTTATAGCGGTCCCAGCGGCCGCGGATGCATCGGCGATCGACTTCGTCGCCTGCTCCTGAACATCTATGAGCGAAGCAACTATGTGCTCGCGCAGTTCGACCAGCGCCTGCCGCGTTTCCCGGCCGTAGTCGTTCATGCTGACGGTCATGGCCTGGAGTTCCGCCTTCAGCCGACTGGCAGCATCAGCGAGCTCGACGCGGGCGGTGTCTTCCGTCTCAACTAGATCAACCCTGCTCTGGCTGAAGAACACGCGCAGCACGAGGCCCATGATCGTCGTGGCCAGCGCGATACCAAAGCCCTGAACGATGGTCGTCGCCGTATTGGACGGGTCGAAGAAGAAGATGGCGTATGCCAGGCTGGTGAGGGTGTAGATCAGCCCCAGATAATAGCAATTGTCGCCTGCCTGATCACCGCGGAGCCGACCCGTGCCGGATGTCCGGACCACAAAGGCGTATCCCAGCATCGTCGCCGCAGCACCTGCCGCCACGATGACGGGGGAGATACCCATATACTTCACGACGAGGATGGCTGCTGCACCACCGAAGGCGAACAGAAGAAAGCCCCAACGGTCTATCCAGCCGCGTTCATCCAGAAGATCCCGCTGATGGGTCTCGATCTCGCTCATTCACCCGCTCACATTGTAAATGCGGCGCACGGTCCCACCCTCGGCGCCAATGATATTGTCCCATAGGTCGGCAAGAGACCGGGGTTGGGTTGAGGCGGCGTCGCTGCGTTCGAGCATCCACAGTTCGACGTCGACGCCGCGAAGGTCGGTCCGAAGGCGTCGGAATGTCGCCCCGTCAACGAATTCCCGAGCGTCCGGCAATCCACGATAGAAACTGACGTCGCCGGTGTTCTGTAGAAGGTCCGAGGCAACGACGAGCCGCTTAGGAATCGCCTCCTGACCCGGCTTCTGCAACTGAGTGAGCGCAACCGACTGGATGGATTCGAGGATCGGCGACTGGTCTGCATTGCTGGCTGTCGCGATCTGCTCGAACGCCTCCGTCAGCGGCTTGTCAAAGTTCTCTTCCCAATCCCTCTGTGTGGCGTCTGGATCACCGGTGGCGGCGCTGACGTCGTTGGCCGTTCCGGGATTGCAGCGGATGATCACAGGGTTGAGCAGGCTGTCCTTCGTCGCATCGACCTTCGCCACCATGAGCTGCCCGTATTGCGGGATCGAGTTCTTCAGCTTGGTGAGCTGATTCGAGAAGTCCTGTCGCTGGGGCGTGTTCATTGGATCCGTGACATCAACAAGAAGCACCGTCACGCTGGTCACCTTGCTCGGGCAACGAGTCTCGTCATCGAGATCCTGTTTGGAGGACGCCACGACGAAATAGACTGTCCCAAACGCGATCACCACTATCGCGACCAGCAAAATCTTGAACAGGGCGCTCCTGCTGTCCGCATCCCTCCGGGCGGATGCGGCCGACTTCGTGCGTCCGCGTCTGGAACGACGGTCCCGTGGCAACCTAGTCATCGGCGATGCGCTTCTTCAGTTCGTCGAGGGGTTCGAAGCTCGCAATGGCCTCGTCGAAGGCAGTGGAGATCTCATCGACGGCTGCCTCGAGATTCTCCTCGGCGGCCTCGATCGCGGAGCGCGGTATGCCGTCACCTCCAGGCAGAGGCAGCGGAGTTCTCGAAAGACGCCATGATGTCTCGAAGCGATCTGGTGCGGGTGTGGACCGTGCAGCGCGGTTGGCATTGCGGTATTCCTGCAGCAGGGCGTTCGCGACCGCTTCCAGCTGCGTCCCGTATTCATCGTAGCGGCGTCGAAAGGCTTCGCGCGCGGTAAGTATCTGCTGTCGTTCGGCATGCTGCCGTGCAAGCTCCTCGCGCACGTCGGTCGCCTGCTCGATGGCATCGTCACGGATATCGGTCAGCTCGTGTTTCGCATCCTCGAACTCGGCCACATAGTCGTCGCAGCGCTTTGCATGCCTCGTGGCAGTCGCCCCATATCCCGGATAGGGGTCATCCATCTTGTATCCTGCCATGGCGGCCGTGATGGCGAAGACGATGCCTGCCACAACTAGGCCGTAGGAATACAGGCTGTCCAGGCCACTCCCCAGCATTCCGAGCGCGGCCGTCTCCGGATGCGGAATACCTAAGGATTTGGCATCCCGGTAATGGGCGGCCATCAAATTCCAGACGAGGGTGAAGATGATCCACAGCGTGATGCCGATCCCGGCCAGCGTGCGAGCGGTTGCACCCTTGAGGTTTTTTCGCGGCCAGAGCAGCCGTCCTGCGACGCCGGCGACAAAGACGTTGATCGCGCCGACGATTGCCGCAGCGAGAACGCCGCCCAGATATCCCATGCTGTCGTTGAGGCGGAGGAGCATGGAGTTGGCGATCGTCTCGATCAGCCAGCAGACCGCCATCGTCCCATAGGTGCTGATCGGTGCGGCAGCCTCATGGGCGGGACGCTTCAGTCCGTTCTCGTTCTTGAAGTCGCGGAGTTCGCCATAGCTACCGCTGATGGCATCGCGGCTGTTGGTCAACCGACCACGCCTGACGAGGACCTCAGCCTTGAAGTCACCCACTGCGAGCTTCGCCTGGGTCCGGATAGAGCCGAGGTTCGCGATGAGAGATAGGCCATTCAGGCGCGAATCGTATGTCCGCACGCTGTTTGCCGCATCGATCTGCGCCCTGCCGAAATGCTCCTGTACGAATGCCGCGACCTCGGTCTCGACGACGTCCAGCGTCTCCGACGATGATTGCGGGAGTTCGAGCGTTCCCTGCTCGGCGCCTCGCTCCTTGAGTTTCAGCGCCGCCGACACCTCCGCCCGGTCGATCTGGATGAACGGATCGTCCATCGGAGCGCGCATCGGCTCGCTCCGGTCGAAGAATTGCGATAGTTTAGACCATGCCCCCATAAGTCGCATTTAGACGCGGTATAGAGCTGAATCCAAGTCACATTCTGGCGTGGGCAAGAAAATGCCCCGCAGCGTTTCTCCGGTGCCACTTACCACAATTAGCCTGTCGGAGGCTCGGATGCATTGGTGAAAAGTCGTATAGGGGACGAGACGATGCTATGGATGACCCTCATGCTTTTCTCGCCATGTGCTCGGGCGTGTGCTGTGAAGGGACAGGGGTAACTGACCGGACATGGTTGCAGTGGGGATGACGTGTGCAGCGGATCCTCACGGCACCATCCTCGAAGGTATGCTCCGTCAAGCGTCCCGTGATGCACTGAGGGCATTGCCAAAGCCGAACCCCGTCGACGGTCTCGAAGCGAAGGTCGTCGCCTGCGATGCCGCATAGTTCGGATATGTAGCGGGACGGCTGCCCATCATCGTAGAGAAGAAACGCACCACGGCTTGCACGGGTCAGAGCAACGTAGAATAGCCGACGCTCTTCGGCATACTCGAATGTCTCGGGTCTAGGGATGACGAGATTGAGAAGTTCGTCGTCCTCAATCCGGCTGGGGACGCCATAGTCGCCCTCGCTGATGCCGAGGAGGATCGTGTAGTCCGCCTCAAGCCCCTTCGAGCGATGAAACGACAGGGCTGACACGTCGATGTTCCGGTATGCGGGAGGCTCGCCATCAAATGGATCCAGCAGGTTATAGCGCCACAGCACCAGAACCTTCAGCCGATCGCCATCGTGCTTGCGCCATTGATCGGCTATGCCTTCCAGGAAGGTGTCTAGGCGACCAAGCAGCCTTTGGCAGGCATCAGCGAACTTCGACTTGGTTTTGCCCACCTTCACCGGGATCGCACGGATCGAACGCGGAATCGCCGGACGCGACGACCTTACCGTCTTTGACATCTGCGCGGGGTTCTTCTGGATGAAGGCGGCGGCAGTGTCGGCAAGTAGCTGGTTGCAGCGGTACGTGCGTTGCAGTCGGCCTTCCCAAGATGCCCCGAAATGCGTCTTGAAGTCGGTGAACAGCGTGATGTCCGATCCGGTGAATCGATAGATGGACTGCCAGTCGTCTCCGACAGCGAAGAGCTTGGTGAAAGCGCGCTGATGCTTGAGCGCCTTGATCAGCCGGGCCCGCGGATCGGATATGTCCTGGAACTCGTCCACGAGGATCAGCGAATAGGGGGACTTGTATCGGCCGGTCTCGACCAGTCTGACTGCGTCCCCGATCATCGAGTCGAAGTCGATGCGTCGCTGCTCCTCGAGCTTGCGGGTGTATTCTTCCGTTATGGCCATCACCACCCTCGCGAACCGCTCGGCGCGCTGTGGGTGATGGAGGGACTTCCCCTTCTTGAGCAGAATGTCGAGGGTCAGGTTGCTCGCACGGATGTGCTTGATGCAGACGGCGATGATCTTGCGATAGTGGTTCAGAACCACCGGTTGGACAGCCTTCAGCACCTCCTCCAGCGGCCGCTCGACTAGCGTCATTCCGCGCTTCTCGAGCTCGCCCTTCAATCGGACGAGCAAAGATCCATCGCTCGCCTGTGCCGAGGTCGTCTCGAACAGATCCGCACCCAGTCGCGTATAGGCGGCGCGCTTCAGCCCAGTATGCTTCACATAGTCAGGGAAGGGTGAAGTTCCATCGGCATTGATGGCGAAGTGTTCGTGGATCGTATCCGTGGCTGGGTAGTAGAAGTCCGGATCGATCCATCTGTCGCTTCCGTCCTCGTCCTGTGTCTTAGTCCGGCGCTCATATTCGAAATCGACGGTGTTCAGCCAAAGCCAGTTGGCTATGGTCTGCTCCTCCAGTGACTTGACGTATTCGCCCGAATAGGTGCCGATCTCCTTTGGCCTTCGCCCCTTGTTGTCGGCCATGTAGGCCCGATAGGATGCTTCATCCTTGAACTCCGCTGGCGGAATATGCGCCTTGGGGTAGAGGATGAGTATCTCAACCCATAGGCGCCGGAATTCCTCATCGGCCCTGATCAGCTTTTCGATGATGTCGTTCAGGAAGCGAGCTTCGCCAGATGCGCTCTCCACCCAGTTCACCATCTGCGGGGGCCGTCCCTCGACTTCCTTGATGATGCCGAGGCCAAGCGCATGGAAGGTCGTGACACGGCATTTCAGATCTCCGGCGGGCACTTCAAGCTGGCGGGCGATGCGCTCCTTCAGCTCGTCTGCGGCATGCTTGCCGAAGGCGAGCACGAGAATTTCCTCCGGCTCGTGCAACTTCTTCTTCAGGACATAGGCCACCTTGCCGACCATGGTAGCGGACTTCCCTGAGCCGGCCGATGCGACTAGCAGGTTGCTGTCCTCAAGCCGGATGCAGGCTTCCCGCTGTTCCTCGGATAGCGGGAAACCACCCAGATCGTTGAAGAAGCTCTCGAAGGCCTGCATTTCATGGGCAACGAAGTCTTCGTTGTAGCGCTGTCGCTGGCTCGGATCGGTCAGGATGCTGAACGAGGCGGGCAGGCTGGACCGCATCTCAGCAGGCATGTGACCGTAGTTGAAGAGCGGATGGGTCAAGGCCGCGGAGGCGCTTCCTGGGACTGACGCGATCGCTCGGCTGATGTCGGACTGAGCCAGATACTGCTGTCTCGCCCTGACGATGCCAGTGATGGCATCGTCGACGACCTGCAACTGCTCCAGGTTTTTGCCGATCAGGTCTGACAGATGGTGATTCACGAACACGCGCAGGTCGTTATGAAGGCCGCGCGCGGATTCCCCGGATAGGCCCGTCAGGGTGTCGAGGCGGCTTCTCGTGCGTATCTCGACAGAATGCCAGAGCAGGGCCTTGCTGACCGAGACGTCGGTGATATCCATGCAGGACAGATCGTCCTCGCCGAGCCGCAGCCGGTGGCGACGCGATCGGTCCAGCACTAGCTTCCAGTTTCTGCCCAGAAGCAGGCGTGCCCAGAGGCTCGGGCGATATGTCTGGGAACGGCTGAACATCTTGGTCGATCAGGCTCGCGGGAAGATCGCGTTCACAGGGGCCGTCCACGGACTAAACCCCAATGAAGAATCGTCCGTCGTCCTACACTCCATACCGCTTGTTGCCGCCACTAGTGATGCAATAGCGCCCGCCCCGCGGACCTATGCAGACGGTTCCACCGCTGCAGGGGCAGCCGGACGATCCGCCATAGCTTCCACTTCCACCGCTCCGCCTCTTGGTGGAGGACTTCTTCCGCGACTTCTTGGCGCCTGAGGTGAAGGGGTATGGCCTTGGGGCTGGGAAGCCAGAAGATCTTGCCGAATTCGTCCCGCGCGTGGAGTGTGGGTGGGATCGAACCGGACCGACATAATCAGACGCAAGGAACCGGGAACTGACCCAGCAGGAAGGCCTCTCCAGCTTCGACCAGCCGCCTCCAGCTTCGACCAGCCGCCTCCAGCTTCTGAAACCAATACGGATTTGCCCTTGGACAGCTTGGCCACCACGCGCTCTCCGACATCCGGGCGCGATCGGCAGTTGACACCTTCAGCAGTCACATATGACGCCCACGCGGGACACGAAAAGGCAAATGCCGCCAGCAGAATAGCGGTGCAAACAAATCGATAGATTTCAGTCATGATCCCCCCGTGAGCCACGACGATATTTCGTGGTGAGCCTATGCGCAACCGGTGGTCTTTCCCTTTAGTCAACATGGCCCGGTGCCGACTTTTCTACCAAGGCACCGCTATGCCAACACGGCTCCAGATTTGACCGACTTCCTACAAATTCTACAGAAGCCATCTCATCCAAGTGACGATAAATGTCGCGGATCCGCGTGAGATTTGCGGGGTAAAGCACCATGCCAAACGTGACACGGGGCCTTCATCGTGCCGCTTTTGGGTCGACTCAAGGCGCGACCTTCAGCTGAATGCCCTTTGCCTCCTTCCGGCGCTGGTCGGTGCGACGTCGCCGGAGCTCCTCATTGGATGTGCTGGGCCAATATCTTTCGCTGAGTCGCTTGAACACGGCTCCATCGTAGGCGCGCGATGCCCTTTCCCAGCTTGCTTTCGGCGGTTGCGGAAGGTGGGAGGATATCTCGACTGATCTGGTCGGCCCTATCCTCGCCTTCCGCTCCCCGCAGGTCGTGCACCGCATCCGCGGCGCCGCCTCCGTGAACAGATCGCTCCAGCCGCGCTGCTTGAACACCCACCATAGCGATTTCGGCTCGAAGATCTGGAAGTTGCTGCAGCCTTGGCAGTCGACGCGCAGGCAGGTGTGCGTCTGCGCGTATGCGATGATGCAATCACCTTGGCAGGTCGGCCAGTGGTCGCTTAAGGGGACCAAGCTGCGCTGCCTCGCCTTCTCCTCTGCGAAGGGGGTGGGGACGGGAGGATGCCGCTTCGTGATGCGCTCGTGCTTCATAGGCGGCCTCAGGCGGCTTGCGAGAGTGCGGCGGCACCCGGAGTATCGGAGCGGGCGAAGAGGGATTCCCAATCTCCACCGTCGAAGTAGATCAGATGCTCGTCATCCCCGTCGATCTCGTAGACCAGGCACATCACGCCTTCGTCCTCGTGGTAGACCTCGATGAACTCGTAGCCGATGACGTTGGATTGCAGGTTCGGCTGGCGCATTCGGCCTCGGCAGGAGGCGTCATGGATGTCCCAGAGGTTCGCGACGACCGCGCACCATCCGGCGCCGTCGACGCTCCATGAGCCGAATTCCGCCCCATGCACGACATCGCTCGACCGCTCGGCGTCCATCGCCAGGATCGCGTCGCGAATCGCTCTTGCCCTCTCAATCTCCAGCACTGCCACCTCCCGCGTGTCGGGACCGTGTGGCGCGGCAGTCGATACCGTTCGGTTTCCCATTGGGGTTAACGAACCGTGTAACCAACCGGGCGACGGCGTGTTCGACTGCGTCCCGCCTTTCACGCGCGCGTGCGCGGAGCGTATGTAGAACCCACCTATCGACTCTTCGGGATTCAGATTCCTGAAGATTGGATGAGAGAGGAAAAAAGGAGTCTGAAGCGTCGCGTTAACAGAATTTTCACGGCTTTCGTCTGTAAGCTCCGCCGGGGCGTTTGAGTGCATGTCTTTTCCTCTCTATCTAATCTTACACTTTAATAACTTCTGTTGAGACGCGCGTGCGCGCGCCCAGGAAAGGTGAAACCCGCTGTGCGCACCCGACTCGAAGGCCATTGGGCGGACACACGGACGGGGGAAAGCACCTCCCCCCCGACCGCTGCCTGCCGGGTGCCGTTTTCAGCCCATCTCGAACATGAGTTTCAGCGTCCTGACATCTAGGACCGAAGGCATGACACCGACTGGGCCGACGACCGGCATTTGGCCCGGCCTCGTCGCGCACCTCGCGGTCAGCGCCGCGCGCGCCAGTTCGTAGCCCTCATCTCCGTAGGTGCCTGTCATCTCCCGGATGAGTATCCGACCCTTGCTCGTGACCTTCGCAAGCGCTCCCACGTTCGGAAAGAGCAGCACCGAAGGCGAATTTTTGTCGCGCTTCCAGAGCCGACCACCGGCGATGGTCGCTGCCTGGGTCACCCCGTCTGTGACGACCGCGCGGACGTCCATCAGGCCTGCGGCAGGGTCCGCTACATCGACGCTCGCGAAGAATAGGCTCCAGTTCTTCGAAAGCGAAAATTCGCAGAGGGCATCGACGTCGGTGACCTGAGGTCCGCCCAAAAACAGCACGTTCGGATTTCGGCCTGCGTGGCCGGGCGTGGTCCCCATCTCGAGCTGCATGGCGCAGACGACGTGGTTGATCCCGTCGCTGTCGAAGGTAGCATGGTCGGTGCGGATGTCCGATGTGGTCGAGGTCATGTCATCTTCCTGTCTGATGCGCCTGCCGGCGCGGGTTTCCGTGTTCGGAGACCTTTTGAAGGCTTTTTTCCCCTCATCTTCCGGTCTCAACCGATCTGCATCTGAGATGCTGATGCGCGGGCGGATGGACAGCGGGCTGTTCCGTCCCATGCGGGCCGCAGCCGTGGCGGCTGGCGGCGCGCGATCCCGAATGGCGCCGTGCCAGGCGCTCATTTCATCCATTTTCCATCACTCCATTGGTTCACCGAGGGGCGGCGGAAGCCGGCCTTTCAGGCGCATGCCAGGAGGCATACAGGCTGCCCCAACGACATGGGGCGCGGAGGCGAGAAGGCCGCCAGCGCCGGGCCCTGCGGCCCAGGGAAATGCTGAGGCAGACCCTGAGGACGACACCGCAGCTAATGGCGCACCGCCATCTCGAAGACGCGGATCATGGTGTGGATGCGACGCTCAGAGCGTGGTTCGGCACCGGGAAGCCGACCCGTCTCCCGGATGTCTGAAACCCAGCCAGAGCTTCCTGCCGCAACGGGGATGCCCCAGTCGCGCGCGCTATCCATGTCGAACGTCCCAGCCGACAACCGGCGGACCGTCTCCAGGTCATGCGGCGTCCTGGATGTTAGTCAGGCATTAGTTAGGCCGGACTATCCTCGGCTGGACGCAACACCGATTCGGACACCGCACATCCCCGATCTTCAGCCACAAGCCCAACCATGGGCGATCTATTCCAGCAGCCCGAACGGCTGGCCTCGCTCCCCCGGCCGGATGTTCGTCGCCGCAGCGGCGGCCGCACTGGAGGAGACACTCTTCGACATCTCCACGTGGGACATCGACCCGGAAACGCCAAGCACCATCGGCGCCGATCTGGTCGATGTCGAACCATAGGGGCGACGTCTTGACCGGAGGCAGAATCGCCGATCTGGAGCGCCTCATCGCGCAGATGCTCGATGAGGTCGGCGTCGACGGACCCGACGTCGGTTTGAGGCTTGAACGCATCGATGGCGGGCTTGCCGTGTCCACCGGCGGCAAGACCATCGTCTTCACGACCGCCAGTCAGGACTGGGAGCTCCGATGGGACAGCCTCGCGAGGCGACTCGTCCGCAAGGCCGTGGACGCGCGCCTACGGACCATTTCACGCGAACGCGGTGAGAACCGCCCAGGGCCGTGGTCCATCTTCGCGCCGGGCTTCGCCATCGACTGGCTCGCGTGGAACGCCGGCGGCATCAGGACCGCGGCATGGGATACGGACGTCGAAACGATCCTCGAAGCGGCAGACGACGACTGCGACGTCTCGATCCGTGCGAGGAGGACGCGGAGGCACAAGGGGCTACGCGGCAGCATTCGGGAGCGGCGCCTCGTCGCCATCCGGATCGATCTCGGCGACGCCGAATACACTAGCGGGTCCGGCGATCGCGGCTTCCCGGACGACCACGGCACCATCCACGCGCGGGAGATCCTTTCGTATACGGCCACCCTGAGCGACGACGCCAGACCGCTCGGTGCCTACATCGGACATCCGGCGATCACCGACCGCGATTACGGTCTGACCGGCGTCTCCATCGCCGAAGATGGCACCACGTTCAAGCTCGAGGAGAAGTGGATTCCGTTCGAGGGGGCCTCTCCGCCGATCCGGTCCAGGCACGGCTCAGGAACCGCTGCCTGGGAACTGCCCGCGAAGACTGTAGAGCGACTGACCGGCATCATGTTCGAGGGCGCCTGTCGCTTCGGGAGCAAGAGGGACCGGTGAGACCTACCGCCCGTCGTCTTCGCTATCGCGTAGCGCGATGAACGAATCTACGAGGTCCTGCGGCACCACGGCGTGCACGACGAGCGCGTTCACCAGGGTTGGCATGAACGCCGGCGCGTTGACGACCACCGCGATAGCGGCAGCACCCAATGCTTCCCCGAGCCTGACCTCTGGGGTGGAAGTGTCGACGTGGGGCAGTTCCCCCACCTCCCTCTCTCTGCGGGTGCCCTGCTTGCCCGCCTCGCGTAGGCGGGCTCCGCCGACCACGGCTATCGGTCCGTCGCTCCGCGCGCCGGTCCCGGAGTAGCCCGGTGGCATCAGCGGTCGACACGCTTCGAAGGCGGCGGGTGCAAAATCGGCCCATCCTTCCCGCACGAGGCGCGCGGCCGTGGAAGGGGCGATCCCCGCGTCCGTGAGGAGCAGGACAAGGGTCATTTCCGAAAGCTCCGTGAGCCCGTAGCGGAGACGCTGATGTGCCTTGTCACGACCCGCCCGCGGCACACCCATATCGGTTATCGCACGCACGCGGGACTTCAGCGTCGTGTCCGCCTTCACACCGAGCACGGAACCCATGATCTCGAGCGCAGTGCTCAACGGGACGAAGATCTGCGGCATGGACGCTCCTTGATGCCTAATTCGGCAACTGCATGACTCAGGCAGCAGAAATGGGCAACAAGAAATGAAGTTGCTAATTTAAGCAACTTCATTGAAAGCGGACGCGGTAATCACCATCTGGCCAGGAGTTGCTAAAACAGGCAACTTATTTGCGGGGCTGGGTTATGAAGTTCGAAGACCACTCTTCTGGCAAGGCCGTGGAAGCCATTGCGCCCGATGTCACGGCCCTGACGCCAGCAGTGCGGCGGGATTTGGCCAAGGTGAAAGCGCTTTCGGAAGAGCTGTTCCGATCAAACGAAGGTCTTGTGAAGGATCGCCGTGGAGGCGTCGCGATCGCATGGGCAGCGGGCCGGATGAGAATGAACGTCAATTCGGCCTGGGCCTCGCCGGTGAAGGAGGAGATCCGCGCGCTTGCCAAAAAGCACCCTTTCGAGAACGAGACCATCGTCGAGTCCCACGTCGCGGCGATCCGATCGCTGTCCGACAGGCTCGCCCGAGAGAATATTCCCCTAAAGCGCGGACACAACGGCGCCCCGTCCCGGAGTTGGGCGTGTCGCCTGGCCGGGCTGCGCGAAAACACATGGACGAGGCATCCGGCGGTCGAGGCGGCCATCATCGCACTTGCCGAAGTGCATCCGTTCGAAGATCGTCCCGCCAGCCATCTGTTCGAGGGCTTCGAGGAGCCGGTATCGGGAAGTCCGGACGTCGATCCCGAAGACACAAGGATATGGCTGGAGACGCTGAATGGCGACACGGCGAATCTGTCCACCGGCAGCGTTGACCAGACGCTCGCCGGTCTCGTCGGAATGAGTCGGCGACTCTCGATCGCTTCAAAGCCCGTTCCGGCGAGGAATGGTCAGCCCATGGTCGGTCAAATTGCACGCGACCTGTGTGTGGACGTCCGGACGTTCTCTCATCCAGCGGTCGTCGAGATGATCGAGAGGCTCGTGCGTCGCCACGGTACCTCGTCCCCCGCCGCCAGCGCACCGAGGGACGACTATTCACGCGCTCGGCTCGCAGTGTTCGACCTCGCTCTGTCTCACCGCGCGCGTCTGGAGACGTTCGAGCGGCACAGTAACGGCGCGCCTCTGGTTCCGGTGATCCTGATGCAGGCGGGGTTGAGCGCCGAGCTCGCCTACCACACCGCCTTTCGCGAGCATATCGTCGAGACCGACGCGTGGCTAGCCGCCGAGATCGGCGTCGACGTCGCCGCAGGGACGGCCATGAACGACGCCGTCGCGGCAGTCGTATTGGACGAGTATCGCATGGACGTCAGGACCGGCGCCGCGACGCCTCCCCGACCGGGCTTCGACGCACCTACGCGGAAGCGTCTTGAGCGCGCGCTCGGTTTCGTGACCGGCAGTCTCTGCGGCAGCCCGCTCCTCATCGAGCTGGAGGACATAGCACGCTGCTTCTGGGCAAGTGTCGATCATGAGGGGCAGTTCTGCGCGAGAGAGCGCCGCGCGGCCTTCATCGCCGAGTCAATCGCCGCTCTCAGCTCCGAGGGCCGTCGGCTCCGTGTGAATCTGGCAGGGGGAATCTCGAACCGCGCGCTCGAGCAATCGCTGCGCCGTAGGGTCGGGGATATCTCGAAGCATCCGCTCGTCGCTGGCGCGATCTCCGATCTCGCCGCTACCGTCGGCACCGAGGCGAAGCAGTCGACCGGGACGCAGAAGGTCGATGGCGACCGGGCGGTCGATGCCTACTGCAAGGAGATCGTCGACCGCGGATACGGCCACCCGCGCGAATTCCACCTGAGCGACTGCCTTGCGAAAGAGGCCACCGCGGTGGAGATCGGAATTCCGGTCGCCCACCTGACCCAGCGCTACATCAGGCTAATATCGGCCGCGTCGCGGTCCGTGTCCAAACGAGGTCCCGTCCGGCCATCGCAGCCGAAGCCGCCGCTGAACGAGATCGACATCAAGCGGGCCGACTTCCTGCGTAGAAGGCTCCTGGCCGAGTTCCCGAACGGCCTGCCGGAGAACCCGCTCAGTGCCGGCGATCTGGATTTGCACCTAATCTCAGAGACCGTTGGCATATCGGTGCAGGTGCTGCGACTCCATCATGCGCTGAGGGCGGTTCTCGACGATCTGCGAGAGGAGCTCCGCGTGATTCCCTATACCGGGCTCGAGAGCGGTATCACCTTCCGCCAGCTCCGGACCTTCGGGCGTCGCCGGCGTAGCAAGCAGGCGGTGCGGGACCAGCAGCCGTCGCGCGCCGCGACACGAACCGCGATCGCTCTCGACGACCTCAGGGACGCGCTCGGTCGCGCACCGCACGACGAAGTGGGAAATAGCCTGTTCTCCGACCGGATACCGAGCCCAGTGCCGGCGGAGATCAAGCGCTGGCGCAGCTTTCATTGCGAGATGATCCTTGAACGCAACCCCGGCATCTCCCTGGCGCGCGGGCTGCGAATGCTCTGTCGCGCCCTGGGCATTTCCGACAAGGAGCTTCACGAGAAGGTCAACGAAAAGGCCAAGTGTGATCGAAAGAAGGCGCAGGATGTTGATCAGACGGAGGATTGTCCGCCGATCGTGACAACGTGGGTGCGGGGGGACAGCATTCCCAACTGGACCGATGAGCCCATCCTCGAGATGCTCAACCGATTCTTCGATCTGGACGACGGACGGCTCGCATCACTCCTCAACCCCGACTTCCGTCCCCTCGGGCGTCCCTGCGGCAGTCGGAGGATAGACCACCATATCATGGTCCACCTCCCCTACGACTTCTACTTGATCTCCGATCCCGACGAACGTCTTCGGATAGAAGCTGAAGTAGCGACGGCCTGGGCTGTCCAGAACACCGCCTACTCCCGGCGTATCCGTGTGCTCTCGAACAACGAATACAAGCTGCCCTTCGATCTATGGCCGCGCCATCTGAAGGCGGAATTCAGGAAGTTCATGAAGGGGAAGAAGAACGTCGGGAGCGGTGCCGACCGAGTGCCTCACGATCTCTACGCTCCCATTCCCGAAGAGGGTGAGGGCTCCGGCCTGGTCGGTCGAGGCGTTGGACGGTTCCGGGATCTGTTCGAATCCTTCTTCGGTTTCGCGACCCTGGCGCCGACGCTGTCGAAGCCCACGCAGCTTGTGCACAAGGTTCCGGATCCGCATCTCGCGGAAGCCCGGACGAAGGTCTCCGAGGCTGTGGGATACGTCAGTCAGGGCGGTCTGGGTGTTCCGCGGAGTCTACTCTCCATTGGAATGCTCGGCTTTCCCGCCATCGTCGGAGAATACGACCAGTTCCGCAAGAACCGGTCTGGCGCCTTCAACAGCGAGACCGTCGAGTTCCACAAGGTGTGCCAGGAGATCACCCGACCGAAGCGAGCGGTCGCACCCAAATACCGGATCGAACCGGCGGGCATGCTCAGGACACACGCAGCTATCCGGACCGCAACGGTAAGGTTCGCGAACTGGTGGACAACGCATCAGACGCCCGAGATGCGCTCGCGCATCCGCATTGGTGCCGAGGGTCTGGAAGAGGCGACGCTGGATGCCCTCTGCGACTCCGCCATCGTCCAGCATGATGTCGCCTACGGGCGCCTGCTGACCCTCAGGATGGGAAGGTTTCAGGGCAAGCCGCTCCAGACCCGCAATCCGTTCGAGGCCATCCAGGTGGTCGTCAACTCGACCACGCCCGTGGCGGTCTACCGCGCCGCGATCCAGCGCATGATCAAGAACCGACCAATGGATGCCAGAAACAGGAACCTGCATGACAGGGACTGCCTCATGATGCTCCTGTTGTTCCAAACACATTTTCGCATCAAGAACATCGCCCAGCTCACCTATAAGGCCGACGGCACCGGGCAGCTGTTCGAGCGGAAGGGGCGCTGGATCATCCGCATCCACCGCGACCGGTTCAAGAACCGAGGAGGCGGCCACTTCAAGGACGGCGACTTCTACGAGCTCGAGCTTCGGGACGAGGACGGGCTCTACAAGCTCATCAGGCGGTATCTGGACGTGGCGCGACCCAATCTGGCCATGACGGACTTCGCTCCCAAACGACCGTCGAGGAACTGGACAAGCGAAGCAGAGTGGGTCGCCGACATCGACGAGAACGACGATCTCCACGGGCAAATCAATCCGGAGGAGGACGAGGAGGGCGACAGCTACGAGGATGACGACAGGGACGGCGAATCGCCCGAATCACGCGTCTTCGTAACGCGCGGGGGCCATGAGTTCCTGCCGAGTAGTCTCGCCGGCCGATTCAAGTATGTGACGGCCCGCTATCTCTCGGAGAGCCCCTTCCGCAGGCGTGGCCTCATGCGCCTGATGTCCCACGGCCCCCACTCCCTCCGGCACATCGCCGCCACGGACGTGCTCGCCCAGGGCGGCACCTGGGAGGAAGCGGCCGAGACGCTTCTGGACAGCGTGACGACCATTCGGAAGACGTATGTGAACTTCACGCCGTCGGCCATCGGCAGGCGCAACGCCAAGAAGGGCGCAGCCGGTCGGGACGTGGCACCCGTCTTCATGGACAAGTCTGGTTTCCACGACCTTCCGCTGACCTCCTAATCCACTCGCGCGCAATTATAGGGGCGGTCGCAGCGGACCACCGCGCCCAGCTTCTCGTCAGTCATCACCGACCAGCGCTTCGACGTTGGCGACCAGGATCCGGTGCACGCCCTGTTCATGCGGTGCGGGCAGCTGGAGACCCATCACGCGATGCGATCTTGCCCGCGCAGGCCGCGTCGGCGCTCGGGGCTACGGCGCACAGGCGTGCAGCAGGCGCGCACCGAGCTTGGGAAGCTGGCTCCGGTCCTCACCCCGAGAATGGGCAGCGTCGTAGCGCTCAGCTCCCGAAAGAAGGCGAGGACGAGCGCCGGGTCGCCACGGAGCGACTGGAGATGAAATCGACGATCTCGACGTCGCCGACCGTCATCGCGTCTGCGAGGTGTGCTCAAGGTTGATGACACTCCCCAATCCCCCCGGGCCGTTGAACGCGTTCACCACGTCGTCCGGCGAGCACATGTTCCTGCCGGAGCGGGCGAGCGATCAGGCGATTGCGTCGACCCAGAAATGTCTTGATCGGGCCTGGTGTTCGGAAGGTCGCCGTAGTCCGTGTCGCGGCCCGTTCTTGAACTAGCCTCGCCGACGGATGCGACAACGGAAACCCGGGAAGGGGTCACTCCGGAGGCGCCAGCCGATCACCCGCCCTATTGAAAAAGCACGATTTTCGCAGGCGTTTAAACGATGTTTCGCAACAATTTTCTGAATTGCACGCATTCCGAATTCATCTTATTGATTTTCAAAGAGTTTTTCATCGAAGATGATCTCTTTGCCAGATGGAAAGCTCGTCTATTGGGATATTAGCATCGCTTCAAGAATCTGATAAAAAATTCAATAAATTCAAGATGAAGACTTTATATCGTTGGCAATGGAGGTGTCTGATTTCGGCAGGTGCCATTGCCACTGGCCGCGCAGGACATGCCATGGCGGTGCTCAAGGGCCCGTAGAACATCATGAAAAGCAGAGGTGCGGCGCACCAGTGCGATGCCGCCAATCTCGGCAGACTGAACGACCGCGCCCCGAACGTGCGGGGCGGTGAACCAGCCTAATCGCGTCGAGAAACCCACGGATGTTGGGGGACGATTTTCTGCGGCTGGGAGGCAGATCGCCACTGATCGGTCGCAACGATGCGGCTGATGTCACCAATCGGTCGAGCGGTGTCAGCATGGTCGCCGGCACCCCCGACCTGGGCTTAGGCGGACGGGCCGGACCTCGCCGCGATCGCAGCGATCATCGGGGCGCTGCCGATACTCTCGGCGACCGCGCGCAGCGGCGCCCAGATTTCGTCATTACGGTTGCGAACTCCTCTGATCTCGGACGCGTAGGCGGCGGCAACCTCGTCCAGCCGGCTCATCGCGAAGGCGTGGACCGCATCCCGCCAGGCCGGCAGGTTGGTCTCCGCCACATCGCCGTCCACATCGACGTTGTGGCAAGGGACAGTCGCGATGCGGATCGCGCGCGAGCCCAGGATAGGGTCGAGTCCGAGTGTGTTCGAGATAACGCGAGGACCGTAGAAGTCGATCGCCTGCGTCCGGCCTCCCGGAACCGCGACGACCTTCACGGCAGTGGACTGCTTGTAACCCTGCTTGAGCGCCTGCCCAATCTCGCCTCCGCCGGTGGCCAAGGCCTCGGCATCGTCAAGCGCGACGAGCCCGCCGGTCTCCCTGACAAGCCGGACGAGGGCCGATGCCGAGCCTTGACTCATCGTCTGGCCGTTAAACGACATCGCGACCAGTGCCGCCGTCAGTTCGGACTTGCCACTCCCGCGTTCACCGTGGACGTGGACAATCGGAAGCGCATCGAAGATCCTGAACAGATAACTGGACATCACGAATGCGACCAGCACCCAATAGTCGTCCTCGCACGGCAGGATAGCAACGGTCCTAAGATAGGCCACAGCCTCGACGACAAGGGTTTGGGCGTCGACGTAGCACGGATCTTCGCCGGCTTGCCGGGCGGCCACGAACCTGCGGATACCTTCCAGCGACCACGAGCAGTAGTGCCCCGGATCCTGAATCTCGCTGATGCGGGTGCCGTCGGTCAGCGCGTGGACCCGCCGATGCGCGGGCGTCCCGGCCGGAGCCGGAAGCGTGGTTGCCTCCAGCAGCGCCCCGTCCGAACGGAGAACTACGGTCTGATACCGGTGTAACACGCGATCCGACCTGCCGCCGCCCGACGCCATTCGACGCTCAACCGTGAATGCATAGAAGATGCGCCCCTCGCTCATTCCGCCGTGGACGGAGATCGGCTTCACGGCGAAGTCGCCCGCGTCCAGCGAGAGGTCCGATAGCAGGTGGTCTGCTACCGCACCTTGCGGGCGAGCTCCATTAAGCAGCTCGACCAGACGGGCGGCGGCCGCCACATCCCCCGGCCACTCGTCGTCGACAAGCGCTGCCTCGGTCCGTTCGACGGGACGCTGCGCGGCACGGGCTATTGCGGCCCCGCATCCCATCGCGATGTCACCCATAACGACGACGCGCGCGTAGGGCGCCCAGTGCAGGCGGTCGATCCAGGCGGACGGTAGCCGACCGGGCTGGCTCGAGCACTCCGCAACGACGTCCATGCCCGCGGTCTCAGCTGCCCGCTGCACCTGCCACACGGCGATTGCGTTAGCGCAGACGAGGAGGACGTCGCCCCGGGTGCTGGACGAGACAACTTCGGGAAGTCCCGGTCCCCAACCCAGAGGGTGCTCCGGATTGACGGTCACCTCAGGGAGATTGAGATAGGCGTAGCGACGACGGACGCCCTCGCTGGCCAGGGGAAAAGCCAGGACGCTCTCCACATTCGTGCCTTCGGACCGAACGTACGGCTCCTTCATCCCCAGTCCAACCGACTGCACCAGATGCGCGTCGATGCCGATCGAATCGAGATAGGCCATGGCGCGGCCATGGCGCTGGAGATTGTTCACAAGGCGCCGGAAATTGCTCCCGACCTGACTACGCGAGGTGGAGGTCATTTCGCAGACTCCCGATGAGCGAAGACGAATTCGCAGCGTGGCCGCCAGCTCCGGATGGTGGTGTCACGCCACTGCAAGGCTGGAAACCGGAGGCGTCGGAGGACGAGATCGGTGTGCTGCGAAAAAGCGAAATCCAAAGGCTGAACATAACTCATGGAAGCGCTCCTCTGTGCAGGAATAGGTGCCGGTGCGCACCGGTCGAGTAGGTAGCCACGTGCGCCACCGTCCATGCGTGAGATTCCCCGAACGCCGCGAAGGAGACGACTAGCCGTCCAATTCCGCATGAAAGCGGCCCCCATGGAACAGGAGGTGCTGCCGCGCTCCATTCCAGTATGTGACGACGTGGCCGACCGCCCAGGCTGTCAGCGGGCCCTTGGCGTAGGCCATCTCCGTCTGGCAGACGCCGGCGCTGCACAGCTGATCGCGCGTGGTCGGCCGGTGCGTGTGCCCAATGGTTGCACGGATGCCGAGGCGTTCGAGCGCCTGCATGCCACCGATCCGCCCATCCGGTCCCTTATGGCCGTGAATGCCGGACTCCACGCCGGCAACCTTCAGGCTCTCGCCATCCGCGAGGAAGCGGACGCCGGCGAGGTCGTCCGGAGATAGATCCCTCAGCACATGTTCGAAGAAGCCGTCGGTCTCCTCCCCGCGCTCCAGCCGCCTATGCAGAGCAAGCGAGTATTCTAGGAAGAAGACCGCGTTCGTCGGGTCGTCCCGGAAGTCCGCCTCGCGAAGCCAGCGCACCAGCATCTCGTCATGGTTGCTGTGCACGACCACGCTCTCGCTCCACGGCCGACACGTTCCCGAGAGGAAGTCCGCAACCTGGAAGAACTCCTCGCGCACGCTTCCCTGACCGACGCTGTGCTGCGCGAACCGCTTGAGTTGGTCGCGCGATTGGAACGGGCTGCGGGCCGCGAAATCGCAGATGTCGTGGAATATCTGGCGGGCGGGACGCAGCCGGTCCACGAGGCCGACACCTCCCAGCCTGCCCCACGTGGCGTCCACGACTGCCTGATCTATCCAGGCACGGTGCACGTCGCCGAAGTTCAACGCCTCGACCGGGCAGCCGTGCCGGATTTTTCCATGCACCACCCGCGTGGACAGATCTTGGAAGCTCCCATCTCCGTCCGCTGCCGCCAAGATGTGCCGACAGTGGGCGATCCCGTCGGCTCCGACCTCCACGATCACGGCACCGACATCACCCGCACCGCTTTCCGAAGATCGACGTCTCACGGTGATCGCGCCGCTGGTCATCTGCACACGGAGGCCGTCGGCGCGGATGCGGGCGAGCGTCTCCAGCTGGATTGCCGGATGCCGGAAGATGGTCCAGACCGCGCTGGCGCGACCCTGTGTGCTGGAGAGCGGACGAGTGCCTCCGGCCTGCAGACGGACGTCCGCAGCGATGTCCACCTCGAGACCGATGTCCACGCCAAATCTGAGGGTGTGCGCCTCGATCTCCGGATGCTCCCTTTCCCCCCTGACGGGCTCGTGTCCACCGATTCGCATGACCATGATCTCCGCGCCGAGATGGTCGCCATAGGCGAGAAGGTTGCGCCAGAATCCTGTGTGGACCCGCTTCCCCGCCTCGACGGCAGTCACGATGAAGTGCAGCGCCCTGCCGGTCGATATGTCGATCGAGCGCCTCTCCCTCGGCTGGACCGGGGGCGCCGGCTTCGGCTTCGAGGGGACTGTGGGGTCGACCTGGCGATGCTTCGCCGGCCGACCACCAGCCTCCGACTTCGTTATCCCGAACCGGCCGGAGACGTCCCCTCGAAGCATCTTCTTCAGACTGGGGGGCCTAATCCCCTGGTCACGCAGGACGTTGCGCTGATACTGGACGAGCGTCTCGCGCACGGTGATGGACGAAACGTCCATCATCCGAGCCACCACCGACATCGAGCGGTGCTTCATGAAGAGCGCGTGCACGACCGCCTGCCTCTCGGTGACGAAGGTGGTGCGACTGTCCCTGGAAGAAGACATGGCTCACACCCTCCCGCTGACGACCGGCAGACTCTCGTCGCATGTCGGCGACCTGGCGTTCAGAGACGATCCGGAGCGCATCGCCGCAATGCACGCCAGCGCCTCGCTCTCGGAGACGCCGTCGCGATGCATGATCCAGTCCACGGCATCTCCGGCGATACCGCAGTCGAAGCAGACATAGCCGCCGACGGGATCGCTGACGTGAAGCGAAACCGAGCCGTCGTCGTGAAACGGACAGGAACCGTGCCACTCGTCGCCCGCCGCGACCAGATCGACGTCGCTGGCGATGAGGGCGCTGATCGAAATCCGTGCGGCAAGAGCGCTCCGGGTGGAACCTTCGGTCTTCATGTTCTCGCGGAACATTCCGTATCTCCTACTGATCAGATGTTCGGTTGGAACGGAAGGAAAACGGCTAAAAGGGAACGTCCCAAGGCCGGTTCCAAGGCACGAACCACTCCATCGGCGGCGCCGCGAAGTCGATCAGCGAACGGGGCCTCTCCCTGGCCGCCCTCACCCTGATGATGGGGTAGCTCTTCCCGATCAGGATCGGGTGCCGGAGGATCGCATCGACGGAAATGCCTGTGATGGCATCGCTCTCGGCGGGGTCGAGTAGGTGAGGGACGGACAGGACGCCGCCGTCGTCCTCGGTCCTGATTACGATCTGTCCGATCCTGAGCGACATGTGGGCCGATCGCCGGGTCATCCGGAGGACGAGCTGGTCCATGACCTGCACCGTCTCGCCCGTATGCTCGTCGACAATCACAAATTCCGACGGTCCAGGCGGCCTGCCTCCACCCGACAATCCACGAACGAGGCTCTGGACACGCCCTCGCAGCGGCCAGGCGGGTCCGGGCCGAAGCCGCCAGTTCGCCCTGTCCAACTCCTCCGCCTTGGTGGCATCGAGGAGAAGGGGCGATGCGAGGCAGACGTTTCGGGCAAGGCAGTCGCGGAAGATGCGCAGGCGCTGCTGCTCGTCCTGCTCCTTCAGCCGCGACAGCTCGTCCAGCATCTCCTTGTCCGCCTCGCTCATCGGACGGCGCCGCGACGGCGTCATGCCGCACCCGACGGCGAGACGCCGACCTGGGCGAGGAACCGCTGCGTGAGGGCATCCGCCCCCCTCGAGTATGTGAACTTGCCCCAGTCCTCCCAGCGCTCGACGCGCTCGGCCAGCCACGCGAAGAAGTCGTCGCGCATCGTCTCGTCAGTGAACGCCTGGGACCATACCACGCGCCGGATCGGCATGCGGCCCTCGAGCGACATGCCCGTGAGCGTGATCATGAACGACGCCCTGATCCGGCGGCGCTCGAAGACCCAAGGCAGATGCACAGCCTCCGCCTCGAACGCCTTCAGCTCCCGCTCGCGCGCGGCTTCCGCCACCCCGCGACCAGCGGTGCGGACCGCCTCGACCACCTCGCGCATCGGCAGATCGACCCACGCCCCATTGCGGGTGGCCTGGAGCATCAGCATCACGGCCCGGCCCTCGTCGGTCAGAGGTGCCTCGAAGCTGAACGAACCTCCCCCAGGCTTCTGAGCGAGCCCGATCGAGACCAGCCAGCACATGTAGAACCGCCACGCCATCATATCGCCGTCGAACAGGTCGTGTCTGCCCTCCCGCTCGCCGACGAGTCGGCAGGCCATGGATGTAAGGACGCGGAGGAGCAGTTCGGACTGTTCATCCAGCACGACCTGCGTCTCTGGAAAGCCGAGATGCCCCTGCCAATAAGCCTCCCGCACGCTCCTCCACCTGCGGCCTTTGTCGTCGACTAGGAAGCCACGTTCAGACCGCAGCCACCAGCCCCACGGCATCTCTCTGGCCGTGCCCTGGCGCGACACCATGTCAGTTCACCTCCTTCGGGTCGAGGCCGCGGGGCGGCAGGGGGGCGCCCTGACGGGGCGGCACGGGGAGGCCATCGGCGATCGCTCTCAACTGCGCGGCGAGGTTCTGCACTTCCGTGCAGACATAGGCGTCGTCCCGGTAGACCGGTCCGGTCTCAGCCGCGAGGAAGCGTCGATCGTGTCTGGAACCCCGGCCGGTGAGAGCATCGTAGAGGTGGTCGCACGAGAAGCCGAACCACCAAGCGTGCTCCTGCACGCGGTAATCGCTGCCATGCACGAGCGGAGCATGGCCCACGACGACGTGGCAGATGCGACGGGACTCTCGGATGATGCGCCGATCTGGCGAAGGGCCGTCGTCGCAGATCCTCGAATAGGTGAGACCGCCGTGGACGTCGACGCCCAGGTCGTCGGGCAGCGCATCATGGTCGAAGCCAAAGAGCGGGTGATCCGAGGGCACGCCGACATAGCCGGAGAGGAAGCCAGCGTCCCTGTCGCGCAGCATGATGCACTCGTATCCGGTGGCAGGGTCCCTCCAGGCGATCTTGTCCGCCTCGTCCAAGGCAGGTCCTTCCGGACGATCCCGCCTGAGGTCGGCGTCGTAGTAGACCTCCGACGCGCGGATGGTGATCCCTCGCATGGGATAGAGCTGGCCGACGACGAGTGTGATGGCACCGTCGCGCTGGATGACAGGCTCCGCCGCGTCGACTCCGGATAGAGCGACGATGGCCTGGGCGTGCGCCGCGACCGGCACGAGCGCGGTGCCCGCCGCGACAGCCTTTCGACTGGTCGTGGTGTGCTTCCTGCCGGCCGGGGTGCGGATAGCGGGGACGTGAGTCTTCTTCACCATGATGGCTGCTCCTTCTCGCTGCAGTGAAAAGCGGTTGGCGTGAAAAGCCGCAGGACCGGTCCAGGCCCGACGGGTTGGCGTGGTGCCTGGCTGGCACGCGCCGAGGGGCGCACAGATGCGCTGGCATCCGGGACGGGCTGGGCGCTCCGGAATGTTCAGGCCCGAACTATCAGGATTCAGCGAGTTTCAGTGCCTGCCTGTTGGAGGGATGTCAGACGGGCTGCGCGACAAAGGAAACCCTGCGGTCAGGCGGGGGGTGTGTTTTTCCGCTGGGTGGCAGGGTTCCACCGATGGACGTTAGTGATGCGGACCCATTCCGGACCGAGAGCCATCGCACCAGCTGACGGGGCGTAGACGTTGGCGGCAAGCCAGATCTCCTCGCCGGCCCGGTCGTCGACCTCCTTCCACCAGACCTTGAGATCCATGTCCCAGCGGTAGCTCCGCTGCTTGAGATGGTCCTTGGTCTCGAAGGCGGCGCCCTTCGCGCGGACGATCCAAGTCTCCTTCGACGACCGCTCAACAAGCGCGGCCATTGCCGTCCGTCCCGGCGTGACCTCATGGGCGAGTAGGGCGATGGTGCTGTCGACGTCGGCTGAGGCCCGGTGGGCACCGTTGTAGTAGCCGATCTGGGCGAGCAGATAGCCGAGGCTCCGGCCATCGAAGCCGAAGCCGCGCCAGTCGATCTCGTTACACGAGCAGCCCCAGGCCACGCCGGCCGCGTCCGGTATCTCGTCCTCCACACGCGGGCGGTCGAAGCTGGCGTTGTGCGCCACGACCAGCGTAGACCGGCGCAGAATCCGCGCCGCCAGTTCCTTGTCGATCGACTGCCCCTTGACCATGTCGTCGTTCAATCCGGTGATTTGCATGATCTCCTCCGTCAACGGGCGGCCCGGATCCTGCAGCCAGCAGAAGGGGCGGCCGATGCTGGTAATCCGCCCCGCGTCGTCATATCTGAACTGGCGCATGGCGAGCTCGATGATGACGTCACGGGTCCTGTCGAGTCCCGTCGTTTCCACGTCGACGACTACCGCGATGTTGGGAGCGCCGGGATCGCCGACACCTGTCGGCCCCTCCCTGACATCGAGGCGGTAGATGCGCCGGGACTCCTTCCCGGCCATGGGGGGACGGCCCGCTGCCGGGACGGCGAGCATGTCCTTCAAGGCCGCGCCGCGCGGAGTTCCATGCCTGACTGCCACATGGCATTGTCGATCGGGTTGATCCGGGTCGTCGAACGGACGGCGAGGTCCGTGCCGCCTCGGGTCAACCCGATCGAGACCTGGCGAGCGGGGAAATGAGCCGGGGCGCGATAGTGCGGAACCGAAAGGCTCACACCGTCACCACTAATCACGCCCATGCGTCCACGATGCCCCGACGAACAGGACTGCGCGAACGCCTCCTCGATGTAATCGGTCTCGAGTTCGTCGTCATCATCATCTTCGATTAGCGGATCGATTTGCTCCGGCAAAGCGTCCAGGCCCTTTGAGAGGCCATGAAGGATCGCAGCCCGCAGGAACGACTGCCGCTCCAGGCAAGCGTCGAGTGCCGCAGACCCGTCGAACAGACGGCGCGATGCCATCATCCATGCCACGGGATCATATTCGATACCCTCACGCTGGAACCGGGCCGCGACCTCGGCCGCCACGAACGCGATACGCGAAAGGCCGCGTCGGGTGGTCACGACCACCGGGTCGCTCGGTTCGTCGTAACCGGCAGGGTCCTCGACCACGCTGGGCATCATCTTCGGTCCGCACACATCAAGATCGTCCATGAAACGTCTCCAATTCCGCCGACTAGCTTCTCTCTTCGGTGGCGTCCGCAGCGGTTCCGGGCACCTGCAAACTCATATAAGACAAATGATTCAACATTTCAACGATCATTGAACATTTATTTTTTATAGACGGATCGGATGAGATTGCATCTAGGCAAAACGCTAATGTTCAATTATCTATGACTTATGGAAATGAACGATCTCCCCATACTATCCGCCCTCGGCCAGCCGACGCGCTGGCGGGCTTTTGAACTTCTCATGCGTCAAGGGGATGATGGCATGCTCCAGGGCGAGATTGCCAAGGGGCTGGGCATCGAGCGGAACCTCCTATCCGTCCACTTGAAGATTCTGCGCGAGGCGGGTCTCGTCACCGCCGAGAAGGCTGGACGTGAAGTGACATACCGCGTGCGCCCCGCTGCCGCACGTCACGCCGCCAAGTCGATCATCGACCTGATAGACGCTGCCAAAGCCCCTGCATGAGGTTTGTCAGCCCATCCCCTCGGTGATCTGGATCACTCCGCCCATCGCCAGTGGGCGGCGGTGTGGGCAGCAGTCCCCAAGCGTAACGAGCGTTGCAAGGGCGAGAGCCGGAACCAGGTGGCGCACCACAGGGTTTGATCCATCTATCCCCGGTCGCACCCGCACCTGCGCCAGATGAGAAATCGGCACGCGCTGCGCCAGTCCATCCAGCACCTCGGCCTCGTCGACCGCGTGGCAGCCGTGGAACATCCTCACCGCAAACTCGCCGCTGTCGTCGACTTCCAGCGTGGCCGTGAACAGACGGCGCTCGGTGCTTCGGGAAGCAGCCTCCCGAAACCCCTCGTAGAGGGGACATCGCAATCGGGCCCGCCTCCGGGCATTGCCTTCGTCCTCCCACAAGAAACGATATGAACCGACATGGTCTTCATCATCACATCCTCCGTTCCGATCGAGGTGATAGATGGGCGCAGCCAGCAATAGTTCAATATTCGTTGAAATATTATTTCTGAGCTTTTCGGACCTCGGAACCAAGCTACCCGTTGCACGCTCTTCCCGCAGACGGCCGCGTCCGCCATGGCAGGTTCCTCGGCCTGCGCTCCGACAAGCCGGCGAAGGCGGTGAGACCGGAGAAGGCTGCGTCGCTCCCGGAACCGGAGACCCAGATAAAGATCAGCAACCGGGATCGCGTTCTCTTTCCCGACAGCGGGCAGACCAAGGGCGACCTTGCCGACTACTATGCCCGTGTCGCTCCCCTCATGCTGCCATTCGCCGCTAATCGACCGATCAGCCTCGTCCGCTGTCCGCAGGGGAGGGCGAAGAAATGTTTTTTCCAGAAGCATGATAGCGGCGCCTTGGGTGACCATGTCCGCCAGCTCCCGATCCGGGAGAAGGGCGGAGGATCGGAAGACTACATCTACGTCGAGGACGCCGACGGCCTGCTCACCTGCGTGCAGATGGGGACCATCGAATTCCATGGCTGGGCGTCCCGCGCCGATGCCGTCGAGAAGCCCGACCGCATGATCTTCGACCTCGACCCAGACGAGGGCATGGATTTCACGAAGGTCCGGAAAGCCGCCCATGACATCCGCGATCACCTCAGCGACATCGGCCTCGTCTCCTTCGCCATGCTCTCGGGCGGCAAGGGCGTACATGTCGTCGTGCCGCTGACTCCCGGTCATAGCTGGGAGACGCACAAGGATTTCGCCTCCCGCTTCGCCCAGGCTTTGAGCGCCGCCGAACCCGACCGCTTCGTTGCGACCATGAGCAAGGCTAGGCGCAAGGACCGCATCTTCATCGACTGGCTGCGCAACCAGCGCGGCAGCACCGCCATCCTGCCCTATTCCGTCCGCGTCCGGCCAGGTGCTCCGGTGGCGGTTCCCATCGACTGGGACGAACTTTCAAAGATGAAGGATGCCCACCCCTACAGCATGGACGACGACGCCACCCTGATGGCCAGGGGTTCACCGGTTTCGGCTTGGCCGTCGGGGCCATGGTCTTCAGTCGGACTGGGAATCCCCAGGTCATCGACTGCATGACCCTGGCACCGGCCTCCTGGCGGACCACGACCCCGGGCGTTCCCGGATAGATTTCATCGCCCGCATTCGAGGCGACTGGGTTGTCGACGCCAAAATGGGCGGCGACCTCTGCCGCGCTCAGGCGCTGAGTGTAGAGGTTGCACATGCTTCCCGTCTACATGGCTTGGCCAATCGCCGTCCAGCATTCCGTCCTAAAAAGGCATCGCGCATCCTGAGGATGCATGCACCGCGAATGTAAATAATATCCCAAATGACGCGACCTATTGTATTGACATCTGACCCATTTCACACCCAGTTTCCATGATGAGGGTGGAGAATTAGGTCCGGCGACGATTGTCGTCAGGGGGCGTCCTGCCAGACTTAGAGGCTGACTCATAAAGAAGCGTTTTGATTACAGTCGCGTGCGATTCTGCGGGTGATTTGGTTGACGGATGCGATGAAAAGCCAGGTGGTGGCGCTTTCGATGGTTCGCTCAAAGGGCTCTGTTGCAAAGATTGGCGGCAGTCAGAGGTAGGCTGTCGCTCTGCGCCGATCAGGCGGCTGCTGCGAAATGGTGGTTGAGCATGCCCATGGCCTCCGTCAGCGCCGAGGGCCCAATGCCAAA
>NZ_JBAQOK010000033.1:0-3948 GCF_049304695.1 Sphingobium sp.
TTTGGCATTGGGCCCTCGGCGCTGACGGAGGCCATGGGCATGCTCAACCACCATTTCGCAGCAGCCGCCTGATCGGCGCAGAGCGACAGCCTACCTCTGACTGCCGCCAATCTTTGCAACAGAGCCCCCTGGATCAGGTCGCGCACAAGGAAGCCGCTCCCGGGCTCGACCTCGCTGACTTCGTAGAGGCTCATCACCGACGATCGAAGGGCACGCAGGTAGATTTTGGTCGAGCCGCTCTCGTTCCAACCCCGGCGCCGAATATAGTCATCAACAATGTTCCGGTCCCCGGGTTCGATGGTGCGCGTGAGCAGATCCTCGAACGCGCATCCCCACAACACGCCGGCCCAATGATCGCCGACGATGTCTGCCAGCTCGTCCGCTTCGAAGTCGAACTCCTCCATCGCCAGACCGAGATGATCGCCGAGCGCCTCGCCCAGATGCTCGCCCCAGGCCGGCGAGGTGGCGAACTTCATGACGCCGGACAGATCGTGACCACGCTTCATGCCTGTTCCCTCTGCTGCTGACTGAATTGCTGGCGGTGCGCGGCGACGATGCGCGAGACCGTGGGTTCGCTGACGCCGTACAACCGTGCCATCTCGGCACCGGACTTGCGACCGGAGGTGACGGATTCGGCGATTTCGCGACGCTGCTTGTCGCCGAGCTTGCGCCGTCGTCCGCCGATCCGCCCTTCGGCACGTGCCTGGGCAAGGCCGGCGCTGGTGCGTTCGCGGATCATGGCCCGCTCGAACTCGGCGAAGCTTCCCACCATTTGCATCATCATCCGCCCTGCCGCGGTGGTGGTGTCGATCGCTTCGGTCAACGAACGAAAGCCCGCTCCCGCGAGCTCGATCCGCTCCATGATGTGCAGCATGTCCTTCAGGCTGCGCGACAGCCGGTCGAGCTTCCAGACGACGACGACATCTCCCTCGCGCAACTGCCCGATCATCTCCAGGAGCTTGGGTCGGTCCCATCGCCCGCCGCTAGCGGTCTCCTCGAATACACGTTTGCAGCCGAGCGCGTCGAGCGCGCGCCGCTGCGTGGCGTTCGACTGGTCGTCGCCCTTCGACACGCGGGCATAGCCGATCAGATAGGATTCGCGCGTCATCCAGCTTCTTTCACAAACGGCCGTATCCGGAGGTGGAAACAGGATGCACCAATTTCCGCAGCCTTGGGCCTTTCACAATCCTCTTTCATTAAGCGGGCAAAAGGCAAGAGGTTTTTGAAGGATGAAACATGCCCGCACGTATTCCGATGACCCAGCGGCAGCGCGCCGCATTGCTTGCTTTGCCCGACAGCGAGGCGGCGGTGGTGCGACACTATGGCCTCGATGCCGAGGACCTTGCTGCAATCGGCACCGCGCGCACTCCGGCAACCCGGTTGAGCTACGCCCTGCAACTCTGTTGCCTCCGCTTTCCGGGGCGGCATCTGCGCGCAGGCGAGCTGTTGCCTGCGATCATGCTCGACCATATCGCCGAGCAGGTCGGGGTGGATGCAGGCGCCATCGCCGACTTCGCGCGGCGAGCGCCGACCCGCTACGATCAGCTTGCCGCCATCAAGGCGCGCTTCGGCTTCACCGATCTGAGCCGGCCAGCGCGCGGTATCATGATGACCTGGCTGGAAATCGAAGCCATGCCCATCGTGGACGGGCGTATTCTGCTCGATCGACTGCTCGACGAGCTGCGCACGCGGCGCATCGTTATCCCCGGCATCAGCGTAGTCGAGCGGATGGCGGCCGAGGCGATGCTGCGGGTGGAAACCGATCTGGTCGCTGCAATCCATGATAAACTCGATGCGGATATGCGTCAGCGCCTCGATACGCTGGTCGATGAGAAGGTGCATGATCGACAGAGCCGCTTGTCGTGGCTGCGCGAACCACAGCCCCGCGTCGCGTCAGCCTCGCTCGCCGAAATCCTTGAGAAGGTCGCTCTGATCCGCAGGACCGGAATTTCCTGTGTTCCGGTCGATCCCCTGCACGAGCCACGCATGACGCAGTTCGCCCGCGAAGGCGTGCGCTATACCGCCCAGGCCTTCCAACAGATGCGCGCCTCCCGCAGGCGGGTCATCCTGCTTGCTACGCTGCGCGAGATGGAAGCCACGCTTACCGACGCGGCGATCGCCATGTTCGGCGCCTTGATGGGACGCGCTCACCTTCGTGCCCGCAAACGCCTGGAACAGGGAATCGCGATTTCGGGACGCGAAGGCCGTGACCGACTGATGCGCATCGCCACCGTGCTGGAAACAGTTAGCCGGGTAGCACGCACCGGTGAAGATATCGGCGCGGCCCTCAGGGATATCGTGCCTCTCGACATGCTCGATGCCGATGCCGCGATCATCCGTCGTACCGCGGCACCTCACAGGGACGATGTGTTGAGCGAGATCGCAGCCGAATACCGGACCTTCAAACGAATAGGACCTCTATTCCTGCAAACGCTCGATTTCCACGGCCGGGCCGGCACCGCGGCGTTGCGCAATGCGATGACGGTCCTGTCGGATCTTGATGGCGACTGGCGCAAGCCGCTCCCTGCCGACGTTCCGCTCGGTCATGTCGAGCGGCGCTGGCACCGCCATGTCGTGGTCGCCGGCAAGATCGACCGGACGCATTGGGAGATGGCCACCTACGGGGCGCTCGCCAATGCACTGGCATCGGGTGATATCTGGGTGCCGAGGTCACGGCTGCACAGGTCGCTGGAGGTGCTGCTCGCGCCATCAAGTGGCGCAGCGCTGCAACCGGTGTTCTCGCTCGGTGATCCACACGCATGGCTCGATCAGCGCGCCGCGCAACTCGACAAAGCCTTGTGCGACGTCGCCCAGAATCTGGCCGGACGTGATGCTGCCCTGTTCGCTGGCGAGCGATTGCGCTTCCCCAAGGAACTGAAGGACGATGATGCCGGGCACGACGAAGGACGGCATCTGACGCTTGCCTGCTACGGTATGCTGCCTGCCACGCGTATCACCGACGTGCTGTCGCAGGTCGAACGATGGACCGGCTTCACCCAGCACTTCGGGCACGTCTCGACCGGGTTGCCGCCTGGCGATGAGCAGGCCTTCCTCGCCACTCTGATTGCCGAAGCGACCAATCTTGGGCTGTCGCGCATGGCCGAGGTATGCGGCGCAGGGTCACGCCGCGCGCTGCTGCGCATGCAGACATGGCACATGCGCGAGGAAACCTTTCGGGCGGCGCTCGCCTGTCTGACCGACGCCATCCACGCCGAGCCGATCGCCGCCTGGTTTGGGCAAGGACACCGGGCTTCCGCGGATGGCCAGGCCTTCTACCTGGGCGGGCCGGGCGAAGCCGGCGGAGCGGTCAACGCCCATTATGGTCGCGACCCAGTGGTCAAGATCTACACCACCATCACCGACCGCTACGCGCCGCTGCACCAGACGGTGATCGCCGGCACGGCAGGAGAAGCCATCCATGCGCTCGATGGGCTCCTCGGCCATGACAGCAACGCCGATCTGACCGCGCTGCACGTCGATGGAGGCGGCGTTTCCGACATCGTGTTCGCAACGATGCATCTCCTCGGGCTCGATTTCGAGCCGCGCATTCCTCGCCTGTCCGACCGGCGCCTCTACGCATTCGAACCTTCGAAGCGCTATGGCAGGCTTGCGCCACTGTTCGGTCACAGGCTCAACCGGGATCTGATCGTCAGCCACTGGCCGGATATCGAACGCGTCATCGGCGCGATGCGTGATCGCACCGTTACGCCCTCGCTGATCCTCAAAAAGCTATCCGCCTACCGCCAGCAGAACAGCCTCGCCGCGGCGCTCCGCGAGGTAGGACGGATCGAGCGCACGCTGTTCACGTTGCGCTGGTTCGACGGCTCTGTTGCAAAAATCGTGAAGCTTGAGCATGCTTGGCGGAGATTGGACGGACGGAACGATGACGGATTTCAAGTGGCGCCATTTCCAGGGTGATGTGATCCTGTGGGCGGTGCGCTGGTATTG
>NZ_JBAQOK010000034.1:0-15780 GCF_049304695.1 Sphingobium sp.
TTTGGCATTGGGCCCTCGGCGCTGACGGAGGCCATGGGCATGCTCAACCACCATTTCGCAGCAGCCGCCTGATCGGCGCAGAGCGACAGCCTACCTCTGACTGCCGCCAATCTTTGCAACAGAGCCAACAGTGGCACACCGCCCGCGACGGTCACCCGCGCTTTGTCCGACAGGCCGACTATATCCTGCATCAGCTGAAGATGCTCGGTCGCCAGTTCCCCGACCCGCGCAGTCGAACAGCCGAAATCGAGCGCCGTGCGCGCCTTTGCCATGGTAATGCGTGCCCACATGGGTGGCGCGCCGTCAGACCGCAGCAGGACCAGCGCCGTGCCCGACAGATCGACCACACCCACGGCAAGCGGAGCGCACCCCAATTTCTGCCCCTTTGCCAGTGCGGCTTGGGCCAGTTTCAACGCGACGTCGAATGTCAGCACCGGCTGCCTCACTTCCCTATCGGGATGATTGCCTTGATCCAGAACTTGTCCCCCTGAGGCCGATATTCCGAATGAAATTCATGCTGCCAGGTACCAATCAACTGCACCTTGCCCAGCCCCACCCGCGCGGTAGGTCCTCCCGCAAAGGTTTCACCCTTGAAACCGCCCATGGCATCAATTGTCGCCTGCGCGGCGGCATTGTCGACCCGGTCCCCTGTGGTCTGCTTGTAGAAATATCCAGCGACGCCCAGCTGCACATTGGGCTTGACCGCATAGGTCGCCGCATAGTCAAGGTGAAATTCATTGCCGGTGCGATAATCTGCGCCGGTCGGGTTGAAACCGTTGATCTGCGCATTCTTGTTCTTGAAGTTGATATCGTACATCATCTTCACATCAATCTGCAGATTTTTCTTATAGTAAGCGAGCGCCAGAATCGGTTCGACATTCCAGTAGTGGCGGCTGAAATTCGCGATGCTGCCGGGGTCGTAGCTGCCAACGGGAATATTGATGTCCAGCCCCGTGATGACATGCACGCCGTTGAGGAAATGCCAGCCCAGGATCATCGGGTCGAAGGTGACGTCTGAAACGCCGGTGCGGTTCCCCGTTGCCCCCGCGATGCGGGCGTCGACATTCACCACCGGAACGATGAGGTGCATCGCATAGTCGGCGCCCAATATCTTCTTATCGGACACCCATACGAGGCGATTGACGGCGGCCTCCACCTTCACCTTGAAATCGGGCAGCATCCCGGCATTGCCCTTGCCGTCGTTGAAGCGATCAGCCTCATAATATTGCAGATAGCCGAGATAATAGAGCCCCTTGGGCGGCAGTGCCCCGGCAAGCGATCCCTCCGCCCCGTTCGGATAGACACCGCCGCCAGCTTCGCTGGCCTGCGCCGGCATGGTCAGCAATCAGACCGGCCAACGAGGCAAGCGCACCATAGATTCCACGCATATCTCTCTCCCTTTCGATGGCGCGCGCCATTCTTCGGACGCCGCCCGTTGCTTACTTCCGAAACTGACAGACGGCGGCTAACGCCCCAGATCAGCCGCGCTGCGCCCGCCGATACCGAAATGCGCCTTGGGCATTTCAGTGATGATGACCCGCACGCTTTCCGGTGCGACGTTTACCGTGCGCACGGCAGCATCCGTCACCGCCTCGATGAAGGCAGCCTTCTGCTCCTGCGTCCGGCCTTCAAGTAAAAACGCCTGGATGATCGGCATTACACAACCCTCATGCTCAAAGTGCCCAACGCCTGGTAGCGCACGGTCACGGTATCGCCCGGCGCGACGGCAACTGCCGCAGTGGCGCCTCCGGTCATGATGAAGGCACCGGCGGGCAGGCTTTCGCCACGCCGGGCCAGCATGTTGGCAAGCATGGCCACGCTCTGCGCGGGGTGGCCCAGCACTGCAGCGCCGCTGGCCGTGTCGATCACTTCGCCATTTTTCTCCAGAACAATACCCAGATTGCGCAAGTCCAGCCCGGCTACCGGCGCCGCGACCCCACCCGTAATCCAGCGGGCCGACGATGTATTATCGGCAATCACGCTTTTGAGATCGAAACGGAAATCCTTATAGCGGCTGTCGATCACCTCGACGGCCGGCACCACAAAATCGGTGGCGGCCAGAACTGCCCCGATATGACAGCCCGGGCCGGACAACTCGCGCTTCAGAACGAAGGCGATTTCCGCCTCAACCTTGGGATGGATCAGCGTGGCCGTAGCTATTTCCCCGCCGTCGGCGATCATGCCAACGTCCGTGATGAAACCGAATACCGGCTCTTCCACGCCCATTTGTTTCATCTTGGCATGGCTGGTCAGTCCGGCCTTATAACCCGCCATGCCCACGCCCCGCGCCTGCTGGCGAGCCCGGATGGCGCGCTGAATGGCGTAGGCGTCTTCCCAATCCATGTCGGGATATTGGTCAGTGATCTTGGTCACCTCCCGCCGTTCCATCTCGGCCGTGTCGAGATATTCGGCCAGGTCTTCAATAATCTTGGGCGAGAGCGCCATTAGTTGTTCCTTTCACCCACGAAGCGCACGCCGACCGAGCCCAGTCCGCCGATGCTGACACGCAAGGCATCACCCGCCGTCACCGGGACCAGAGCGGACAAGGCGCCCGAAAGCACTACTTCGCCCGCCTTCAGACCCAGGCCCAGGCGACCGAGCGTATTGGCAAGCCAGGCGATGGCATTGGCCGGATGCCCAAGAGCGGCGGCCCCGGCACCGGTACCGACCACTTCGCCATTTTTTTCCACCGTCATGCCCACGGTGGCGAGGTCGAGCGCGCGCGGCGTGGTGAGAAGCCCGCCGAGCACGAGCGCCCCGCAAGAGGCATTATCAGCAACCGTGTCACCGATCCGGATCTTCCAATCGCGGATGCGGCTGTCCACGATCTCGAAGCAGGGCATCACTGCCTCGGTCGCGCGGAGCACGTCGGCCGCGCTGACACCCGGCCCTTCCAGATCCTTCTTGAGGAGAAAGGCAATCTCGCCCTCGGCACGCGGCGAGATAAATGTTCCAACGTCGAGCGCCTCCCCTTCGCCAAACACCATGCCCGACAAGAGATGACCGAAATCGGGCTGGCGTACGTCCAGCATGTCCATCACCGCGCGCGATGTAACGCCGATCTTCTTGCCGATCACCGTTTCGCCGGTCGCGGCTTGGCGGTGGGCGATCATGGCGAGCTGGATACGATAGGCGTCGGCAATCGCCAGTCCGGGTTCGGCATCGGTCAATGGCGCAACGGGCGTCCGCGTTTCAAGCGCGTGCCACAGCGTCTTGCCATATTTGGCGACAGCCACGTCGGACAAGGCAGCCGGCATTTCCTGATTGTCCGTCACAGCGCCACGCACACATTCTTGAGTTCTGTATAAAATTCAAGGCTATGTACCCCGCCTTCACGGCCGATCCCGGACTGCTTCGCTCCGCCGAACGCCGTGCGCAGATCGCGCAGGAACCAACTATTGATCCAGCATATGCCGACATCCAGCGCAGCGCCCATCCGATGGCCCGTCGAAATGTCACCGGTCCACACTGTCGCAGCGAGGCCATAAGCCGTCGCATTGGCACGCTCCACGACTTCCTCCTCCGTGTCGAAGGGGGAAATATGGCAGCAGGGACCGAACACCTCCTCCCGCAACAGGGCCGACGTATCGGGCAGGCCTGTCCATATGGTCGGCTGTACCCAGCTGCCCCTGGAAAGATCGCCCTCCATCTCGGGAACGCCGCCGCCGGTGACGATGGCAGCCCCTTCGGCGCGCGCCTTTTCATAATAGGATAGCACCTTGTCGCGATGCTCCTGCGAAATGAGCGGCCCCAGCGTGACGCCGGGGGTTTCTGGTGGACCAAGTACCAAAGCTTCCGCGCTGACCTTCAGGCGAGCGACGAACTCTTCGAATATCGGACGCTGTACATAGACGCGCTCGGTGCCCAGACAGACTTGCCCGGTATTCTGGAACGCCGACCGGGTGATGCCCGCCACCGCCTTGTCCAGATCGGCATCGGCAAAGACGATCGCAGGATTCTTGCCACCCAGTTCGAACGAGACCGGACGCACGCCCGTAGCCGCTGCCCGCATGATTGCTTCGCCAGTACCGGTTTCACCGGTAAAGGTGATGCCGTCCACATCGGGATGTTCGGTCAGGAAGGCACCGGCGGAATTCGGCCCGAAGCCGTGAACGACATTATAGACGCCCTCCGGCACGCCCACGTCGCGCATAACCTCTGCCAGCAGGGTCGCGGTCGAGGGCGTTTCCTCGGAAGGCTTGACGATCACGGTGTTGCCACAGGCAAGCGCAGGCCCGACCTTCCAGGTCATGAGCAGCAGCGGCAGGTTCCAGGGACATATCACCGCGATCACGCCGCGCGGCGCGCGCAGCGCATAATTGACCGCCTTGCCCCCGTCATGGGTATCGGTCACGAAGCTTTCGGTCGGCACGTTGCGGAACAGGTCGGCGAAGACCCGGAAATTGGCGGCCCCGCGCGGAACATCGACATTCTGCGCGAAATAGGCCGGCATACCGGTGTCGAGAAGTTCCGCACGCACGAAGTCGGCATGGCGTCGCATCATTTCATCCGCAACAGCGTGGAGCAGCTTGCACCGCTGCTCCACCGTCATCCGGCCCCACGGCCCTTTCAGGGCCGCGCGGGCCGCCTCAACCGCCGCGTTGACCTCAACCCGGCCCGCCTCATGAACGCGACTGACCAGCGAACCGTCAATGGGGTTGCGGTTTTCGAACGGCTTGCCCGTGGCGACCCAGTCGCCGCCGATGAAATTATAGGCGTCGGCCAATATACCAGCCTCCGCGGCGACCGCCGTGGCGGGATTGGGAACATTCATGACATGTGCATCCTTGACTGATCAGGCCCTGGCTCAGGTGGTAACGTTGAGGAAAGCTTCATTGAGCTTGCGGTCGTGATAGAAGATGGCGCGGCCAATCTCGCGATCATGCCAGGTGATGGTCGGGCGATCCGGATACCAGATATAGCCACCGGCAAAGACCTCGTTCCGGTTGCCCGACGGGTCGAAGAAATAGATGGTCTCACCCCGGGTGATGCCGTGGCGTGTCGGCCCAATGTCCAGCGAGACGTTGCGTTTCGAAATAATGTCGGCCGCCTGCAGCACTTCATGCCATCCGCCCAGGATGAAGGACGCGTGATGCAACCGATCATCCTGTTCGGAGCGGATGAAAGCCACGTCATGCGCCTTGTTCGAACAGGCGAGGAAAATGCCGATCAGGAATTCGCCGTCCGGCCCGACCACCCGCTCGGTCAGGTCGAAGCCGAGGATGTCGCGGAACAGCTCGAGCGTGCTGTCGATGTCGCGACCGTAAAGCAGCGCATGATCGAAACGGCTCGGCGCCATGCCACGCAGGCCATCCGGCCAGGGATCGGGATTTTCATATCCCGTCATGCACCCCAACGCTTCCTTGGTGGCATAGAGTTCGAAGCGGTGCCCTGTCGGAATGGTGAACTGGAACCTGCGCCCCGTGGCCAGATGCTCGCCAGGCGCAAGCCATAGCGTGTCGCGTGCCAGCGGCGACGCCTCGAGCTTGGCCGCCAGCTCATCCAGCGTCTTCTCGCTGTCTACCTTCCAGCCGAAATAATCCATCCCGGCCGAATCCGCCTCCCGCAGGACCACGCTATGGTGGTCATTTTCGTCCCAGGCCTTGAAGAAGACGCGCCCCTGCTCGTCGCGCCCCGTTTCAAACAGCCCGATCACATGCGTGTAGTGCCGGATCGCCTCGTCAAGGTCGAGCACACGAAGAACGATATGCCCGGGCCTCAAAACACCAGTAACAGCCATCAAATCTCTCCCATATCGCGCTGCGGGCAGCCTATTGCACTCTCCCCGGCGCGTGTTTCATGATGCATTTGCGCATTCCGCCCACGATCTCGACCTGAAGGTCGACCTGAGGCACGATGCGGCAGGCCAGCACATAGCCAGCCCCCTCCTCTTCTTCGCTGATGCAGGACCGGCTCATCTTGCGACCACAATAGTCGCCCGACACCACCCGGATCTTGCACACGCCGCAGCCGCCACCGCGACAACCCACCGGGATCCCGCGTCGGCCCAGTCGCTCCATTCCTGCCAGAACGGTTTCACCCTCGACACAATTATAGGTTTCGCCAGTATCGAGCACGGAAATGCGCAGCATGATCCTCTCCCTGCACCCGACTTTACGGCGCGACGCGCTAGCGCCCCGCCTTTCCCTGGGTGTCACCTACACATTATCATCTAAAATATCGACTGCAACAATAAATATCGATATTTTATAGCCCCGGAAGCAAGTTGCAAAATCCCGACATTTAGAGGAAATGATGGAGACCATGAACAAAACCTCCTCGATCACGCAGCGGGTGCCCGAAGCCCCCAAATCGCTCATTGCCGACACACATGACCGGCTGCGCTCGGATATCATCGCTGGTCAGCTCGCCCCAGGCTCACGGCTGCGGGTCGAACATCTGCGGTCGCATTATGAAGTCGGTGCGGGCACGCTGCGCGAGGCGCTGGGCCTGCTCGTCTCCGATGCGCTTGTGATCAACCGCGATCAGCGGGGCTTCTGGGTGGCGGACATGTCACTTGCCGATTTCCGCGACATCGCCGAAACTAGGGTGACGCTGGAAACCGACGCCGTTCGCCAGTCCATTGCCGGCCGCGACGAAAGCTGGGAAGCAGAATTGATAGGCGCTTTCCACTTGCTGTCGCGCGCGGAAGAGCGGCTCAACCATGGCATCGACGATCCGGCCGTGATTGACGACTGGGAAGAAAATAACCGGCACTTCCACCGTATCCTGCTTGGTCGCTGCCCGTCCCACTGGACGTTGCATTTCCTGTCCATCCTGTACCGGCAAGCAGAACGCTATCGGCGACTGGCGCTGACCCACCGCCCAAATGGGCGCGACGTCCATGCCGAACATCGAGCCATATTCGAAGCTGCGTTGGCCGATGATGCGGATGGCGCCGCAAACCTGACGGCCATGCATATCCGTAACACCTATGATGCCTTGGCAGACTATCTGGCACAACATCCTCTGCCTTCGATGGGCTACCGCATCGCTGGTTGACCCCGGCTCCCATAGAAGGAAGCCGGAATCAAAGGACTCACCCCTCGGCCAACATGTCGAGCGCGACATCGACAATCATGTCCTCCTGGCCACCAACCATCTTGCGACGGCCCAGTTCGACCAGGATGGCGCGGGTGTCGAGCCCATGATCGGCGGCAGCCTTTTCCGCATGACGCAGGAAGCTGGAATAGACGCCCGCATAGCCAAGGCTCAGCGTTTCGCGATCGACGCGGACCGGGCGATCCTGTAACGGACGCACCAGTTCTTCGGCCGCATCCATCAGCTTGAAGAGGTCGCAGCCATGCGACCAGCCCTTGCGGTCGGCGGCGGCGATGAACACTTCCAGCGGAGCGTTACCAGCGCCCGCGCCCATGCCGGCCAGGCTGGCATCCACCCGCACGGCGCCCCCCTGCACGGCAACCATGGAATTGGCCACGCCCAGCGACAGATTATGGTGAGCATGGACGCCCCGTTCCGTTTCCGGTTTCAGCACACGGTCATAGGCCTCCAGTCGGGCGCGATAGCCATCCATATCGAGCGCCCCACCGCTGTCCGTCACATAGACGCAGGTCGCGCCATAGCTTTCCATCAGCTTGGCTTGTTCGGCCAGAGCGTCAGGCTCGATCATGTGGCTCATCATCAGAAAACCGATCGTATCCATGCCCATGTCCCGCGCGGCCTGGATATGCTGTTTCGACACGTCCGCTTCCGTGCAATGGGTGGCGATGCGCACCGAACGAACGCCCAGGTCATAGGCATGTTTCAGATCGTGCACGGTGCCGATCCCAGGCAAGAGCAAGGTCGTCAGCCGCGCGTTCTTGACCACGTCGGCCACCGCCTCGATCCATTCCCAGTCGGTATGCGCGCCGAAACCATAGTTGAACGAGGACCCGTTAAGCCCATCGCCATGGGCGATCTCGATGGCGTCGACGCCTGCTTCGTCCAGCGCGCGCGCAATCGCCCGAACATGGTCCAGGCCATATTGATGGCGAACGGCATGCATACCGTCGCGCAACGTCACATCCTGTATGTACAAGCGGGAGGGGGTTGCATCGGTCATCACACGGTCTCCTTGCTCATGCGGCGCTCTGCCAGCTTTTCGGCCGTGGCGAGTCCCGCCGAAGTCATGATGTCGAGATTGCCGGCATAGGCAGGCAGATAATGGGCCGCGCCCTCCACCTCGAGGAACACGGTGGTCTTGATCCCCTCGAAAGTGCCAAGGCCGGGTATGCGCGCCGGGTTGTTGGAACCGAAGCGTTCAAACTGCACCTTCTGCTTCAACCGATAGCCCGGCACATAGGATTGGACGCGCTTCACCTGCGCTTCCACCGCCGCCGCGATCTCTTCCTCGCTTGCGCCGGAGGACAGGGTGAACACCGTGTCGCGCATGATCATCGGCGGTTCGGCCGGATTGAGAATGATGACGGCCTTGCCCTTGTCGGCCCCACCGACCTGCTCGATGGCCGCCGCCGTTGTCTCGGTAAATTCGTCGATATTGGCGCGCGTGCCCGGCCCGGCGCTCTTGGAACTGATGGACGCCACGATTTCGGCATAATGAACCTTAGCCACTGAAGAGACTGCCGCCACCATCGGGATGGTCGCCTGCCCGCCGCACGTGACCATGTTGACATTATCCGCGTCCAGATGATCGGCGCCGTTGACCACCGGCACCACATAGGGGCCGATAGCGGCAGGCGTCAGGTCGATCATCACCTTCCCCGCGCTCGTCACCACCGCGCTGTGATGCGGATGGGCGCCGGCCGATGTCGCGTCGAACACCACGCCGATTTCGGGCCACACATCGAGCTTCACCAGGCCTTCTATGCCCTCATGGGTGGTCGCAACACCCATGAGGGCGGCGCGCTTCAACCCGTCGGATTCCGGATCGATGCCCACAAAGGCACCCATTTCCAATATCGTCGAATTACGCATGATCTTGATCATCAGGTCGGTACCGATATTGCCGGAACCGATGATTGCAGCCTTCACCTTGCCGCTGGCAGGGGCAAAGGGTTGAGGGGGCGGTGCCATGGGAATCCTTTCCTGAATACATGTCCGATTTGCAAACACTGGATTGAAACCAGGCGCGGCGCCTGCGGCTACCGAGCGTCGGTTGACCTGATTATGCGGCCCACGCCCCCGCAAACAAGTTGCATATTACATAGAATGATCGCATTGTGATCAAATCATGAAGAAAGAACCGCCGGTCGATCGGTCGCGCGCCGTGGCGCTCGACCGCGGATTGCAGCTGCTGCTCGCCGTTCTCGCCGACCAGGGGGGCAACAGCCTCGCCGTCATCGCGGAAAGAGTGGGGCTGCCCTATTCCACCGCGCGGCGGATGCTCGCCCCCATGCTAGGGCGCGGGATGTTGGTGCGCACTAGCGCCGGACATTTCATGGCCGGTCCCGCCCTACTTGCCGTCCCGCCCGCCGGACGAATTCTGGGGAATATAGCGCGGCCCGCGATGCGCCGGTTGGCGGTCACCGTCAGAGCCACCATTCACCTGGGACTATTCGAAGATGACATGATCACCTACATCGCCAAGGTCCATGGCGGCGGCACGCAGGTATGGACACGCGAGGGGATGCAGCAGGAAGCCTATTGCTCGGCGATCGGGCGCGCCCTGCTGGCTTCGCTAAGCGAGCGCGAGCGGCGGACCTATCTTACGGGTGGCCCTTTTGTCGCGCTGACTGACCGTACCGTCACCGATCCCGAACGCATCGCGCTGATGCTGGAGGATGTAAGGCGCAACGGTTTCGCCATCGAACAGGGCGAAGTCAGCGAAGGATTGAGTTGCGTGGCGGTGTCCGTGCCCATCGCCAATGACGCGACGCGACCGCTGCCCCGTCTCGCCCTATCGCTTGCCCGGATGCGAACTAGAGCATTGCCCGCCGCGATGGTGGAGACCGACTACCAACGATTGACCCGATGCGCCGCCGCCATAGCGAATGAAGTGGACAGAGGCATGGACCAATGGGCAAGCCCCACCCTCGCGTTATCGACCGCCGTTCAATAGCCGGACTTTGTCACCGGGCCGCCGCCCCTCTTGAACTCGCGAGCCAACCGCCGCGCCGCGTTGGACAACAGCAGGCTGTCCACGCCGACCGCCGCGAAATGCGCACCCCGCTCTACGAAATGCAGGCTGACGTCATCGTCCGCCGACAGAAAGCCGGCAAATTTCCCGGCGGCCTTAACCTTACCGATGGCTTCGTCGATGGCGGACATCACACGCGGATGGTTGGGTTGCCCCAACAGGCCCATGGAAGCCGAGAGGTCCACGGCGCCGAAGAAAATGCCGTGCACTCCATCGATCGCCACGATGGCTTCCAAGGCTTCAAGCCCCGCCACGCTTTCGACCTGCAGGATCAGGCAGATGTCATCATTGGCGTTTCGCATGTAATCAGAATCATTGCCCCAACGCGCGGCCCGGGCAATGCCAGCCCCCACGCCGCGAAACCCATCGGGCGGATAGCGGGTGGATGCGACGATGCGCCGCGCCTGCGCCTCGCCTTCCACCATCGGGATCAAAAGATTGTTGGCGCCGATGTCCAGCAGTTGCTTGATAAAGGCCGGATCGTCTGTCGGCGGACGAACCACCGGCGCTACGTCATAGGCGGCGATCGTCTGCAGCTGACCGAGGGCGGTTCGCAAGTCGACGGGCGAATGCTCGCCGTCCAGCAACAGGAAATCGAACCCCGCCCCCGCGCATATCTCAGCGCTATATTGATCAGCCAGCGCAAGCCACAGCCCATAAAGCGGCTGTTCCATTATTTTCCGTTTGAAAGCATTACGCATGTTGGACTGAAACCCTCAGTCCGCCGCCAGAAATGCCTGGACAAGGGCACAAAATTCACTGGTTCGCTCGATCTGCGTCCAATGCCCGCACCGTGCGAAAAGATGCAGATCGGAATTCGCGAGCAACTCATGCAGGCGCAGGCTGGCGGCCAGCGGGATGATCTTGTCGTCCCGGCCATGGATCACCAGCGCGCGATGCGGCAACTGCCCGATCAACTGCTCATCGCTGGCCAGCGCATCGACCCAACGCTGGCGCGGCGCGGGAAACATGGCGGAGAAGCTTTCCTGGAAGCCCGGCTGTATGCTGGAGCGATAACGAAGTTCGGCCAGTTCGTCCGTCACCAGCGCGCGATCGAACGCAAAGATATTAAGCAGGCCCTTCATGGTCTCCAGCGAAGGTTCATACCCCCATACCGCGTCTAGTCCCGGGGTGATGGGGAAGGAAACGCCGGCGCTACCCATCAGCACCAACCTGCGGACGCGATCAGGATGGGCAATCGCAAAGGCCAGGCCGATGGCCCCACCAAAGCTGTTTCCGACGATGTCAATCTTGTCGACCTTCAGGGCCGTCATCAGGTCCAGTAGTTGCCGGCACCAGATCGCCCGGTCATAAACCTGCCCCGGCAGACGCTCGGTAAAGCCGAAACCCGCCATGTCGGGCGCCACGATCCGCCGCCGCTCGGCCAATATCGGGATGCAGCCACGCCAGTTCGCCCAGGCCGACACGCCCGGGCCGGAACCGTGAACGAGCAGAAGCGGACAAGCGTCGACTCCGGCGACCTCCCCGGTATCATGATAGTTGGTGAGATAGGCACCCGTCGGGACCGATTTCCCGATTTCCGGATTATCTTTGGTCATGCTCCGCTCCACACATCATTCTCGGTCCGCCGAGATCTTCACCCCAAGACGCCGAGACAGGAAATCTCATCCGCTTTCACCGACACGCGGCCCTCGGCCCGACGCGATCCGCGTCATCGCGAAGGGGCGCCGCCGATCCGAGAAGACCACCGTAGCTTTATCGATTATGGATTACAATCTCGATATTTGTAAAAGGATCTGTTCCGGGGGACGATCCGCCTTCAGCTAACAATCTCCAGGAAAGCGGGGTTAAGCTGACGATCATGATAATAGACCGCCGTCCCGACCCTCGGCCCTGACCGAAACCATGATTATGCTCAATCAGCATTTCGCCAATGCTGCCTGATCTTCCGACGAGGTGACGCCGCTCGGTCGTCCCCAATGTTTGCAACAGAGCCCTGTGAAACTCTGGGACCATCCCTCATGTCCCGAGGCGTTTTTTAGCAATCATAGGAGCGATTGACGCTTTGCGCTCCATCTCTATGGCGTGAGCATGAATTGCCAACAGGGTGATCGCCAGCCTGAAAGCCCGATCACCCAATATGCTTTTAGCCTCTGCGTGCCGGATCCTGACGGCGAGTGATCCGCGCCATCCATCCCGCCCTTTGAATTGTGGAATTTCGGACCGGTTCTTCAGGAAGCGGTGAAGTTGATTGGAACCGTATCTAGGCGTGGAATTGCGTGTATGCCGCAACTCGATGTCTTTTTCCTCCAGGCCTATCGCGGTCAGCAGCATGTGTACGAAGAACTCGCCTTCCTTCAGCTTTCTGAAAAGAAATTCGCTGCTCCGCTGGTTGCGGACCATAGAAGCGACGGCACTTTTCAGAATCCGGGTCTCGCGTGCGCCGACCTGCCGCATCAGGGTTAGCCAATCCTCCACTAATTTGAGATATGCCGGATGCGCCGCTACGCGGAGCATGCGTTCACCCTTGTCCTGCCAGAACCCTACAGGAAGCAGGTGATCGCTGGCCCTTCTCCAGTGGACCTGCCGCCCACGGACCGCATTCACATTGCCAGACAGCAAGTCAATCATGCTTCGGACGGGAACGGCATGGGGGGCCAGCCAGCACCCGATAGCTCGCTTTGATTTGATCGTCTTCGCCTTCGACGCCTGATGAGCAACTGACGGGGGCTGTTGGAAGGCGTGGTCCACCGGTTTTGCGGATCGTTTAGCAAAGTTGAGGGGGAGAGATTTTGCAGATCTTCTGAGCGCCAGTTGCAGCAGATGAATATCGGCCCCGTTGCTGACCGTCACCGGGATCGACGCGAACAGTTGCCCCGGCGACGGACGATTGGGTAGAGCGATATCCAATGCATCGGGTGCTTTCAGCCTTTTCCGGGCCTTGCGTACGGCATCAGGTCCGACGCCGGCTAAAGCACACAATCTCTCGGATCCGATCGCGTCGAAGGAAGATGGGCGGGAGATATAAAGGCCAAGCAACCAGTCCAGTAGGTGGACATAATAACGCAGCGTCGTGTCCGGGCCCGTATGGCCCATGGCCTGGCTGACTGCGTGCAAGGCATTTCCACCCAGCCTTTCAAGACCCAGCAACCGGTCAGCTACCCGTTCCCGGCGTTGCGGCGAAATGACGCTGTTGAGACGCCGCGGCACCGGGGGATCAAGCATATCGGCAGGCAACATTAGCGTCGCCAAGAGATAGGACGCAAAACTGTGCCGCAAATGATGATGCGTTAACTTTCGACTGGCGACCTTTTTCAAACCATAAGCTATGGCGGCGCGCGCGACAGCGGGATTGGGAGCCGTCATGGCGTTGGCCTCTGCGAACAACCAACCATCGCGAGTGTGCCCGCACGCTGCCTTTTGCTTATTCAAATGGCTTTGCAATCGGCTCAGCTCATCTGGCTCCAGCAAGATATCAAGGGGTATAATCCGGCGGCTTCCCTGTGTTTTCAGGCCTCGCCCTTCGTTCTTTTCCAGGAACAGTTCATGCCGACCGCCGGCACTGGCAAAATCGCCGCAACGCAAACCGACCGCTTCTTCGACCCGCAATCCCGTTCTGAAGAGTAAGATCACAAGGAGAGCGTACATTTCCTCTTTATCGAAAAGGCGAATGATCCTGGCATATTCGTCAGGCAACAAAAGTCCGGGAGAAGCATGGTTTTCAGACCGAAATTCTTCCAGATCGCAGTGGATCGTTTCCTCCTCCTCACGCTGATCTGATCGAAACCGTTCGAATGATTGAAATGCGTTGATAGCGTTGTTGCGTTCTGCAGCGTTTAGCACTTTCGAGAGATAGGACTTGACGTGTCTTTCGAGCTGGATCGATGGGATAGCTACAGGATCGGTGTCATAATCCCATTGATCAAACAGCCAAATCAACCGGTGCAGATATTTTTTAACGGTCCCGGCAGCATAGCCCTTGCCCCCGCGTCCTCGCTCCATTGTAAGAGCAAAATGGCACCAGGCCGCCAAAATTTTCTGCAGCCTGATTTCCTGTTCGGGGATAGCCCTCAACAGCCTCAGAGCTTCCTCTCTCGTTTTCCGTTTTATCCTCTTTTGCGCAATCTGCTTCTGTGTCTGGGGCCAATGTGGGGTTACCGCATCGAGCTCATGGGACATGCCCTGTTCCAGCACCGTCTTTTCCTGCCGCGGCACCTTTTTCTGCACTCGCCCCACCGGTTCCAGAACCTCATCGGGCGTCACATCGCCATATAGGACGCGAAGCCAGCTTTCCCGGCTGACTGACGCCCCTGGCAAATCGCCCTGCGCATAAGCTGCCAGCATGCCCGGCAAGCGCATGCTCCAGCCATGCACCGCCTTTTCGATAAGTTGCCTCTTGCCGAATTCATCATCAGCATCTTCAATCTGGCCATAAGCTGCGAGGCATTCGCCTGGCCCTGCATCCTCCGGAACGCGAAGCTCTGCTTGCTTCCATCGTACAATGAGTAGCGCTGTGACAGGATCTGCGAACCATCGGACCGGTTGGTCATCGACAAGCATGTCTACGCTCAGCTGACTGCCATCGATCATCACCCATCGATCGATAGCCTGCAACCAATGGGACCAGAGCCGCCCATCATGCAGCCCCCCGCGGCTGATGGCCGACGCCAGCATCTCGCCCAGCAGGTACGTGCGCGAGGCAGGATTGATGGCGCCATTGTCATGGGCGCCATCGTCAAAGGCTTCGACATAATGCGGCTTAAAATCGGCTGACATTATGTTCACAGCGTTGCGCCCCTGAGATTGGCACTGCGCGGCGCCCATCCTGCGGCCTTGAGCGAGGGATCAAGCATGCGGGCCAAATCGGCCCGGTAAAGTGCGGGATCGAGAGTAGAGGCAAAATCCCAGCTACCACTGTTCAAAGGGCCGTGCCCATAAAAAGCATGAAGCGTTTCGGTGCTGCATTGGCCAACAAGCTGCGCGCGTAGCCAATGACGGCCTGAATTTTTCCGCAGATTCTGCGTACCCATCACATCGCCAATGGCGGTCTTCACGCTGATCGGTTCGACCTTTCCCTGCTTCATGCTGAAAAGGGGGAGGCCGGGTTGCTGTCGGATCGCACGTATATCCGGCGCCATTTCAGGCAGCATCTTTTCCAGATCCCGGACATGCCGGTCATAAAGGCTCAGCTGTTTCGCGGTCATGTCGCTGATCCAGACCATACGCTTTGTGGTGTGCCCCCTGACGTTCTTGTCATCGAGCCAGTAAAAACGGGTCTGCTCATCGATATCCTGCACCGCTGGCAGGGTTCCCGATGTGCCGCGATGCGCGAGAGCGAAAGCGAGCAAGCCCACACTATGACGGGTCATTGCGTCGTGAAGTTCGCTGACAGGGCGGGGTGGTGCCGTTTCCAGGTCCTGTGCCAGCGCGGACGTCAGAGCGCGCACTGTTTCATCCGAAGGCGTGAACCGCCCGCCAATATGCGTGTCGGCCAGCTCTCGTGGCAGGGCAACCGGAGTAACAGTGTCAGCCTGAGCGATAGCGGCGCGATAATGCCGGGCCAGATTATCCTGCGACGCGGCGCCGTAAGCGCTAGCCTCTCTTATTCACGACGCTCGGTTTCGGGCCCGCTCTGGGCATTTGCTGCGGCTGGCTGTATTGCGCGGACGACCGGCATCGCTGGCGTTTGTTTCACCGCATTCGGATTGATGGGCTTTTCGGGT
>NZ_JBAQOK010000035.1:0-4307 GCF_049304695.1 Sphingobium sp.
GACAAGTTTTGACGCTTGTTCGCATAGCTGGTCAAGATGCCAGCGAATCCCTCATCCAGCTCAGCGGCAGTGCCGGTGAGTGTCAGCGGGGTATCGAGGGTATTGCCTTCTTTTCCGCCTTTCGGGATGACAGTCACCGTAATGGTGCCATCCGTGTTTGCGGCCAAAGAGACAGTCAAGCTAGCCAAGGTGGCCAGCAAAATTTGAAGTTCAGTAAACATGGTAATTCTCCTTTTTGGAAAAACAAAAAAGGGACACCATGCCCTTGCGGGGAAGTGTCCCCGGTTGGGTTGTTAAGCAGTGAACTGCAAAGCCTTTGGAATCTTGCCTTCGTAAACGAAGCCTTTGACCGCCAGGAGTGCTTTAATCATCTCGTCCTTTTTTCCGCCGATTGCTTTAGCGTATTTCTCGCCAAGCGCGGCCCTCAGTCCGAGTTCTTCCGCAATGTGTGGGCGGCGGCGTGAATATGCCTTGAATTCGGCGACTTGAAAGTGCCATTGGTAATTTAATTATTTCCCCAATTTTCCTGCGCATGAGTGGGACGCACTGCGGTGATGGCAGCGAAAGGTTTCATGGCTAGGCATCAGACGATTGATATGAGCCGTACCGATGCAGGTGATCAGGCGTACTTCTCGATGGAGCAAACAATTTGAGCCATCTTGATGGCGTGTGTTGGCTGCTAAACTTTCAAATTATCGATCTGGTCTTTCATACGATAGCTTTTTCCTTCGATAAGAACCGTTTCTGCGTGGTGCAGGAGCCTATCGAGCAGTGCCGATGCCAGCACGCCGTCATTATTGAAGATTTCCGCCCAGTGTTTAAACGCGCGATTTGATGTAATGAGGGTGGAGCTGCGCTCATATCGAGCACTGATGATCTGGAAGAGACAGTCTGCACCGAATTTATCGATGGGAAGGTAGCCCAGTTCATCGATGACCAGGAGCTCGGGCTTCAGATATTTGTTCATTTCACGCTTGATACCGCCGGATGCCTGAGCGGCGGCGAGTGAGTTGATGATGTTGATCGCCGTGGTAAACAACGCCGAATGTCCCTGCAAGCAGGCGGTATGCGCAAGCGCCGTTGCGAAGTGGCTCTTGCCAAGCCCCACGTTGCCAATAAAAATGATGTTGCCCTTTTCCTTCAGGAAATCGAGGCGAAACAGATGGCGAATTTGCATCTGGTTAATGCTGGCAGGCCAACTCCATTCAAATTGTTCCAGTGTTTTTAGCACGGGCAAACGAGCTGCTGCAATGCGCCGCTCGGTGCTGCGATCATCTCGGCGGCAGCTCTCGCCATCGATCAATTTCGCCAGGTAGTCAACATGAGCAGATTGTTCCAGCGCCGCCTTCTGCCCCAATACTTCAAAGTTTTGTTCCACGTAGGTCATATGCAGGGACACCAGCTGCGCGCGCAGTCGCTCCGTGTCTGACGCGCCGTTTACCTCATTTTTGACCGTTTTTGTTTTCATGATGGGTTGCCTCGTAGAGTGAGAGATCGGGGGTGGCAAGTTCAAGATCCAATAGATCCTGGCGCCGGGTTAATTGCAATGGACTGGCTTCTGGCAGTGTCCGCGCACGGGCTTCGAGCAGATTGGTGATGTATTCGCAGCTGAAGGCATCGAAGGCCAGCGCATCTTCGATTGCACGTCCCGTCGCCTGATCGCCGTAAATCTCAGCCAGCGCATTAATCTTGGCAACGTGATTGCGCCAGTTGAGCCGTTTGGCCAGCAAACCCGCGTGATACGCTGATGCCTTGGGTGTCAGTGTCAGAAAGCGCAACAGTAAGCGCTGTTGATTGGCGTTCTGGCGCTGCGCGATCAGCGCCTTGGGATGTTCGGGGTCTTCGATGTCCTGGTGGCGGTCATAGCTGCGCTCATGCCGCGCAATCAGTTGTTCAGCGTAGTAAATGCAGACCCGATCCGGATACGCTTTTACGATGACCCGGCTACCTACGTAATGCATCGGAACCGAATAATGATTCGAATCAAACGCGACGCGAAACTGCTTGTTCACGCGCACCGTGCTGATACGGCCAATATCGTAAGTGGCGGGATTGAGCGGCAGTAAATACGCCTTCTCTTGCTCGAACATCTCTATCGGCCGTTGCCGGGTCTCGCTGTGAAGGCGTACATTGGCCACCGTCTCCAGCCACAGCTGCGCGGCTGGATTGATCGCGCTGAAATCCGCCAAGTCCAAACCGTTCAGGAAGTTCTTTTTGACATAGCCAACGCCGTTTTCTACGCGCCCCTTTTCATTCCCTTTCGCCACGTTGCAGGCCGAAATGGCAAAGCCGCAGTGGCGTGCATAATCAAGATAGCGGGCGTTAAATACCGGCGCACAACCGGCCAGATGCTCAATGACGCCGGTCTTCAGGTTGTCAATCATGATCCGTGTGGGCACCGCATTAAACGCCGCAAATGCCCGCTCGTGCGCAGCTAGAAAGTGCTCCATTGTTTGTGCGACAGTGAACTCCAGATACATGCGGCGGCTATAGCAAAGCACCATCACGAAGAAACTTAGCTTTCTGCGCGTGCCACCCACCCCGATCGTGCCATACTCACCCCAGTCCACTTGCGCAGCTTCTCCCGGTGCGAACGAGAGCTTGAGGAATGCAGCATGCTGCCGGGGCCGTATCAGGCGCACATACTCCTTGACCGTCGTGTAGCCACCCTTATAACCCGCCTCACGCAGACGCTGAAACACTTGCTGCGCACTGAACGGATGCGTGTCGAGCAGACGGGTTACTTGCCCTTTGAATGCGTCAAGAACACTACTGCGAACCACATTTTTACGGGTTTCGTAGTGCAACAAGTCAGCCCAACTCGACACGGTTCGCGGGTGCAAATTCAGTGCGGTTGCGATCTGGGACAGCGACATGTGTTGGCGATCGAGGCAATCCCGAATCTTGCACCAGGTTTCATAGGAAATCATGTCGTCCTCCCAAGCGCCGCGTGAAGTACGGCCAGATGTTCATTGACCGCAGTGCCTGCCGCCACCGCTCGCCCTGAGCTGATGATGCGCACCGCTCAGCAGCCTCATGCCTTGGTGCCGGTATTTGCGCCGGTGTAGGTGGCAATGGCGCGCCCAGCGCCAATAATTGATACAGCCCACGGGCGTAGACCAGCAACCCCACACGAATGAGATCGTCGCGTGCACGCCTTAGTCGGCTCTCATCAATCGATAAGCGCCGCGCCGTCGACGCGTCACCATACCAACTCAGGCCTTGTGCATCGGACACCGTGACCAGAAATAGGTAAAGTGCTGCGGCATACACGTCCAAATTGTCGAGATACCTATCCCGCACCAGGCGCTGATCCACCCAACTAAATTGGGCAGGCACCTGCCGCATGCGCTCTGAACAAATGATCTGTTTTGAGGAATTCATCGGGCTTCCTTCCGTTTGCAATGTCTTCGCCTAATTTTTGCAGGGAACGGGTGGTATTGGCGATGTCATCTTGTAACGTGAGGTTAAAGAAATGAGAGATTAAACCAACAAAAACAAATGGTTGCGTGATGATGAAATCTTGTAACGCAGGCAGAACGGGCAAAACAGAGATCTCGGAAGATTCCGGCAATATGAGTAATTCTTGCGTTGATTCAGGTGGTTGCAGATTGTAGAGATCTTGTAACGCAGCCGCGCGTGCCGCTCGCTTGTCCTTTTGCCGTACGCGGTACTCAGGATGCGCCTTCTGCCATTCGCTCACCCGCGCCACCGCTTCGGCACCGCTGTGGTAATTCCTGTTCTCTGGCTTGGTCATCCACACGCGCTGGCTCGCCGCCTTTGATGCCTTTCGACAGGCCGGTGATGAGCAGTATTTCTGGTGGTGAGCATTGCGACGGTCAGCCTCGAAAGAAGCCTTGCAGCATAAGCATTGGCGGCTCTTGGCGGGTTTCATTGAGCGGTCCTCCTGAACCCCATAATGCGCCGCAATTGCAGGTGAAAAAAATCATAAAACAGAATTTAAAGAAGAAAAATACGAAGGGAAAAAGCGAAGAAGAAACAGATTTGATATGAAAATCAGGAAGAAAATACAGAAGAAAATCACAAACAAAAAGACGAAGAAAAGGCACTTTCAAGTCGCCGGATTCTAAGCACTTTTAAAACGCCGCCCACAAGTGCCCGTAGATAAACAATCGAGAGGGCGAAATTCCGCGCTGCCCCACCAGATAATTCCAGGCCGATTCGGCATCCTCATAGACCTTGTTCTCGTTAGGCGCCCCGCCCGTGCTGTTGCCGTAAGGTGATTTATTGAAAATCATATCCCGATTTATGACAAAATACACCTACGATATTCCTCAGAGTTGAGC
>NZ_JBAQOK010000036.1:0-7926 GCF_049304695.1 Sphingobium sp.
CAATACCAGCGCACCGCCCACAGGATCACATCACCCTGGAAATGGCGCCACTTGAAATCCGTCATCGTTCCGTCCGTCCAATCTCCGCCAAGCATGCTCAAGCTTCACGATTTTTGCAACAGAGCCCTTATCCTCGCACCAGTCCGTCTTTTTGTCGGGGAACCGTTCGGAGAGGCGATAGAGATTGATCGTCACGCGCCATTCGCCGTTGAGCTTGCAGGCAGTCATGCCGGGCAGGGCTTTGATGGCGGCGCGGGTTGCTTGAACGGTCATAGCTCATTCCTCAATTGTTTTGCACAAAACAATTTATAGCCTCTTTCCGGCTGTCCGTCAAACGACCGTTTAGCGGACACGCACATTTTGTCCGCTTTCTTTGTAGATATCAGCGCTGATTGGCACCGTTCTGTCAGCGCTAAGTGACACCGATCACGAGGGTGCTGCGTGCAGCTTCCACCACGTCGTCAGTGATCGCGTTCAGGCCGTTGATCCTCAGGATGCGCTCGATCTGAACGAACAGCCGGTGGAGCAGACGGAAGTTGCCGCCCGTGATCCGCACGATGGTGGCGACCGCCTGCGCGTCGGTGAAGTCCGCTTCGTCCATCGCGAGTCCGAGGTCGCGCCAGCGCCGCGTGAGGACAAAGGTCAGCTCCTGATCCTGCAAGGGCCGGTACTGGTGGGCGAAGCCGACACGGCTGAAAAGCTGTGCGTATCGCTCCATGCGCTTTTCGATGCCCGGCATCCCGATCAGGATAAGGCCGATGCCCTGCCGGTCGAACAGGTCACGCAGATATTCCAGCCCCGTGTTGGACAGGCGGTCGGCTTCATCGACGATCAGCAGTTCGACGAAATGCTTCCGGGGCGAAACGACGATCTGATCCTTGGGCCGGACATGCTGATCGATACAGATATCGACCCGATCGATGAGGCGGGGCAGGTCCTGACGAAGCTCGCGCAGCGTGCTGCCGACTGTCGGCGTATAGAACACGGCACGCGCACGGGCGAGGTCGGCATATATCTTGAGATCGGACGCCTGCCGCGCACCCCAGGTCATGAGCAGATCGACTGCGCCGTCCCAGCGCGCGTAGCGTCGCGCGGAAAGGGTTTTGCCGACGCCGGCCGTGCCGTGACACAAGCCAATGTAGCGGTGCTTGCGGACGGCGTTGGCAAACTCGGTGAAGCGGCGATGTTCCTGCGTCGAGATGAAGCTGGTGGCGCGAGCGCTGCCGTCTGCCATCACTCGCCCTCGTAATAGGTGCGGAGACGCGGCTTGCTCCGTGTCACCTCGGGGGACGTGGCAGGCGTGGGTTTTGGCGTTGAGGCGCGCACCGAGCCGGAACCCAGCGGGCGCAAGATCGCGGGCAGATAGTCCGCAACGCGGGCCTTCCGCTCTCCGATCTCGCTCCGCAGGCGACGACGATAGGCGATGCGGGCGGCTTGCACGTCCTTGAGAGTGATACTCAGGCCGGCATGGTCGGGGCTGACGGCCCGGCACAGAAAGACGTTGCGATGGAATATCCGAACCTCGCCTACGTCGCGAGGATCGTAGCGGATCGTCACCGGCTCGCCGACATAGGCGGCGAGCGTAGGGTTGAAGTATCGCAGCCCCTCGAAACGGATGCCGTCGCGGTGGACGATGCGCGGCTTGGCGACCATGACCAGCAGCGCGTCCAGTTCCTCCAGCGTTTCCGGCATCCGGGACAGCCAGCCATCGCCGCGCCACGCATCGACGGGCGGTACGCCGATCGCCCTGTGCGGGCGGACGTTATAGGTCGCCACGATGTATGTGCCGATCGCAGCGTCCAGTTCGGGAAGCGTCAGGCGCGGGGGCGATACCGGTTTGCCGTTACGAAGATTGCCCGGCAGTTCCGCCAACAGTTCGGTGTTGATGGTGCGGAACAGCCGCTCGATCTTGCCGCGCCCCTGTGGACGCGCGACGGCAGAGTAGATCAGGCGGATACGCAGATCGGCCGCAGCCTGTTCGAGATGAAGGCTGGTGAAGTCCGATCCGTGATCGACGTACAGGACGTCGGGAATGCCGCATACCGGCCAGGTCGGATCGGCCTTGCGCCAAATCGCCTGTCGCAGCGCGAGCGACGTGTTGAGCGCGGAGGGCGCGCCGAGGAAAACCATGTAGCCTGCTATCACGCGCGAGTGATCGTCCAGCACCGTCGTCAGCCACGGCCGCACCGGGCGACCGCCGGCATCGAGGATCAGGATATCGAGCTGGGTGTGATCGGCTTGCCAGATCGCATTGGGGTGTTCGGCGCGGTGCCGATGCACCAACTCGAACTTGTCGCGGAAGGCGGCAGCACCTTCATGTGCCAAGGTCAGCATCGCCGGATCGATCCGCCGCACGATATCGCGCACGCTGCCATAGGACGGCATTCGCCATTGCCGTTCGCCGACGATGGCGGCGAGACGGCGATGGATGGTCACGATCGATGGCGGCGGTTTGAGCAGCGCCATGCCCTCGATCAGTTCGACTAGTTCTTTCGGGAAGGTACGCTTGCCGGCTTCGGGTCGGGTAGGACGCGCCAGCCCCGCCGGACCATCGGCGCGGTAGCGGGCGAGCCAGCGGCGAGCGGTGCGGAGCGAGATGCCGGCGTCGGTCGCGGCTTGGTCCAGCGGCACCGCATCATGGAGGTGCCGACGGAGCACAGCCATCCGTGGCGCGACTTCGGCACTTCCCGATTCCGACTTACGATCATCGGTCATGGTGATCTGCCCCGTCCGAAAGAGGATCGTTCAGCGGACGGTCGCCAGCTGACCTGTCGAGGCACGGGAAACCGCCAAAAGCCGAGTCTCATATAGATGGTACTATATCTTTTGCGTTGAGGGACCCCTTTACGTTACAGATTTCACCATGACACACACGCTGATCGGCTACGCCCGATGCTCCACCGACAAACAGGACCTTGCCGCCCAACAGGACGCGCTGGTCAAACTCGGCGTCGCGGCCAATCGCATCTACACCGACAAGGGCTTTACCGGGACGAACCGGACCCGCCCCGGTCTGGATCAGGCGCTCGCGGCGGTCCGAAGCGGCGACACGCTGGTGGTGCCCAAGCTCGACCGTCTTGCGCGGTCGGTGCCCGACGCGCGCGCGATCGGCGACGACCTCGCCATGCGGGGCGTAAAGCTACAGCTCGGGGCCAGTGTCCACGATCCGTCCGACCCGATGGGCAAGCTGTTCTTCAACATCCTCGCCACCTTCGCCGAGTTCGAGGCCGACCTGATCCGGATGCGGACCCGCGAAGGCATGGTGGTCGCACGTTCGAAAGGGAAGCTGCGCGGCAAGAAGCCCAAGCTGTCGGATCGCCAGCAGAAGGAGTTGCGCCGCATGTACGACACCGACGACTATTCGATCAGCGATCTCGCCGAGGTGTTCTCGATATCGCGGCCAACCGTGTATCGGACGCTTGGACGCCAATCTTCCGCGCCTGCGGCAAAGCCGGCGTGATCCTACCACGACCGCGCCTAGGTGTTGGCCCCATCGATAGAAGCTATGAGTATAAAGGGGCATCAGTGATCCGCAGAATGTTGGCGTCACCGTTAGCCGGGACGGCTCTGGGGTTGCTGTGCAGCCCTGCGTTCGCCGCCAACAGGCCTGGGGATGGATTCGAGGTAGCGAGCTACAGGCTCGCGCTTACCCCGGACATCGAGAACAGGACCGTCGCGGGACGTGAGAAGATCACGCTACGCGCGACGGTGGATGGCGTCCGGCGGCTGAATTTCTCCGCCAACACTCTCGGCATCGACAGTGCAACCCTCGATGGCGTGGCGCTCGCTCATACTGTGGAAGGCGATGTGCTCGGCTTCGATCTGCCCCGGCCGCTCCGGCGTGGACGCACGGTCAAGCTGGAGTTGTCCTATCATGGCCGCCCTGCACGTGGGTTCGCCGGCTCGGCGACGACGCTCTACACCAGCTATTTTGCCTGCGACTGGATGGTGTGTTCCCAGAACAAGTTCGGCGAGAAAGCGGCCTTCTCGCTCGATCTGCGTGTTCCGGCCGGGATGACCAGCCTGTCAGTCGGCAACATGATCGTGCGGCGACCGGGAGCGGACGGCAGCGAGATCCATACCTGGAAAGCGCCTCGGCCCTACTCGGCCTATCTTTACGGCTTTGCGGTGGGTCGACTCACGCGGGTCAGCGAACGGGTCGGATCAAAAAGGCTCACCTATCTGAGCAACACTGCCGACGCGGGCGAGCTGAAACGACGCTTGGCAGGGACAAAGGATATGGTCGCCTTTCTCTCCGCCAAGGCGGGCATGCCGCTTCCGGTTGCCGACTACAGCCAGCTTCTGGTCGAAGGCGATGAGGCGCAGGAGGCGGCGACATACTCCGTCCTCGGCAGCGATGCGCTGCCGAGGCAGCCAGATGATCCGTCGCAGGATTGGGCCATCGTACACGAACTTACCCATCAATGGTGGGGCAACCTGATCACATGCGAAACCCTCAAGGACTTCTGGCTGAACGAGGGCATCACGACATTCATGACGGCCGCATGGAAGCAGCATCGCTACGGTCGCGCCGCGTATGAAGCCGAACTCAATGAAGCCAGAAGCCGGTTTGAAAAGGCGCGAGCGATGGGTTTTGACAAGCCGCTGGCTTGGAACGGCACCTACCCGACATTGGGCGTCCGACGCGCGATCCAATACAGCAAGGGCGCGCTGTTCATGGCGCAGCTCCGGGTCACGCTCGGCGATGCCGCGTTCTGGTCTGGCCTGCGCCGCTACACCCGTGACCATGCGGGCGGCACGGTCACCAGCATAGACCTAAAGCGGGCGATGGAGGAAGCGAGCGGCCGGGACTTGCGTCCGCTGTTCGCCGAATGGGTGTTCGGCGAGGGCCTTTCGGAAGGGCAGTCGCAATAGCTTGGCCGTGATGACATTTACCGCTGACAGAACCATGCCAATTAGCTCTGACATCCACAGGAAAACGGACAGGATCGGGCATCATGTGGCGCTGATCGGCTATGCGCGCGTCTCGACCGCAGACCAGAAGCTGTCGCTCCAGCTTGACGCGCTGAACACTGCCGGGTGCGACCGTATATTCGACGATCACGCATCCGGGGCAAAAGCCGATCGGCCTGGCCTAACCGAAGCGCTCGCCTATTTGCGCCCCGGCGACACGCTGGTGGTCTGGAAACTCGACCGCCTCGGCCGCTCGATGAGCCACCTGATCGAGAAGGTCGGCGAGCTTGCGGCGCGCGGCATCGGGTTCCGCTCACTCACCGAGAATATCGACACCACCACTTCGGGCGGCATGCTGGTGTTCAACATCTTCGGCTCGCTGGCCCAATTCGAGCGTGACCTGATCCGTGAACGCACTCATGCCGGCCTCAAGGCCGCACGCGAGCGGGGCAACAAGGGTGGTCGCCGGCCTGTCGTTACCCCCGACAAACTACGTAAAGCGCGGGCGCATATCGCAGCGGGCCTCACTGTTCGTGAGGCGGCGGCCCGGCTCAAGATCGGCAAAACCGCCCTATACAAGGCTCTGGAAAACGCGTGAAACCGCTGGCGATCAAGAACTCGTGGGTGCTGGTCACAGGGGCTTCGACCGGTTTGGGCAGAGCGTCCGCCCTCCGCTTGGCGGCATCGTACCAGGCCAAGCCCCTGATTGTTGGACGAAGGCTCGACAACTTGCGGGAGCTACAGACCGAAATTGACGAGCGGTTCAATGTGCCATGCGAGATTATAGTGGCTGATCAACGTGAAATCGAGGGCAGGGAGAAAATCGCGGCTAAGGTTGCAGAATTGCAAGTAACAGCCGCTTTGTTGGTTGCCGGAATGACGAGCGTTGGTTCATTTGATGCAGGCCGTGCCGACACTTATGCCGAGGTAATTGAAACAAACATACTCGGTTTCACGGATTTGCTGGCTCGCCTGATTGCGATTTTCAGGGAGCAGCCGTTTGAATCCTCAGTAATCGCCGTGTCGAGCCTGGCGGGCGAAACATCCGTGCCCTTCCAAGCGGTCTACGGCGCGTCGAAAGCCTATGTGAGCACCCTCATGCGAGCGCTTTCCGTGGAGCTTGCCGGGACGGGAGTGAGTGTTGGGTCTTTTGCACCCGGTGGAATCGACACAGACATGGCTGCCCTCAGCGATTTGAAGTGGGGGAGGTTGGGTTTGATGGACGTTGACCGGTGCGCGGCCCATGCAGTCCACGCTCTGGTTTATCGGCAATCCTTCGCCATACCGGGGATGGGCAACCAGCTCACATATTTGGCGAGCAGGGTTCTACCTCGATCGTTGGTCAATCGGATTGCCGCCCTCCCATATCGGCGCCCGTAGGGCGGCACCACATAAAAGGGGCAGGAAAGCCTGCGAATAGCATCTGCTGGCATCGTACCGGATTTGTTCGCCCTTAGCGTGCAGATACGTCACTTTCGTGTAGTCACCCCTAACAGGACAGTTGAGCAACTCCTTGACGCTGACTGGGGCGCAGCTCCGTTAGATGCTCTAGTCCAGAATGCGCTTGTCAACTTCTCCCCTTACGCTGGCAGATGGCAATGCAGCGGGCCACCTGTCGACTTGGGTCCGAGTTCAGCCATGACGTTGATGCTCGCGTTGAATGAGCTGGCGACCAACGCGGTAAAGTTTGGCGCCTTCTCCAACGAGACAGGGACAGTCGAACTGACCTGGCAGATCGTGGAGGTAGGCGGCGCAACGCAGCTTTGGCTTTTGTGGACAGAGCGGGGAGGACCACCGGTACGCAAGCCTGAGCGCCAAGGCTTTGGAAGTCGGTTGATCAGCACTGCTGCCGGTCGAAGCCTTCGCGGACGAGCAGAGATCGACTTTCCGCAGTCTGGGGTGACCTGGACGCTCGTCGCTCCGTTAGCAGCGCTTCGCGGCTGAGCTGAGGCGCTGCTCAAACCTGGGTCCTTCGATGGGAGCCTGACAACCATGTCTCCAGCAGGCCGGCATCAACTGAGATTCAGGATAGCAAGGGGATCTGGAAGCGCTGCCTGAAGGCCGCTGCGGTTCAATCGGCGATCGCGCTGAGTGCGACAAGATTGCCCTCGCTGTTTTGGATCTCGGCGATAACCTACGTCGCCGATTTGCTTTATGGGATGGCCCGCCCCTTTTCCCCGGCATCGGGTATGATGCCGGTGCTTGAGAAGGGAAAGGAACGGACCGATGTCTATTGTGATCCTTGGCGTTGATCTGGGCAAGAACGCTTGCAGCATCGTCGGTGTGGATGCGACCGGGGCGGTTGTCCTGCGCCGATCGATGCGCCGACAAACACTGATCGATTACGTCTCGAAGCTACCAGCATGCATTGTGGCGATGGAGGCGTGTTGCGGCGCTCATCATATGGGCCGTCTCTTCGCCGATCATGGGCACGAGATCCGGCTGATGTCACCGGAATACGTTCGCCCCTACGTGAAAGCGCAGAAAAATGACGACCGGGATGCCGAAGGCATCGCCGAGGCAGCATCACGCCCGACGATGCGCTTCGTAGAACTCAAAAGCCAGGATCAGTTAGACATCCAGACCCTTCACCGCGTCCGGTCCCGTTTGGTGGCTGAGCGCAGGAGCCTGATCAACCAGTTGCGTGCGATCATGCTGGAGCGCGGCACGATTTTCCCTGTTGGTCGTCGGAAGCTGGAACTGGGTGTCGATGCCTTGCTCACTCAGGAAGAGACTGCGCTCTCCTCTCGGATTCGTCGGCTCATCGGTGACCTTCGTGCCGAATGGCGGGATCTCGATGAGAAGATTGAGAGCCTGAACGCGGAGTTCGTCGAACTCGCTCGCAACGATGCCGCAGCCCGGCGCCTGACATCCATCCCCGGTATCGGGCGTCACCTCAAGGTTTGTGCGCCAGACAACGATTTGGCAGACATAATGCGAACATCGGCTAATTAGCGAGCTTGAGGCGCGACATGGGATCGTTGAGCTGGCGGAATTCACCGCCAGGCGGAC
>NZ_JBAQOK010000037.1:0-9025 GCF_049304695.1 Sphingobium sp.
CAATACCAGCGCACCGCCCACAGGATCACATCACCCTGGAAATGGCGCCACTTGAAATCCGTCATCGTTCCGTCCGTCCAATCTCCGCCAAGCATGCTCAAGCTTCACGATTTTTGCAACAGAGCCATTTTTGCTGAAAATTCCGGGCCTCCCTTGGGGTTCTTGTAGGATATCGCGACCAGTGGTTCGAACGTCCAGTAGTTCCGGCCAATATTGGCGAGGTCGTTCTTATTGTAGCGGCCTGTTGGCACAAAAGTATCCATCGTCAGGATATAGTGCCAATTGCCCTTGTTCCAGCCGAGCACCAGCGGGTTGACGATCATGTCTCCCAACCCGAACTTGTGGTCGCGAACGCCGCCTGCCCGGACTTTCAGGTCGACCAAGGGGACGAAGGCCTGCATCGCCACGGTCGCGCCCAGGAATTTGGTGTCGGTCACATGGACGAAGCGGGCGATATTGGCGATGGCGTCGATCCTGAAATCGGGGACGAGGCTCTTCCCGTCGGCATCGTTCAGTCTTCCCGTCGGCATCGTTCAGTCGGTCTGCGGTGTAGTAGTTCGCGTAATCGAGCAGATAGGTTCCCGGAGGCGGCAAGGCAGCGATATCGAGCGCCTCGGCGCCATTGGGATAGGCTCCGCCGCCATTCTCGCTCGCCTGGGCGATGCCAGGCAATGTCGATGCCGCGATTATCGCGATTCCGGTCGCAAATTTACGCATATCCCGTCTCCTGTCGCAGCCACATGTTTCTCGTCGGCGTCGAGCAACACTTGCGCGTCACAGCTTCGATACCGATGGTCCGGCTTGCGTTGAGGTTGAGCGCCGCTGCGGCGGGATACAAATAGCAAATCAGCAATATGTGATGCCGTTTCGCGATTTTATCTGGGCCTGTCATCGCGGCGGCAATGCAGTCGAGCACACATATGCTATTATCATGTCCATCCCAATGCCGTTTCGGCATTGCATATTAGGGAAATGCTATTGGCAGAATCAGCCAAATAGGCGGACGTTGGTGGAACGGCCGCAAGAGCCAAAGGGCTAACAAGCCGGTGAGAGGAGCGACATAATGGCTATGCACAGCACAAACCCGTCACTCCACGCATCCGCGTTGGGGGCTCGCTCATGACCGTGGTCGATCTCTTTGCCGACGCCTCGGGCGTCGATGTGCGGCGCTTGCGCTATTTCGTGGCCATTGCCGAAGAACTCCATTTCGGTCGGGCATCGGAGCGTCTCCATATCGCGCAACCCGCGCTCAGCCGGCAGATGGTCGAACTTGAGAGCGCGATCGGTGCCACCCTTTTCGACCGGACACGCAATCAGATCCGGCTCACGATCGCGGGAGAGGTGCTGCTTCCGCGCGCGCGCGACATATTGGGCCGTATCGTCGAGGCCGCGCGGGTCGCACGCCGCGCGGCAGAAGGCGCCACCGGTGTGCTCAATGTGGGCTTTGTCGGCTCGGCGACCTATTCGATACTGCCGAGAGTGTTGAACGCCTTTCGAACCGACCATTCCGATGTCGACCTGATACTTCACGCCATGAACACTGCGGAACTGCGCGTCGGCCTGATTGAGCGCACGATTGATATCGCCTTCGCGCGGCCAGCGATCGACGACCCCGAAGTGATCGACGAGACCGTGCTGGAAGAGCCTCTGATCGTCGCCCTGCCCGATATCGATCCGCTCACGGCGCGGCAGGAGATCGCGCTTGGGGATCTCGCGCACCACCCCTTCATTCTCTATCCACGCTCCCCGCGTCCCAGCTTCGCGGACACCATCCTGCGTCATTGTCATGATAGTGGTTTTTCGCCGGTCATCGCCCATGAGACGATGGACCTGCAGACCGCCCTCGGCCTGATCGCAGCGGGTGCTGGAGTTTCGCTGGGTCCGGCGACGGTTGAGGGATCCCAGCGGCTGGGGGTGGCCTATCGGCCTCTGATGGCGCCAACGCCCATGACGCGGCTCAGCCTGTCCTATCGCCGTGACAACCGCTCCGCGACGCTCGCTCTGTTCCGGACCCATGTCAAAGCCTTCGCCGCGGCTAACAAGGCAGGAAATGTGGGTGTCGCAGACCTTCATACCACCAATCTCCAGCAAGGATCCCGCTGATGAGCACGACCATCGACGCCATTGAGACATGCCTCGTCGATCTGCCCACGATTCGCCCGCATGTTCTCTCGATGACGACGATGCAGCAGCAGACGGTGGTGCTCGTCACCATCCGCAGCTCGGATGGCATCGCGGGCATTGGCGAGGGAACGACCATCGGCGGCCTCAGCTATGGCGAGGAAAGCCCCGAAGGCATCAAGCTCGCGCTCGACACCTATTTCGCGCCGCTGATGCTGGGCACCGATCCTACCCGGCCCGCCAAACTGATGGACCGGCTGGGCAAGACGATCGTCGGCAATCGCTTTGCCAAATGCGCGGTGGAAACGGCCCTTCTCGACGCGATGGGGCAGCGGGTCGGGCTTCCCGTGTCGGAGTTGCTCGGCGGCCGCCGCCGGGATCGGCTATCCGTCGCCTGGACGCTCGCCAGCGGCAATACGGCGCAGGATATCGAGGAGGCCGAGCAGATGCTCGCCAAGCGCCGGCACAACATCTTCAAGCTGAAGATCGGCAAGCGCGCCATCGTGGACGATGTGGCGCATGTCGCTGCTATCAAGAAGGCGCTGGGCGACCGGGCGAGCGTTCGCGTCGATGTCAACAAGGCATGGGACGAAGCCAGCGCGGCGCGGGGTATCGCCATGCTCGAGGATGCCGGTTGCGATCTGGTGGAGCAGCCGGTGGATGGCCATCTGCGTGGGGCGATGGCGCGCCTGGCGCAGCGCTTCACCGTGCCGATCATGGCGGATGAATCGCTCACCGGCCCGGCCAGCGCCTTCGACTTTGCCAGCCATGCCGCAGCCGACGTATTCGCGGTCAAGATCGCCCAGTCGGGCGGGCTGACGGCGGCCTGCGCCGTGGGGTCCATCGCGAACGCGGCGGGCGTTGCACTTTATGGCGGCACCATGCTCGAAGCCGGGGTCGGCACCGCTGCATCGGCGCATGTCTTCGCGACGTTCCACGATCTGGCTTTCCAGACCGAATTGTTCGGCCCGCTGCTGTTGACCGAGGAAATATTGGCCGAGCCGCTCGTTTATTCAGATTTCGCGCTGATCGTACCGGAAGGACCGGGCCTCGGCGTGTCGCTGGACGAGGACCGCGTCGCCTTTTTCCGCCGCGATGCAAATCGCCCCACGCTCCACACCACCGCCCAAACTAGCACGAGGAGTTAACCGATGCTGTTTCATGTTCGGATGGACGTTCGCATTCCGTACGATCTCGATCCCGCCAAGGCGGAGGAGCTCAAGCGGGTCGAGAAAGCGCGATCCCAGGAATTGCAGCAACAGGGGAAATGGCGTCATATCTGGCGGGTCGCGGGACAATATTCGAATATCAGCATCTTCGACGTGGCCGACGGACAGGAGCTTCACGATCTGGTGAGCACGCTCCCGCTGTTTCCGTTCATGGAGATCGCGGTCACCCCGCTTTGCCGCCATCCGTCCTCCATTCACGCGGATGATCGCTGACCGCGCCCGCGGAACCCCACAATTCAAGGAGAGAAGACATGACTTTGAAACTTTCTGATACGGCTCCCGTGCAAACGCTCCTCGATCGAGTGGCCGGCCTTGATGTCGTCAGCGGGAACCCGCGTCTCAAGGCGATCATTCGCCGCATCGTGGGCGATCTGTTCGCAACGATCGACGAATTCGACGTCACCGACGACGAACTTTGGACCGCGCTCAATTTCGCCGCGCAAGGCTCGGGCGAATATGGGTTGTGGGCCGCCGGTCTCGGCATCGAACATTATCTCGATCTGCGCGCCGATGCGATCGACGCCGCCGAAGGCGTGGCAAGCGGAACGCCTCGCACTATCGAAGGACCGCTTTATGTCGCCGGCGCCCCTGTGACCAACGGAACCGCGCGCCTCGACGACGGCGCCGACAAGGGCGAAGTGCTGATCATGCATGGTCAGGTGCGCGGCGCGGACGGCACGCCCCTGCCCGGCGCCAAGGTTGAGGTCTGGCACGCCAATACGCTGGGCAACTATTCCTATTTCGACAAGACCCAGAGCGATTATAATCTGCGTCGTACCATCATTGCCGATGCCGATGGGCGCTATGCCTTCCGCAGCATCATACCGTCGGGCTATTCCTGCCCGCCGGGAGGCTCGACCGAGACGATCCTCAAGGCGATCGGCCGCCACACCAATCGTCCCGCGCACATCCACTTCTTCATTTCGGCGGATAGCCACCGGCATCTGACCACGCAGATCAATATAGATGGCGATCCGTATCTGCGCGATGATTTCGCCTATGCGACGCGCGAGGAACTGATCCCGCCGGTGACGCACCAAAGCGGCGGAGCCCTGGCCACCAGTTTTGACGTCGCGGGACAGCATGCCGAAATCGAATTCGATTTCGTCATGCTGCGGGCGCATGATGCCGATGAAGTTCATGCGTCGAGCCGTCCGCGCGCGTTGGCAGCGTAATCGCAGCGGGATGACGACAGGATAGCGGCCCGCTTGCTGGCGGGCCGCGTTCAAGGAGATTCATATGGCCAGCAAGATCTTCACAAGCCCCGCCGACGCGCTGGCGGGCATCCTGTTCGACGGCATGACGATCATGTCTGGCGGTTTCGGACTGTCTGGCAATCCGGAGAGTCTGATCCCGGAAATTCGCGCGTCAGGCATCAAGCAACTCACCGTCATTTCCAACAACGCGGGTGCGGACGGCTTTGGCCTGTGGATGCTGCTGGAAAGCCGTCAGGTGAAGAAGATGATCTCCTCCTATGTGGGCGAAAACAAGTTGTTCGAGCAGCAATATCTCTCCGGCGAACTGGACCTGGAACTGAACCCGCAGGGCACGCTGGCCGAGCGTATCCGCGCTGGCGGTGCCGGCATTCCTGCCTTTTATACAAAGACCGGGGTTGGCACCGTCGTGGCCGAGGGCAAGCCGGTCGAGGCCTTCGAGGGCGAGGACTATGTACGCGAGACCTGGCTTCGCGCCGACCTGTCAATCATCAAGGCGTGGCGGGCCGATCCGGCGGGCAATTTGATGTTCCGCAAGACCGCGCGTAACTTCAACCCGAACATGGCGACTGCGGGGAAGATCACCGTGGTCGAGGTGGAGGAGATCATGCCTGAGGGCAGTTTCGATCCCGACTGCATTCACACGCCGGGCATCTATGTCGATCGTATCGTGCTTTCGACCATCAACGAGAAGCGGATCGAGAAGCTGACGACCCGGCCCCGGGAGGTAGCGGCATGAGCTGGACCCGCGACGAGATGGCCGCGCGCGCCGCCAAGGAGCTGTGCGACGGCTATTATGTGAACCTCGGCATCGGCATCCCGACCCTGGTGGCAAACCATGTGCCCATTGGCATCAATGTCACGCTGCAGAGCGAAAACGGGATGCTGGGCATCGGCCCCTTCCCTTATGACGGCGAAGCGGACCCCGACCTCATCAACGCAGGTAAGGAGACGATCACCGCGCTGCCAACCTCGAGCTTCTTCTCCTCGGCCGACAGCTTCGCGATGATCCGGGGCGGTCATATCGACATGGCGGTGCTTGGCGCGATGGAGGTGGCCGCCAATGGTGATCTCGCCAACTGGACGATTCCGGGCAAGATGGTGAAGGGCATGGGCGGCGCCATGGACCTGGTCGCGGGCGTCAAGCGCGTGGTTGTCGTCATGGAGCATGTGTCGAAGAACGGCTCGCCCAAGATCCTCGAGCATTGCTCGCTGCCGCTCACCGGCAAGGGCGTGGTCGATCTGATCATCACCGATCTGGCGGTGATCACCGTCGACAAGAAGGCCGGCGGCCTCATCCTTGTCGAGACCGCGCCGGGCGTGAGCGTCGATGAGGTTATCGCCCGGACCGGCGCGCCGCTCACCGTGCAGGTGAAGTCATGACCGAAGCATTCCTCTGCGATGCGATCCGCACGCCCCTCGGTCGCTATGCCGGCGCTCTGTCTGCCGTTCGCGCCGACGATCTGGCGGCCATTCCGCTCAAGGCGCTGATCGAGCGCACCGGACTCGACCCTGCGGCGATCGACGATGTGATTCTTGGCTGCGCCAATCAGGCGGGAGAGGACAATCGCAATGTCGCGCGGATGGCCGCCCTGCTCGCAGGATTTCCCGACAGCGTCGGTGGCTCAACCGTCAACCGGCTGTGCGCCTCGGGGCTGGATGCGATCGGCATCGCCGCGCGCGCGATCCGCGCCGGCGACACCGACCTGATGATCGCGGGCGGCGTCGAGAGCATGAGCCGCGCGCCCTTCGTGATGCCCAAGGCGGAAAGCGCCTTTTCGCGAAGCAATGCCCTCTACGACACGACGATCGGCTGGCGCTTCGTCAATTCAAAGATGAAGGCGGCTTATGGCGTCGATTCGATGCCCGAGACCGGCGAGAATGTCGCGAGCGACTTCAACGTCTCGCGCGCGGATCAGGACGCCTTCGCCTTGCGCAGCCAGCAACGGGCCGGCGCGGCGCAGGCTGCGGGATTCTTCGCTGAGGAGATCGTGCCGGTCACGATCACCGACCGCAAAGGCCGCGAGACGGTCGTCGATACCGACGAACATCCTCGGCCAGACACCACGGCGGAGGGTTTGGCAAAGCTCAAGCCGATCGTCCGTCCCGATGGCACGGTTACGGCAGGCAATGCCTCGGGCGTCAATGACGGGGCCGCCGCGATGATCATCGCCAACGAGGCTGCGGTCAAACGCCATGGCCTGACCCCGCGCGCACGTATCCTCGGCATGACGAGCGCGGGCGTTCCGCCCCGCATCATGGGGATCGGTCCAGTGCCCGCAACGCAAAAGCTGATGGCCCGGCTCGGGCTGAAGATCGACCGGTTCGACGCGATCGAACTCAACGAAGCCTTCGCCTCGCAGGGGCTTGCCGTGCTGCGCGCGCTCGGCGTCGCGGATGACGACGCGCGCGTGAATGCCAATGGCGGCGCAATCGCGCTTGGCCATCCGCTCGGCATGTCGGGCGCGCGCATCCTGATGACCTTGGTGCACCAGTTGGAACACGGCGGCGGCAAACTCGGCCTTGCCACCTTGTGCATCGGTGTCGGACAGGGCCTGGCGGTCGCGGTGGAGCACGTCTGATGGACAAACAGACAGTCATTGTCGGCGACGGCTGCCGGATCGCCTATCGCTTCGACGGACCGGCGAGTGCCCCGGTCCTGATGCTCTCCAACTCGCTCGGCACCGATATGACGATGTGGGCACCGCAGATGGCAGCGTTCACCGAACACTTCCGGGTATTGCGCTATGACAGCCGCGGCCACGGCGGCTCCGCTTCGCCGCCGGGCGCGTATTCGATGGACCGGCTGGGCCGCGATGCCGTCGAGCTGCTGGATGCGCTGGACATCGGCCAGGTCGATTTCTGCGGCCTTTCCAAGGGTGGCATGATCGGCCAATGGCTCGCCGTGCGCGCGCCCGAGCGGCTACACCGGCTCGTCCTCGCCAATACCGCCGCTTATATGGGGCCGCCGTCGAATTGGCAGGCACGGATCGAAGGCGTGTTGAAGGACGGCATGGCTCCCTTGGCCGAAGGCTCGATCACACGCTGGTTTACCCCCGCCTTTCCAGCGAGTGACCTTGCTGCCGTCGCGCCGGTCCGCGCGATGCTCCTCGCCAATGATCCTGTTGGCTATGCCGGCTGCTGTGCTGCCATCCGCGACATGGATCAGCGCCCGACCGCGGGCTTGAACCGCACGCCCACGCTGGTGATCGCCGGAAGCGAAGACCCTTCCACTTCCATCGCCGACGCACGCTTCCTTACCGAAAGCGCCCGCGACGCCCGTCTGGTCACGCTGAAGGCAGCGCACCTCTCAAACGTGGAACAGGCCAAGCCGTTTGCGACAGCCGTTCTGCATTTTCTAGGATGACAGCTCCCGCTGGAAGGACATCGGGGGCAACCCGTCGATCAGGTGGAGAAGGCGTTCCTATCGGCTTCGCCACGCCGGGTAGCGTCAGGTTTGCCAAGTCCTTGCCCATCGACGATGGTACTAGCTGGAACAAACAGGGCGGCGGCGCTCACACCATTCATTTCCTCGAGTAAAACTTAAAACGGCCGAGCATCCCGGATGGCTGCAACCTTACTCCGCCGCCGTAGGATAGAAACCCGTGCGTCCACGCCGTTCGAGCCGGTGTGGACGTCATCCCGAAGCTGCCTAGCAGGAATTGTCCAACGCTATCCGATCTTGGCCATGAGCCGCCCCGCCGCCCCCTGCTCGGCGGCGAGATTGCGGTTGTAGGCGAGCGGCATGCGCGGGCTCTTCCAGCGCAGCGCGTCCATGATCCCGGCGAGATCCTCGCCGCTGGCGAACAGGCCCCTGTGCATTATTCGGACACAGATTCACGTTAGCCCGGAATTGGTCTTTTCGGCAGCGGCCATGTGGCGGTCACGACCGAGCTGGGCTGTCGATCCCAGCAGCTGATATTATGAAGCGGGGTTCTGACCTTCGCAAAACCGCACGCGCGCGAATGCCGGGTGCTGGTGTCACAACCGACCGGTTGTGACACCAGGTGTATCGATGTTCGATTATACGTGGCCGTGACCGACATATCCGCCTACCTTCAACGAGTAGCCGAGAACATTGAAGGAGCGAAAGCATATGAGATGCGTGACGCTGCCGGGCGGGGAAGTCGTGCCTTCGATGGGTCAAGGCACCTGGAAGATGGGCGAACGTGCGGAGCGACGATCCGAGCCGAGTATCTGCGCGCAGACAGGGTACTAACCCGCGCCGGCTACTCTGACGCTCTTTTTACTGGCGTTTGGACAACGATAAGATTCTGATTATAGATCTACTAACGTGAAGCGGAATTAGTGGTTAGCGGATCGGCCGCTTTTGGGGGCTCTGTTGCAAAAATCGTGAAGCTTGAGCATGCTTGGCGGAGATTGGACGGACGGAACGATGACGGATTTCAAGTGGCGCCATTTCCAGGGTGATGTGATCCTGTGGGCGGTGCGCTGGTATTG
>NZ_JBAQOK010000038.1:0-11539 GCF_049304695.1 Sphingobium sp.
CAATACCAGCGCACCGCCCACAGGATCACATCACCCTGGAAATGGCGCCACTTGAAATCCGTCATCGTTCCGTCCGTCCAATCTCCGCCAAGCATGCTCAAGCTTCACGATTTTTGCAACAGAGCCCACTGACGAAATACACTGTACGCTAGATCTGGTAAATCAAGTTACGTCCTGTCTATCACGGGCGAAAGGCAGCGTCTCCATATCTCGTCCGTATATGCCGAGCTACCGAACTACGATAGCGTATCTGCCGCCACGTCGTCGGGCTGTGATAGACGCCAATTGCCTTCCAGTAATTACCGGTAGAGCGCAAGGCAGACAAGAATATCCACCTTGCAGCCTCCGCATTGAAGCAGGGATCAAAACGCAGCCAATGTCGAACCTGAACAGGTGCACGCCCAACAAGCGCAGCGATGCGAGGTATCCACCAACTGTTGATCTGCAAGGGACCAAGATCGTAAGAGCCATTGATGTTACGAACCTCAGCGCCGATCCAGCCCGCTTCCTGATCGCGCAATCCCCAAAGCGTTTTCTCGAGCCAGGGCTGACCAAGCGAGGCTTGCCGAATACAGGCGGAGATTCGCAAGTCCCCCTCGTCAGAAGACTTCGAAAGTGTGGGGGTGGTGTACAATGCCATACCGATGACGGCAGTGCATAACAGCCTGGGGTTGCCGTATGACCTCATCCGACCCTCCGGATAGCGGTTTCAGGCGTAGTGATTGAATTGGTCGGATCACTGTAAAGTGACAGCGCCGCAGCTGGGCCACCTTTGAGAAATGCAAAGAGCGCTCTCCCCGAATTGATCTCGGCGGCGGCGCTACGAGCGAAAGAAGTCCAGCTGTCAGGCCCGGTCCTTCCAATGCGTCTGAAGGAAACTCTACACCTTCCGGTCTGGCGCGACGAACTGAATTCTAACCCATGCAGAGGCGGGACAGCGCCTGCGAAGCGCTTTCCCTGGGTCAGCTGAACGGCAAACTTACAGCGAAGCATAGGCAGTTACCTTATCGTTCGGGGCCGTGGGAGGGCTCGGGTCGAGGTGCAGGAGAATGATTTTCCCGGTTAATGCCGATTTTCGGCGCTCGTCCTTCGGCGCGCGCATGGTCGAGAATGCCTGCGAGAAACCTGTCGAGCACCTGCGCGATGTTCCGGGCACCGTCGGCAAGATGCTCAGCCGCGCCACGGGGTGAGCGGTCACGATAGTGGAGTTGTCGCTCGAGCGCCCGATCGCGCCGCTCGTTTCGGTCTCGCTCCTGCTCGGCCCTCAAATTTTCCAGATGGCCTTCCCGGCGTTTCGAGAAGGCATCTACGCGGTCAGTCTTCAACCGGCCCAACCCTTCCGACGAAGACGTCTTCTCTCCTGATTGGCGCTCGAGCTTGGCAATCAGTTCCTTGACGTTGTTGGTCCATAGCCTGGCACCGAATGCCGCGCGGGTAATGGCGGTGTAGAAATTCTGGGCGTTGACCAGCGGCGATTCGACCGGTGCCAGCACGAAAACGCGCGGATAGGTTTTGGACTGGGCGGAATAGACCGTCTCTGCATAACCATGATCCCAGGTCCGGTGCTCGGACAGATCAACCCGCTGCACGCGCCCATCTCGATCCCATCGTATCGTCGCTAAGGGGCCGTCAAGTTTCTCCACGGTGCCGCGCTCGGCATTGCGCAGACCGAGTTCGCGACTGACGAGCCGCCACTGGATACGGTCGCCCTCGGCAACGTCCCGTTCTTCAGAACTGAACACATTGATGTGCCTGGACTTTGTCACCTGCGGATCCCAGCGTACGATGCGCCCCTGATTATCAACGAGACGCACAACCTGGCGCCCGTTGGCATCCCGTCCCCGTCCGGCGACGCGATAATCGGCATTTCGAGCGATACCAAGCCCTGCAATGTCTCGCTCGAAACGCACCACCTGCCGTGCCCCGTAGAAACGGGCCATATGCTTCTGGATATCGGTCAAGCCCGCCGGGGCGAGAATGGAAAGCAGACTATCCTCGGCGGCCAGCCCATTCTCGTTTTTCAGCGCTTCGCGAATCTTACTGTTGACGATCAGCCGAGTCGTGTTGTCGAGGACGAGGATATTGGTGCCGGCCCGTGATTCCGGCTTGAGCCGTATCCAGGCATTGACGGCCTGCTCCGCCATCTTTTCATTGTCGTCGACGGTGATGACGCTATCGAGCTTTGCCAATGCCTCGGCAAAGTTCCCGGCGCGCGCAGCGGTAACGGCCGCCTTGATCGATTTCGTTTCCTGCCGCACAGCTTGCGTCAACTCGACCGTCGGCAAGCCCAGCCTTCGCATCAACCAGAAGGGTTTGCCCTGCTCGATCGCCCCGGTCTGTTTCTCATCTCCGAGGAAAAGCAGCCGTGCGCCGGTTGTCCTGCTTATCTCCAGCATCCGCTGGGCCTGGCGGTTGCCGAGCTGCCCTGCTTCATCGAGAACCAGCACATGGCGGTCCGTGATCCCCTGCCCGCCGCGCGCGACGAAGCTGGCGACAGTATGGGACATGATGTTCGCCTTGCTTCCCAGTTCCGCAGCGGCCGATGATGTGGGTGCCAATGCAATCAATGTCGTTCCCGGCTCGGCCGCCTCGGCCAGAACTCTCACCAGCGTCGATTTTCCAGAACCGGCAACACCGTGAATCGCTGTGACCCGATCCCGCGTCAGCGCCGTCTCGACAAGTGCGTGCTGCTGCTGGGTGTTGAGCGACGTCCCGTCGAGCACGGCCAGCAAGCGATCGCTTGAGGCGATTGGACGCGCGTCATTGAGGCCCAGCGCGATATGCTGAGATAATGCCAGTTCCCGACGCCAGGATTTGCGGCTGGTGCGGCCACGGGTCAATACCTTGTCACCGGTCTGTTCATGGGTAGGCAGCAATTTGCGCAGGGCCTCATGTGCTGCGATCCGGGGACGGATATCGTCGAGCCGGACTTCACCGACATGGGCAGCAAGACCGGTGCGCAATATGTCGCCTAAATTGTTGACCGCCTCGGATGTCTCCAGTTGCCGCAAGCCGAAAAGAGCAGCACGCGACGCATCGCGTTCCGTGGGCGCCGGATGCTCCCCTTCCCGACCCCGCGCCAGCGCAGCAATCTCCTGCAGCGTTTCGAGACGCTTGCCTGTCCGCTGATGCCATTGCGCGCTGAGTTCTTCCTGGCCGATCTTAACCTTCGCCTTGCGGGTGGCGTAAAAGGAAGCACGCTGGGCTTTCTGTCCCGCCAGACCATGTTCGCGCGCATGGTCCTCGATCGCTTCGGCGCGCTGCGAGAATTGGTCGATCAGGTCCTTTGGTACGCCTCGTATCTCGAACAATCCGGAACGCGGATCAGCATCGATTTCGTAGCCCGCTTCGCGCAAGCCGAAAGCCAGCGCGCTCCGATAGATCTGCCCGGCCACGCGCTGTTCGCCATACATGACCCGGCTTTCGAGGCTTGCCATGGGATCGCCATTCTCGCGGTTCGTCATGTTGAGCACGACGAGATGCGTATGCAGATGCGGATCAAGTTCCCGGCTGCCATGCTCGGTAAAGCGAGCAACCAGGATCCGACCCGTTGTTTCATGAACAATCTTGCCCTCATCGCGGCGGCGCAACTGCGCCTGCTCCTCCAGATAGGAAATAGCTGCGGTCACCGCGCCCTCATGGGCGGCAAGCACGCGTTCGTCGCCGACCACGAGCCCCATGATCGAAACCGACTTGGGCGCGTTGACCGCAAAATCCCAACCGGGGTGATGCTGCATTCCGCCGTTCGCACGGTGTCGTCCGAGTTGTTGATCGCCGACTTTTCCAGCAAGAAAGTCGCGCAACAGCTTCGGGTCAACAGCGCCGGAGAGGCCGAGATCGCCTGCCAGCTTCCCACCCCATGCAGACGGTTCATTGCCGCCCTTGGTGTAGTAATCGCCCACCGCATAGTAGCGAGCGATATTGGCTGGTTTGCCATGGAGACGTTGCGGCTGGATCATGCTGGCCTCGCCCGCTCACGCGGTCCGTCATCGCGGCCATGCTGGACAAGATCGGACCGGATTTCTCCCTGCTTGCCGGCAAGGATCGTCCAAAGATTGCGGGCGGGCACGGGAAGCTCGGCATTCTCGTTATTGAGCAATATATCTTCCACGCGCTGCGGGTCGATGTTCGGCGCTGGAGGCGTAAACAGATCCGGCTGGGGTGGTGGCGTCGGGGCGGGTTCCGAAGATGTCGAAGGCTTCGCTGGCTTGATCTCGCCATGTGTCGCCGGCGGAGATGACTGCGTGGCTTCCCGCTCCATCGCTTCACGAACACGCGCTTCGGCATGGGCGATGCGAACGAGCATCCCGGCCTTGTCGATCTGAATGGGGGGCGTCGTGCGTTCGAGGAAAGCTGGCCCCAACGATGGCACGTCGTTGAACCGGCTATCGAACCGCACCACGGGCAAATTGCGGCCGAAGCGCAGGAAGCCCACCAGGTTGGGCAGGTTGGTGACCTCGGTCGACATGACCAGTGGCCGCGTCACCTGCATGCGCGACAAATTGACACCGTCGCGCATATCGTTGACGCCATAGGACATGCCCTCATTGGCCTCGACCTGTTCGACCTGACCGAGGTTGATCGAGACATGCTCGGCGGTATCCGTGTCGTTCGCGCGCAGCGCCACCCAAGTCGAGCAATAGCCAGTGATCGCAGCCGCATCGTCCTTGCCGTAGGTCGCCTTGAGCTGGGGATAGGACTGGAAACCCAATATGCCGCAGCCGCCATATTTGCGGGCACGGGCGAGAAAGTCCGAGAGCGACGGCAGCTTATGCAGCGTCGGCAGTTCATCGATCACGCAATAAAGCCGTCGGTCGCGATCGGGCGCCAGGCTCATGATCGCGCTGATTGCGATGTCGAGCCAGACGGTGATAAGCGGGCGTAGCGACGGAAGCTGATCGGCTTTCACTGTGATGAAGAGCCAGCTTCCATCAGCGCCCTTTTCCACCCAGTCTCGGATCGAGAAGCCGTCTTCGGTGTCATCGAGATAGCCGAAGCTGCGCATGACCGATGCAAGTTCGGCCTGGATGCCGGCGGATGTCCGTTCGCCTTCGGTGCTGATGAAGGCGGCGGCATCAGTGCCGGTGACAAAGGCGGCGAGGTCCTTCAGTTTGGAGCGCAGCAGACGATCGAGCAGCACCGATACATAGGTATGTTTCTGGCGCGCCAGCTTGCGCATGACCGCAACCAGCGTGCCCCGCGCCGCCTTCGCCCAGAAGGGATCGCCATGCTTGTCGGGAATGGTCGATTCCGCGATCTGATCATAATGATAATCGCGTGGCACATCGACCCAGGGCGACCAGCGCGCCGCGCGTTGGTCGAGTGGGTTGAGCAACATGTCAGTGCCCTGCCGATAGAATTTCTCGACGAAGGTACCGGCGGTATCATAGACGATGGCGCGCCGACCCGATTTGCGGATGCCGTCGAGCATGCCGACGATGAGGTTTGTCTTTCCCGTGCCAGGCGCACCGCACAGCAGGATATGCTCAGGCTCATAGGCCTCAGGCACCGGCACATTGCCGATCACCAGAGGTCCCTTGGTCTGTCGCCATAGCGCACGTTTCACCTGGCGGATCGTGCCGAACCTTGCCCCTCGCAGATATTCGTTGGAGCCAAGGCCCCTGCCCGTCCGGGTGAAGTAGAACCAGGCCCAGGCGAGCATGACAAGGGTGAACAGGCCAGAGAGCAGTGCGCCATGCAGCAGATAGCCTTCAAATGCATGCAGAGTCTTTTTCGCGAGGGTGGAGGCAACCAGCCAGTCCGCCGAGGTCCAGTAGGCCTGGCCTTCGGGGGTGCGAAACTGCACCGGATCATTGGTCCCGGCGGCGGCATCCACCTTGATCGTGGCTTCGGCCAATTTGACCAGAACGAACCGCTCATACTCGGTCGACTTCTCGAACGCATACCAGAGCGTGCCGATGATCCAGATGATGAAGCCGGCCAATATGGTCTGGTAGAAGACCTGGGTCGTCATTCGGACATTGTGGACGATCGCCTGTCCGCCCCGCGTCCAGGAGCCTAACGTGTCGTTGCGAAAGATGCTCATGGGATATCCTCGCCGCCAAGCAGTCCACGTTCGGCAAGGATCATTCGGGCCTGCGCCATGCCCTGCTCGAGCGCGCTGGGAGATTGCTCGCCGACGGACGTCGCGACGATTGACAGGATCTGGATCGAGGTGGCGAGGATCTCATCCTGGGAGGAGAAGACATAGCGTTTGCGCTCATCGACCGCCTGTTCGAGGAGCTGACGGATGAACCCCGATAAGGACAGGTTCGCACCGAGCGCACGGCGCATCAAGGCTGCATGCAGCGATTCATCGAGGCGGAAATTAAGCTTGGGCAAGCGAAGGGTCTCCTTATCCGGAGACCTTCGAAAATATCATGAAGCGGTCGCATATTACCGGAATGGCAATATTGGCGCAAGCCGCCCTATCACCAGATTGATCCAGAGATTGAGCGCTGAGGATATGTGCCGACAGGAACAGGCTGAGCAGCTCGATCAGTTGCCTCTGATGATGATGGACGGCGGCGGCGTTCCGCCTGTCTCGTCGCGGTTTCGACGGATTTCGCCGATCCCCAGTCTGATCTTCTTGGCCACGACCTCCGACATGCGCCGCACCTCACTGGGCGTATCGAGACCAGGGACGCCCTCCAGAAACTCGGCCAGCAAAATCGTGAGCATCTGACAGACTTCTGCTGTCCCGATATAGAGAGTATCCCCCTTGCGCGCTTCCGGAGAGTGCTGCCTTTGCGCCGACACTTCGCAGATGGCCTTTACCACCGCCCGGCGTAGGTCGCTGATATAGTCCTCGTTCAATTCCGTCATGGCGCCATCCTTTCTGCCGCGACAAAAAGACCATGAATTTGGCCAGGATTCAACGGGCGTCGCCCCGACGGTTCCGGCATCACAGCATTCTGGGATCCGCAAAGGCGTACGACGCGTATCACGAAATTCCAGATGTACTTTCAATAAGATAGGTCGGACCAAGTGAGCGTGGTGTTTCGCGTACGACAGCCCACCGGTTAAGTGTGAGACGTGTACTGCAGACTTATCCTAATGTTTTCAGGACATAATGTGGCCGCAGCACCCGTGCGTAGGGTCCATTACAAAACGGCCTTGCGCCGTGCGTCCCGCCTTACGCAGCGCGCTCGCGCTGCGCTGTCTCGTGCCGGTAGGCGCGGGGCACCCTTGCTGCTGGTTTTCAGGGACCGATATCAGGGCGGTTTGAGGGGTAGAGCTCATGAGCTTGTTCTCCCAGAATTTAAAATGGAGGCCGGATATAAGGCCCGGTCCCGAGAGCGTGATTACCTTTCATCAGGGGATTTAACGCCGGGCTTCGCTTGCCAGCATCGCTGCCTCGTCGGCGCGCCGTACACCCCGCCAGTCCCCCAGGAAGCGGCAAGCCGCACTTGCTTTGGCCCGTCGATATGGCACAGTTGCGTGTGACGGGCAGGCCATCGGGGAAGGACGATGGAAATGCCAAAGATGACCGAAAGGGATCGGCTTGCCGATCTCGAAACACGTCAGCGCAAGCTGACGGAAGATCTGGAAACCGCCCGCCGCGCTCTGCGCGGCAAATATGCGGCCATGGTGAACGACGTGCCGATAGAGACGCTTACGGAACGTGAGTTCCGCGAACTTCTGATGCAGGCGATCCGGGTTGGTGGCAGCGCAGCGCTGACGGCCCTGAAAAAGTTGCCGCCGGTGACCTGACCCGCCGCGAAGCGGCAATCTGATGATAACCGGCAGAGGTGGGGCATCATGAACCTATTTCTGTCGGTATCAGAGCGCAGGATGACTATGCGGTCTTCCGGGGCAAACCCGATAGTGATGAAGCATCCCCGTTCTGCACATCGACGAATATCAGCGAAACTTCCCCTGCTCCGATCATTCTAGATGATAAAGCCATAGGCGGCATTCCGCGCTATGGCCCTCCCCTCCTCTGATGGTCACGCTGAACGTTTTCGCGACGACCCGCCCTCCCAAACCGCACCTGAAGGGTGTCCCTGCGACGAGCACGGCGAAGCCGCGCGCAGGAGGCCGGGACCGCGCTGGCGGTTCCGCATCGCCCCCGCGACGGGCCCGCTTGCGGGTCCCTGAGCGGGGGCGAGTGCTGCGCTCGAAAAAGAAATGAGGACCGGCCCGGTAAACCGGACCGATCCTCGCAGGACGTCATTGCGCCTCCCATTCCTGATCGCTCAGTCGGACAAACCGCGCCGGGATACGCTTCTCTCTGACCAGCCGCGCGAGGTGCGATTGCAATCCCGATCCTTCGCAGACCAGCGCCTCGACGGGACGGAGGCCCACCATCTGCTCGTTGCGTACGAACCCCGCCCGCTTGCCCAGCTTCGCACTGAGGCGGAATGTGATGAGCGTCACCTTGCGCGACGCTGCCCAGGCTGCGGCCATGGCGTCGCACCCCTTGTCCTGCGCAGTCGTCGCCAGCACCATCATCGGATTTCGGGATTTGGCTTCATCGAGCTTCTCCCAGATGAGACGGTCGTCGAACCAGCATTCCGCTCCTCCTGAGAAGATCACGATGGGCCCTTGCGGGTTGTGCGCGTCAGTTCTGCGCTGACGACGGGCGGCGAGGAAATCGGTGGCGGCAATCACCGACGCGGTGCGCTTACTCGATACCAGCGATCCCTTGGGCGCGGACCATGGCCGTCCGGTTTCGGTATGGAAGACGTCAGCGGCATGGTCGCGCATGCACCGCAGTGCATCGGTAGCTTCGTCAAGATATTCAAGTTCGTCGCGTGCCTGCTCGAGTTCGACGCTATGGATTTCGCTGCCATCGGCGCGACGCAGCAGGTCCTGAACCTGCCGTGTCGCCTTGTCGGCCTGGCCCTCCCACTGGTCGGCGACGTGATGGAAGCTGTTGACGATACCCCATGCCAGGCGTTGCGCGGCGGGCTCCAAGCGCGTGTCGCGCAGGACATCGAAAAGTGTCGTGACGATCAGTTCGACGGCGAGCTGGGCTTCCCTCGGATCGGGCATGTCGGTCGCCATCTCCTCACCGCCTGGCCCGATGCGGACACCATCTAGATCGGACGCGAAGGCGGCGTGGAAATCGTCGGTGGTGGCCGCTGTCTCCTGCGTGATGAATGCGGCGATGTCGGAAAATGTGCGGTCAGACTGGTTGATCTTCGTCATGTGAACCTCCTGTTGAAACGAAAGAGGTTCCCCCTTGGGCACGGGCTCCGAGCGGCGGGGTCAAGGATCGCGGAACGCGACCGGCGCAGCCGGCGATGGGGGTCACGATTTTTTGGGGCGGCCACCATGGTCGAGTGAGAAGCGCGGCGCCTGAGCCGCCCCGAAAAATGGTGGGGCCCCGTCGTCCTTGAGGCCGACGCGGTCCCGTGCCACCCTTGGAATTCTTGAGAGAGAGAAGAGGCGTTGCGAATCTGGGGCTCGATGCCCCTGATTCGCAAATGGGTGCCTCCAGGCGCTGTCCTTGCAGGGAAGTGCCGGCAACGCTTACCCTGATCGCCGAGGTAGCATCTGTTCCATGAAAAAGGGGACAGCGCGTAGCGCCGTCCCCGAACGAAATGCAAACGATGTAATGTCAGGCGGCACGGCGAAGTTGGCTGCGTTGGGGCGGAGCGACCTTTTCAACCGGCACCTGGTCGGCCTTGCGGAAGGCATGGATCGGAACGCCGGCCTTGCGCAGGGCCTGATAAAGATTGGCCTGAATACCCGATCCCTCACCCAGCAAGGCTTCGATGGGTTTCAGGTCCACAAGCTTGCGATTGCGGGCGAAGGGCGCACCGCGCCCCGACCCCATCAGCGAGTATGTCACAAGTTGCACCTCCCGATTGCCAGCCCAGGAGGCCACGATCGCGTCGAAGCCCTTGCGCTGCGCGGTCGTCACCAGCGTCATATGCGGGATGCGTTCGAGGATCGTGTCGAGCCGATCCCAGAGCAATTGCCAGTCATGCCACTCGGCATGGCCTGAGGCGATAACGATCGGTCCACGGGGACGGTACCGCTCCCGTTCGGCCAGTTCACGGGCGCGCAGGAAATCCTGTATCGATACTTGCGTAGCGGTAGCCGCCTTCGAGACACGCGATCCGCGAGCCGGCGACCAGGGGCGACCAGACAGCACGCGGAAAGTTTCAGCGGCATAATCGCGCATACACTCGACCGCCTCGCGCTGTTCGGTCAGCGACTGGCACAGGAGCTGTTTCTCCTCCAGTTCGCTGTTGAAGACCTCGGAGGGCTCGATCCGCCGGATCATATCGCGCAGCTCATGGGCCAGCATGTCTTCCTGTCGTTCAAGCTTGCCAGCGACGAAGTGGAAGCTGTTGACCATGCCCCAGGCGATCTCGGACGCGAGCGCGTCCAGGCGGGTATCGGTCAAAAGATCGAAGATGGTGGCGATCACACCCGCGCAATCGGCCTGCGCGTGGAGCGGTTCGGGCATATCATGCTCGCCCGGCTCGTCGCCCGGCGCGATGATCGAAAGCGGGATGGGGTCGCCAAAGGCGCGCTTGAATTCCGGTGTCGCCGTCATCTGTGCAAACAGCGCCGGCAGGTCTGCAAAGTGGTTGATACTGTGCGAATGGTCGTGGATCATGGGACTTCTCCTCATCATTGAAAAGGAAAAGAGGCGCGAACGCGCAAAAGCGTCCCGCCCCATTATGTCGATCAGTGCATGTTCGCCCGTACGCTGGCGAAAGCGGTTGAGCGCGTCAGGACAGCATCGACGATTTGCGCCGCATGGGGCGCAAAGGGCGTACCTTCGAGCAGGTCACAGATAGCAGCGATGATCTCGCCGCATGTAACGCCGCCAGGTATTTCCGGCGAGCGGACCACAAGCGTGTTTTGGGGTGTCAGCAGATCCCGGATAGCGGGACTGGCCATGATCGCGGCGCAGAGCGCCGAGAGATCGGACAGCGACGCGATGTCATGAAAAGAAGGAAGCGGCATGGACTGTCTCCTCATGCGAAGAAAGGAAAAGGGCCGGGGAGGCCTGACGCCTCCCCGGCCCCGAACTGGTTCCGATCAACGGGTGATCAGAACGGGTCCTCCTCGCCAAACGGCGCGCCTGCACCGGCCAGCTCGCCGTCAGCCCCTGCGGTGCTGTCGCCGAAGCCGCCTTCGTCGCGCGAACCGCGATCGTCATAATTGGTGCGGCTGGTCCCCATGCTGCCCCCGAAGTCGGAGCGCATGGTGTCGCGCCGCCATGCGACCATGTAGCCGCCATGATCGGCCGGGAAGAGCGCGATCGGTAGCGGTTCAGGCAGGCTGGGATCGTCGATATTGCCGGCAAGGAAGACCTCGCCGGTGCGCTTGGACGCAGCCTCCCACAATGCGCCGACCTGAACCCAGCGACGCGCGACGTTGAGCGCCAGGATCTCATAGACCGGAGCCTTCTCATTCTCGCTCATGACCTTGCGCAGCCCGATGCGCGGGAGATCGATCGTGCGGGTGGCGATCGAGCCCGTCAGGCGGCCGTTCTGATTGAAGATTTCACCGATGTTCATCGTCTTGACCTTTCGAATGTCGCTCGAAATCCATTTTCCGGCGACACCCTCCC
>NZ_JBAQOK010000039.1:0-2004 GCF_049304695.1 Sphingobium sp.
TCGCTTCGAACCGGCCCCAGGCAACCTCATGGTCGGCCAGGTACAGGGGAACGCTCGGATCGAGATCGTCCGGGTCGAACGCGGTGCCCTCCCAATCCGTGAAGGCGCCGTCGCTCTCGACGGCAGCACAGAAGCCGGGAAGGAGGTCCGGGGACAGCGATCCTCCAATACGAATTGCGACTGATACACGGTCGGCCATCATGAACTCCTGTGTTTGAGAAAGTTGGGGGTGGAGCGCGCAATGACCATCGCGGTAGAGGCGACGTCCGTTACCCCGGCGGCTATGATCAGCACGCCCTTCATGGGAAGCGCTCCCCATCCTCAGTGAAACTATAGTCATTGGCAGTGATCGCTTCGTCGATGACGGTATCGGAGGTTTGATAATCACATTCCTGCTCGAGTTGGCGGTAGAGCCACCGGGCAAGGTCGCGAAGCAGTCGCGTGATCGCCTCTTCGGCATCAGACGTCATGTCTTGAGCTGTTGGCCCGGCGCGCTCGACCGCCACTGCCATTGTATATTCATGGTAATACCGGCCTTCGTGGCGAACTGTGGCTTCGAGCTGGTAGAAATTGCGACGCTGGATTTCCGAAAATGCGTCCACGATCCGATGAAGCTCCGTATCCTGGGGAGCATGAGCACGGATTCCCCGCAATCCGCCCTTGGCGTAGCGATATCGTCCTTCAAAGCAGGCGCCGTCACCCTGGCTGCTAAATACGGAGAACCAGATCCGCGGCTCCTGGCGCGTGCCGCCGCCGTAGAGCCGGACAGCATGCGTCGCCAGATCGATGCCGAGCACTATGCAAATGCGCTCGAAATCGTCGAATATAAACTCGTGCCAGCTTTCGTCGGGTACTGATCGCCGATACCATGCCCGGGCCTCGGCTGCTGCCGACGTCGAGAGTTCGTTGAGCCGATAAACGGTGGTGGAGATGACCTCAGGCATCGGTTTCCCCTCCATCATGCGGCATTGCGCTGGAGGTCTTACCCAACCGCGCCGCCAAGGTTTCATCGATGAATTGGCTGGTCGAAATCGTATCAATGGCCTCGGCCGTGATCACGATCGCAGCGCCGCCGAATCCATCGGGGCGCATCTTGGAACAATTGAAGCCGGTTTCGATCGCAACGAAAGTCAGCGTGTCCGAGCGCTGGACGATTTCCTGAAAGATCTCGAGCCATTCGTCGTCCAGCTCGATTTCAGCAGTGTCTTCGCCATCGGGTAAATCCGCGACAGCCTTGCTGAGCAAGCGTGTTGCCAACGAGACAGTTTCCGCACTGGCGAGCGCGGCACGCATGTCAGGCAACGCGAGTTCGATCAGCGAATTGCGCCCAATTTCGGTGAATAGGTACAGATCTTCACCGTCGAGCTGGGAATCGAATATGTTGCGAAGGACAAGTTGTTCGGCTTCCGTGAGTTCGGCGAGCGGGAGCATCGGGGAAACGACGCACTGTGAATAATAATCGGCCATGATAATATCCTTGGACTGGCCCGCTACAGCGGACAGGGTGAGCGCATCGGCCTCTCACGCCAGGGCAGCTCAAAATCGCCAACGCTGCCTCCCCTCTCGGGAAAGCGGGCGTCAGGCTGCTTCACGAATCCCATCTTCAGTTTCGGCGGAGGCGGCGAGACCGGTCACACGCAGCAGATATCCAGCAGCGGCCTCGGCCTTCGCTGCGGCCGTCATAATCGCGCGGGAATCCTTGCGCAGCACCGCGAGCCACGAGCCGATATACGCTGCATGATCGTCGATATGGGCGGTCGGGAGGCCAAGGTCCGCGCCGAGCAGGGCGGATGTCATCTCGGCGCAAAGCTCTTCGAACGCATAGGCGTTGTCGCCGAATTTCCTGCCAAACTCTCGGTTGAGCCGGTCAGGGTGGCCGGTCCAATGCCCTGCCTCATGGTAGGTCCCATCCATAACGTGTCCTTTCTGTCCTCTTCTGCCAATCAAGCAGGACACATGATCCGAGCCCCCTCTTCTCTGCCGGACAGGGAGGGCCCGAGGGCC
>NZ_JBAQOK010000040.1:0-148296 GCF_049304695.1 Sphingobium sp.
AAGCCAGGGGAACCGATGTTCCCCCCGGTGCTTGAGGCTAAACAGGTTGACGCGGGATGGAGCAGCCCGGTAGCTCGTCAGGCTCATAACCTGAAGGTCGTAGGTTCAAATCCTACTCCCGCAACCACCGAAACCGACAGTCCACAAGGCCCCGACGCGAAAGCGCCGGGGCCTTGTGCATTCTCGGCCAGAAGAGGCCAGATGTCACGCCGATCACTACTACGCCCTAAATAGCTTAGCCCGGCAACCCGATCATCGAAATCTGACGACCATAGTCAGCTTCTCCTGAATGACATGATCGACGATAACTGAAAAAACGATACGGTTGAGTATAGGTGTCCTCTTCCAACAGTGCGATCTGTCGCACACCTACGTCCTGCAAACGCGACGCCACATAGCCTGCGATATCGAACTGAGCATGCCCCCAACGCCCCGCCGTGAAAAACCGCGCATTGTTTGGCTCGTCCCGCTCAAACCGATCCGCAAAATCCAGCGTGACCTCATAAGACGAACGCACAATGCATGGCCCAATCGCGCAAACAATGGAACCACGTCGCGCTCCCAGCGCCTCCATCGCGGTAATCGTCTGATCGGTTACGCCACCAATCGCTCCCTTCCATCCGGCATGCGCTGCGCCAATCACGCCCGCCGTGCGATCGGCAAACAGCACCGGTACGCAATCTGCCGTCAATATCCCCAGCAGAAGCCCCGGCCTGTCCGTCACCATCGCATCAGCGGCAGGCCGTTCATCCTTGCCGACCGCGTGAGTCACCGTCAGAACTTCGGCTGAATGCACCTGCCGCACGGTGATCAGCTCTGCGTCAGGCAACAGTGCGTCGCGCGCCAGATTTCGATTTGCTGCAACAGCCGTCGGGTCGTCGTCGGAACCGATTCCGACGTTCAAACCGGCATATATGCCCTGCGAAACACCGCCGCGCCGTCCGGCAAAACCATGGGGTATGCCGCCCAACACAGGCGACGTTAACAATTCGATCATCAGGCTTCCTTCCTGCAGCGCGTACATTGATCATGTCACGACGACGCAACATACTTGCGCGCGCCGGATTAGGCGATAGTCTCTGGCAGTATAGCAAAAGGGGGCTGGTCGAGCCGCCGGGGCACAAGATCGAAAGATAAAGGGTTCCATTCATGATATTCGGGCGCGTAAAGCCTCTGGACGCCATATTGGCGACAGCCGAAAAGAAATCGTTGCATCGCTCTCTGGGCGCATTTCAATTGACGATGCTGGGCATTGGCGCCGTCATTGGCACCGGCATTTTCGTGCTGACGGCAGAGGCAGCGCAAAAGGCGGGGCCAGGCATGATATTGTCCTTCGTCATCGCAGGGTTCGTATGTGCCTTTGCCGCGCTATGTTACGCCGAAATGGCGTCGATGGTGCCTGTGTCCGGTTCGGCATATACGTATAGCTATGCGGTCATGGGCGAACTCATCGCCTGGATGGTCGGTTGGGCGCTGATTCTGGAATATGCGGTAGCGGCGGGGGCGGTATCTGTAGGCTGGTCCGGCTATGTCGTCGGTTTGCTGGAACATACGTTCGCGATCGACATACCCGACCTGCTGACGCGTGGGCCGTTCGACGGCGGCATGGTCAACTTGCCCGCGATGCTGATCGCTGGGCTGGTCACTTGGCTGCTGGTGATCGGGACGAAGGAAAGTGCCAGCGTCAACGCGGTGCTGGTCGCGATCAAGGTTGCTGCACTGACGCTGTTCGTTGTCCTGTCGCTGCCGGTCATGCATATGGACAAGTTCACGCCGTTTATGCCGCTCGGCTTTTCCGGCGTATCGGCAGCGGCTGCATCGATCTTCTTCGCTTATGTGGGGTTCGATGCGGTATCGACTGCGGCCGAAGAAACGAAAAATCCACAGCGCAACATGCCGATCGGCCTGATCGGATCGCTTGCGATCTGCACCGTCTTTTACATGCTGGTTGCCGCCGGTGTCATCGGCACGGTGGGGGCACAGCCCGTGTCTGGCCCTGCTGGTGAAATCCTTGCTCCCGGTTCCACGGCGCTGTCGCAACAATGCGCTGCGCTGACTGCGGCGGGTGCCGAAGCTGTCACCTGTTCGAAGGAAGCGCTGGCCTGGACTCTGCGCGAAATCGGGTGGCCACAGATCGGCAACCTGCTGGGGCTTGCCGCCGGTCTTGCACTGCCTTCGGTCATCCTGATGATGATGTTCGGCCAAACCCGCATCTTCTTTGTCATGAGCCGCGATGGCCTGCTGCCGGAAGTTTTTTCCAAGGTGCATCCGACATATAAGACTCCCTATGTCATCACCATCCTGACCGGCATCTTCGTCGCGTTGTTTGCGGCATTCTTCCCGGTCGGCATATTGGCGGACATCTCCAACTCGGGCACATTATTTGCCTTTGCCGCCGTGTCGATCGCGGTGATGGTGCTTCGCAAGACGGATCCAGATCGCAAGCGCCCGTTCCGCACGCCCGGCGTGATGATCACGGCGCCGATCGCCATTCTGGGCTGTCTATACCTGTTCATCAGCCTTGGCACCGAAACGAAGCTGATGTTCGTGGCCTGGGCCGCAGTCGGGTTGCTCGTCTATTATGGCTATAGCTATCGCCGCTCCCATGTCGGGCGCGGAATCGTCGATAGCCATGAAGGCGATGCAGGCATTCCACCTTTGCCGGTGCCGCCGCTACCGGGCAGTGACCGGGACGCCTGATGATTTGAAAAAAAAGGGGCGCGAAACCGCCCCTTTTTTATGTCGTAGGCTGGACCACATTGTCGCGGAGCGCGGCATGATTTGGACGGGTGAACAGGCGGCCCCGCTCTGCCCAGATAATGATGAGGAAGGATAGGGCGCCGAAGACCGCCAGACCCAACGTCAATGGCAAGGTGGAGCCATTGAAGGCGCGTCCGATCACGCTGCCCAATATACTCGACAGGGCCGTGGTCAAAAATGCCTGAAAGGATGAAGCGACGCCTGCGCCTCTGGAAAATGGCTCCATGCTGATCGCGCTGAAATTCGATGCGGTGAAGGCCACCGACAGCATGGTGAGCGATTGCAATGCAATGAACGTCACGAGCGTTTCGCGTTCGAGCCAGATCACCGCCAGATGAATGATGGCGGTCAGGATCAACATCAACAACGCGCCCTGACTTAGCCGCCGCGCGCCAAAGCGCGACACCAACCGGCTGTTGACCAAGCTGCCGATCCCCATGCTCCCGGCAATCAGGGCGAAAGCGATGGGAAAAATCTGTTCAGCGTCAAAGATGTCGAAGAAAATCTGTTGCACCGACAGGATGAAGCCGATCAGGCCGCCCATCACTACCCCGCTGGCCATCATGTAGCCAATCGAACTGCGTGTGGTGACGACGACGCGCACCGTTTGCCAAATCGCACCGGCCGAAATGCGCACCCGGTTTTCCGGCGCCAGCGTTTCGGGCAACCGGATGACCATCCACAGCAGGATCATCGTCGCCAGTATGGCCAATGCCCAGAAGATCCAGCGCCATGGGGCGATCAACAGCACGGCCTGGCCGAAGCTGGGTGCCATGACCGGGATCAGCATGAAGACCGCAAAGATCAGCGACATCACCCGTGCCATGGCATCGCCCTGAAAACGATCGCGCACGATGCCCACTGTAATGACGCGGCTTGCCCCTGCAAAGAAGCCAGCGCAGCCGCGACCGATCAGCATCATGCCAAAACTCTGCGCGCCTGCGCAAGCGATCGAGGAGAGGATGAACAGCACCATCGCACTGCCCAGGACTTTCTTGCGACCATAACGGTCGGACAGCACGCCAAACAGCAACGACCCTATACCCAGCCCCATGAAATAGACGCTGATGATCAATTGGCGGTCGTTTGGATGGGGAATGTGCAGATCCCGACCAATGGCAGGCAGCGCGGGCAGCATCGGGTCGATCGACATCGCGTTCATCGCCATCAGACATGCGCACAGCAATACGAACTCCCTGAAATGGATGTCCTTGCCTGTGGGCGCGTGGTTTGCGGATATTGGCTGCGTCATGCGGTGGCTATGGGGATAATGGCGTGTCGATGCCAGTCCTTATCTGCCACGGATTAAGGGAGGCAGCGTGTTCCATTAACCTTGCTTACGCCCGTGTTTACTGGCGGCGGCATGACGATCTCCCATACCGCGTTAACCATTTTTTATCGGTTCCCGGTCCAATCTGCTTTTCGTGGAAAAGGGGGTCCAGATCCATTGAGTTAGATTTGAACAGGGACATAGCATTATGGGCAACAGCATAAAGAGCGCGCAATTTCTAATAGATGCGCGCCTGTCGCGCGCTGCGGCAGGATCGGCGGAAGAGTGTTTCGATCTGGGCGTCGCTTATAGTTGCGGCACGGGTGGCGTGGTCATCGACTTGATCGAAGCCCATAAATGGTTCAATCTTGCCGCGCTGCGTGGCAGCGAACAGGGGCAGAGCATGCGTGCGGAAATCGCCGAAGAAATGACGGCCCGCGAAATTGCCGAGGCCCAGCGCCAGGCGCGCGCCATTATTGCCACTACACAATTACGCGCCGCCTGATGATCCATCGCTCTTTTTAAAGGGCGTTCGCTGGATCAGCCATTGCCGGTCGTCCTGAACGCCTGCCCGTTCGGCAGCCAGAAAGTCGGCAATCGCCCTGGCAAAGCCCGCGTCGGGAATATAATGGGCGGAAAATGTAGGCTCGGGCGCATAACCGCGGGCGAGCTTGTGGCTGCCTTGCGCGCCAGCCTCGACGCGTTTGAGGCCAAGTGCGATCGCAATGTCGATCGCCTGATAATAGCATAGTTCGAAATGGAGATGCGGCACGTCCTCGACGCAGCCCCAATAGCGCCCGAAAAGCGTGTCCGTGCCGATCAGGTTCAATGCGCCTGCGATCGCCCGCCCGTCGCGTAGGGCGAGAACCAGCAATATCTTGTCCGCCATCCGCTCGCCTAGCAGGGAGAAGAATGATCGCGTCAGATAAGGCTGTCCCCATTTGCGCGCGCCGGTATCCTGATAAAATTCCCAAAATATATCCCAATGGGCCTCGGTCAGGTCGCTGCCCGTCAGATGGACGATCTCCAGCCCCTGCACAGCGCGGGCGCGTTCCTTGCGGATGTTCTTGCGTTTCTCGCTCGACAGGTCGGCGAGGAAATCGGCAAAAGCGCTATAGCCCCTGTTGGTCCAGTGAAACTGGCTGTCTTCGCGAATCATCCAGCCTGCGGCTTCGAATAGCGCTATCTGGTCCGGCGCGATGAAGGTTGCGTGCGCCGACGACAGCCGGTCGCGTTCCACAAGTGTCTCGATCGCTGCGATCAGGGCGGGTGCAAGCGCCCTGTCGCGTAGCAGAAGCCTTGGTCCGGGGACGGGAGAGAAGGGCGCGGCGAGCTGAATCTTGGGATAATAGCGTCCCCCTGCTCGTTCCCAGGCATCGGCCCAGCCATGGTCGAATACATATTCGCCCTGGCTGTGGCTCTTGCCGTAAAGTGGCGCAGCGGCGGCGATGCGGCCGTCCGGCCCATCGATCACCAGTGGCAGCGGCTGCCAACCCGTGCTCTCGCCAACACTGCCCGATTGTTCGAGCGCGGCCAGAAAATCCCAGCAGACGAAAGGATTGTCGGACCCGGCGCAGGCGTCCCACTGGTCGCGGGGCAGGTCGGCGACTCCCGCGGCGATGCGCGCCACGACGTCAGTCATGCGATCGCTCGAAGATGATCTGGTCGGCATGCCGCGCAGCGCTGGCGCACATTGCATCGCTGCGCACGGTCCAGGTCAGCATGGGCACGCCCTGAGAGCGAGCGCGAACGGATAGCGGCGTAGGAAGGTCACGAACGTCACAAGCCAGAAAGTCGGGCTTTGCCAGCCAAAGTGCAAGGGTGCTTTCGATGCGGGCGCGCGCCTTGCCCTTGTTCTGCTCCGTGACGATCATCCCGCGCACCGTCTGTGGCCTGTTCCGCGCGAACCAGCGCACGACTCCAGGGTGGAAGGACATGATCGCGGTGGCTCGCCGTTGCTGCCGGGCCAAGTCCCGCACTACCGCTTCGCAGAACGGTTCGGCACGCGAGCCATCGGCCTTGACCTCCAACAACAGCGGCCAGTCTGGCGGGCATAGCGCCAGCAGTGCCGACAGTCGGGGAACTGGCTTTCCGTCCGCAAGCCGTAACCGGTCGATGTGCGCACTATCCAGTGTTTCGATCGCGCCGTTAGCGCCTGTCATCCGTGCCAGCGCGGCATCGTGGAACAGGAAGGCCTGCCCGTCGCTGCTGATCCTGACATCGCATTCGATGCCAAATCCTGCCGCGATGGCGGCCTCGAATGCCGCCATGCTGTTTTCGATGATGCCCGGCCCGTGCAGCCCGCGATGGGCGAAGGGGCGGGCGGTCAGCCATGCCAGTTGGTCGTCGGGTCTCTTGCTCAGGCCGGGCGAACCAGGACGATGGCGTCGATTTCGACTACGCTGCCCAGCGGCAGTACCGGCACGCCCACGGCGCTGCGAGCGTGCTTGCCCGCGTCACCAAATATCTCGACCATCAATTCGGATGCGCCATTTGCGACTTTGGGCTGGTCGGTGAAGGACGGAGCGCTGCTGATAAACGCGCCCAGCTTCACGATCCGTTCGACCCGGTCGAGCGATCCCAATGCCGCTTTCATTTGTGCGATGAGGTTGAGGCCACAAGCCCGCGCCGCGCGCACGCCATAGTCCAGATCCCGGTCCTCACCCAGCCGTCCGGTCATCAATGCGCCGTCGGTAAAGGCGATCTGACCCGACAGATGCAGCAGGCCACCCGCCTCCACTGCGGGCACATAAGCGGCGACGGGCGCGGCAGGCTGGGGCAGGGTGATGCCCAGTTCGGTCAGGCGCGCTTCGATGCTCATAGGGAAACTCCATCGCTTGGGATCAGGGAAGAAGGGGTCGGGCCGTGTGCCAGCCGGTCGGTAATCCAACGTTCCGCCGCCGCCCAGTCGTCTATCCGGGCATGGGCATGGGTGGCGGCAGGCACATCGGCGGCGATTTCCGGTTCGCCAACCATGTGCAGTCGCCAGACGCCGGGTGCATGGATGGCGACCGATTCATGATGTTCAGCCAGATCGTCGATGAACAGGGCGACGTCCGCCTGCCGATCGGCGACGATCCGCGCCAGCGGCTCGCCCTTGGGACCACGGTTCCAATGGACCGGCAGATCCAGGCCATGGCTTGCCAACTGTTCGACCCGCAATTGATGGTGCCGCTCGCCGATGTTGGTCAGCACGACGATGTCGGCAATGCGCGACAGCCTTCCCAGCGCTTCGACCGCGCCGGCGATGGGTGCCTGACGATGCATTTCCGTATCGAAAAAAGCGACCAGCAATTCCCACACCAGATCGCGTTCCAGCGGCAGGCCGCTATCCTTGTGCCGCAACGCTTCGACGAAACCGCGTTCCCGCATGTCGAAATGCACATCATGCGCTTCGTCCAGCCATGCACGGAATGGCACGACCATGTGCAACAATACCTCGTCGCAATCGGTGATGATCAACGGGCGGGTCATTTACTCAATCTTTCCTGAGCCGCGATCAATGCCGCTGGCGTGGTGTCGATCGCGTAGGCGCAGGAGATCAGGTCCGGCTCATGATCAGCCAAAAATGCCAGCACGGCGCCCAATATCGCAGGCTGATCGATCCCGGCACGCAACGCATCGGCATCCAGTCCAGTCAGCGCCAGTAAGCGGTCGGCGCGATCGCCGTCCGATATGGTCCAGCCCAGCGCCATCAGCGCTAAAGTCATCGCCTCCTGCGCGCTCTGCGGGCCGCTATCGCGCTTGCCATATTCTGTATCGGGTCGCATGATGGACTTTCGGCGGGGAAGCGGTCGGGGGTCTGCTTCATGAACTGATATTGCGAGTGACTGGTGGCAAAGCGCGTGCTCGTTGTCGAGGACAACGAACTTAATCTCAAACTTTTTTGCGACCTCCTGCGTGCGCACGGCCATGAGGTGTTGCCGTTGCGCGACGGACGCGACGTGTTGGCGCAGGCGCGCGACTTCCTGCCCGACCTTGTCATCACCGACATTCATCTGCCCCATGTCAGTGGTCTTGACCTCATCATTTCCTTAAAGGGCGACGATCGCCTTTCGCCGGTCCCGATCATGGCGGTCACCGCCTATGCGGGGAAGGGGGATGAGGACCGAATCCGTGCGGCGGGGGCGCAGGCTTATGTGTCGAAACCCATATCCGTCCTGCGCTTCATGGAGCAGGTGAACGCCCTGCTGTAACGGTCGGGACTATCTTGTCATTCTCTTGTCACGCAGCTTTCACGCGCACGACTTCATAGAGCCGCTTTCACGTCATCCCCCTGTGCCACCTCGCCATTGCGAAGGGCGCGGCGTCTGGCCGACGACCCATGACAACAACAGGGGTATATCCATGTCTCACCTGACCGACGAGGCGCGCGCGCCGTATCGTGCCGCGCAGCCGGCCATTGCTTTGGGCGATGACAGTCTGGAAGCGATCGTCGCCGCCAATCCCGGCCGCCGCTCCGTCCTGAAAAACGGACTGCTTGGCCTGTCTGTCCTGCCGATGCTCGGCACGCTTGCCGCCTGTGGCGACGATGATGACGACAGCGCAACTCCCACGCCGACCCCAACGCCGACTCCCACCCCTGCGCCCAGCTATGCGATCACTTTCGCATCGGTCGCCGCGAACCAGAACGATACAGTGACCGTGCCTGCAGGCTACACCGTCGACGTGCTGTTGAAGGCGGGCGATTCGATCGAGGCCGGTACGCCCTATTCGGGCAGCTATCCCACTGCGGCCGACGCCGAAAAATGGGCGGGCGGCAATCATGACGGCATGGAATATTTCGAACTGACCGGTACGGACGCCAATGCCGGCGGCCTGATCGCGATCAATTTCGAACTGCCAGATTACAACATCCTGTTTTCCGGTAGCTATAATGCCGCCACGGCCAGCGCGACGCAGAAGTCGCTCGCCTTGTCCGCTGTGGGCGTGGGCGTGGTCGAAGTCGCCAAGGGGACCGATGGCAAATGGGCGGTGAAAGCCGGATCGAAATATAACAAGCGCTATACCGGCAACAGCAGCTATCGCGCCGGTGGCCCCGCCGCTGGCCTGCTGTCCGGGACGATCAAGGGCATGCTCAACAACTGCTCGTCAGGCCGCACCCCTTGGGGGACGTACCTGACGTGCGAAGAATCCACCGACAATTATCTCGACCCGACCCAGCCTGCGACCAACTATGGTTGGGTGGTCGAAATCGACCCCTATCTGGAACTGGCCGCGCCGACCAAGCGCACGGCCATGGGCCGTTTCAGCCATGAAAATGTCGCCTTCATGGCCAATAGCGACCGCCGCGTCGCTTTCTACATGGGTGATGATTCGACGCCGGGCTGCATCTATAAATTCATTCCAGACACAGCCTACAGCACCACCAACCGGGCAGCGAACACCAGCCTGCTCGACTATGGCACGCTCTATGTCGCACGTTTCAACGCCGACGGATCGGGCGAATGGCGCGCGCTGGTGCAGGGGCAGAACGGCCTGACGGCAGCAGCGTTCGACCCCGGCAACACCAGCCAAAGCACGACCCCCGCCGCGCCGACCACGGTCAGCTTTGCGAGCCAGGCCGATGTGCTGGTGAAATGCGCGTCCGCCGCGCGTGTCGCGGGCGGCACCATCATGGATCGGCCGGAATGGATCACGGTTGCGCCCGATAACAGCGCGATCTTCGTCACGCTGACCAACAATAGCGGCCGCCGCGTCACGGATGCCGCCAACCCCCGCGTCAGCAACCTGCACGGCCATATCATCAAGTTCAAGGAAGAGGGCAACTCGCCGCTCGCGACCAAGTTCACTTGGGAAATCTTCCTTCAGGCAGGTGACCCATCTCTGTCGTCGGGCGGCGCGAACCTGGTCGGCAATATCAACGGGGACACCTTCTCCAGCCCCGATGGCATCCGCATCGACCCCAAGGGCCGGTTGTGGGTTCAGACCGATCATAGCGTGCCGGGTAATTCGGGCGTGACCGGTCGGACGATCGATCAGGCATTTGGCCATAATGCGATGTTCTACATCGACCAGACGACCAAGCAGTCCAAGCGCTTTCTGGTCGGCCCGGTCGGGTGCGAGATTACCGGCCTTGCCTATACGCCGGACTTGAAGACCTTCTTCGTCAACATCCAGCATCCTACTGGCAATTGGCCAGTGTCGGGGCAGGAGCCGCGCTCTTCGACCGTGGTCGTGCGCCGGACCGACGACCAGCCGGTCGGGAACTGATCTGAACACCCCTTGCGGCCTTCGGGTCGCAAGGGGGCGTTATAGTCCCCAAAATATCGGTAATAGCAAAAGGCCCGTATCCAAGATGGAGGCGGGCCTTTTGCTATATCGAAACCGATCCTGCGTCCGGGCGCGTGGCCCGTGGACGGCTTACTTGATCTTGGCTTCCTTGAACTCGACATGCTTGCGCACGACCGGGTCATATTTGCTGAAGCTCAGCTTTTCGGTCTTGGTGCGAGGGTTCTTCTTGGTGACGTAGAAGAAGCCGGTGTCAGCGGTGCTGACGAGGCGAATCTTGACAGTTGCTGGCTTGGCCATGGCCCAAATCCCTGGTCGTGAATTACAAAAAAGAAAAGCGGTCCAGTAGAACCGCCCGTTTCAGCCGTGGCCCATGGGGCAGATTCAGTCTGCTGTCAAGGCTAGCGGGCGGGCACGCACGGCGAACCGGCGGTTTACGCGGCCTTAACCCGTTGCGCCCATCATGGCGACTTGGGCAACTGGACAGGGGAAACGTCCGCCATGCGACATGATCCAATGCTGGTGATTCTGGCCGACCTGATGCGTCGGGTTGATGGTGTGGCTGGCCAACGCGGCCATATGTCCGTTCCGCGCCTGCATGACGAGGTGGACCAGATTCGCCATGTCGCGCGCGCCTTTCGGCTCGATGTGGTCGAAGGGCTGGCCAGCACGCTCGAATCGGCGCTGTCGCTGCATGGCATGGGTCCGGTCGTCCTGTCCTACCTCGACCTGATGCGCGATGCGATCGCGGCGGACATGCCGGAGGATGGCCCTCCGTCTGTCTCGATCGGCTCGCTGGTCGCCCATATGCCCGCCGCACCTCTCATCGCCCTGCGCGGCTGAATCGTCCGCATCGATGGACGCCCTGCTGCTCGCCTTGCTTGGCGCCTTGCTTGGCGAAATTGGTGACAAGAGCCAGTTGCTGGTTCTGGCGCTAGCGGTCCGTTACCGCCGCAATGGCGCAGTGATCGCTGGCATTGTTGCCGCTGCTACTGCCAACGCTGTGCTGTCCGCTGCGGCTGGCGCATGGATCGGGCCGATGATGGGGGCAGATGCCCGTCTCCTTTTTCTGGCCCTCTCGGTTCTGTTCCTGGGCGTGGGCCTGTTATGGCCGGTCGGCGCGCCTGACTTGCTGACGGGCTGGCCGACAGGCGCATTCGTCACGACTGCGCTTGGCCTGTTCATTCTGGGCTTTGGCGACGGTCCGCAATTCCTGATTCTGGGCATAGCGACCCGGACCGGTCATCCTGTGCTGGCGGGCATAGGTGGTGCGATCGGCGTGATCGTCGCGCTCGTGCCGGTGGTGCTGTTGCGGGACAGGCTGCTGGCACTGCTCCCGTCGCGGGCCATTCGTATCGGGGGTGGTGCGATCATGCTGGTGACCGGTGCCGTTCTTGGATTGTCTGCACTCGCCTTGGTCTGATCGATCGCTTCGCTGACACTGATCGGGAATTTGCCGCGGATTCTTACGGTTTATACGGCACCATCTTGACGCCGGATCATTATATATCCGAAACTAAATCCCAGCAGGAGAACCAGTATGACCGCGCCCGATCTCGACACGCCCACCGATCTGAAAAGCAATGCGACCAAGTCTGTCGCCGCTGCGCTGAATGGCGTTTTGGCCGACAGCTATGCGCTGTATCTCAAGACCAAGAATTTTCACTGGCATGTGTCCGGCCCACATTTCCGTGACTATCATCTGATGTTCGATGAACAGGCTACCGAAATTCTCGCGACGACGGACCTGATCGCAGAACGCGTACGCAAGACCGGCAATGTGACGCTGCGGTCGATCGGTGACATTGCCCGGCATCAGAGCGTGACAGACAATGACGCCGATTTCGTCAGCCCGGCCGACATGCTCAAGGAATTGCGTGACGACAATCTGGCGCTGGTCGAATCTTTCCGCGCCGTGAAGGCGGCGGCGACGGAGGCGGGCGACAATGCGACCGAGGGCATTGTCGATGACTGGACCGATCAGGCCGAACAGCGGGCCTGGTTCCTGTTCGAGGCAGGCCGGGGGGCGTAAGGCTTTTTAGATTCAATCAATCACGAAGAGGGGCGGAGCGATCATAGGATCCCTCCGCCCCTCTTCGTCAGTCAGGCTTCGTCGAGGATATCGATGGCCAGGATTTCGACGGCATCGGTCTTGCCCGCAAAATCGCACTTTTCGCCGACCTCGGCATCCATCATGGCGCGGGCGATGGGGGAGGAGAAGCTGATGCGGCCCTCGTGCGGATCGGCTTCGTCATCGCCGACGATCCCGACGGTCTTGTCCTGCTGGTTCAAGCGATAGGTGACCCGGCATCCGAAGGCTATGGTGTCGCCGTCCGGCGCAGGTCGCAGCTCTGCCGTGGCGAGCCGGGTGCGCCAGTAGCGTAGGACGCGCTTGTGTTTCTTGGCGGTTTCCTCGTCCAGCGCCGTTATGTCTGCGGCTTCCAGTTCCGCTACCTTCTCGCGCGTCAGGCGTAAGCCGCGCTGCGTCACCCAGTTGGGACCGGGCGGAATCGGCAGCTCGAACTTCGGTTCCATATGCTCGTCGTCGCCTTCACGACGGAATGCGACGCTCATGGATTAGTCCTGACAGGGGGGTGCGATTTCCTGAATGAGGACCAAAGGTTATGGCCATTGCGGAAAATTTCGTTGTTATAACGAAACGAAATCAAGGCTTAGTCCTCATCGAACAAGCCCGCCAGTTGCTCGACCATCGTCCCACCCAGCTGTTCGGCATCCATGATCGTGACGGCGCGCCGGTAATAGCGCGTCACGTCATGACCGATGCCGATCGCGACCAGTTGCACGGGTGAGCGGTTTTCGATCCATTCGATCACCTGGCGCAGATGGCGTTCCAGATAGGTGCCGCTGTTGACCGACAAAGTGCTGTCATCAACGGGCGCGCCATCGGAAATCACCATCAGGATGCGCCGTTCTTCGGAACGTGCGATCAGGCGGCTGTGTGCCCAAAGCAGTGCTTCGCCGTCGATATTTTCCTTCAGCAGCCCTTCGCGCATCATCAGGCCCAGATTCTTGCGCGCGCGCCGCCACGGATCGTCGGCCTTTTTATAGATGATGTGGCGCAGGTCGTTGAGGCGTCCGGGCATGGGCGGGCGTCCGGCCGACAGCCATTCCTCCCGGCTCTGCCCGCCCTTCCACGCGCGAGTGGTAAAGCCCAGAATCTCGGTCTTGACCCCGCAGCGTTCGAGTGTGCGGGCCATGATGTCGGCACTGATCGCCGCAATGCTGATCGGCCGTCCGCGCATGGAGCCTGAATTGTCGATCAGCAGGGTGACGATGGTGTCGCGAAATTCGGTATCCCGCTCGATCTTGTAGGTCAGCGACCGGGTGGGGTCTATGATGACGCGGGCCAGCCGGGCGGCGTCCAGCATGCCTTCATCCTGATCGAAGTCCCACGACCGCGACTGCTGCGCCATCAACCGGCGTTGCAGGCGGTTGGCGAGTTTGGTCACGGCCCCCTGCAAGCTGACGAGCTGTTGGTCTAGGAAGCCGCGCAACCGGACCAGCTCATCCTCGTCGCACAGGTCTTCCGGGCTGACGATTTCGTCATGCTTGGTGGTGTAGGCTTTGTAATCGAAGCCGGGCGGCAGGTCGGACAGCGGGCGGTTGGGGCGGACAGGCATCATGCCTTCCTCCCCCATATCATCCGCGCCCGCGTCATTATCGGCGTCGAATTCGTCGCTATAGTCGGTTTCGCCGTCTTCGGTATCACCGCCCTGATCTTCAGCGCGGGCTTCGGCATTCACATCGCTGTCACCGGATTCGTCCTGCCCCGAATCGCCGTCTTCGGACTGGTCTTCCTGATCCTCGCCTTCGTCCTGTGCTTCGGGTTCTTCGGTATCGGGCGGCACATCGGCATCGATCAGCGCGAGATGCTCCAGCATCGCCGTCGCCATCTTCTGGAATGCGCGCTGGTCATCGATCGCCAGAGCGAGGGCGTCGAGATCGGCACCGGCCTTGTCCTCGATCCACTGATCGACCATCGCCACGCCCGGCGCGACGTCCTTGGGGATTGGCTGGCCGGTCAGTCGTTCGCGCACCTTGAGCGCCAGCGCTGTCGACAGCGGCACTTCGTCGGCGGAGCGCGCCCGGCGGATGGGGTCAGACTTCAGGCGCAGGTCGAGCGCATGGTTGAGATTGGCGCGGACGCCGACCATCTGCCGCGACCCGATTGCTTCCACCCGTGCCTGCTCCACCGCGTCGAACACGGCGCGCGAGACCGGTTCGCCCGGTGCGGACGCGGCATGGACCCTGGCATTATGGTGCCGTAATTTCAGGGCGTTGGCGTCGGCGAAACCACGGGCCAGCGCCACCTGATCGGCGGGCAGCGCGCGGGATGGCGTGGGCACCTTGATCGCCTTGCCCGCCATATGCGGGGCGTCGGCGGTAAAGCCCACCTCCACCTCCATGTCGCGCGCCATGGATCGCGCTGTGCCGGACAGCACGTCCTTAAAAGCGTCGAGGGCGGAGCGTTCGGTCATGCGCGTTCGGGGTTGCCCACGCGCGGAACCGCAACGGTTTCGATCTGCGTTTCGACTTGGCTCATCAGTTTGTGAACCGGGCATTTGGCGGCCACGGCGATCAGCCTGTCATGTTGTTCGTCGGTCATCGGGCCGGTCAGCGCGATGCGGGTCGTCAGCTTGTAGACGCCGTTGCGCTCTTCGCTCGCGTCGCGGACCACGCCGACATGGATGTCCTCCACCGGAATGGCGTTGCGCTGCGCATACCAGAGCATCGTCATCGCCTTGCACGCGCCCAGCGCCGCATCATAGAGGTCGTGCGGGTCCGGTCCGGCGTCGTCGCCATCAGGCGCGGACATATCGGCGACGATTTCGTGACCGCGGATGCTGACCCGGTGCGCAGTCCCGTCTGGCGCGATCCGCTCGACGACGATCATAGCGTAGAACTTTCAGGCGTTTCATATGAGTCATGGTAATGAGCAAGAGATTTGTAAAAGCCGACTACGTCTTGCTTAAGTGTTGAGTCGATGATTGGCATAACGCCATTTCCACCATCGTTCACACCATCCCTTGTCACTGGAAGGCATTTACCACCCGCCGTCAACGCCCAAGCTAGGACTGGCTTAAGCTCTATGCCTTCATCATCTTCGTAAGCGATAGCTAGAAGGTCAGGTTTGGCCGGTAAGGTATGTAAAACAAAATTATCTATATTGTCGAAATTCCGCTCATCAATAACAACTTTTTTGCCATTTTTTAATTCGACGTTACGGCCATTTTTATTATCGCTACCATCAAGAGATATAGGAACGGAAATACAGACTATCTCACTTACATTCCATCGATTAAATTGCAAATCGAAGAAAAACATCGTCACTTCGCCCGGTTCGCCACGCTTTCGGGCAAGTCCTTGCCGAATACGCGCTGATAATATTCCGCGACCAGCGCCCGTTCCGCTTCGTCGCATTTGTTGAGGAAGGAGAGGCGGAAGGCGAAGCCGACATTTTTGAAGATGAGCGCGTTCTGCGCCCAGCTGATGACCGTACGCGGCGACATGACGGTCGAGATGTCGCCGTTGATGAAGCCCTGCCGCGTCAGTTCGGCGACCTTGATCATCTGCTCGACTTCCTTGCGGCCGCCTTCATGATCATATTCGCCCGACTTGGCCAGAACCACCTGCGCTTCGGTCGCGGCGGGCAGATAGTTCAGCGCCACGACCAGATTCCAGCGGTCCATCTGACCCTGATTAATCTGTTGCGTGCCGTGATAGAGGCCGGTCGTGTCGCCCAGACCCACGGTGTTGGCGGTCGCGAACAGGCGGAAATAAGGATTGGGGCGGATGACGCGGTTCTGATCGAGCAGCGTCATCTTGCCGTCAGTTTCCAGCACGCGCTGAATGACGAACATGACGTCGGGGCGACCGGCGTCATATTCGTCGAATACGAGCGCTACGGGGCGCTGGAGCGACCAGGGGAGCAGGCCTTCCTTGAACTGCGTCACCTGCTGTCCGTCCTGCAGGACGATGGCGTCGCGGCCGACCAGATCGATGCGGCTGATATGCGCGTCGAGGTTGATGCGGATGCACGGCCATTTCAGGCGCGCGGCGACCTGTTCGATATGGCTCGACTTGCCGGTGCCATGATAGCCCTGCACCATGACGCGGCGGTTGTGGGCAAAACCCGCCAGGATCGCCAGCGTGGTGTCGGGATCGAACACATAGGCGGGGTCGAGGTCAGGCACGCGTTCGTCGGCTTGGCTGAAGGCGGGAATCTTCATGTCGACATCGATGCCGAACATTTCGCGCGCGTCCACTTCGCGGTCGGGCGCGTCCATCAGCGTTTCAGCGCGGGTATCGGGCTGGACGTTCGAAATATCAGTCATCGGGTCGTCATCTTTCTGCGAGTCACGATCGCCCTAACCGATCCATCAAGGGCGTGTCGATAGAGTGGAGGCGGAGCGCCCGACTATCAAGCTGCCCATTCGGCCAAATTGGCCTCTTCCCCGATCAACGCCAAACCATGCGCGATGGAGGTCAGTTCCCCGCCGGTCGCAATCCTGTCCGCCCCGAAGCGGGCGTCAAAGATCGCGCGGATCGCCGGGATGAGCGAAGAGCCGCCGGTCAGGAACACGCGGTCGATCGCTTCGGGGCCGACATTTGCCTTGGCCAGCGCCTTGTCCACCGTCGCTTCGATCCGGGCGAGGTCGGGGGCGATCCAGCTTTCGAAGTCGGCGCGCGATACCTGCGTCTCGATCTCCAGCCCGCCGCCGGTGAAGCGGAACGCTGCGCTATCCTGCATCGACAGCGCGCGTTTCAGGCTGCCCACGGCATCATAGAGCGGGTAGCCCAGTTCCTTTTCGATCACGGTCATCATGCGGCCGATGGCTTGCGGATCGTCGGCATTTTTTTGCAGGCGCGTCAGTTCGTCCATCGTCCGCCGATTGCGCATCAGGGCGAGCCGCGACCAGTCGGCGAAATCGGCGAAATAGCTGCGCGGTATCTCCAGCGTCTTGCCGAACGACTGGTAACTGCCGCCCTTGCCCAGCATCGGCAGCACCAGATGGTCCATGATGCGATAGTCGAACCGGTCGCCCGCTATACCGATGCCTGCCGACCCGAGCGGGGTGGCGCGACGGGCAGAGCCGGGGGCTTCCACGCGCACGATGGAAAAATCGCTGGTGCCGCCGCCGAAATCGGCGACGAGGATGGTGGCGGGCTGGGTCAGGCGGCTGGCGTAGCTGAACGCCGCGCCGAGCGGTTCATAGACATAATGGATGTCCGCGCCGAACCCGGCGAACATGGCATCATAGCGTTTGCGTGCGAGGGCTTCGTCGGGGCGGGAGCCGGCATATTCGACCGGCCGCCCGACGACGATCCGATCGGGGCGTCCGTCCAGCGCGCCACCGGCATGGGCGACCATGCGGGCGAGGAACATCTGGCCCAGTTCTTCGAACCGCAGGCGTTTTTCAAACACGTTGGCGGTTTCGAATATGGCGCTGGCGGCGACGGACTTGAAGGACTGGAGAAAGCGGCTGTCTTCGGGATATTCCATATATTCCGCGATCGCCCATGGCCCGGCTTCATGCGCGATGCCGCCCTTTACGCTTTCCTCATGCCAGAAGCACAGGGCCGAGCGGAACACCGCGCCGGTCGCCTGCGCGCCGGTAAATGCGATGAGGTCGGATTGGCCGCCATCGGCGATGGCGACGACGCTGTTGGTCGTGCCGAAATCCAGGCCCAGGGCGCGGGGCGTGTGCATGGCGTATCTCCAGATGGCGGGCGGCGCCTATGGCAGCGTGGTGGGCGATCGGCAAGGGTGGCCGGATATGGTCGTTTGTGTCGTAAGGTCACCGCTGGACAGGCGTACGAAAACTTTTCTTCACCAATGTCGGGATATTGGGGTGACGATGATGATGCTCGCTATGTCCTTTCTGGGAATAAATGCCGTTACCATGATGGCCTTTTATCTGGATAAGGCCAAGGCGATCGCGGGTGAACGGCGCATCCGGGAATCGGACTTGCTGACGCTTGCATGTGTCGGTGGAACGCCCGGTGCGTTTTTGGCACGGCATCTGTTTCGTCATAAGACCCGCAAGGAACCCTTTTCGACGCATCTGATGATGATTGCGGTCATGCAGGTCGGGGCGCTGATTGGATGGTTCCTACTGTAACAGCGTCTTCAGGCGAAGGCGGCTGCCTTGCGCAGATGGGCGTAGGCGGCGATTACGCCTTGCAGAGCGCCTTCGTGGCTGCGGTCGCCGCCATTATGATCGGGGTGATAGCGGCGCAGCAGCACGGTGTAGCGGGTGCGAAGCCCCTTGCGGTCCGCGTCCACCGACAGGCCCATGACGGCCAGTTGCTTGCGGTCTTCGGCTGAGAGAAACACGCCGTCCTGCCGCATCTGGGCGTCTGCCCGCGCCTTGGCCACGCGTTCCTTGAACTTCGCGCCGATCGCGTCGAGGGGATCGGAAAAGTCGGCCCATTTGGGCGGTGGGCTGTGCGCGTTGGAGGAAAAAGCGCGCGTCTCCCGCTCCCACCCGGCATAGGGGCGCTGGGCGGCGGCGATTTCGTCCGGGGACATGCCGGTGAAGAAATTATAGCCCTGATTGAACGCTTTGACATGATCGAGGCAGAACCAGCGCCAGCGCGGGCCTTCGCTCGTCGGGCTGCTGCCCTCAGCCGGGGGCGCGCGAAATTCGCCCGGTTCCGGGCAGCCGGGCGCGGAGCAGGGGCGGTCGCCTTCCACCCGGCCATGGAAACGGTTGAAACGACGGGTCGAGAAAGGGTCGGTCGACAAGGGAGTCCTGATGCAAGTCGCGGCAAACCGTCTATATAGGGGCCATGACCCAGATTCTGAAAGGCCCAGTGGCCACCGAAATCGAGGCGCGGCTGCAAACTGCGCTGACCCCCGACCATCTCGCCGTCATCGACGACAGCGAAAAACATCGCGGCCATGCCGGGCATGACGGGTCGGGCGAGAGCCATTTTACGGTGGAGATCGTATCGCCGCTTTTCACCGGCCAGAGCCGCGTCGCGCGGCAGCGGCAGGTGAACAGCGCGCTTGCCGACCTGCTGCATGACAAGGTTCACGCCCTTGCCATCAAGGCCCGCGCACCGGGAGAAGCGTAAATGACCGCAGACGACATCATCATCCAGACGATCACGCCCACGACCCATGATCTGGGCGATTTCAAGGTGCATCGCTCGCTGCCGGTCAAGGGGCGCACGATGGTTGGCCCGTTCATCTTCTTCGATCAGGCGGGACCGGCCAAGATCGGCGCGGGGCAGGGCATCGATGTGCGCCCGCACCCACATATCAACCTGGCCACCGTGACCTATATGTATGAAGGCGCGTTCCTGCATCGCGATTCGCTCGGCACGGAGCAGTTGATCGAGGGTGGCGCGGTCAATCTGATGACGGCGGGCAAGGGCATCGTCCATTCCGAACGATCCCCCGACGACGAACGCGCGAAGGCTTCGCGGCTTTCGGCGATCCAGACATGGCTGGCGTTGCCCGACGCCGTAGAGGAAATGGACCCGGCGTTCGAGCATGTGGGCGAAGCAGGATTGCCGGTGATCGAGGATGGGCTGGTGCGCGCGCGCGTCATCATGGGGTCGCTGTGGGGGCAAACGTCGCCTGTCACCACCTATGCCCAGACCATCTATGCCGATATCCAGCTATCGCCCGGCGGTCGCATCCCGATTGATCCGTCGGCGGATGAGCGGGCCATCTATGTTTCGGGCGGCGATGCGGCGCTCGATGGGGTGATGCTGATCCCCCAGACGCTTTATGTGTTGCGGCCGGGCGTGCGCGCGACGTTGATGAGCGTGGATGGTGGGCGCGTCGTGCTGTGTGGGGGCGAAGCCTTTACGTCGCCGCGCCATGTATGGTGGAATTTCGTATCCTCCTCCACCGACCGGCTGATGCAGGCGCGTGAAGATTGGGAAGCGCTGCGCTTTCCGCTGATTCCCGGCGACGATCAGGAGTTTATCCCGATCCCGCAGGGGCGGCCCAAGACGGTCAGTTATCCTTAGAGGATGAGGCTGTGTCTGGTTTCTCGACTTCGCTCGAAACGAACGGAGGTGGGTGACGAGCGGCCCTTTACTGGACGAAGGTCAGCGAGAGATTTTCGGCGTTTTTGGGGATGTCGATCCGGCTCTCGTTGATCGAGGCTTCTTCGCCGGGTTTCAGGCGCGTCTTGTCGGCCTTCGTCGTCCAGCTGAAGACCAGCCGGTTCTGCCGGTCACGTAGCTGCACCAGCACGGGAGGGACGGGCAGCGCCTGCGCGCCGCTGTTCACGATCCGCGCACCGAAGGCGAAATATTCCTCGCCCGTCGGCAGCTTGCGTCGTTCGGCGGGTTTGGACAGATAGAAGAGCAGGTCCGGGTCGCCTTCTTCAGCGACGAGGCCCAGATTGACCGCCCAGCCCGGCGGCCCGAAATAATGCAGCGCGCCCCCGGCGGCGGCAACGGCCAGTGCAAAAGCGACCGCTGCCCATGTCCACAGTTTGAGCCTGTTGCGGCGCGGCTTGAATGGCGGGGCGGGGGTGAAATGGCTGTCCCCGCCTGCGTCGATGGAAGGAGCGCCCGCATAAATGTCGTCGAAACGATGGTCGGCAGGCGCGGCGATCGGTGGCGCGCTTTCGGTGGGTTCGGCCCTGGGTGCAGGCGGCGGTGCGGCAGGTGTTGACGCAACGGGGACCGGCGCGACAGGGGCGCTGGACATGGCCGTTGCGGGAGGGGCAGATGTCTCGACCAGCGTTTCAACAACCGGCACGGCTGCGACTGGTGCCGTTTCGCGCGGTGACAGGCGCGCTGGTTCCTGGAACCAGCTATGCTTGCACGAGGCGCAGCGCACCTGGCGACCGTTCACGCCAACCGCGCTGTCCGGCACAACATAGCGCGTCGCGCAATTAGGGCACACCAGGATCATGACGCTTATTAGGCATGGCAGGGACTCGTGCGCAAGCGGTCAACACGCATCCCATCCCATTCCTTCGCGACTCGCGGGCTTTACTGTGGCCTGCCCCCTGTGCCATGGCTATAACTCCGGGGAAGCAGGGAGCGCATGACGCGCGTCATCCACACATGTCGGCCATCGTCCAGTTCGAAAATGTCGGCCTGCGCTATGGTCTGGACAGTGAAACGCTGACCGATGTCAGCTTTTCGCTGAACGGCGGCGGCTTCTATTTCCTGACCGGCGCGTCCGGCGCGGGCAAGACGTCGCTGCTTAAATTGCTGTATCTGGCGCAACGGCCCAGCCGGGGCGTCATCCGCCTGTTCGGCGAGGATGTCGTGACGCTGCCGCGCAAGCGATTGCCCGGCTTCCGCCGCCGCATCGGCGTGGTGTTTCAGGATTTCCGTCTGGTTCCGCATCTGTCCGCCTATGACAATATCGCCCTGCCTCTGCGGGTATCGGGGATGCAGGAGAGGGAGATCGACGCGCCGGTCAGCGAAATGCTGAACTGGGTTGGCCTGGGTGATCGGGGTCAGGCGCGGCCCGCGACCCTGTCGGGTGGCGAGCAGCAACGTGTCGCCATTGCCCGCGCGGTGATCGGTCGCCCCGAAATATTGGTGGCGGACGAACCGACCGGTAACGTCGACGCGGACATGGCCCGCCGATTGATGACCCTGTTCGAAGCGCTCAATCGGCTGGGTACGACGATCGTCGTCGCCACCCATGACCTGCCGCTGATGGCGCAGGTGACGGGGGCGCAGATGATGCGGCTGGACAAGGGGCGGCTGGCCGATCCGACAGGTTCGCTGCGTTATCCGCCGCGCGGACCGGACGCCGAATGATGGCGACGCGCGCCGATCGTCGTGCGTCTGGGGCTGCGCGGCATCGCCTGCTGCCCGGTGGACGCGGGGCGGGGCCGATGCCGTGGATCATCGCGATCATGATGTTCCTGACCGTGCTGGCGGCCGCCGCCGGGCTGGGGCTGGGCGCGGCAGTGCGGGCGATGAGCGCGGACCTGGCCGGGCGAGCCAGCGTGCAGGTGGTGGAGGCGGATGCGCAGGCGCGCGCGCGGCTGGCGACACGCACGCTGGCTGCACTGCGTGGCGCGGATGGCGTACGCACGGCGATCCCGGTCGATCCCGCCGTGCTGGCCGATCAGTTGCGGCCATGGCTGGGCGATGACGCCACCAGCGGCGAACTGCCCGTCCCTGCGTTGATCGACGTGACGCTGACGCCGGGTGATGCCGCCGCCAAGGTCGCGCATCTGCGTCGGCTGCTCGGCGGCCTGTCGCCGCGTCTGCGTATCGAGCCGCATGCCGCATTCCTGTTGCCGCTGGCCGGGCTGCTGTCGGCGCTTGGCTGGCTGGCGGTGGCGGTCGTTGTGTTGATGGGGCTGGCGACCGGGGCCGTCGTGGTGCTGGCGGCTCGCGGCGCGCATGACAGCCATCGCACGACCATTGACGTGCTGCACCTGATGGGATCGACCGATGTGCAGATCGCCCGGCTGTTTCAGCGGCGTATCGGTCTGGACGCGATGATGGGCGGGGCGCTGGGCTTTGCCTTTGCGTTGCTGGCGATCCTGATTATCGGGTTGCGGCTGTCGGCGACGGGATCGGAACTGCTGGGCGCGGTGAATCTGGACTGGGCGGGATGGGTGTTGCTGGCAGCATTGCCGGTCGGTGGTGTTGTGCTGGCGACGCTGGCGGCGCGATGGACGGTGTTGCGGGCCTTGGGGCGGGCGTTGTGATCGTCCGGCTGATCGCGCTCATGCTGCTTGGCTGGATGCTGGGCTTTGCCTGGTTCGGCGTCTTTCTGCCCCAGCCCCTCGATGGGCGACCGACCGATGCGATCGTCGTGCTGACAGGCGGGGCGGGGCGGATCGACCGGGGTATCGCCCTGCTGGAGGATGGCGCGGCGAAGCGGATGCTGATCTCTGGCGTTGATCGATCGGTGCGGCCCGGCGAACTGGCGGCGGAATATAAGGCGCGCGAGAGCCTGTTCACCTGCTGCATCACGTTGGGGCGGGAGGCGATCGACACGCGGTCCAACGGGATCGAAACGGCGCACTGGCTGGAGCGGCGCGATTATAAGACGGTGCGCCTGATTACGACTGACTGGCATATGCGCCGCGCCGCGCTGGAACTGCATCAGGCCTTGCCCGATCGGGTGACGATCCTCTACGACGCGGTGCCCAGCCGTCCCAGCCTGACCGTGCTGGCGCGGGAATATAATAAATATCTGCTGCGCCGGGTTGCGGCGCTCCTTGGCGTTTGAAGGCTTGGGCATTTCATGATTACCCCGCTTCGTTCCCTTGCCTTCATGGTGGCATTTTATCCCGGCAGCCTGATGTTCGTGCTGGCGGCGCTGGCCTGCGGACCCTTTTCGCCGTCGGCGGTGCAGAAGATTGCCAAGGGGTGGAGCCGCTATCATCGCCTGTGCGCGCGCTGGTTGCTGGGGCAGCGGGTGCGGATCGTCGGTGATCTGCCGATTGGCGAGTATCTCTACATCGTCAAACATGAATCGATGTTCGAGACGATCGACCTGCTGACCGTGTTCGACCGTCCGGTCATTGCCGCCAAGCGGGAATTGTTCGACATTCCGCTGTGGGGCAAGGTGGCGACCTATTATGGGCTGATCCCTATCGAGCGGAGCGGCGGGGCGTCGGCCATGCGTACGCTGCGCAGTCAGGCGCAGGCGGCCAATGCGGCGGGGCGGGCGGTGCTGATCTTTCCTGAAGGCACCCGCGTTCGTCATGGCGAAGCGCCGCCGTTGCGGGCGGGTTTTGCGGGGCTTTACACCCTGTTGCGGCTGCCGGTCGTGCCGATTGCGCTCGACAGCGGGGCAGTGTCGCCACGGGGCAGTTTCAGGAAGAAAGCGGGCGTCATTACCTATAAGGTGGGCGAGATCGTGCCGGCGGGGCTGGACCGGCGGGAGGCGGAGGAACGCGTCCATGCTGCGATCAACGCGCTTAACCCTCCGTCTGCTCTGACCGTCGATTAGTGCGCCCGGCCGAAGTCGGGCTTGGCATCGTCCTGACCCTGTTCGATGATCGAGCGGCGGATGGCGCGGGTGTGGGTGAACAGGTTGAACAGGGCGTCGCCGTCGTTCCAGCGGATCGCGCGTTGCAGCGCTGAGAGATCCTCCGAAAAACGCTGAAGCATTTCGAGCACCGCGTCCTTGTTCGCCAGGAACACGTCGCGCCACATGGTCGGGTCCGACGCGGCGATGCGGGTGAAGTCGCGAAAGCCGCCTGCGGAATATTTGATGACTTCCGACTGGGTGACATTTTCCAGATCGCTGGCGGTGCCGACGATGGTGTAGGCGATGAGATGGGGCAGGTGGCTGGTCACGGCCAGCACCAGATCGTGATGCGCCGGGTCCATCGTTTCGACGTCGGCGCCGACCCGGCGCCATAGTTCCGACACGCGCTCAACGGCGGCGGGGTCCGCATCGGCGGGGGGAGTGACGATGCACCAGCGGCCCTTGAACAGGGTGGCAAAGCCTGCTTCCGGTCCGCTGTTTTCGGTTCCCGCGACGGGATGCGCCGGGATGATCGTGCGGCCGGGCAGTGCGGCGTTCAGTTGGGCGAGCACGTCCGCCTTGCACGATCCCACGTCGCTGACGATCGCGTCGGCAGGCAGGTCTTCGGCAATCTCCGCCGCCGCCGCGCCCATGGCGCGCACGGGCACGCACAGGATGACCAGATCGGCGTCCGTCACCGACGCGCCCGCCGTGTCGGTGATGTCGTCGCACAGGTCGATGCGGCGTGCGGTGTCGCGCACCGCCGGGTCGGCGTCATGGCCAGTGACGCGCACCGTCGGCATTTCTGCCCGGATCGCGCGGGCCAGCGACGACCCGATCAGGCCAAGGCCGATGATGGTGATGCGGGCGAAAGGCAGCATCGGTTCAGGCCGATTCCGCCATGGCGCGCAGCGTGTTGGCGACCGCGCGGGTCTGCGCCTTGGTGCCGATGGTGATGCGCAGGCCGTTGGGCAGGCTTTGTCCGGGCAGCCAGCGGGTGGCGTAGCCTGCGTCCCACAAGCCCTTCATCGCGGCTTCTGCGGTCAGCTTGCCGTCGAACAGGATCAGCAGGAAATTGGTCTTGCTCGGCACGACGCGCAGACCGTGATTGGACAGGGCGCCGATTTCGTTCGCCAGCCAGTCGCGCCAGCGTGCCGTGTGAGTGCGGCTCGATTCGACCCAGGCGGCGTCGGAGATCGCGGCGATGGCGGCGGCCTGACCTGCGGTCGTCACGTTGAAGGGCGCACGGATGCGGTGGAGGATGTCGATCACTTCGGCGCTGGCATAGCCCCAGCCGATCCGTTCGGCGGCCAGGCCATGGATTTTGGAAAAGGTGCGCGTGACCAATATGTTCGACGCCGTGCGCGCCAGTTCCAGCCCGCCGTCATCCTCGTCCGCGTCAAGATATTCGGCATAGGCCTGATCCAGCACGAACAATATGTCTGGGCGAAGGCCCGCATGGAGGCGCGCAATCTCTTCGCGACTGGTCATGGTGCCGGTCGGGTTGTTGGGGTTGGCGAGGAACACGACCTTCGTGCGTTCGGTGACGGCGGCGAGCAGCGCGTCGACGTCGGTCGCATAATGTTTGTCCGGGGCGACGACGGGGGTCGCACCGACCCGCCGGGTGGCGATGTCGTACACGGCAAAGCCATAGCGGACGTAAAGGATTTCATCGCCCGGCCCGGCATAGGCGCTGGCCGCGATATGGAGCAGTTCGTCAGAACCTGTGCCGTAGATGATCCGTTCCGGTTCCAGCCCATGCACCGCGCCGATCGCCTCACGCAGCTTCGTCGCGGACGGATCGGGATAGGTGGCAAGGTCCGCCGTGGCGGCGACCAGCGCGGCGCGCGCCGCCGCCCCGGTGCCCAGCGGATTTTCGTTGGCGGACAGCTTGATGAGCGGGCGGCCATCGTCGGCGGCGGACTTGCCGGGCACATAAGGCGAAATGCCCAGGATCCAGTCCTTGGGCGCGGGTGTCGAACGGGTGTCAGTCATGGGAGCGGGCTTTAGCCGGTTCCGTGGGAAAGGCAAAGTGGGGTGCGGATTTGGGGATCACTGTTGGGGTCATGGGCGAAGTTCACAATGTCGTAGTGCTTTTTTGGCCGGAAGTGCCGCTGTTGCGACAGATATGCGCCAGGGACGCGACAGTAGCGCGTCTGGTGGGTCACAGTGACGCGGCGATCGCGCGCCGATGACGCGCCATCGGCGCGACACGCAGGCGACACGCACGCGACACGGGATCGGGCGGTGGTGGGGCGGGGCGGGATTTCCATCGGCAAGGATAGATCAGAGGAAATCCTATTTTGAAAGGGGGGGGGATGCGGGTTGCTAAAAGCGAGCAGAATCGGCCTTCACCATCATCGTCACCCCGGACTTGATCCGGGGTCTCGCTGCTCCACGCGCCTTTCAAAGAAAGCGGGATCCCGGATCAAGTCCGGGATGACCGAAGGTGGTAGGTGGCGAGTGGCGCCCATAAAGCGACCGGATTATCTTGCCCTGCAAGGAGGGTGGATGACCGGATGCGACCAATTTATGCCGTTCAGCATTGCAAGTAACATTCCCGATTGCGGACCTTGGCTACTGCCTGCTTAAACGCATTCAGGAGGCAGCTATGCGATACATTTCAGGGCAAATGATGAAGCTTGGCGACAAGGTTGTTGCTGATGGCATGTGCGGTGTGATCGTTTGCGACTTTGACAGTCGGGAATTTGCCGAGGGATACGAGCATCTCAATCCGCAACCTGTCGATTTGAACGATGGTGACATCCCATCAACAGGCGTCATGATTAAGACCGTTGAAGCGGGTCTTGTGCACTATGGAGACGGAACCTGTGGCATCGAGCGTGTCGGAGAAATTGGGATTTGAAAGCTGAACCGGACCGTTCCCTATCCACCCATTTCGTCATTCCCGCGAAGGCGGGAACCCATCTACCAATCTCTCGAAGTCAAAACGCGGGAGATGGATTCCCGCCTGCGCGGGGATGACGGGTGGAGGGATTGTACGACCCTACACCACCGGCGTGAGCAGCGGCTTTCCTGCGAAATGGGCGTCGAGGTTGGCGAGGACGAGGTCGGCCATGGCTTTGCGGCTGTGGACGGTGGCGCTGCCCTGGTGGGGTTGGAGGACGACATTGTCCATGGTCAGCAGGGCGGGCGGCACATGGGGTTCGGCTGCGAAGACGTCGAGGCCTGCGCCCGCGATGCGTTTGTCGGCTAGGGCGGCGACGAGTGCGTCTTCGTCGATTACGCTGCCCCGGCTGATGTTGATGATGACCCCTTCCGGTCCCAGCGCTTCGAGCATGGCGGCGTCTACCAGACTGGCGGCTTCCGGCCCGCCGGAGGTGGCGACGATCAGGACGTCGCTTTGGCGCGCGAAGTCGATGGCGTCGGCGACATAGGTGTAGGGGGTGTCGGTGGCTTCGCGTCGGTTGTGGTAGAGGATCTGGCCTGCGACTGGCTCCAGCCTTTTGCCGATGGCGCGGCCGATACGGCCGAGGCCCAATATGCCGATGCGGCGGCCGGTGACGCGCGCGGACAGGGCTGGCGCCTCGCCCCGTTCCCACGCGCCCGATCGCACCAGCCGGTCGTTGGCGGCGATGTTGCGGATCGTGGCGTAGAGCAGGCCAACGGCCAGATCGGCGACGTCATCGGTCAGGACGTCGGGCGTATTGCTGACGCGGATGCCCTTGGCGCGGGCATGATCGACATCGACCTTGTCATAGCCGACCGAAAACAGCCCGATGATTTCCAGCGCGGGCAGCGCGTCCATGACGGCAGCGGATGCGCCGGTCGATCCGAAGCTGACCAGCGCGCGGGCTGCGCGGACATGGGGTGGCAGGGTCGTCAGGTCCGCGTCGGCAGGCAGGCTGTGGACGGTGAAGCGGCGTTCCAGCCCCTCCATCAGATAGGGGTTGAGTCGGCCATAGGCGACGACGGGCGGACGATCGGGATAGGTCATGGCGACCTATTTAGGCATGGTGCGTCGCGAGCGCCAGATTGACAGCGCCAGATTGACAGCGCCAGATTGACAGGGGGGAACAGCGGTCCTAGCGCGAGCGGGCCATGGCCAGCGTTCCCCTTTCCCAAGACAGTCGGTTCGGTCTGCGTCGGCAGGTGCGCCTGCCCGGCCCGTTGCCGCTGTCGAGCGGCGCGAGCCTTGGCCCCATCGATATCGCCTATGAAACCTATGGCGCGATGAATGGGGACAGGAGCAACGTCATCCTGCTGTGCCACGCGCTGACCGGCGATCAATATGTCGCGTCCGACCATCCCGTCACTGGAAAGCCCGGCTGGTGGTGGCGCATGGTGGGACCGGGCAAGCCGGTGGACCCCGCGCGCCATTTCATCGTGTGCGCCAATGTGATCGGCAGTTGCATGGGATCATCCGGCCCGGCGAGCGTCGATCCGGCGACCGGCGCCCCTTATGCGATGCGCTTTCCGATGCTGACGATCGCCGACATGGTGCGGGCGCAGGCGGCTTTGCTGGACCATCTGGGCGTCGATCGGCTGGCGGCGGTGATCGGCGGGTCGATGGGGGGGATGCAGGCGCTGACATGGCCCACGCTCTTCCCCGAACGGGTGGAAAGCTGCGTCGTCATTGCCTCCACCGCGCGGCACAGCGCACAGAATATCGCCTTTCACGAGGTCGGGCGGCAGGCGATCATGGCCGATCCGCAGTGGCGCGGGGGCGATTATTATGCCGATGGGCAGGTGCCAAGTGCAGGCCTGGCGGTGGCGCGGATGGCCGCGCACATCACCTATCTGTCCGAAGCAGGGCTGACCGAGAAATTCGGGCGGCGGTTGCAGGGGCGGCCGGAAAATCCGGGTGGGGCCAAGACGTTCGGGTTCGATGCGGACTTTCAGGTCGAAAGCTATTTGCGGCATCAGGGGCTGAGTTTCGTCGAGCGGTTCGACGCCAACTCCTACCTCTATATCACCCGCGCGATGGATTATTACGACATTGCCGAGGATAATGGCGGGTCGCTGGCGCGGGCTTTTGCGGCGAGCAAGGCGCGGTTTTGTTTGGTTAGTTTCGATACCGACTGGCTCTATCCCACGACCGAATCGCGGATCATCGTCCATGCCCTGAACGCTGGGGGCGCGCAGGCGAGTTTCGTGGAACTGTCCAGCCCGTTCGGGCATGACGCGTTCCTGCTGGAATGTCCCGAACTCAACCGGGTGGTGGATGGCTTTTTGAAGGGCGGCCGGGCGTGAGCGCGGGACTGCGGCCCGATCTGGCGCTGATCGCGCGCACGGTGAAGCGTGGCGCGCGGGTGCTGGACGTGGGGTGCGGCGAGGGCGCGCTGATGGCGGCGCTGCGCGACGACAGCGGCGTCGATGCGCGGGGACTGGAGATTGACGGGTCGAACGTCGCGGCGGCGGTGGGGCGTGGGCTGTCGGTGGTGCAGGGGGATGCGGACACGGATCTGGGCTATTATCCCGACGCCAGTTTCGATTATGCGATATTGAGCCAGACATTGCAGACGACGCGGCGGCCCGATCTGGTGGTCGAGGAATTGCTGCGCATCGGGAGGCAGGCGTTCGTGTCCTTCCCCAACTTTGCCCATTGGCGCGGGCGCATATCGTTGATGTGGGGCGGGCGGATGCCGGTGACGCGGCTGTTGCCCGACACCTGGTATGACACGCTCAACATCCATCATGTGACGGTGGACGATTTCCGCGCGCTGGTGAAGGAGCGCGGCTGGCATATCGACGGGCAATGGTTTTTGAAGGGCGACCGGGAAACGACGCACGCGAACGCCAATCTGTTTGCCGAACATGCGGTGTTCCTGCTGCGCAAATAAGCGCAGCAGGCGCGGGCGTTAGCGTTCCTTGGTGGCGCTGAACTTTACCTTGGGGTGGCGTTCTTCCTGATAGCCAATGTCCCATGCGCTGCGGGCCATGAAGACGAGCGCGCCGTCGCGGTCCTTTGCCAGATGGGCGCTGTTGAAGCCGACGAAATCCTTGATCGCTGTTTCGTCGCCGCTGATCCAGCGAGCGGTGTCGAAGGGGGAAGGTTCGAGGCCCGCCGCGACCTTATATTCCGCGTCCAGCCGGGAAATGAGGACTTCAAGCTGCAACTGGCCGACGACGCCGACGATCCAGTTGCTGCCGATTTCGGGGTAGAAGACCTGAATCACGCCCTCTTCGGACAGATCGTCCAGCGCCTTGCGTAGCTGCTTGGTCTTGGTGGGATCTTTCAATTGCACGCGGCGCAGGATTTCGGGGGCGAAATTGGGCAGGCCGGTGAAGCGCAGGCCGGGCTTTTCGGACAGCGTATCGCCCACGCGCAGCGCGCCGTGATTGGGGATGCCGATGATGTCGCCCGGATAGGCTTCATCCGCCAGTTCGCGGTCCTGCGCGAAGAAAAGGATGGGGGAGTGGACGGCGAGCGGCTTGCCCGAACCGCTAGGCGTCAGCTTCATGCCGCGCCGGAACTTGCCGGAGACGAGGCGCATGAAGGCGATGCGGTCGCGGTGCATGGGGTCCATGTTCGCCTGCACCTTGAAGATGAAGCCAGTGACTTCGCTGCCGTCCGGTTCGACTGCGGCGGGTTCGGCGGGCTGGGCGCGGGGTGGCGGGGCGTGGGCGGCGAGCGCGTCGATGAGTTCGGTGACGCCGAACAATTTGAGCGCGGACCCGAAATAGACCGGGGTCAGATCACCCTGCCGATAGCGGTCGAGGTCGAAGCTGGCATAGCCGCCCTGCGCCAGTTCCGCTTCCTCGCGCAGCTTTGCAAGGCCACGCGGGGAGATGAAGTCGGCCAGACGCGGATCATCGAGTCCGGTGAACTGCTGGCGGGTGCCGTCAAATTCCTTGGACGGGCCGACAGGCTGCATCAGGCGGTTGGTGGCGAAATCGTAAATTCCCTCGAACTCGCCGCCCATGCCGACCGGCCAGCCCATCGGGCAGACGTCGAGCTGAAGCTGATCGGCCACTTCGTCCAGCAGGCCGAATGTTTCGCGGCCCTCCCGATCGACCTTGTTGACGAAGGTGATGATGGGCAGGTTGCGCAGACGGCACACCTCGAACAGCTTGCGCGTCTGCGGCTCGATACCCTTGGCCGCGTCGATCACCATGACGGCGGAATCGACGGCGGTCAGCGTGCGATAGGTGTCTTCCGAAAAGTCTTCGTGACCCGGCGTGTCGAGCAGGTTGAAGGTGATGGTTTCGCCATCGCGCGTCCGTTCGAACGTCATGACCGAGGAGGTGACGGAAATGCCGCGCTGCTGCTCGATCTTCATCCAGTCGGACCGGGCGCGGCGGTTTTGCCCGCGCGCCTTGACCTCGCCCGCCATATGAATCGCGCCGCCCTCCAGCAGCAGCTTTTCGGTGAGCGTGGTCTTGCCCGCGTCGGGGTGGGAAATGATCGCGAAGGTGCGGCGGGATGGGATGGTCATGATGATTTTCTGGGTCGCGAGTAATGAAGGCCGTTCGCCCTGAGCGAAGTCGAAGGGCCATGCCGAGCGGAGGCGAGGCACTTCGCTGCGCTCAGTGGAGGGCTTCGACTTCGCTCAGCCCGAACGGAATCTAGGATGCGCCGTTACACGTCCACAAGGCTGACGTCCATGCGGAAGGACCGGCTGTCGCCCGGTAGCAGGCATAGGATGCCCTGCTTGTCCCATACGTCGCCGTCGAACCCTTCCAGATCGGCCATGCCGGCCCAGGGTTCGATGCACAGATAATGGGCGCCGGGCTTTTGCCAGAGGCCCAGCCATGGGGTGTCCGGGAAGTCGATTTTGAGGTTCGGCTGGCCCGGCACGCCCCAGCGCAGCGAGCGGCTGGCCAGATCGTCCCAGATGAGCGCGTCCCCTTCGAACATCGCATGGGTCGGGACGAGCGTGTCGCCATCGACCGGGGAAGGAGCGGAGGCGTGAGCGATCAAGCCGGGTTCCGCGCCTACCTTGCGGATCGGGGCGGGTTCGGGCTGATCGAAGAGGATGCGATGGTCCGCGACGTTGCCGCCATAGGGCAGCGGCCAGGCGAAGGCGGGGTGATAGCCAAAGGAAAAGGGCATGGTCGCTTCGCCCCGGTTCATGACCGTCGCGGTCATGTGGAGCGTCGCGCCCGTCAGCGTGAAGCCCATGTCGAGCCGGAAGTCGAAGGGATAGACCGCGCGGGTGGCGCTGTCGGCGGCGAGGCGGAACAGCACCGATGCGTCAGTCCGTTCCTTCACGGCAAAGTCCATGCGGCGGGCGAAGCCGTGCTGGGGCATGGGATAGGTCCGCCCGCCGAGCCGATAGGCGTCGCCACGCGACCGGCCGACGAAGGGGAAGAGCAAAGGCGCGTGGCCGGTCCACCAGCGCGGATCGGCATCCGTCATCAGGTCGCGGCCCTGCGCATCTTTAAGCCAGGTCAGTTCCGCGCCAAGGGGGTGGATCGCCGCGCTCAGTATGTCCGAAGCGATGGTGATCGGCGCGTCTGTCATGTCAGGTCATCTCCTGTGGGGCTTTTGAGCGCATAACGACGGGCAGCGGGCTTGTCTCCATCAGGTCTTTTTTTGGCGCACAAAGAAGTATGGCGCTGGAGATCGTTTCGTTATGGAACCGAAATCGCCCCCCGCTGGTTGGCGCGGTGGAGGAACCATCATGAAAATCATCATCGCTGCCATAAGTCTCTGTGTCGTATCGGGGGCCGCATCTGCGCAGGACAAGGACAGGCCGCGCGACGACACGATGCGCAAGGCCGGCACCATCGCCAGCCAGCCGGCGCGCGACGTAGGCCTGGAAAAGGACCAGATTCCGCCGGTGCTGCTCAAGGCTGTAGACAATCCCTATGCCCCGCCGGCTTCGCGTACATGCAAGGGGCTGACCAATGCGCTGGGCGAACTGAATGGGGTGCTGGGGCAGGATTTCGTCGTCGGTGCGCAGGCGAATGAAAATCGCACGGGCAAGATTGCCGAGGCGGTCGGCAAAACGGTCGTCAATTCGCTCATTCCCTTTCGCGGGCTGGTGCGCGAAATCAGCGGTGCGGCCCCGGCGGAGCGGCGATTGGAGGCTGCGGTGACGGCAGGCGTCGCCCGGCGCGGCTATCTGCGCGGGCTGGCAGCGGCCAAGGGGTGCAAGCCGCCCAAGTCGTGAATTATTTCGGCCATACCCCCGTTGGGGTATGCGCCGCGATCGGACATTGGATAGGCATGGTCGCACGGCAGTCGACCTGCCGCCGCCGACCGGGCCATACGCGACCCATGGCCCGGTCGTCGGAGCTGACTTTCACAGCGCCGGGCTTTCATGCTAAGTCGCCGCCATCCTTTTTGGCGAGATAGGCATATGAACGACCTGACCCAGACCCCCGAAATGCTGATTGCGATGATGGGCGCGCGTGCGCGTGGCGCTGCCGCCATCCTTGCGCAGGCCAGCGACGGGCAGAAAGCGGATGCCCTGCGCCGCGCTGCGCAAGCCTTGCGGGATCAGGCACCGGCGATTATCGCCGCCAATGCACGCGATATGGACAATGCGCGCGCCAACGGACTGTCGCCTGCGATGCTGGACCGGTTGAAGCTGGACGCGGGGCGGGTCGCGGCGACGGCGGATGGCGTGGATCAGGTGGCGACGCTCGACAACCCCCTTGGCAGCATCATCGACAAAAGCGTGCGGCCCAACGGGCTGGAACTCAGCCGGGTGCGCGTGCCGCTGGGCGTGATAGGCATCATCTATGAAAGCCGCCCCAATGTGACGGCCGATGCCGCCGCGCTGTGCCTGCGCGCGGGCAATGCCGTCATCCTGCGCGGGGGCAGCGAGGCGAAGGAGAGCAATCGGGCGATCCATGCCGCCATGGTGGACGGGATCGTCGCGGCGGGGCTGCCTGCCGAAGTGGTGCAACTGGTGCCAACGACTGACCGCGCCGTCGTGGGCGCATTACTGCGTGCGGCGGAATTTATCGACCTGATCGTGCCGCGCGGGGGCAAGAGCCTGGTCGCGCGGGTGCAGGAAGAAGCGCGGGTGCCTGTGCTCGCGCATCTCGACGGCATCAATCATAGCTATGTCGATAGCGCGGCCGATCCGGCGATGGCGCAGGCGTTGGTGGTCAATGCGAAGATGCGTCGAACTGGCGTGTGCGGTGCGACTGAAACGGTGCTGGTCGATCGCGCTTATGGCGCGGCACCTGTGCTGGTGACGGCGTTGATCGACGCGGGATGTGCGGTGCGCGGCGATGAAGCGGTGCAGGCGATGGATGCGCGCGTCACACCCGCCACGGCGGACGATTGGGACACCGAATATCTCGACGCCATCGTATCCGTGCGGATGGTCGATGGGGTGGACGATGCGATCGCCCATATCGCCGCCCATGCCAGTCACCATACCGATGCCATCATCACCGAAGATGCCGGGACGGCGGAACGGTTCCTCAATGCGGTCGATAGCGCGATCGTGATGTGGAATGCGTCCACCCAGTTCGCCGATGGTGGCGAGTTCGGGCTGGGCGCGGAGATCGGGATTGCTACGGGGCGGCTGCATGCGCGGGGGCCGGTCGCGCTGGAGGGGTTGACGACGTACAAGTGGATCGTGCGGGGGACGGGGCAGGTTCGGCCCTGAGGCGTGCCTGTTCCCGCGTCGGCGGCGGGCGGATCTGATGCTGGGACTGGGTTCCCGCCTGCGCGGGAACACGGGATAGTTCACCCCTCGGTTTACCCCTTTACCACCTCGTCGATCGCTTTGAGCTTTGCCAGCATCGGGCCGACCCAGTCGAAGGGCAGCATGACCGGGCCGTCTGAGGGGGCGTTGTCTGGGTCTTCATGGGCTTCGGCGAAGATCGCGGCGACGCCTGCCGCCACCGCGCTGCGGGCCAAGAGCGGCGCGAACTCGCGCTGGCCGCCCGATGCGCTGCCCAGACCGCCGGGTTGCTGCACCGAATGGGTCGCGTCGAAGATGACGGGGTAGCCGGTCTGCGCCATGGTGGGCAGGGCGCGCATGTCGCTGACCAGCGTGTTGTAGCCGAAACTCGCGCCGCGTTCGGTCAGCAGGATGCGGTCGTTGCCGGTCGATGCGACTTTCTGCGCGACGGCGGCCATATCCCATGGGGCGAGGAACTGGCCCTTCTTGATGTTGACGACCGCGCCGGTGCGGCCTGCGGCGAGCAGCAGGTCGGTCTGGCGGCAGAGGAAGGCGGGGATCTGGAGGATATCGACCGCCTGTGCGACTGCTTCGACCTGCGTTGCGTCATGCACGTCGGTCAGGACGGGGCAGCCCAGCGTCGCCTTCACCTCCGCCAATATGGCTAGACCTGTGTCCAATCCCACGCCGCGCTGGCCCGATACCGAGGTGCGGTTCGCCTTGTCGAAGGAGGATTTGAAGATGAACGGCACGCCTGCCTTTGCGGCGATGGCATGCAGGGTTTCCGCCGCGAACAGCGCATGGTCGCGGCTTTCGATCTGGCACGGGCCGGAAATCAGGACGAAGGGCAGATCGTTGCCGAAGGTGACGGAACCGACGGACACATGTTTAGGGCTGGTCATGCCGGTCATTTGGGCGCTTTTGCGAACCGTCGCAAGAGTTGGCCGCGCCATAGCCCCTTGCCCGGATGATAGTTCCAGCAGAACCAGCCGAACGCCAGGCAGGCCAGCAGGGACGGCAGCGCCATCGGATCGCCATTGTCGCGCATATGGCGATAGAAGGCCATGTCCGCGCGCCAGCGGTCCCGCTCGCTGCCGCCGCCATTGATGCCATAGGCATTGTCGTGGCGACGACAACCGATGTTTCGGTTGTATTTGCGGTGGTCTATGAAATAGCAGTAATCGCGTTCGGGCGTGTTCATGACCCGATTAGGGCCGGGACAGTGCAAAAGTTCAAGCGTAAAGTCTTCTACCTGGGCGGTTTCGATCCACGCGGCGTTCGTTTCTATCACCAGCTTTATCGGGAACAGGCGGGCCGCTACACCGGGCTGGCCGGGCAGGCCGTGACCGTGGGCGGGCGTCGCGCCGGGCCGGACGGTTCGCTGGTGTCGGTGCAGTGGGACGTGGTGAACGAAGGGGCGGGCGTCGCGGTCGATTATGAATATCTGCGCTGGGAAGATTTGATCGCGAAGGTGTGGATCCGCAATCCACTGCCGCTGGCATGGCGGGCGGCGCGGGCCTATTGGGGCCATGCGCGGTTCATGCAGTTCGGGCGGATGCGGGGACTGCGATCCGGCCCGGTCATCACCATTCTTTATCCGCCGGCGTTTGCCGTGCTGATTCCGTTGTTGCTGGCTTTGGTGCCTGCGCTGGCGCTGTCACTCGTGCTGCCATGGTGGGTCGGGGCGCTGGCGGGGATCGGGATCAGCGCGCTGCTGTCGGGGCGGTTGCTGGCCAAGCTGGTGGTGCCGTGGCTGCTGCGGTTCATGACCTATCATGGTGCGCTGGCCGCGAACGGACCGGGGGCGGAACTCGACGCGCGGCTGGACCAGTTTGCGGCGCGGATCGCGGCGGAACTGGACGGCGACTGGGACGAAGTGCAGATCGTCACGCACAGCGCGGGGACGATATTGGGCATGACGCTGCTGCGCCGGGTGCTGGCGTTGCGGGGCAAGCCGCTGCCCGATCATGTGGTGATGGTGGGGTTGGGCCAGGTGGTGCCGGTGATCGGGCTGCGCAGCGATGCGGGATGGTATCATGCGGATCTGGCGGCGCTGGCGGACAAGGCGTTTCGCTATGTCGACATATCTTCGCCCCCCGATGGCGCGGCCTATTATAACGTCAACCCGTTGCGGCTGGTCGCGGAACGCCACGCCGCGCGGGTCGATATGCTATCGCCGCGTTTTCATCTGTTCTATCGGCCCGAAAATTATCATGGCGGCTGGTCGAATAAATATGAGGCGCATTTCGACTATCTGCGCGTGGGCGACCGGCTCTCGCCGCTCGATTTCATCAGCCTGACCGCTGGCCCGCGCACCGTGGACGACGCCGTTGCCGCTTTCAGGACGATCCCTTGACCGATCTGTTTACCCCGCCCTATCCGCAGCCGCCCCGGACCAAGCGCGGGCTGGTCAAACGCTTCCTGCGTGGCTGGCATAGCTGGATCCATGTGCTGTTCGACAAAAGCTATACGATGAAGATGGGCGAAATCCGCTTGCCCGGACGCACCATGTATATCGCCAATGCCCTGCCGCTGGTGGACCAGATATTGCGCGGGGGCACAGCCTATCCCAAGCATAGCGAACTGGTCCGCAACCTCGATCCACTGATCGGCAACAGCGTCTTTTCCGCCAATGGCACCGATTGGGAAAGCCAGCGGGCGATGGTGAACCCGGCCTTTGCCCACACCGCTCTGGCCAAGTCGATGCCTTTGATGGTGGGCGCGGCGGACGACCTGCTCACCCGGCTGGACGCTGCGGACCGGACCAAGCCGGTCGATATCGATCCGATGATGACGCATGTCGCCGCCGACATCATATTCCGCACGCTGTTTTCGCAGACGCTGGACGAAACGCGGTCGAACATCATCCATACTGCGTTCGGCAGGTTCCAGAGGCTGGCGCATTCGGCGTCGATGCTGCGGCTCTATGGCCTGCCTGCGGGATGGTTCGAGAAGCGATCCCATGGCCCCGCGCGCGCCATTCATGACGTGTTCCGCCCGATCGTGGAGGCGCGCTATGAGGGCTGGCACGCGCGCGGGGACGCGCCGCATCGCGATATCCTGCAATCGCTGATCGAGGCGAAGCATCCTGAGAGCGGCGTGCCCTTTACCTGCCAGCAGGTGATGGAGCAGGTGTCGACCATCTTTCTGGCTGGGCATGAAACATCGGCCAGCACGATGACATGGGCGCTGTATATGCTGGCAGAATGCGCGCACATCCAGGATCGGGTGCGGGACGAGATCGTGGCGGTGGCGGGCGACGCGCCGCTGGCCGCGCCGATGCTCAAGGATATGGGCATGGTGCGCAATATCTTTCGCGAGACGTTGCGCCTTTATCCGCCGGTGTCGTTCCTGCCGCGTGAGGTTACATGCCCGATGGACATGCGCGACAAGCATCTGGAGACCGGATCGATGCTGGTGGTCGCGCCATGGCTGACGCAGCGGAACAAGGATAATTGGACCTGCCCCCATGCGTTCGACCCCGACCGGTTCGACGATCCGGCCAATGCCGATATGGTCAAGCAGGCCTGGTTTCCCTTCGGACGCGGGCCGCGCGTGTGCGTGGGAGCGGGCTTTGCCCAGCAGGAGGTGATGACGGTGATCGCGTCGGTCGTGCGCCGCTATTATCTGGACGTACCGTTGGGGTTCAAGCCGGAACCGATCAGCCGCCTGACCATCCGTCCGCGCACGGGGATGCCGTTGGTGTTTGAGCCGGTGAAGTAGCCTTTGTAAGGCGACGGTGACACCCCTCCGTCAGCGCTATGCGCTGCCACCTCCCCTTGTAGGGGAGAATTTTTTAGAGGGTTGCTTCTTCCTCCGGCGCGACGTCTACCATCGACTGGATGCTCTGGCCCCGACCGCCGACGAACAGGCCGTCCATCGGTGCGACGTCGGCATAGTCGCGGCCCATGGCGACGAAGAGATGGCCGTTGCCGGTGATGACGCCGTTGGTGGGATCGAAACCGATCCAGCCGCGCGTCGGCCCGCACCACAGCATGACCCAGGCGTGCATGGCGTCCACGCCGACCAGACGCGGCCTGCCGGGTGGTGGATTGGTGCGCAGATAGCCGCTGACATAGGCGGCGGGCAGGCCGACGAGACGCAATGCGACGACCATGACCTGCGCGAAATCCTGACACACGCCATGGCGGGCGGCAAAGGCGTCGGCGACCGGCGTGGCGGCGTCGGTTGCGCCGGGGGTGTAGCGAAATTCCGACTGGATACGCAGCGTAAGGTCGAGCGCAGCGGCGATGATCGGTCGGTCGGGAGCGAGCGTTGCCCCGGTCCAGTCGCCGATCTGCGCCAGCATCGGCGTGCGCGCCCCGGCGTAGAGATAGTGGGCGGGGGCGGCTGGCCCCATGTCGCGATCGAGCAGGGCCGCCTGCGCCACGGCGGCGATGGTCGGATCGCCCGGTTGCGGTTCGGGCGGGGGACTGTCCTGCACGCCCGCGCGGAACCGGGTTTCGATGGTGAGCTGGCGGATGGGCTGTTCGATCACCAGCCGCGCGACATTGACCGGCCAGCCGCCGGGGCGCGATTCGATGATCGATGGCAGGGGATCGACATCCAGCGCATAATCGGCTGTCCATTGCCCCGGCCATGGCGCGGGTTTCAGGCGCAGGTTGAACCGGGCGAGCCGCACGGCGCTGCCATAGCGCAACAGGGTGCGGTGGCGGACATGGTAGATCATGACAGCAGGTCCGCGCCGTCGGGCTTTTCCGCCTGGCGCAGTTGCAGGAAGTAGCGCTGGCCGATGGCGTCGGACAGGGTAAGCAGGCGGGATTCGACGTCGGCTATATCGGCCATGGTCAGCATGTCGCCGGTCAGGGGCGCCAGCCGCGCGACGAGGGCGTCGGCCAGACGGCGCGGTTCTTCGGGCATGCCGTCGGCGCGCAGCGTGGGCAGGGTGGCGATATGCTCTGCAAGCCGCTGGGCCTGATAAGCGATGGCGCGCGGATTATAGGGGTCAAGCGCGACGAGATCGCGCACCGCGGCCAGCGCAGGGCCGGTCATATAGCGGGTGCGGTAGCTGATCTGGCTGTCCGACAGGTCGAGCAGCACGGTCAGATCGTCAGCCGAAGCGCCGTCGTCGCCGAGCCGGGCGATCAGCCGACAGCCATTGATGGCACGCTCCATGCGGCGGCCCATGTCGTGAAAATGCCAGCCGTCGGTGCGGCCCATATTTTCCGCCGCCAGCCCCGACAGCGCCGAAATTCGCTCGATCATGCGCGACGACGCATCGAGCAGCGTGTCAGTGACTGCGCCGTCGAAGGCGGGGAGCGGCAGGCGGACGAGTCGCCAGAAATCGCTGGCCAGCCGATCGCGCAGCCCCTGACCGATATTGCCGACGATGGCCATCAGCGCGCGGACGCTGCCCGACTGGCGCGCGTCGCCCAGCGCGGTGGCGCACAGCGGGCCGAGCGCGCCGCCGGTGCCGCGCACCGCGCCCCAGAGCGCGAGCTGATCCAGCAGCCGGGTGATGGTCGGCGATCCGATCGATGGACCAAGGTCCGCCTCTATCGAACCGCCCACGATCGCGCGGACGATGCGCAGCGTCATTTCCGTCCGTTCGATATAGCGGCCCAGCCAGAACAGGTTATCCGCTGCCTTGGCTGGCAACATGCCGCCGATCCGGCGGATGGCGGGCGCGCCGCTGCCCAGCAGGCTGTCGGGCGGGGCAGGGCGTTCGTCGACCACGCACATGTCGGCGGACATATCGCCCCGACCCATCAATGCCGCGCGAATGTCGCCATGCGCAGCAAGGCGGGCGAAGGCACCGGGCATCACGCGCCACTGGCCCACTGCATCGCGCGCCACGAACACGCGCATGGTGAAGGGCAGGGGGGTAAGCTGTCCATCGACGATGGCGGGGGTGGTGGACAGTTTCACCACCTCCTGCCCGACATAGTCCATCGGTCGGCGCGCGATGGCGGCCAGCAGCGCGTCGCGCTGGTCTGCGTCCAGCGCCGATCCGGGGATGGAATGGGTGTCGGGCAGGCCAGCCACGTCCTGATCGAAGGCGGAACCGATGACGAGATCGTCCAGCCGGTCGCGCACATGGTCGCGTTCCTCGCTTTGTCCGCACCACCATGTCGCGATGTTGGGCAGGATGAGGTCCTGTCCCAATATCTCCTGCGCCAGTTGCGGCAGGAAGGCGGCAAAGGCGCGCGATTCGATGACGCCTGCGCCCGGCCAGTTGCCGACCATCAGGCCGCCATTAGCGCAGGCGTCGAACAGGTCCGGCACGCCGATGCGCGATTTGCCGTCGAAGGCCAGCGGGTCGAGAAAGCGGCTGTCCATCCAGCGCCACAGCCCATCGACCCGCTTCAATCCCTGAATCGTGCGTACGAACAGCCGCCCGTCGGACACGATCAGGTCGTCGCCCTCCACCAGCAGCAGGCCGAGATAACGGGCAAGGTGGGCTTGTTCGGCATAGCTCTGGTTGAAGCGGCCCGGCGTCAGCAGGCCGATGCGCGGGTCGGACCGTTCGCAGTCTGCGGCCAAGCCCCGACGCAGTTCGGCGAAGAAGGGTGCGAGCCGCCGCGTGTTCATCGCGCCCAGCAGATCGCCGGTCGCGCGCGACAGAGCGAGCCGGTTTTCCAGCGCATAGCCCATGCCAACCGGCGTGCGGACCCGGTCGGCCAGCACGCGCCATTCGCCGCTCGGCCCGCGCCCGATGTCGGCGGCATAGAAATGGAGATGATGGCCCTGCGGCGGCGGCGCGCCGGTCATGATCCGCCAATAATGCGGGCTGCCGGTGATGACGCCGGGCGGCAGGTTGCCGTCGCGGACCAGCGACTGGCTGGAATAGATATTGGCGATGACCTGTTCGAGCAGTTCGGCGCGCTGGGTCAGGCCCTGTTCGATATGGGCCCATTCGTGCGCGTCGATCAGCAGGGGAACGGCGCCCAGCGGCCAGGCGCGTTCCTGTTCGTCCCCGGTCAGGCGGAACGCCATGCCAAGGTCCACCGCCTGCCGCGCGACATGATCGTCCAGCGTGGCGGGGTTGCCCTGTGCCTGACGGCTGAGTCGGGCCAGCATCGCCCGCCAGCGAGCGCCCATGTCCGGCGTCGCATCGCCGAACAGGTCGCCGCGCGGGGCGGTGGCGAGATAGGCGTCGGCCCAACCGTCCGCCTGCATGTCCGGTGCAATCAGCGGGTCGGCGGCCATCACAGGCCCGGCGGGGGCAGGCGCAGGTCGAGCGTCATGGGAAATTCGCCCTGCGTTTCGGCGGGTGGCATGTCGACCGATCCGGGCGTGTGGCCATAATCCTGAAACCGCGCCTTGCGCCGCGCTTCGGCTTCATAACCGTTGACCGGCAAGGTGTCGTAATTGCGCCCGCCGGGATGCGCGACATGATAGACGCAGCCGCCCAGCGACCGCCCGCTCCAGCTATCGAGCACGTCGAAGGTGAGCGGGGCATTCGTCGGCAGTTGCGGGTGCAGGCAGTTGGCGGGCGCCCATGCCTTGTACCGCACGCCGCCCACGCCCTCGCCCGGCACGGACGTCGCAATCATCGGCACGCGCCGCCCGTTGCACGACACGATATGCCGCCCGGCGACCAGACCGGTGGCGCGGACCTGCAACCGTTCGGTCGAACTGTCGACATAGCGCACCGTGCCGCCGATCGCGCCGGTTTCACCCAGCACATTCCACGGTTCGAGCGCGTGAGTGATTTCAAGGCCCACGCCGCCGGCATCCACCGTGCCATGGATGGGGAAGCGGAACTGCCGCTGCGCTTCGAACCAGTTGGGGTCGAAGTCGTAGCCTGCGCCGCGCAGGTCGGACAGGACTTCGAGGAAATCGGCCCAGACGAAATGGGGCAGCATGAAGCGGTCGTGCAGTGCCGTGCCCCAGCGGACGAGGCCGCCCTGTTGCGGTTGCCGCCAGAACCACGCCGCCATGGCACGGATCAGCAGTTGCTGCGCCAGGCTCATGCGCGCTTCTGGCGGCATTTCGAACCCGCGAAATTCCAGCAGGCCGAGGCGTCCTGTCGGGCCGTCGGGCGAGAACATCTTGTCGATGCAGATTTCGGTGCGATGGGTGTTGCCCGTCACATCGACCAGCAGGTTGCGGAACAGCCGATCGACCAGCCATGGGCGCGGGGGTGGGCCATCCCCGGTGAAGGGATTTGGCACCTGCGCCAGTGCGATTTCCAGCTCGTACAGCCCATCATGCCGCGCTTCGTCGATGCGGGGTGCCTGGCTCGTCGGGCCGATGCACAGGCCCGAAAACAGGTAGGACAAGGCCGGGTGACGCTGCCAGTAGAGGACGAAGCTCTTGAGCAGGTCGGGGCGGCGGATGAACGGCGAATCGACCAGCGTCGGCCCGCCCAGCACGATATGATTGCCTCCGCCGGTGCCGACCGACCGGCCGTCGACCATGAATTTGTCGGCGGTCAGATCACATTCGCGGGCTAGGCCATAGAGGCGTTCGGTGATGGCGACGCTTTCGTCCCAGCTTGCGGCAGGATGGACGTTGACTTCAATCACGCCGGGGTCGGGCGTCGCCTTGAGCACGTCGATGCGGGGGTCTGGCGGGGGGGAGTAGCCCTCGATCCGCACGGGGATGCGTGTTGCGCTCGCAGCCGATTCGACCTCCGCGATCAGTTCGAGATAGTCCTCCAGCGCTTCGACCGGGGGCAGGAAGACCGAGAGATAATGACCGCGCGGTTCCACGGTGATGGCGGTGCGGACGGCGCCTTCGATGATGACCTGTTCGACCCGTTCCTGCGCGGCTGAACCGCCGTCCGGTCCGGCGACGCGCTGCGCCTGTTGCGCGCGCACATCCTCGACGCTGGCCTGCTGGGGTATCTGCGCGCGAAAATCGGGCAGCGGCTCGCGCGGTTCGCTGGTGTCGCGGGGGTGGATATAGGGATAGTCCGACGGCGGCACATAGGGCAGCGAGCCGAGCGGCAGGCGATAGCCCAGCGCCGAATCGCCCGGCACCGCGAACAGCTTGCCCCGGCGCAACTGCCAGATTTCGCTTTGCCAGCGCGGCGTGGCGACCTGGCTCTGCCAGCGCTGGACCGGCAGGACATAGCCGACCGGCTGGTCCAGGCCACGCTCGAACGTCTTGACCATGCGGGCGCGTGCTTCGGGATCGCTGATCTTGGGGTCGTCGGGGCTGGCGTTGATGGGCAGGTCGGCTTCCTTGACCGCCCACACCGCCGGATCTTCATAGACCGCATGGGTATAGTCGGTGGAAAAGCCCATATTGCCCGCGATATGCGCCAAAAACGCCTGAGCATCCGTGGCCGTTACCGTGCGCGCGCCATCGGGGGCATTATCGGGCGCGATCAGGCTTTCGTCGTGCCAGATCGGCGTGCCGTCCTTGCGCCAATAGACCGCGTAGGCCCAGCGCGGCAGGCTTTCGCCCGGATACCATTTGCCCTGTCCATGATGCAGCATGCCGCCGGGCGCAAAGGTGGCGCGCAGCTTGCGGATCAGCCGGTCGGCATAGGCCGCCTTGGTCGGGCCGACGGCGTCGCCATTCCATTCTTCCGCATCGCCGCCATCCACCGCGACGAAGGTCGGTTCGCCACCGATGGTCAGGCGCACGTCCTGAGCCGCGAGATCGGCATCGACCTGCGCGCCCAGCGCCATCACCGCGTCCCAGCGGGTGTCGGTGAACGGTTTTGTGATGCGCACGGCTTCGGCGATGCGGCTGACCGTCATCGCAAATTCGAAATCGACTTCGGCCGGTTCCGCCATGCCGCTGATCGGCGCGGCGGACTTGTAGTGTGGCGTGGCGCACAGCGGAATATGCCCTTCGCCCGCGAACATGCCGCTGGTCGCGTCCAGCGCCACCCAGCCTGCGCCCGGCACATAAGCCTCCGCCCAGGCGTGGAGGTCTACGACGTCCTGCGTGACCCCCTTTGGCCCCTCGATCGGTTCGACGTCGGCGACGAGCTGGATCGAATAGCCCGACACGAAACGGGCGGCAAAGCCGACGCGTCGCAGCAATTGCACCAGCAGCCAGGCCGAATCGCGGCACGACCCGGTGCCGATGTCCAGCGTCTCTTCCGGTGTCTGGACGCCTGCCTCCATGCGGATGACATAGCCGACCTGTTGTTGCAGGCGACGGTTTACCTCGACCAGAAAGTCCACGGTGCGGCTGGTGTAGCCGTCATATTGGGCGACCATCGCTTCGAACCGTGGACCCTGATCCTCGACATCGAAATAGGCCGCCAGATCGGTTTTCAGCTGGTCGTCATAGGCGAAGGGGTAAGTCTCCGCATAAGGCTCCACGAAGAAGTCGAACGGATTGATGATGTCGAGATCGGCCAGCAGGTCGACCTGGATCGAAAAATGATCGACCGGATCGGGGAAAACCACGCGGGCCAGCCAGTTGCCGTGCGGATCCTGCTGCCAGTTCAGGAAATGGTTCGCCGGTTCGATCTTCAGCGCGTAATTGGGCACTTTCGTACGGCTGTGCGGCGCGGGGCGCAGGCGTATGACCTGCGGTCCCAAGCGGATCGAACGGCTGTAACGATAGGCGGTGAGATGGTGTAAAGCGGCCTTGAGCATCACAGGATCAAACGACACCCCCTGTTGCAATGCAACAGGCAATCGTCGCGGACATCACGATTGTGGCCTTTAGGCCAGATGATTCAGTGCGCGCGCGGCATCATCCGTCCGCGCCGGTATCGCCTGCGCAAGAGAGCGCCTGCGATCAGGAAGGGCAGCGCCGCGACCATGAGGATTGTCCCGATCAGGCTGGGCGACCATCCGAAGACGGCATGTATGCCCAATGCCGATGGCGCGAGCAGCAGCAGAAAGCCGATGGTCAGCAGCCATAGCCCCCAGCGACGCGGACGTACCGCGACCATGCGATATTCGTGGCGCCATGCCTTGCGGCCAGCCTTGGTCGACAGATCGGGTGGGGGGTGATCGAACATAAGGTTCTGGACTTGTGCCGCGACTTCCCTATCCTGTCCAGCATCCCCGGGGGACCATCCGCAGATGGTTGAGAGGCAGCTTTGTGGCTGCGACCCGTCGAACCTGATCCGGCTGACACCGGCGTAGGGAGGGTCTGCCGCGCTCACACCGCTTGCCGTCTCTCTTCTTCGCCCATGAGGAGAGAATGAGATGGCAGACATCCCCGCCCGCACCGAAATCGGCGTGACCACTGGCGCGATTCGCGGATCGCGCAAGATCCATGTCGGGCCGTTGAAGGTTGCGATGCGCGAAATCACGCTGGAACCGGGCAGCGGGGAAGCGCCGGTGCGCGTGTACGACACGTCCGGTCCCTATACCGACCCGGATGCGCAGATCGACATCATGGCGGGCCTGCCCGCGCTGCGCCGCGACTGGATCGTGGGGCGCGGCGATGTGGAGGAATATGATGCGCGCGCGGTGAAGCCCGAAGATAACGGCCTCAAAGGCCCGGATCGTTCGGCGGGCGTCGCGCAATTCCCCGACATGCACCGCCGCCCGCTGCGCGCGAAGGCCGGCGCGAACGTCAGCCAGATGCATTATGCCCGACGCGGCATCATCACGCCGGAAATGGAATATGTGGCGGAGCGCGAGAATCTGGGTCGGGCGCGGCTGGCCGAATATGTGCGCGACGGGCAGGATTGGGGCGCGGAAATCCCCGATTATGTGACGCCGGAATTCGTGCGCGACGAAGTGGCGCGGGGCCGGGCGATCATCCCCAACAATATCAACCACCCCGAATCCGAACCGATGGCGATCGGCCGCAATTTCCTGGTCAAGATCAACGCCAATATCGGCAACAGCGCGGTCGCGTCGGACGTGGCGAGTGAGGTGGACAAGCTGGTCTGGTCGATCCGCTGGGGCGCGGACACGGTGATGGACCTGTCCACCGGGCGCAACATCCATGACACACGCGAATGGATCATCCGCAATTCGCCCGTGCCGATCGGCACCGTGCCGATCTATCAGGCGCTGGAAAAGGTCGGCGGCGTGGCCGAAGACCTGAACTGGGACGTATTCCGCGATACGCTGATCGAACAGGCCGAACAGGGCGTGGATTATTTCACCATCCATGCGGGCGTGCGGCTGCCCTACATCCCGATGACCGCAAAGCGCGTGACCGGCATCGTGTCGCGCGGCGGATCGATCATGGCGAAATGGTGCCTGGCGCATCACAAGGAATCGTTTCTGTATGAGCGGTTCGACGAGATTACCGAAATCATGAAGGCCTATGACATTGCCTATTCGCTGGGCGATGGCCTGCGTCCCGGCTCCATTGCCGACGCCAATGACGAAGCGCAGTTTGCCGAACTCTATACGCTGGGCGAATTGACCAAGCGCGCCTGGGAACAGGATGTGCAGGTGATGATCGAGGGGCCGGGCCATGTGCCCATGCATAAGATCAAGCAGAATATGGAAAAGCAGTTGGAAGCGTGCGGCGAAGCGCCCTTCTACACGCTCGGGCCGCTCACCACCGACATCGCGCCGGGATATGATCATATCACCAGCGGCATCGGCGCGGCGATGATCGGCTGGTATGGCACGGCGATGCTTTGTTATGTGACGCCCAAGGAGCATCTGGGCCTGCCCGACCGCGACGATGTGAAGGTGGGCGTCATCACTTACAAGCTGGCCGCCCATGCCGCCGATCTGGCCAAGGGGCATCCCGCCGCCAAGGTGCGCGACGATGCGCTATCGCGTGCGCGGTTCGATTTCCGCTGGAGGGATCAGTTCAACCTGAGCCTCGATCCCGACACGGCAGAGCAATATCATGACCAGACGCTGCCTGCGGAAGGCGCAAAGTCGGCGCATTTCTGCTCCATGTGCGGACCCAAATTCTGTTCGATGAAGATCAGTCAGGAAGTGCGCGACTTCGCCGCCAAGCAGAATCAGGACGCGACGGCGTTTATCGCAGCGGAGGACGCGGAGAAGGGGATGGCGGAAATGAGCAAAGTGTTCAGGGAAACCGGTAGCGAACTGTATATGGGCGCTGGGGATCGGGAGCGGGATTGAGGGGAGGCACATATCTGGCGTCCGTAGAGGCTGGGCGATGAGATTGGCATTTATTGGCGGTCAATAGGAGTTCTGATATGCCAACCATTGCTCGCCCCGACGGCTACCGCCTTTACTTCTACAGCCATGAACCCAATGAGCCGCCGCATGTCCATGTAGACAAAGGCGGCTCGTCCATGAAGGTTTGGCTCGATCCGGTAAAGATGGCGAAGAACACCGGCTTTCGTCGCTCGGAGATCAATGGCATACTCGCCCTAGTGGCGGAGCATCGCGATCGCCTTCTGGAGGCATGGCATGAATATTTCGGCTAAGATCACCGACGAACGTGTCGCCGATGTGCGGTGCGACGACGACAGCCTGATCGTGGACCTGATGGATGGCCGCAGCATTTCCGTGCCGCTCGCATGGTATCCCCGTCTTGCTCACGCTACTCCAGTCGAGCGCGCTCATTGGGAAATCGCAGGCGGTGGCTATGGCATCCATTGGCCGGATGTGGACGAAGATCTGAGTACGGAGGGATTGCTGCGAGGCGCACCTGCGGCTGATCGTCAGTGAAGTATAGCGGCGTCATTACGACTGTGCGAACGCTGGAAAGTTTGTTATAACCACCGTATGAACGCACCCCTTAAAATCACAAAAATCGGCAATAGCGCAGGAGTCATTCTGCCCAAGGAGTTGCTCGCGCATCTTCATGCCGGTGCCGGGGACAGCCTGTCCGTCGTCATCACCCCGCGCGGGATCGAATTGTCCGCTGCCGAGCCGGATTTCGATGCGCAGATGGCAGTAGCCCGCGATGTCATGGCGCGGCGCAAGCGTGCGTTGCGTGAATTGGCCAAATAATGGCCGGGCATGACTGGGTTTGGGTGACGGTGCCAGTCGCCGAGGCGGCGCATGCCGAACAGATTGCCGAACATGGTGGCGGGGGCGATGGGCTGCGCGATCGCGGGCTGTTTGAAAGCGCAATGGCGCGGCCGCAGAATCTGGTCAACTATGGCGAACCGGACGCAGCGGCGCTGGCGGCGGCCTATGCTTACGGCCTAGCGCGCAACCATCCCTTTATTGACGGGAATAAACGCATCGCGGCTGTAGTGAGCGAAACATTTCTGTTACTCGACGGCCAGAGCCTGGACGTAACGGACGCCGAACTGGTCGTCGCTTTTCTGGAACTGGCGGCTGGCAATCTGTCGGAGGACGATCTGGCCGACTGGTTCCGCCAACATATCGCCAGCACCTGAACCAACCCTCCACCGCCGCCAATACATTTTGCGACACATCGGGCTTGGCTTTGGCAGAGTTCTGCGACAACTGCCCGCTAGAGCGGACATAATGTCATTCTGTCCATTGGGGGTCTATCCGTGCGTTTTTCCGCATCCATTGTCTGTGCGTCGCTCATGCTGGGCGCATCGCCCGCTGCCCTGATGGCGCAGGAGATGCCGCAGGGTGCCGCGCTGCCGCAGGCGGAGGAGGGTGAGGAAATCATCGTCACCGGACAGCCGCAACGCGGGTCGGTGGTCGGCACGATCCAGCCCGAACAGCAATTGTCCGGCGCGGACATCAGGGCGCTGGGCGTCACGTCCATTTCCGAACTCATCACCGAATTGTCGCCGCAGACCAACGGGTCGCCCGTGATCCTGCTGAACGGCAAGCGGATTTCCAGTTTTTCCGAAATTTCCGACCTGCCATCCGAAGCGGTGGCGCGGGTCGATATTTTGCCCGAACAGGTCGCGCTGTCCTATGGCTATGCGCCGACGCAAAAGGTCGTGAACATCGTCCTGCGCCAGCGGTTTCGTGCGGAGACCGCCGATATGCGCGGCGGCACGACCACCGATGGCGGGCGGGAGAATGGGCAGGTCGAAGCGGGCCTGCTGCGCATCAACGGCGACAATCGCTTTACGCTGAACCTGAAATATAGCCGCGCCGCGCAATTGCTGGAAAGCGAGCGGGACATCGTATCGACCGCGCCGGGCCGCCCCTATGCTATCGACGGCAATGTCACCTCCACCGTGCGCGGGGCCGACATCGACCCGGCGCTGTCGGCGCTTGCGGGCCAGAGCGTGACCGTGGCGAGTGTGCCAGCCAATGCCGGGACCGGGGCGCCTTCGCTCGCCAGCTTCGTGGCGGGGGCGAACGTCACCAGCGTCAGCGACCTGACCCGCTATCGCACGCTCAGCCCCGCGACGGAGAGTTTTTCCGCCAATGCCACGCTGGCCCGCGCGCTGGGCGGGGTGTCGGCGACGTTGAACGGGCGGCTGGAACTGTCGGACAGCGATTCGCTGCAGGGGTTGTCGCAGGCGGCGCTGAACCTGTCGGCGGACAATCCCTTTTCCCCCTTCGCCAATGACGTGACCCTCTATCGCTATCTGGCGCAGGCCGGGGCGCTGGGACAACAGGTGCGCGGCACGACGGGGCATGTCGGGCTGACGCTGAACGGGCGGCTGGGCGGTAGCTGGCAATGGTCGTTCACCGGCAATGGCGACCTGTCGATCACGCGCACCCGGACTGACCGGGGCGTATCGACCGACGCGGTCCAGGCCGCGCTCGATGGCAATAGCGCCAGCGTCAATCCTTATGGCAATTTCTCGCCCGACCTGCTGTCCACGCGCCTGTCCGACAGCGCCCGTGCAAAGTCGCAGGCCGTGACGGGCGACCTGCTGGTCAATGGATCGCTGTTCTCCCTGCCCGCCGGGGAGGTCACGACATCGGTGCAACTGGGCGCGTCGGCCAATGGCTTTTCCAGCCGGTCGGTGCGGTCCGGGGTGGAACGCAGCACCGACTATAATCGTGAGATCGGCAGCGGTCAGCTCAGCTTCGACCTGCCGATCACCAGCCGATCCAAGGGTGTGCTGGGCGGCGTGGGCGACATCGGCGTCAATGTGAACGTCGCTGCGCAGCAATTGTCCGACTTCGGCACACTATCGACGCTGGGCTATGGCCTGCGCTGGAAACCGGTCAGCGCGGTGCAACTGCTGATGTCCGCCAATCAGGATCGCGCCGCACCGACCGGCACGCAGATTACCGATCCGCAAATCCTGACGCCCAACGTGTCGGTGTTCGACTATGCCACCGGGCAAAGCGTGTTCGTCACCCAATTATCGGGCGGCAATGCGTCCCTGCGTGAAAGCGTGCGCGATCAGTTTCGTCTGAGCGCGCGGATCAAGCCGTTCGAAAAGCCGAACCTGACGCTGACCGCCACCTATCTCAACAGCCGGACGACTAATCCGATCGCTGCCTTCCCCAGCCCGACGCCTGCGATCGAAGCGGCCTTTCCCCAGCGGTTCGTGCGCGATGCGGACGGCACCCTGCTTCAGATCGATGCGCGGCCGATCAATTTCCTGCGGTCGCAAAGCGAGCAGTTGCGCTGGGGCTTCGACCTGTCGATCCCGCTGAAATCGCATATCCAGAAAGTCGTGGAAGCGTGGCGCGCCGCTGGCGGCAAGCCGGAGGATCGCCCGCCTGAATTGCAGGCCCTGTTCGGCAATCGTCCGCCACGCGGTCCCCAAGGTGGCCCGCCACCCGGCGAAGGCGGCGACCGGCCCCGTGGCGAGGGCGGCAATGCCGGTCCCGGCGGCGGCAGAGGGCCGGGGGGCGGCGGCTTTGGCGGTCCCCGTGGTGGTGGACAGGGCGGTGGACGGCTGAGCTTCAGCCTCTATCACACTTGGCACCTGACCGAGAGCATCGCGATCGCGCCCGGTGTGCCGCAACTCGACCTGCTGAACGGCGACGCGACCGGATCTTCAGGTGGCCAGCCCCGGCATGAGGTGGAGGCGCGGGTCGGCTATACCAACAACGGCATCGGCGCGCGGCTGGGTCTCGACTGGGAAAGCGGCACCCATGTCGATGGCGCGCTGACCGGAACGGCGGGCGGCAGCACGCGGCTGGATTTTGGCAGTCTCGCCACCGCCAACCTGCGCATCTTCGCCAATCTGGGGCAGATGCAGGGGCTGCAAAGCAAGATCCCTTTTCTGCGCGGGGCGCGGGTGCAGTTCAGCATCGACAATATCTTCAACCAGCGGCGCGAGGTTAGGGACGCCAGCGGGCTGACGCCGCTGCGTTACCAGCAGGATTATCTCGACCCGCTTGGACGCACGGTCTCGATCAGCTTCCGAAAGCTGTTCCTGCCCAATTTCGCAGCGGGTCAGCGGCCACGGGGATAGAGTGACCGTAAATTAGGCCCAATCGACATTCAGCCCTGACGGCCTGCAAATGGCGACTTCTCGCGCTTCCGGTGCTCACGTACTTTGAGTACGCTGCGCTCCGGGTCACGAAAAGTCACCATTTTCGGCTCGTCATCATCTAAATGTCGATCGGCCCTAGTGCGCTGGCTCGTGCGAACTGGCCAGCGCCATGGCCTGAGCGGAACCGCTGGCGGGTTTTACCGGCGCATTTTTGCCGGACATGGAATAGGCGCTGATCGACGCGATCGCCAGAACGGCGGCGACGCCTGCGATCGCGGCGAGGTTTCGGCCATGGCGGTGTGCAGGTTCGTTGCGATCGCGATCGTCGAAATGGTTCATCGGCGTGTCTCCTTGGCGTTGGACGTGCCGATGATAATGATCGTGCGATCCGGGCGTTCCTGCCCGTCATCATGACATTTTATTGCTGATGATGCGGCAGGATCAGGACGCCAGTGCCCGTGGCGGACTGCGCAGCGCGGCCAGATCGATGCTGCCGACGAACTCCACGCCGACACGATCTTCCTTGGACCAGCGGGCGGTGGCGTTGACCGACTGTCCTTCGGCCAGTTCGATCGCGAACAGCGTGCCCAGCGGCACGTTCCACAGCCCCTCGATCAATGCGCCGGTGGCGGAGATATTGCGCACGCGGCCGGTATAGACATGGCCGTCATGATGGACGGCGACGGTGCGCAGCATCGTCCTGCGCGCCGGGCGGCTGGACTGGAAACCGTCAGCGATCGCGGTGACGCCATGGGCCTGCTGACGCTCCAGCACATCGGCGGCAGGCATCGGATGCCCGTAGATGAAGCCTTGCACATGGCTGCATCCCAAGTTGCGAATCAGCGCGAGTTCGTCCTGCGTTTCCGCGCCCTCCGCCGTCGTGTCCATACCAAGCGCTTCGGCCAGACTGACGATCGCCTTGATGATCGCACTGTTGCGGCTGTCCTTGCTCGCCGCGCCACGCACGAAACTCTGGTCGATCTTGATCTTGTCGAACGGTGCCTTTTTCAGATAGCCGAGCGAGGAATAGCCGGTGCCGAAATCGTCGAGTGCCAGGCGGACGCCCAGCCCTTTCAACCGGGCGAACATGGCGTCGGTGCCATCGTCGTCGTTCAGGAACACGCTTTCGGTAATTTCCAGTTCCAGCCGTTCGGCCGCCAGCTGAGCCGCCGCCAGCGCGTTCATGACCGTCGCGGGGAAACCGGGATTGGCGAACTGGGTCGGCGATACGTTCACCGCGACCCGAACATCATCCGCCCATTGCGTCGCGTCGCGGCAGGCGGTGCGCAGCACCCATTCGCCGATCTGACCGATCAGGCCGGTATCCTCGGCAATGGGAATGAAAACTTCCGGTGAGATATAACCGCGCACCGGATGGATCCAGCGTAGCAGCGCTTCATAGCCGGTAATCTGTTCGGTGCGTGATGACACGATCGCTTGATAGACCAGATGCAGGCCATCGTCGGCCAGTGCGTGGCGCAAATCCTCCTCCAGCCGACGACGATCTTCGGCATCGGCGTGCATGTCGGGCGAATAGAAACGGTGAACGCCCCGACCGTCGCCTTTGGCCGCATAGAGGGCCAGGTCCGCGTTGCGAATCATCGCGTCGGCGGTGACACCATCCTGCGGGCAGAAGGATATGCCGATCGATACGCCGATCACCACGGCCACCCCTTCGATCGTGTAGGGCAGTGACACGGCGCTGATGATGCTTTGCGCCAGCAGGGCGAGACGTGCCTGATCGTGGCGGCCCGGCAACAATATCTTGAACTCGTCTCCGCCCTGCCGACCCACCAGCCCCTTGTCGCCGACCACGCGCTGCAACCGGTGACTGACCTGTCGCAACAGCGCGTCACCCGCCGGATGACCCAGCGTGTCGTTGACGCTCTTGAACCGATCCAGGTCCAGCATCAGTAGCGCACATTCGCCCGGCTTGCCCTGGCGCGCGGTTACCGCTTGTTCCAGCGACCGCAGCATCTGGATGCGGTTGGCAAGGCCGGTGAGCGAATCGAACTGTGCCAGCCGCGTGACCTCTGCCTGGCTGCGGCGCATTTCGGTAAGGTCGGTGCCGCTGCCGCGAAACCCATGAAACTGCCCATATTCGTTGAACACCGGCTGGCCGGAAATCGACCACCACCGTTCCTCTCGCGCCATCGCGGCCTGTACCGAAATGTCGGAAAAGCCGGTGCGCGCAGACAGGTGAAAGCCCAGTGTCCGTTCGCCATCGCCATGCTGCCGATCGCCGTGACGGATGATTTCGGTAATCGGGCGTCCGATCAAACCGTTTCTGGCCGTATCCAGCGTCTGTACCAACGTATCGGAAATATAGGTAAGGCAGCCTTGCCGGTCCGTTTCCCAGAACCAGCCGCGGCCGGTCCGCTCATGTTCCAGCAGTAAACGGTCGGACCGCTGCGCCCGCAAATCCTGCCGATGCCGTTCGATCGCCTTGTCGCGATCCGCCTTTGCCTGACGCAGCGCCGCGATCAGCATGACGGCGACGCAACTGATCAGCAGGCCGATCTGCGTTATGCCTGCCCTTTCGACCACCCACACCAGCAGTGCGCCCAGAAAATAGCTGATGCCAAGCAATCGGCGATCGCCAAATATGCTCACCGCCAACAGCGCGACCGACAATTCGGGCACGGCAGCTGCGACAAGGATGCCGGATGCCGCCAACGGCTCGCGCCCCAGCCAGAGGCTGAACGTCAGCCCGGACAGGAATACCATCGGCAGCATCAGCCAGTTCTGGATGTGCGGCATGCGTTGCTGGAACGTGTGTCTGTGCGGGGCAATGATCAGCGCGCCGTCGATCAGCAGCATGGCGGCCAGCGCCATCGCATGCAGCCCATCGCCGGAGCGATAGAAGGGGATGCCGAGCAAGGCGACGACGCATATTTTCGCCAGCAGCAGCAGCGGCCATAGCCGCGCGATGTGGACGAACGCGCCCGATATCCACGACGCGGACACTTCCGTGCCGCTTTCCGCCAGCCCCAGCGCCACCATCAACGTCATGGGGCGGGACTGGGTTTCGGAAATGGGCTTGCGCAGCGATGACATGCGCCATGGTTTAGCGCCTGTTCATTGACAGAGAATTACTGCGACCGACCGCTAAATTACGAAATTCATGACAGGAAAGCGGGTTTGCGCCGATCCGCGTGTCAGACGCGCATCGGCATCAGCACGTAGAGCGCGTTGCTGCTGTCATTTTCGCGAATCAGCGTTGGCGCGGCGGCGTCGGCCAGATGCAGCTCGACCAGATCGCTGTCGATCTGCCCCAATATGTCGAGCAGATAGCGGGCGTTGAAGCCGATGTCGAAACCCTCACCCTGAAACGCGCCGGGCACTTCTTCGGCTGCCGTGCCGTTTTCGGGGCTTGTGACCGACAGGGTGATCTTGTCACGGTCCAGGCTCATCTTGACTGCGCGGGTCTTTTCCGTGGCGATGGTGGCGACGCGATCGACGCCTTCCTCGAAGCTGCGCGGATCAATTTTCAGCAGCTTGTCGTTCCCGGTCGGGATGACGCGGCTGTAATCGGGGAATGTGCCATCGATCAGCTTGCTGGTCAGGATCGCGCTGCCCAGCCCAAAGCGGATCTTGCTGGCCGACAGGGTGATCTGCACCGACCCGTCGACTTCATCGAGCAGCTTGCGCAGTTCGGCGATGCATTTGCGTGGGATAATGATGCCGGGCATGCCGTCCGCGCCGTCGGGCTGCGGCACGGTGACGCGCGCCAGGCGATGGCCGTCGGTCGCCGCCGCTTTCAACACCGGCTCGCCGTCGTTGGACACATGGAAATAGATGCCGTTCAGATAATAGCGCGTTTCTTCGGTCGAGATGGCGAAGCGCGTCTTGTCGATGATTTGCTTCAATGTTTCGGCGGGCAGTTCGAAACTGGTGGGCAGGTCGCCTTCGGCAATGACGGGGAAATCGTCGCGCGGCAGGGTGGACAGGTTGAAACGCGCGCGCCCGGCCTGGATCAGCATCTTGCCCTCTGCCGCATGTAGCGACACCTGGCTGCCTTCAGGCAGTTTGCGGGCGATGTCGAACAGGGTGTGGGCGGAAATCGTCGTCGCGCCAGCCTGTTCGACCTGCGCCGACACGCTTTCCACGATCTGGAGGTCGAGGTCGGTCGCCATCAGCTTGATCGCGCCATCGGCCGATGCTTCGATCAGGACGTTGGACAGGATGGGAATCGTGTTGCGCCGTTCGACCACCGACTGGACGTGGCTCAGGCTCTTGAGGAGCGTTGCGCGTTCGATGGTGGCCTTCATGTCCCTGGTCTGTCCGTTTCTTTTTCTGCAAGGCCCGGATGCAGTCGAATCCGGGCGACAAGGATGGATGGTTCTTCATAACCGCTGTTGCGGCGCGGGCAAGCACTCTGCGCGCTCTTAAAGGCACAAGCCCTTGCAAATGGTGAAGCCTTGCGCTTTGCCATGGCCATGCGTAGCCCGATGCTCCTGTCCATGGCCGTTTTTTTGGCGATTGCGCCTGCGTCGGCACGCGATTCCCTGGGCATTTTTGAAGGATGGGGCGCGTTTCGCGATTCTCCCGCCAGTCAGAACGGACCGCGCTGCTATGCCATTGCGCGTGCCGTGATGCGCGCCGACCGCAAGACCGGCGCGTTCGCCGCAGTTGGAACCTGGCCGGGCAAGGGCGTGCGGGGGCAGCTGCACCTGCGCCTCAGTCGCGCCCGATCCTTGCGTGCGCCAGTGACGCTGGGCGTAGGCGAGCGGCGCTTCACGCTGGTGGCGGGGCAGCAGGATGCCTGGGGGCAGGACACGCGCGCCGACGCGGCGATCGTAGCGGCGATGCGATCGTCGGCCAGCATGAGCGTGCAGACGATCGACACGCAGGGTCGCGCCTTTGCCGACAGCTATGCATTGCGCGGGGCTGCTACGGCGATGGACGCGGCAGCATTGGGCTGCGCGCGGTTGCGGTAGGGTTGGCGTCGGAGTGGCCGGGCAAAGCGCGGCTTTAAAAATCCCGCAGAATCGACTATGTGCGCGGCCATGCAATCATCCGCCACGCCTCTCATGCCGATTCCCGGCCTTATCGACCCTGTGCCTGTGCCGCGTGCCGTCACGCCGCGCGCGGATGGTCGCACTGATCTGCTGGGCCTGTCCCGGCCGCAGATCAAGGCTGTGCTGGAGGAAGCCGGGCTGGACGTGAAGGCCGCCAAGCTGCGCTCCAAGCAGCTGTTTCACTGGCTTTATCATCGCGGCGAAACCGATTTCGATGCCATGACCGACCTTGCCAAGCCGATGCGCGGCTGGATGGCGGAACGGTTCGTCGTGGGACGCCCGGAAGTGGTGGAGGCGCAGGTGTCGAGCGACGGCACGCGCAAATGGCTGCTTCGTACCGACGACGGGCAGGATTATGAAATGGTGTTCATCCCCGATGCGGATCGCGGCACGCTGTGCGTGTCGAGTCAGGTCGGCTGCACGCTCAACTGCCGTTTCTGCCACACCGGCACGATGCGTCTGGTCCGTAACCTGACGCCCGGTGAGATCGTGGGGCAGGTCATGCTGGCGCGCGATGCGCTGGGAGAATGGCCCAAGGGCAATATGGGCAGCGTTGCCGGAATCGGCGCCAATGACATCGATGAAGATGAAGACGCGCCGCAATATTCGCCCGACGGGCGGATGCTGACCAACATCGTCATGATGGGCATGGGGGAGCCGCTTTATAATTTCGAGCATGTCCGCGATGCGCTGAAAGTTGTGATGGATGGAGACGGTCTGGCCCTTTCGCGTCGCCGCATCACGCTGTCGACCAGCGGCGTCATCCCGATGATGGCCCGCGCGAGCGCGGAAATCGGCGTGAACCTGGCCGTGTCGCTCCATGCCGTGACCAAGGAAGTGCGCGACGAGCTGGTGCCGCTGAACAAGAAATATGGAATTGAGGAACTGCTTCAGGCCTGTGCCGACTATCCCAAGGCCAGCAATGCGCGGCGCATCACGTTTGAATATGTGATGATTCGCGACAAGAATGACAGCGACGCCGACGCGCGGGAACTCGTTCGCCTGATCCGCAAATATCAGCTTCCGGCCAAGGTCAACCTCATCCCCTTCAACCCATGGCCGGGCAGTGACTATGAATGTTCGACGCCCGAGCGCATCCGCGCGTTCAGCAGCATCGTGTTCGAAGGCGGCATTTCCGCCCCCGTCCGCACGCCCCGTGGGCGCGACATCATGGCGGCGTGCGGGCAGTTGAAGTCCGCGAGCGAAAAGAAGAGCCGGGCGGAGATGGACAGGCTGGCCGCCGAAAAGCAGGCGGCGCTGGGCTGAGCCGCGCACACTGGCGTCCAATGGCCGATAGGTCTAGCATCGCGTGATGGATGCCGATCAGAATCAGCCAGTGCGTGCAGTTGGTGCAGACGTTAAGCGGCACCGCCTGTCGACGCGACTTTGGCATTGGCTCAACGCTGTTCTGCTTTATGTCCTGTTCACCAGCGGGCTGGGCATCTTCAACGCGCATCCCCGGCTCTATTGGGGGCAATATGGGGCGAATTTCGATGTCGCCTGGCTGACGCTGGATCGCTTTCCCGGCTGGATCACTTTGCCGACGCATTACAGTCTGGCCATGTCGCGCCACTGGCATCTGGCCGCAGCCCCCATCTTCGCCTTCGCGCTGCTCGCCTATATGGTGTGGAGCCTGCTGAACCGGCATATCACCCGCGATCTGGCGCTGCGCCGGGAGGACGTTGCGCCCCGTCATATCTGGCAGGATATCAAGGATCATGCACGGCTGCGTTTCCCAAAGGGCGAGGCAGCGCTGCGCTATAACGTCCTGCAAAAGGGCAGCTATATCGCGGTTATTTTCCTCCTGCTGCCAGTGCTGATCCTGACCGGCCTTACCATGTCGCCGGGCATGAATGCGGCCTGGCCCTGGCTGGTCGATCTGTTCGGCGGGCGGCAGTCGGCGCGTTCGATCCACTTCATCGCCGCTTTCTCCCTTGTCGCCTTCTTCCTCGTCCATATCGCCATGGTGCTGCTGGCCGGGCCAGTGAATGAGATCCGGTCGATTATAACAGGGCGCTATCGCGTGCCGGAGGAACGGCCATGATCCTCACGCGCCGCAATCTGCTGCTGGGGGCCACCGCGACGCTGGCCGGCTGCGATCGGCTGGCGAGCAACGCATCCTTCCGCGAAGCGCTGTTTTCCGCCGAAAATTTCCATAAATGGGCGCAGCGCGGGGTGATGGCGCGCGACGCGCTGGCGCCGGAGTTCAGGCCCGACCAGATTTCTCCTTTCTTTCGCGCCAATGGCACCGCCAATCCCAATACGCCTGCCTATAAGGCATTGTGGCGCAATGGTTTTGCCGACTGGAGTCTGGCCATCACCGGGTTGGTCGAGCGCCCTCTCGCCCTCTCGCTGGCACAGCTGCGCCAGATGCCCCATCGCGAACAGATCACTCGCCATGATTGTGTCGAGGGGTGGAGCGCGATCGGCAAATGGCGCGGCGTACCGCTCAAGACGATTCTCGACGCCGCAAAGCTGCGTGATGGTGCGCGCTATATCGTGCTGCGCTGCGCGGACGATATGGGCGGCGGGCGGCCCTATTATGAAAGCATCGACCTGTTCGATGCCTTCCACCCGCAGACCATCCTCGCCTTCGCGCTCAACGACCGTCCGCTGAGCGTCGCAAACGGCGCGCCGCTGCGACTGCGCGTCGAACGGCAACTGGGCTATAAACAGGCCAAATATCTGATGGGCATCGAAGCGGTTGCGACGCTCGACGGCATCGGCAAGGGCAAGGGCGGCTATTGGGAAGATTATGCGGATTATGACTGGTATGCGGGCATTTGACGTGCATGCAGGAAGTTGATTATTGAGGACGCATGACAGTTTTCGAGCGGATTTTGCGCCGTCTGGTCACCCGTGGCCGGTTGACGATCTTCTACCCCGATGGCGGGCATTTTACCGTCGGCAATCCCGATCCTGACTTTCCCGACCTGGCGCTGCGACTGCGCGACCGGCGGGCGGCATTCGACATATTGCGAGATCCGCGCCTGGGCATGGCGGAGGCATGGATCGACGGGCGGGTGACGATCGAGGGCGGCGGAATCATGGAACTGATTTCCATGGTGCGCGCCAGCAACCCGTGGGAACAGGGCAAATCCATCGAGAATAAAAGCCTGTTCAAGCGCAGCTTCGGCAGCGTCCGCCAGAAAATGTGGCGGGCCAGTCACAAGGCCCGATCGAAAGCGAACGTCGCCCATCATTACGACCTGTCGGGCGCACTCTACTCCCTCTTCCTCGACCGCGATCGCCAATATAGCTGCGCCTATTATCCCGATGCGGACAATGAGGCGGGCATCAGCCTGGAGCAGGCGCAGGAGGACAAGAAAGCGCATATCGCCGCCAAGCTGGCGCTGGAGCCGGGGATGCGCGTGCTCGATATCGGATGCGGCTGGGGCGGCATGGCGCTCTATCTCCATCGTACCTGCGGCGTGGACGTCACTGGCATCACCCTGTCGGAAGAACAGTTGAAGGTGGCGCGCGCCCGTGCGGAGGAAGCGGGCGTTTCGGATCATGTCCGGTTCGAACTGATCGACTATCGCGACATGACCGGGCCGTTCGACCGGATCGTGTCGGTCGGCATGTTCGAACATGTCGGCACCGCGCATTACCGCGCCTTTTTCCACAAATGCCACGACCTGTTGACGCCGCAGGGCGTGATGCTGGTCCATACGATCGGCCGGATGGGCGGGCCGGGCGTCACCGACGCCTTTACCCAGAAATATATCTTCCCCGGCGGCTATATTCCCGCCCTGTCCGAAATGGTCGCGGGCAGCGAGGGATCGCGGCTGATGGTCACCGATGTCGAAGTGCTGCGGATGCATTATGGCCTGACCATCCGCGAATGGTACAAGCGCACGCTGGCGCGCAAGGCCGACATCGTTGCCCTGTATGATGAACGGTTTTACCGCCTGTGGACCTTCTATCTGGCAGGTGCGGCGACCGTGTTCGAACATGGGGGCATGGTCAATTATCAGATTCAATATGCCCGTGATCGCCGCACCTTGCCCATCACCCGCGACTATATGATCGACAGCGAAACCGCCCTGCGCGGCCGATGACTGGCTGAACGCCCGATTACAGCGATGTTCCCGGACGGTTCAGCCGCGCGGGTCCATTTCTCATTCATGGTTCTGTCCTTCGACAGGCAGAACATGTGAGGAGAAACGGACATGAACATTCTCTGGAAAGGCGTCGCGGCGTTGAGCCTGGCGGTCGCCGGATTGACGGCAGCGGTTCCTGCGCAGGCGCAATATCATGGTGGTCGCCATGATGGTTGGCGTGGTGATCGTGGAGATCGCTTCGACAACGGGCGCCGGGATCATCGCCGGTGGGACAATCGGCGCAACTGGCGTGGTGACAGGGGCAACTGGCGCGGCCATCGCGGCTATCGTCAACGCTGCTGGAACGAGTGGCGCTATGATCGCTATCGCCATCGCGACGTCCGCGTGCGCATCTGCCGCTGACATTTTAATGTAAATCATGCTTGTAGCCCGTCCCGAAATGAACCTTGGGGCGGGTTGCGGCATTGGACGCGCATGACCGATCCCATGCCTGTGATCCAGAGCCTGCTCTCTGGCCTCCCCATCCTGCTGCTGCACCTTGCCAGTGCCACCCTTGTCTGGCTGTTGGCGCTGGGGCTGTATATGTGGATCACGCCCCATGATGAATTTGCGCTGATCCGGGCAGGCAACGAAGCCGCTGCTATCTCGCTGGGTGGTGCGGCGATCGGTCTGGCGCTGCCGCTGGGCTTCTGCCTCGCCGGGTCGGTCAATGCGTGGGACATTCTCATCTGGGGCAGCGTGACGCTGGTCCTGCAACTCATCGCGTTCAGGCTGGTCGATTTTCTGCTGGGTGCATTGTCCAGCCGTATCGAAGCCAATGAACGGTCGGCGGCGATTTTTCTGGCGATGATGAAGGCGGCCGTCGCCTGCCTGACCTCTGCCGCCGTGGCGGGCTGAGACTCGATGGCGCGAGGTGGCTGTGGTTGCCTGCCGCTGGCGCTGGGCGGCCTGCTGCTGGTCGCATGGTTTGGCCAGCGCGTGCCGATTCCCCCGTTGCAGGTGGAAACGTTCGATCCCCGATCGCCACGCCGTCCCCTGCCGCAGTGGAGCGACGAGCAGTTCGTCATCGAAAACCGCGACCAGAATCCGGCGGACAGCATGGGGACGGCCTTCGCCGTCGATCGGGATGGCGCATGGCTGACGGCCGAACATGTCACGCATGGCTGTTCGCGCGTTGGACTGGAGGAGGATGGCTATGCCCGGCCCGTGTCGCGCGTGATCGAAAGCGGGGAGGCGGACGCGGCGCTGGTGCGGGACGGTTTGCCGGTCGATACCGCCCTGCCGCTATCCAGCCGCGTTCCGCCGACGGGGTCGACCGGCTATCATATGGGCTTTCCCGCTGGTGCGCCGACGCTGGTCGTGTCCCAGTTGATCGGCACCGCCAATGCGCGCCGTGGCCGCAGCGCTGTGACCCAACCTGTCCTGGCCTGGGCCGAAACCAGCCGCGTGCCAAGCGGCGACGGAACGCTTTCGGGCATCAGTGGCGGACCGATATTTGCCGAAGATGGCCATGTCGTCGGCGTTAACAGCGCATCGACCGATCGGCGTGGGCGAATATTGACGACCGCGCCCGATGCGATGACGCGCCTGACGCGGGCAAGTCGCGCGGTGGATGACCGGCCGGTTGCCTATCCCTTCACCGGCCTGGCCGATGCGCAGAGCCGCTTTGCGACATGGCTGGATCATGGCGTCATCCGCCGCATTTTCTGCGACGTCGATCAGCAACGGTGATCATGACCGGGGCGGTTGACGAGCAAGGCGGGGAAAGGGTAGGCGCGGCCCAACTTTGCAGGGATTTACGATCATGAGCGATACACCCCCCGACCGGCTTTCCACGCATCAGGGCAGCCCCCATTTCGATCTGGACGCGCTTCAGCGCGGTATCGGCATCCGTTTCAAGGGCGTCGAGCGCAAGGATGTCGAAGAATATTCGATGTCCGAAGGCTGGATCCGCGTGGCGGCTGGCAAGACCCGCGATCGCAAGGGCAATCCGCTGACCATCAAGCTGAACGGCCCGGTCGAAGCATGGTTCGAGAACCCTGCGCCGGGTGCTGAAGAGGACAAGCCCGCCGACGCCGAATAAGCGTCGGTCAGGCCATTAGTTCAGCATCGTTTCGCGCTTTACGTCGGCGATGATCGCGCTGAGCGTCCGCTGAGACGGCGCATTGTCGGCGAACTGGATGACCAATGGGTCGGATTCCAGTTTCGGTGCCCTGCGCGATTTTCTGCCGTCCACCGGCGTCACCTGCGCCAGGCGCATTGCGTGGACCGGTTCGATTGCTTGCGGTTCGCGCCGTTCATCCCACAATTTGGGGTCGATCCGGGCAAAGCGCACGCTATCGCCCAAAGACGGGTCGGGCGTGAAATCGTGCAATTTGGCTTTGGCCGGATAAATGAAGCCGAAGGTCGGATTGGTCCGTGCGCCCATCTGGCCGGTCGGGCTGTGCCAGACGCGCACCGCGCTCCAGTCGCCCGCATCCGACACGTCGATCGCCAGCACATCTTCCTCGATCGCGCCGGGGGTGGACCAGTTGGCGTGGCGGATGAGCACGCGCCGATCGCCCAGCACGCGGCTGACCACCGCGACATGGCCCAGCGTCATCGGGCCATTGGGGCGAAAGGCCAGCACCGCACCCTTTTTGGGCCGGTGTCCGCGCTGATATTGCGCGCTCGCCTGATCCCACCATGTCAGGGCGTCGCCGCGTATCTGCACGCCCGATACGACACGCGCATAGGGAACGCATTGCAGCGCCGCGCCCAAAGCAGGCGTTACTATCAGGCAGGACAATGCGCACAGCGCCGCCCCGCGAAACCATTGAATCATTCCTGCGACCCTGAAAATCACGAATCGCCCCACCAAGAGCGACCCTAGGCCATGACCTTTAGGAAGAGGTAAATGCGGGAGAAACCAGCCGGATCAAACGCCCGGCAGGATCAGAAAGCAGCGTGGATGGGGGCCGCTACATCAGCCGATGCGATCTGCACTGGCTTGCCAAGCGTTTTGGGCGCCTGGGCATAGATGAAGCCACGTGCCGGGTTGGAGCGCAGGCCCAGGTCGCCGATGGGACCATACCATACGCGGACATCGGTCCAGTCGTTGTTGGCGGATACGTCGATGGCGCGCACGTCGCGTTCAACGCCGCCACGATAGGACCAGTTGGCATGGGTCAGCAGCACTTCGCGCGCGCCCAGCACCTTGCTGACCATCGCGACATGGCCGACCGGCATAGAGCGGCTGGATGCAAAGGCGAGGACGGCACCGACGCGGGGTTCATGGCCGCGGTCATATTGACCCTCAGCCTGGCCCCACCATGTGTTCGCATTGCCGAAAAGCTGGATGCCCGAAACCTGACGGGCGTAGGGGGCGCACTGGAGAACTCCGGCGGTCGCAGGCGAAACGATCAGTGTCGAAAGCGCAAGAATGGCCGCTGCGAACAGCGTGCGAAAACCAACGATCATGCGATTGCGACCCCGACTTTTTGTAGGCTTGAACCCCGATGGCCGTCTTAGGACAGACTGCGTTCATCTTGAAAAGCATCAGGCGACGAGTCGTTGCTCCGACGCGTCATGCTGCGGAACGAAAGACATGGCCCGCAGTTACCGTAAATTGTGTGGCCATCGATAAGTCATTGAAAAGACTATATTCTGTTCCGGTCATCCAGATTTGCGCTCCAGTTTGCGCCAGACGGTCGAACAGGGCAGCGCGACGGGACGGGTCGAGATGTGCCGCCACCTCATCAAGTAGCAGCACCGGCGGCTGGCCACGATCGGCCGTGACCAGCGCGGCATGAGCCAGAAGGATGGAGAGCAAAAGCGCCTTCTGCTCGCCAGTGGAACAGAGCGCAGCGGGCTGCGCCTTGGCGATATGAATGACTGAAAGATCGTGGCGATGTGGTCCCGAAAGGGTGCGCCCGGCCGCCGCATCGCGTCGCCGTTCGCGCGCCAGACGCGCTGCCAACGGTTCATCCGACTCATTCTCCTCGCCATCGATCGCGATCAGCGGGCGGGCAAAGGGGACATCGGGCTGCTCCGCCAGCACCAGGTTCAGCCGCGCGACCAGATCCGTGCGCGCTTGCCCCAGCGCTTCGCCATGCTCCCCCATCTGCGCCTCCAGCGCGGACAGCCAGGCGGGGTCGGCCTGCCGCAAATCGCTCAACAGCCGGTTGCGCGCGCGCATGGCCGCGTCGTAGCGGCTGGCGTGCCCGGCATGGGCGGGATGCAACGCCAGCGTCAGGCGATCCAAAAAGCGCCGCCGTCCGCCAGGGCTGTCGAGGAACAGCCGGTCCATGGCGGGCGTCAGCCAGACGATCGACAGATGCTCCGCCAGTGCGTTAGCGGACGATGCGACGCCGCCGATCCGCACTTGCCGCCGTTCAGGCGCCTGCGCTGAAACGCCCGTGCCCAGTACCGATCCGTCGACATCCGCCGCGATACCGAAGCTGCCGGGGCCACCCTGCCGCGCCATGGCGGACAGCGCTGCGCCGCGCAGGCCGCGTCCTGGCACCAGCATCGATACCGCTTCCAATATGTTGGTCTTGCCCGCGCCATTGTCGCCGGTCAGCACGATGAAAGCATGATCGGGCACGATCAGCGCATCCGCGTGATTGCGGAAATCGCTCAAGGTAAGGCGGCCGATCATTGGCCCGGCTGTAGCGGGCTATCACAGGCGGGGAAAGGGGTGGCGCCAACGATCAGCAGCGCTTGCGTGTCACGGACTGTCCGTCGTTGACGATCGTCAACCGCGTGCCGTTCTCCGCCATGTGCAGGGCGAGCGTGCGGGTCCAGCTTTCGCCTTCGCCGGTGAAGGCGGCCGTGACCGACAGCTTGTCGTCGCCATCCTTTTTCACCGACTTCACTGTCCCTTCGCTTTCGTGAAACAACAGCCGCCTGGGGTCGATGCTGAGGTCCAGTGCAGCGCTGCGATCGCTGCACGTCTCACTTATGCCGGTCCATCTACCCTGAAACGCTGTCGGTATTGAACCTGATGGCGTGAGGCCTGGCGATGGGGCGCGCGTGTCCGCTGGCGTGGCCTGATTGGCGATGGGCGGCGAGGATTGCGTCGTGCCTCCGCCCTGATCGACGATGTTGGTGACGACGCCGGGCTGGCCGCTGTCGTTCCGGGCAGCGCCTTTGTCCTGGCATGCGACCAGAAGCAATGGGAGGGGGAGGAGAAGCGCGCGGATCATCCATTAAAAGCGCTCGGCGATATATGCGGTTCCCAACCGGCGAATGAGGCATGGCTATTCCCCTTCGAACGACTTGCGTGCCGCCGCCATTGCGCTCATCACTCATGCTAAAGCCGGTCGCCCGATCGACGGCTTAGCCTGATATTCTAGGAGTCTGACCCATGAAGCGCCTGACACTGTTTCTTGCCGCCGCCGCCACCCTGATGGGGTCGAGCGGGGCGATGGCCGCGCTCGCCATCGGCGCCAAAGCGCCCGATTTCACCACGCGCGGCGCTCAGGCGGGCAAAACCTTTACCCTGACCCTGTCGCATCAGCTCAAGCGGGGACCAGTGGTACTCTATTTCTTCCCCAAGGCGTTTACGCCGGGCTGTTCGGCCGAAGCGCGCGAGTTCGCTGAAAATATCGGCAAGTTCAAGGCCGCTGGCGCGACCGTCATCGGCATGTCAGCCGATTCGGTTGATGATCTGGTGGCGTTTTCGACCAAGGAATGTGCGGGCAAGTTCGCCGTCGCATCAGCGGGGCCGGATATTGTGTCGGGCTATGACGTAGCGCTCAAGATGCGGCCCGGCATGACCGACCGGACATCCTATGTCATCGCGCCGTCCGGCCGGATCGCTTTCGTCCATTCGGAAATGAGCTATGCCGCGCATGTGAAGAGCACGCTGGCCGCCGTCGAGGCAATGAAGCAGAAATAAGCCCGATTACGCCAGCCGGGACGGGTGTCCTGGCTGGCGTCATGGCTCAGGCCAGAAAATCGCCGCTATCGATCAGCGGCAATCCCTCCACATCGCGCAGATAGATATAGGTCCAGGCATCGACCGGGCCGTCCACTGCCTGCACCGTCAGCAATTGACGAACATATTCATGCGGCAAGGGAAAGCGGGCGGCGCACTCTTCATAGTCGTCGAGCAGAGCGAGCATCCTGGCAGGATTATCGAGCAGGAACAGGTCGCCCGTAACCTGTCCCTCGCCGGGGACGAATCCGGGATATTCCGCGATCCGATAGAGTTGCCCCTTTGCTTGCGCCCGGCCCACATGACGCGCGCCTCCATGCAGTCGCTGCGCCATCTCACCGCCGAAGCTCAAGCGCAGCGTGCCATAGACGAAGATCAGTGCGTGCATGGCAGCGGAACGAAAATTTGCCCAACAGCCGGTGGCCTACGCCAACAAATGGAATTGTTGATGCGGTCTTCGACGTATGCATGGCCATAAAGCCCCGCATTTCCAGCGAAAATCGAAACTGGCACGGCTTCTGCAATGTCTGTGAGCATCAAGGCCGGACTATCCGGCCAGCTACAACAGGGAGTGTCACCATGTCGATCATCCGGTTCCAAAATGCTGCTGTCGCGCTTATCGGCGCCTGCGCCGTCGCCACGCTTTTCATCGCCGCCGCCGTCCCGGTGCTGCCGATCGCCTGATCCTCGCATCCCCTCAACACCCACGAAAGTCACACGTCATGAACAACAGTTTCACACTCGACCGCAGCAATGGCAAGATCATGGGCGTATGCGCCGGTTTGTCCAACCAGACCGGACTGGACGTTACACTGGTCCGCGTCGCGCTGGTTCTGCTGACGCTCTGTGCATTGGGGCCGATCGGTGTTGTGGCTTATCTGCTGGCGGGCTGGCTTGCCAAGGGATGAAGCCATTTACCCGATACGGTTGAGTTAACCAAAATCGCCTGATAATAAAAGAGCCGCCCCGGCATATGCCCTGGGCGGCCTTTTAATATCCCGTTGAGGGGATAAGGATAAGCGCGTTGTCGCGCTCAGGCGTAAAGCACCGAATAGAAAGCCAGCATCTGAACGCCGACTGCAACTACCAGCGCAGCACCTTGAAAGGCCTGACGCATATTCTACTCCATTATTCAGGTTCATCATCTGCCCATCGGGGCAGGGCGCGCCTATGCGCCCGTCATGCTATTGTAACAATCGCAAAGCGTGACATTGCGATTGCAGCAAATGCAACAGTGCTGTTACCCTAAAGCCTCAGTCAGTGCCTGGGCAGCGGCGGGGTTGCGGACTTTCGCGCCGCTGATGAAGAAGGCGAAGACATCGCCGTCCGCCGCCCTGTCCCGTGCCAGTGCGGCCCAATCGGCGATCGCGGAAGGGGCATAACCCGTCGCTTCATTGTCCCGCGCGTGCATCAGCCGCAGGTAGGAAAAGCCAACTGTCAGACCATCGATTGCGGGATAGTCGTCATGATCGGCCCGCACGATCGCCGCACCAGCCTGCTGCGCCATGGTCTTGAACGCGGGGTCATCGAAACTTGCGTGCCGTACTTCGAGAGCGTGGCGCAGGGGCATGCCATCGACGCTGGCAGGCAATAGTTTCAGGAATGCGGCGAAATCATTGCGATCGAACGCCTTGGTCGCCGCGAATTGCCATATTATCGGTCCCAGCCGATCGCCGAGTTCCGCTATGCCCTGTCCCGTGAATTTCGCGATCGACTCGCCTGCCTCCGCCAATATCTTGCGATTGGTGCAATAACGCGACGCCTTGATCGCGAACTGGAAGCCATCGGGCACGGCTTTGGCCCAGTTGGCGAAGGTCGCGGGCTTTTGCGTTCCATAATAAGTTGCGTTGATCTCGGTCGCGCTCAGATGCTGGCCGAGATAGGCCAGTTCATCCTTTTGCCGTAATCCCTGCGGATAGAAGGTGCCGCGCCACGGTTCGTAAACCCAGCCGCCTATGCCGACCCTGATCCGTCCCGTCATACTATCCTCCTGTCATCGGCGCCCTATTTCGGCGGTGGGCGTTTCAGGCCGATCAGCCACGGTTTCACGCCGCGCGTAGGCTTTGGCGTGCCGTCCAGACGCTTCGCGCGCAGGATGACTATCGGCTTGACGATCATCTGCCCACGCATCGGTCCCGATCCGCAGCATGTGGGAACGGCCAGAATCTTTTTAACGACGTCCATCCCGGCCACCACATGACCAAATGCAGCATAGCCGATATAGCCTGGCCGTGCATCCATCGTCGGTGTCGGCCCGATCGTGATGAAGAAATTGCCCATCGCCGAATCGGGCCGGTTGGGCCGCGCCATCGATAATGTGGCGTCCAGATGCCGTATGCCCGTCTGCGTCGTCGGCTCATGCGCGACCGGTGGCAATGACCGGCGCGCATCCGTGTCGATCCCGCCCTGGATCAGCCCCAATGTCGGCGCGCTCCTGCGTCGTGCCGCGCGATAGAAGGTCACGCCGTCGAACCGGCCATCATCGACATAGGTCAGGAAATTGGCCGACGTGCGCGGCGCGCGCTTCTGGTCCACCGCGACGGTGATCGTGCCGACCGACGTGTCGATCGCCACGCGCGTATAACCGGCAACAGGCCGGTTGGCCGGCAGGGCCGCAGCCATCGCGGAACACAAGGAAAGCAGGACGGCAAAACAGCGGGCAGGCAAATGCATGGGCAGCAGGACACTCATGACGGGGAGGGGCGGCAGAAAAGGTTAGTCGGCCTTCACTGTCCAGCGCAAGCGGTCCATTTCCGTCGTCTTTCGCCCAAAGTCACAATATGACAGTCGATCATCTCGCTGGTCTTGCAGCATTGGACTATCCGGGCACCAACAGGCCGCCATCAGTCCATGCGTGATGGAGCAAGCGAAGTGCTTCCGCTACGCAGCGGTCGTTCATCGCGTGGTTACACGAACGATCGTCGTGAATGCCTGAACCGCTGCACCTTCCCCATAGCCTCGCGAGGGGAGTGATAGACGATCCAGTCGCCTTTTCCGAGCGACTGGACTGCGATATGCTTGCCGTGGCCGAATTGCGCAAACCCGCCATTGCGTCCCCCACGGTCATGCTGCGCCGATGCAACACCCATCGAGAACGCCAAGTTCAGCGCCTTATGCGTTGGTCGATTGGGGCGGCGCGATCGTGTGGGCCGTGATCGTGTAGCCGAACGGATCGCGGAACGCGAAGTAGCGGCCGAACGGCCCATCCATTGGCGGAAACTCGACATGGATGCCCTGCTTTACAAGATCGTCGTGGAGCGCGTCGGCATCGTCACAGCCAAACCAGATGGCGATGCCCCAGCCCAGCCTGTCTGTCGCTCCCAAATCGACAACGGGTGTGCGAACAGCAAATGGGATCGGCCTGGTGTCGAAGACGATCGCACCCGGCGGGCTATGGGGAGCGGCCTTCAATCCAACGACTTGGGTGTAGAATGACCGTGCAGCTTCGAGATCCTCGACTTGGATACCGATGAAATCGGGTCCGATCAGATGGGACATGGCTGGGCTTCCTTTATTTCAACAATCCGAATATGCAAGGGCGCTTACATATATAAGGGCACTGATATGTCAAACGCCAAATTGCTGTTGAGCGATCCCTATGCGACGATCGGCTTCGCGTTGAAGCAGGCGCAGCAGGCGCTTCGGACGCGCATGGACGCGGAACTGCGGAAGATCGGCTTGACGACGCCGCAATATGCGGTTCTTGCCTATCTGAAGGTCGAAGCAGGCGCTTCGAACGCGACGCTTGCGCGCCGTGCGTTCGTCACGCCACAAACGATGCAGGCAATATTGGTCACGCTTGAGAAATCGGCTTTCATCAAGCGCACCGCCCATCCCGAACATAGGCGCGTTCAAAAGACCGAACTGACGGCCTCAGGTCATCATGTTTTGGAAGCGGCATCGACGATCGTCGCCGATGCAGAGACGCGTCTTCGCGATGCTGCGGCACCCCTCGATCCCCAGACTGCCACAGCCATGTTATTGAGACTTGCACAAGCGCTCAGATAAAAGCGGCTTCCTATACGGGGCCTTCGCGCCGCCGATCTCTTCTGGGGGGCTGCTCTCCAATAGGGGGCAACATATCGGAATCTTGCTTGGGTATGATGTAGCTTAACGAAAAGTGGGACATTCAGTCCCTGCGCGCGCGGGTTCGGCCTGCGTTGCGCGTCGATAAATATAAAGCGAGGGCGTCGGGGTCAATTCACGATAATTGCGCGCCAGATAGGTGCGCATGCCAGCGTGCCGTAGGAAGAAGCGGCGGACATCGAAGCTGGATGGCTGATAAACATAGTTGCGGCGCCGTTCGAAGACAATCAGCGCAGGCGAAGAGCAATATATTTCCAGCGCGGCTTCTTCCTGTATGCGCTTGGCCAATGCGCGCAGCGGCGCGGGGTAAGGACCGATCACTTCGCCATGCGCGATCGCCGGTATCATCCAATAGACAGGCAGACGCGAGGACCAGATCAGGCCCTTATCCTCTAGGGTCGGCCACACCCACATCGGGTCAGCCGCTGCAATGAATATGGATTGCCCCCTCGGCACCGTGTCGAGGACCGGATCAATCTCTGCTCGAAAAAAGTTGGCATAATATCCGGTTTTGAAGGGCAGCAATATCGGCAATGCAATCATTGTCAGCCCAATGGACATGGGTATCAGCCGACGCATGTCAGTCATTCCTAACCGAATGCCCAGCGCCAGAGCCGCTGCACCGGTTACCGGGACAGTGTGATAAAGCCATCCTTTGCGCTGCAGGAAATACGCGAAACCAAAGCCGATGGCGACGATCAGCAGTGCCGTAACCAGTGGGTTCGCCTGCCTGCCGAACGCCCCGCCAAAAGTCAGGAAGAAGCCGATGATGCAGACCCAGATCACGACCCAGGGCCGGACCAATATCATCTCCCAAGTCGCTTCAAAACCGTGATAAGCGGTTTGCACCATCGGCACTGCATCCGTGAAGAAGGCAGGCGCAAAAGCCAATACTGCAAGCCCATAGGCCAGCGCGACGACCGCCAACGCCACGGTTTCTGGACGCACGAGGCGCCATTGCGCGCGGTTCCGCACGATCAGCCACAGCTCCAGCATGACCGGGACCGCGATAAAATAATGTTTCAACGCAAAACCATAGGCTGCCGCCATGCCCACCAGTAATGCCAGTGCTGACGGCACAGCGATGCCGGCAGACCGGCGCGCAATCAATGCGGCATAAGGAATGGCACACATCAGTGCGAGTTGCTCACGCTGACCGAAATCGTAAATTGGAGTGATCTCGACCAGCCAGAAGGTCAGCAACATCATCGACAGTCGCGCGCCGGGTGAAATAAATCCCGCCAGATAACAGCTTGTCAGGGCGGACAAACCGCCTGCGCCAATGATGAGGGCGACGAGCAGTCGCAACGGCGCCACATGAAGCCATGCGGCAACATAATGGACCGGTATGGCAGACCAGAACCAAAGCGGTGGATTGATTTCCCAGATATCGCGATAGAGCACAGCTCCATGCATCATCTGGCGAGCGATCCAAAACTGCGCGACGACATCATGCGTGATCGGCATATCGTGGAGAATGAACAAAGCGACAAGGACTGCCAGAGACAGGATGATCTCCGGCAGATAGCGCCTCGCGATGCTACCGATGCGATGTCCACGGCTCTGCGCGCCTTCGGCCAGAATAGTCATGGCCGTACCGCCAGACTGTCCCATGGGCGCGCCCAGCATTGGGGCGGCATCACCGCGCTCACCCGGTCGGCGGGGGTGATGGGGATAGGGAAGGCGGCGCGGGCGGCGAAATAGGAGGCGTGGGGGATGTCGGTGATCGCCTGTTGGTGCCACACGCCCGGCAGCGAGCAGAGCGGCGCGGGGGAAGCGGAGAAGCGGACGGCATGGGAGATTTCGACTATGCCCGTGACGGAGCCTAGCGCGATCAGGGCGATGATGACGACCTTGTCCCGCCCCGCTTGCAGGCGGATCGCAAAGTTGGCGAAGGCCAGCGCGACCAGCGCCAGCGGCATGATGGAAGCGCGCATCTGGAAATCATTGCTGGCCCCCATGGTCCACAGCGGCATGACGATGAGGCAGAGGCCCGCGATGAGGATGGTCGCGCGGTCCGTGGCTCCGCTCCGGTCGGCCAGCAGGGGCAGGAGGAAGGGCAGGACTTCGAGCAGCAGGATCAGGCCATAGCCCAGCAAAGTGGGCGGATGCAGGCCGCCACCGACCGATGCTGCGTCGGTGGAGAGATAGGCGAGCGCCGGGATCGCCAGCGCGGTAGCGAGCGCACAGAGCAGCACGTCGCGCCTGTCCCATGCGCCGGACAGCAGGGCGCGCACCCCTGCAAAGGCGGCGAAGGGCAAAGCCCCGAACAGGATGAGCGGCGACCAGAGCGCGAGGAGGGGCAGGCTGGCGGCGAACAGGCCGATGGGGGCCAGATTTCTGCGCCAGAGCATGTAGAAGAGCGCGATCGCCCAGCCCGCCAGCCCATGTTGGGGCGCCCAGAATAGCTGGGTGATATGCGCGCTATATTGATAATTGCTGGCCCAGCGTTCCAGATGGTTCCAGTTGGCCGAACCCGTCGCCAGCTGCGCCAGCGCGACGCCGATGACGTCGAGGCCACTGAACATCACGAAGATGATGAGCGCGATGATCCGCGCGCGGCGACCCTCGAACAGGGCAGCCCCTTGCGCGAACAACAGGCCCAGGATCAGGGCGTTATGGGCCAGCAGCGCCCAGTCGCGGCCAAGCTGGCTTGCTCCGCCGAGCAGCGCGGGGAGCAGATACATGCCGACGGGCGCGCGCAGCATCTGCGCCTTGCCATCCAGCCAATAGTCGAAGGGCCAGCGATGATTGCCCATGTCGGCCAGCACGGCGTCGCGGATCTGCCAGTCGACCGGCGCATAGAACAGTCGCCCCTCGCCACCCACGATCAGCAGCAGGGCAGCGAGCATGAAGCAGACAAGCAGCGTTTGCGCGCCGATCCGGGGTGCGGCGGGCATGGCCTTCCACGCGAGGATGGCAAGCAGCGAAGGCAGGGTCAGTGCCGCCGCCGCGACCAATGCCGGGGCAACGCTCAGCAGGCCGAGCAGCACAATATTGTCGAGCGCGAACAGGGCGATCAGCGCTGCGGTAAGCGCCCGCAAAGGGACGGACGCCGCACCCTGATCGTAGGTTGGGACAGTACGGGCAAAAGCCCGTGTCACGCGGCCTCCGCGTCCAGCTTGCGTTGCAGGGCGTGGACGGGATTCTCTGGCCCAGAACTTTCCGACATGCCGTGCATGTTGATGCGTTCGCGCTCCACCACCAGCGGGCGTTTGCGCACCTGCGCATGGATGGAGGTCACATATTCTCCCAATATCCCCAGAAATACCAGTTGGACCCCCGACAGGAAGAAGAGGGCGACGATCAGCGTCATCGTGCCGCGCGGGGCGAGGTCTGGGCGGGCGATATAGACGCCGACGGTCACGAAGGCGTACAGCAGGCACAGCATCGCCATGGCGACCCCGGCAAAGGTGCAGAGGCGCATGGGGGCGTTGGTGAAGCTGAAAATGCCGTTCAACGCCTGATCAATGAGGCGTGGCAGGTTGTTCTTCGACAGGCCGGATCGGCGCGCGGCCCATGTATAGGGGACGATGACGCGGCGGAACCCGACCGAAGCGATGATGCCGCGAATATAGGGATAATGGTCGTCATGGCTGACGACGGCTTCCCACACCTTGCGGTCGAGCAGCTGAAATTCGCCGACGTTGACCGGGATGTCGATGTCGCTGAGCGTTCGTACGGTGCGGTAAAAGAGCGCGCGACAGGCCCGCAGCGCCAGGCTTTCCTGACGGTTGATGCGCGCGCCTGCGACGACTTCGACGCCGCTTTCCCACAGGGCGACAAATTCGGGGATCATCTCTGCCGGATCCTGAAGATCGGCGGGCAGGAATACCACCACCGCGTCACCAGTCGCGGCGCGCAGGGCGTTGAAATTCGAGCGGAAGGGACCGTAATTACGGGCGTTCAATATGACCTTCATCGACGGGTCGGCGGCGGCCAGATCGCGCAAGATGTCCTGCGTGCCGTCGCCGCTGTCATTGTCGGCGAAAATATGTTCGCGGCCATAGCCAGCGAGCGGCGCGCCGGGTGCGAACAGCGCGGCGACCGCGTCGCGGCAGGCAGTGACATTGTCCGCTTCGTTGAAGCAGGGGGTCACGATTGAGATGGTCTTCATGACGGCTGCTCCGAACGGGCCGCGAATACGAAGCGGCGCATGGCAAAAAAGGTGAGGGTGCAGAAGGGCAGGATGATCGCCTGCGCCAGCAAGGGGCCGATCCCCAAGCGCATGGCGGCTTCCAGCAGCAGGATGTTGAGGGCCGTCATGACGGTATAGACCGCCAGAAAGCGTGGCAGGCGGTGCAGATCGAACGAACGGAACACCGCGCTGCTGGTCAGGAAATTGAACAGGATACCGATGACGCCGCCCACGATCAGGGCGATGTGCGGCACCATGCCGATCAGCACCAGCGCGGCATAGACGCCATAGCCAAACAGCGTGTTGATGCCGCCCGCGATCAGGAAGGTGATGAGGCGTCGGTCGAGGAGATGCGCCATCATGCCGCCTGCCTCGCCATCTTTTTCAGGGCATCGACCACGGTGACGAGGCCATCCTCCAGCGCGATGCGCGGGGTCCATCCGGTCGCCGCCGTCAACCGGCTGCAATCCCCCTCCAGATGCATGATCTGGTTGGGACCGAAGGGGATGTCGCCAAAGCGGAGGGGAAGGCCGGGGCGGGCGATGTCGCGCAATTGTTCGACGATGGCACGCACCGCGACGGCGCGGCCGCTCGACAGGTTGAACACGCTCTGCGCGCTGTCGGTGATGGCAGCGGCCAATATGCCGCGCGCGCAATCGACAATGTGCAGATAATCCCATTTCTGGGTGCCGGGGCTGGTGCGGGGCGTGTCGCCCGCCAGCATCTGCGCGGTGACCGACGGGATCAGCCAGCCCGGATTGTCGCCGGGACCATAAGGCGAAAAGAGCCGCAGCCACGCCCAGCCAAGGCCCGCTTCGCCCGCGCGCTGGCGGGTGAGGTGGCAGGCCGACAGCTTGGCCGCGCCATAAAGGAGGAAGGGTATGGTCGCGGCACTTTCGTCGATGCGGCAATCGTGACGGCCATATTCGGCCTGACTGCCGATGCCGATGAAGCGGCGCGCGCCCACGGCGATGGCGGCGTCGAGCAGAGCCAGCGTGGTGCGGATATTGTCGATCTGAATATCGCCTGCGCGGGCCGGGCCGCCCACGCCTTCCCACGCGGAATGGATGATGATGTCGGGGCGGGCCTGTATCAGCGCGGCGCGCACGGCGGCGGCGTCGGCCAGGTCCGCGACCGCGATGGCGCAGCGTCCGGCCAGCGCGACGACGCGCGGGGCGGCGGGATTGCGCACCAGGGCCGTCACCTGATGCCCTTCGCGCGCGGCTAGATCGGCCACGGCCGCGCCGACGAAGCCGGCTGCGCCAGTGACGAGGATGCGGCTCATGCCGGCACCAGTGACAGGAAATCTTCCGCCTGTGCGTGCGTCGCAGCGCGCTGGTCGGTGGCGCGATACCAGTGGGCGGTCAGCGCCAGCGCGCGGTCGAGCGACAGGCGCGGACGCCAGCCCAAGGCTTCACCCGCTGCGGTGGAATCGAGCGTCAGGAGCGCGGCTTCGTGCGGGTGATCGCCCGGTTGCTGCGTCCAGCCCTGCGTCACGCCCCAATGCTGGCCCAGCAGATCGACCACATCGCATACGCTGGCCATATCGGCGGCGGCGGGACCGAAGTTCCAGCCCCGTGCGAAGCGGGCGGGGTCGGCGGCGAGGCGTTCCGCCAGCAACAGATAGCCGGTCAGCGGTTCCAGCACATGCTGCCATGGGCGGATTGCGCCGGGATTGCGGATTTCAAGGCGACGCCCCTGCCCAAAAGCGCGGATCGCGTCGGGCACCAGACGGTCGGCGGACCAGTCGCCGCCGCCGATGACATTGCCCGCGCGTGCGGTGGCGAGGCCGACGCCCTGTTCGCTCAGGAAACTGTCGCGCCAGCAGGCGCTGACCAGTTCGGCGCAGGCCTTGCTGTTGGAATAGGGATCATGCCCGCCGAGCGGCGCATCCTCGCCATAGCCCTGCGTGCGCCCGTCATTGGCATAGCATTTGTCGGTCGTGACCGAGACGATGGTGCGGACGCTGGGTGCCTTGCGACAGGCTTCCAGCACATGGGCGGTCCCCATGACATTGGTCTGATAGGTCGCCAGCGGATCGGCGTAAGAGGCGCGCACCAGCGGCTGCGCGGCCAGATGCAGCACGATGTCGGGCGCGGCGCGGGTGACGATCGTTTCGACGGCGGCGGCGTCGCGAATGTCGGCGACATGATGATCGCACAGGCTTGCGCCCTCGATAATATCGAACAGGGACGGCGTGGTGTCGGGGGCGAGCGACAGGCCAGTGACGCGTGCGCCCAGCGCATCGAGCAGCACCAGCAGCCAGCTGCCCTTGAAGCCGCTATGCCCGGTAACGAGCACGCGCCGCCCTGCCCAGAAGGCAGGATCGGGCGTCAGGGGGATGGCGCTCGCCCGCTTTACGGCCAGATTTTCCATGGTGCCTCTTGCCGGTCCCACAGCCCTTCGAGCATCTGGCGGTCGCGCAGCGTGTCCATCGGTTGCCAGAACCCATCGTGGAAGAAAGCGCGCAGTTCGCCATCGCCCGCCAGTTCCTCCAGCGGTTCGCGTTCCCACACGCATTCGTCCGACTGGCCGAGATAATCGCCGATGCTGCGGTCCAGCACGAAGAAGCCGCCGTTGATCCAGCCCCCTTCGTCCACCGGCTTTTCGGCAAAGGCGGCCACGCGGTCGCCGTCCAGGTCGAGCTGGCCATAGCGGCTTGCGGGGCGCACGGCAGTCACCGTCGCCTTGCGGCCATGGGCGCGGTGAAAGTCGATCGCTGCGCCGACATTCAGGTCGCTGACGCCATCGCCATAGGTCAGGCAGAAATCCTTGTCGTCGCCCAGATAGCGCATCGCCTGACGCAGGCGGCCACCGGTCATCGTGTCCGCGCCGGTGTCGATCAGCGAGATTTTCCAGTCTTCGCACGCATTGCGATGCACGTCGGTCGTGCCGCGGCGCAGGTCGATCGTCACGTCCGACATGTGCAGCGCATAGTTGAAGAAATATTCCTTTATCATATAGCCCTTGTAGCCAAGGCACACGATAAATTCGGTCACGCCATGCTGGGCGTAAATCTTCATGATGTGCCACAGGATCGGCTTGCCGCCGATTTCCACCATGGGCTTTGGCCGGACCGACGTTTCTTCGGCCAGACGCGTCCCAAAACCGCCTGCAAGGATGATCGCTTTCATGGGATCATGCTTATGAACAGGCATGGTAAAGAAAGTGTTATTGGGAAGGGAGGTGGCTATCGCTGGCAGTTGTGTTATTATGTGTACATGGAAGGATGTACCATGAACGCCAGCACGACGATGACGATAAGAATGCCGTCCGATCTCAAGGACAAGCTGGAGCGGCTGGCGCAAGGCACGCGGCGCAGTCGGTCCTTTCTGGCGGCCGAAGCCGTCGCCGCCTATGTCGAGCGCGAACTGGAGATTATCGAGGGTATCCAGCGCGGCTTGGACGATGTGGCTGCTGGCCGGGTGGTCAGCCATGACACGGTGAGCGCGAACGCTCGCCGGATCATCGAGGATGCAAAAGCGGCGCGTGGATGAGACGGATCATCTGGGCGCAGAGTGCGCAGGCCGATTATCTGGCGATTCTGCGCTATATCGCCGCCGATGATCCCGATGCCGCCGAACGGGTCGCGGACGCCATACAGAAGACGGGCGAGGATCTGGCGGCCTTTGCCACGGGGCATCCGGGGCGGATCGGCGGCACTTATGAAAAATCCGTGCCGCGCATCCCCTATGTCCTTGCCTACAGCCTGACCGACAAAGACCAGACGGTTGCGATCCTGCGCGTCATCCATGCGGCGCGGGAGTGGAACGAGGGGCAGTGGCCTGCGTGAAGCGTGGGCGGGTGATTCAAGCTGCCGGTTTTCAAACGACCATGTGCGGCCCTTTATTTCCGTCATCCCAGCGAAGGCTGGGATCTCACTTCTTTGGATGAAGCGTCTGAAAGAATAAAGAGATGCCAGCCTTCGCTGGCATGACAGTTGGGGGAGCAACCCGTCCCTAACCCTATACCGTCAACCCACCCATCCGATTAAGCGCCGCTTGCCCGGCCACATGGTCGCACACGTTTGCGGACAAAGCGATCGGCGCGATGTTCGCAGCAGCAGGCGTCCCCGCGACGGATTCGGCCAGCCATGATCCAAAGCCGCCATCGGCCAGATGATCCTCCAGCGTGGTGATGCGGCCATGGCGGGCGATCTGGACGGGTTGGTCGGCCTTCGCCGCCATGCTCCAGAGGGGGAGCGACCAGACCGCTTTGCCATCGGCACGCGCGATCGCTGCGCCCAGCGCTGCGCCGGTGGATAGCAGGATGGATGCCTCATCGCCGTCGCGCACGCGGACCCAGCGGCCCGGTGCGACGTCGGGCATGGTTTCATGAAAGCGCGGTTCGCCCGCCTTGCCCAGACGCAGATAGGAGGGGCCGGGGTTGGCGATCAGCCAGCGCAGGCAGGCGCGCGTTTCCAGCGGGTCGCCCGGCGCGGCGATCGTCATGTTGGGCATGGCGCGCATCAGCGCATAATCCTGTACCGCATGATGGGAATAGCCCAGCGATCCATAAGACAGGCCGCCGCCCACCGCGACGACCGTCACGGGCAGACGGTGATGATCGACATCGTTGCGGATCTGTTCGGCGCAGCGGAAGGTCGGGAAATTGGCGATGGAATAGGTAAAGACATGATAGCCCTCGCTCGCCATCCCGGCGGCCAGACCCGTCATATTCTGTTCGGCGACGCCGGCATTGACGAAGCGGTCTGGGAAGCGATCGGCAAAGGGTTCGATCACATTATAGCCAAGATCGCCCACGATCAGGGCGATGTTATCGTGGACTCCGGCCAGCGTAGTCAGTTCGTCGATGAAGGCGTCACGCATCGGCTGTCTCCCCCGCGAGTTCGGCCAGCGCATCCTCCAATAGTTGCGGCGTGGGGTTGCGATAATGCCACTCCACCTTGTTTTCCATGAAGCTGACGCCCTTGCCCTTGGTCGTGTGGGCGATCAGCATCCTTGGCTTGCCCGCCACCCATGGTCCGCCCGCCAGCGCATCGCGCAGCGCGCCATGGTCGTGGCCGTCCACTTCGCGCACCGCCCAGCCAAAGGCATCGAATTTGGAATGGAGCGGTTCGAGCCGTAACGTCTCGTCCACGCTGCGCAGGCTTTGCAGCTTGTTATAGTCGATGATGCAGGTGAGATTATCGAGGCCATGATGGGCGGCGAACAAAGCCGCTTCCCAATTGCTGCCTTCGCCCCATTCTCCATCGCTGGTCAGCACGACCGTGCGCCAGTCTTCACCCCGGCGCCGCGCGGCCAGCGCCTTGCCAGTGCCAAAGGGTAGGCCGTGGCCCAGCGCGCCGGTGGAAAATTCCACGCCCGGCACTTTGTGGCTGATATGCGCCATCAGCATCGACCCGTCGTCGCCATAGGTGTCGAGCAGCGTGGCATCCACAAAGCCGGTCTGCGCTAGCGCCGCATAGACGGCGACGCAGGCATGGCCCTTCGACAGGATGAAACGGTCGCGATTCGGGTGGCGTGGATGGGCGGGATCGACGCGCAGCGCCGCGCCATAGAGCACCGCCACGATGTCCGCGATCGAGAGCGCCGACCCGATATGCGACGCCTTTGCCCGCGTCACCATGTGCAGGGCGAGGCGGCGGATCGCGCGGGCCAGCGCGATCGTGTCCTGGGGCCGGGGCGCGAGAGGGGGCGTATCTGTCATGCTCTGCAAAATCGGCGGATATGGTTAATATTTGCTCAACCAAGTGGTGTTACTGCGGTCGCCATGCAGCATGATCCTATCCCCATCGTTCGCACATGTCCGCTCTGCGGTGCAGGCCCGGATCGGGCCGAACCTTTCCTGTCCGATACGCGCGACGAAAGCCGGGTCAGCGCGTCCAGCTTCGCATCGCGCAAGATACCCGAATATATGAGCCATGCGATGGTGCGTTGCCGGGACTGCGATCTGGCCTATGTCGATCGCCCGCCCAGCGTGGCGTCGCTGGCGGCGAGCTACCATGCTGCCGATTATGACAGTGCGGAGGAAGCGGAGGACGCCGCCGACGCCTACGCCCGCGCGCTCGATAGCGTGCTGGGGCAGTTGAAGGGGCGCGGCGCGGCGCTGGAGATCGGGACCGGGACCGCTGCCTTTCTGGAGCGGCTGGGGCAGCATGGCTTTACGCCGCTGGTGGGCGTGGAGCCGTCGAGCGCGGCCATCGCCGCTGCGCCCGCGCATCGCCGGGCGTGGATCCGCGAGGGGATTTTCGAGGAAGCGGATTTTGCGCCCGACAGCTTCGACCTCATCTGCTGCTTCATGACGCTGGAACATGTGCAGGACCCTGGCGCACTGGTCGCCGCTGCGCATCGACTGTTGCGCCCCGGCGGCGTGTTCGTGGGCGTGACGCATGACCGCCGCGCCTGGCTCAACCGCCTGCTGGGGCGGCGATCGCCGATCGTGGACATCGAACATATGCAGCTATTTTCCGCCACCAGCGCGCAGGGGTTGCTGCGTCATCATGGCTATACCAGCGTCGCGGGGACGAGTTTCCGCAACAGCTACCGGCCCAGCTATTGGCTAAGGCTGGTGCCGATGCCCGATGGTTTGAAACGGGTGCTGACCAGGGGGTTGCGCGGGTCGTGGCTCGACCGGCGGCGGCTGTCGGTCAATGTCGGCAATTATATGAGCTGGGGGTTCAAGCCGCTGTGACCGGAGACATGCTGGGCGAGTGGGCCGACGCCATCAAGGAGCAGGTACAGCCCATTCCCCTGCGCTTCGATGCGTCGTGGCGCTCGCGGATCGGCTTTGCGTTGCGCTGCTTCGTCGACCTGCAACTCGGCACGATCTGGACCTTTCTGGGGCCACGGCTTGCCCCTTTGCGCGGCGACCTGCTGGATGTGGGATGCGGGGAGATGCCCTATCGCAGCTTCCTGCCCGCTGCGGTGCGTTATACCGGGATCGACGTGCCGCAGGCGTCGGCCTTCGCCATGCAGGGGCGCGAAGGAACCGTCGCCTTCGATGGCCTGTCCATCCCTTTTCCCGATGCGCATTTCGACACGATATTATGCACCGAGGTGCTGGAACATGCGCCCGAGCCAGTGGCCCTGATCGCGGAAATGGCGCGGGTGCTGAAACCGGGTGGAACGCTGATCGCGACCGTACCTTTTTCGGCGCGGGTCCATTATGCGCCCTATGATTTCCATCGCTTTTCCAAATATGCGCTGGACCGGATGTTCGCGTCCTTCGCGCATGTGCATATCGAGGAACGCGGCGATGATATTGCGGTCATCGCCAACAAGCTGATCGTCGTTGCGATGCGACTGGCGCGGCCGTCGCGATACTGGCCGATCCAATGGGCGCTGCTGGTGGCGCTGCTGCCGCTGGCGCTGCTCTTCCTGCTGACCGCGCACCTGACCATGGCGTTTGGCCTGGGGTCGAAGGATGATTGTCTGGGCTATGCCATTATGGCGGTGAAGGCGTAAGCGGTCAGAAGGCGCCCAAGTCGGCCTCTGTCAAAAATACCATGATTGATGTGTGGCTGACGGTCACGGCCGGGAACGAAGGGTCAATCAAAACCCGCGTTTTCCGTCATTTCTGGAGATATCTCTGGATGCTGCTGGATGCTGCAAAGAGAAAAAATGGTGCCCGGAGACGGATTCGAACCGCCGACACAGCGATTTTCAATCGCTTGCTCTACCAACTGAGCTATCCAGGCATAGTATCTATGGCGACCATGGCCGCGCAATGGAGGCGTGCCTATAGGCGTCAATCCTCGTCGCTGTCCACCCCATAAATGCTGTTTTTTTCCGCGTCTTCCTGCGCTGGCGGGCCGGGCACGCGATAGCCTTCGCCCAGCCATTTGAGCAGGTCGCGATCGCGGCAGGCGCTGCTGCAAAAGGGGCGGGCCGATGGTGTCGCGGCCTTGCCGCACAGGGGGCAGGCAGGCACTTTAGGCGGCATGGCCACCAGCCAGCGACAGGGCAGCGTCGGCGCGCAGCGTGACCGCGCCGCCACGGCGCTTGGCCAGCTGCTCCATCCAGTCGGGTCGCTTGTGCAGCAGGTCGATGACTGCGGGCGCACCGCTGACCGTCACCGCTCCGCCGGTGCCATGCCGCTCCGCCCGGCGCAGCAGGGCCAGCGCGGCTGTGGCGACCGGGTCTTCACGCAGCAATTCCATCAGATTGGCCCGTTCGCGCTTCCGAATGATCTGGACAAAACCAAAGCCGTTCACCGCCGTCCGCTCGAACGGCAGGGGCAGATATTTGTCGATCTGCGCGGCGGCGATGATCCGCTCATCCTTGTTGTTCATTGTCGGCAGGTCGATGCCGATGGAACCGGTCAGGCCCATGCGCCGCACAGCCTGCGCCGCCAGCTTCGCGCCCTTGGGGCCAAGCTGGGCAGGCGGCAGCGACCCGTCGATGTCGATCAGCAGCATGGCGGGCGTCAGATACAGGCGCAGCGCGGCGGCTTCGGTGCCGACCTCGCCAGTCATCGCCTCCTCCATCAACTCGCTCCATCCATGCGCTTCCAGCCGGTCTTCCTCATGCGCGGGGCAGGGGACGACAGGCACGCCTGTCGCGCGGATGCGCTGCAACAGGCTGGGTCCGGCATGGGGCTTCACGCCCGCTTGAGGCATCCGGCCCTTGGCGCGCTTGGGGCGGCCTTCTTCGGCAATGGCTTCACGCACGATCTCGACCAGCACGTTGGCGCCTTCCGCCAGGCGCGGCGGGATCGGTTCCAGCAGCACTTCCTCACCCGAAATCAACCGCACGATGCCGCGCTTCTTGGGGATGATCGTCGCGACCAGCCGGCCCTGCGCAACCGCGCCCGGACGCACGGCGTCGCCTTCGCGCTCCACCAGTGCCTCGACCAGACGGCCTTTTTCGATCAGCGCCGCGCGTGCCTCGCCAATCCCTTCTTCGTAAAGCCATTCGGCCATGTCGGTTCCTAGTCGAGAGGGTAGCCCGCTGCCTTCAGCAACGCGCGGGTTTCGTAAAGCGGCAGGCCCATGATTGCGCTATGGCTACCCTGGATCGCGCGGATGAAGCCAGCCGCGCGCCCTTGTATGGCATAGCCGCCCGCCTTGCCCCGCCATTCGTCGCTGGCAATATAGTGGTCGATCTCCGCCCGCTCCAGCCGCTTGAACGTGACGATGTTGGCCGACAGCCGATGGCGCGCATGACCATGCCCGTCGATCAGAGTCACCGCGCTCAGCACGCGATGGCGACGGCCCGACAGCAGGGTGAGGCATGTTCGTGCCTCATCCTCCGTCTCCGCCTTGGGCAGGATGCGTCGACCCGCCGCCACGACCGTATCGCCCGACAGGACGAACGCGCCGGGATGGCGCGCCGCGACGATCGTCGCCTTGTCCGCCGCAACACGCGCGGCGTAGAGCGACGGCAATTCCGCCTTGCGCGGCGTTTCGTCGCAATCGGCCGGGTCCACGTCATCGGGAACAACGCCGATTTGCCCCAGCAGCGTCAGACGCCGGGGGGAAGCGGAAGCCAATATAAGCCGCATCTGCGCCGCTTATTTGAAGCGGTAAGTGATCCGACCCTTGGTCAAATCATAGGGGGTCAATTCGACCAGCACTTCGTCGCCCACCAGCACGCGGATGCGGTTCTTGCGCATCTTGCCTGCAGTGTGGCCAAGAATTTCATGATCATTCTCTAGCCGGACGCGGAACATGGCGTTGGGGAGAAGCTCCACAACCTGTCCGCGCATTTCAAGCAGTTCTTCTTTCGCCATAATATCCCAAATTCAAAAATCGCGCCGCCATAGCGCCAAATCCTGCAAAATGAAAGTCAGGCATTTGCGCTGAAATAATCGCCCGCCTGCGCGATCGCCGTAAAGAGCCGGTCGAGCTGCGCTGCATCGGTGCAATAAGGCGGCATCATATAGATGGTGTTGCCCAACGGCCGTAACAATAGGCCTTTGTCGAGGAAGAAGGCGCGCAGTCTGGGCGCCAGATCGGACAGATAGCCCGCGTCGCCAGTCATCAGGTCGATCGCCGCGATCGTCCCCAATTGCCGGGGGTTGGCAAAGGCGCGGTGACTGGCCAGCGTACCGAGTCGCGCGGCGATTCCTGCGGACAGCGCCGCGATCCGCCCCAGCACATCCTCCTCTTGCCAGATGGCGATATTGGCGACGGCAGCGGCGCAGGCGATGGCGTTGGCGGTATAGCTGGACGAATGATAGAATAGCCGCGCGCGGTCGGTGGAACGATGCGCGTCGAATATCGGCGCGGTGGCAAGCGTGGCCGCCAGCGGAATCGCGCCGCCGGTAATCCCCTTGGCTACCGCCATGATGTCGGGGACGATTCCCGCCTGCTCGCACGCGAACAGCGTGCCGGTGCGGCCCCACCCGGTCATCACTTCGTCGGCGATGAACAATACATCGTGGCGACGGCAGATCGCAGCCATCTCGCGCAGCACGGACGCGGGATAGATCAACATCCCGCCCGCGCCCAATATCAGCGGCTCGACGATGAAAGCGGCGGGCTTGTCCCGGCATGCAGACTCCAGCGCATCGAGGCATGCTTGCTCCGCACCCGGCGCGGGGAAGGGGATGGTGCCGACATCGAACAGCAACGGCGTCCAGGCCGCATTATACACGCCGCGCTCGCCGATCGACATCGTGCCGATCGTATCGCCATGATAGCCATGTTCAAGGACGAGGATGCGATGCCGTTCGGGCTGGCCCAGATTATACCAGTAACCCAGCGCCATCTTGATCGCGACTTCCACCGCCGTCGATCCGCTGTCGGAATAAAAGACATGCGCCAGTTCCGGCTGGCCCGGCGCGCGCGGTGCCAGTGCGATCAGTCCCCGCGCGACCTCCTCCGCCGGGGCGTGGGTGTAGCCTGCGAAAATCAACTGATCGAGCGTCGCGGCCTGCTGCGCGATGGCGGCGGCGATGCGGGGATGGCAATGGCCATGCGTCGTCACCCACCAACTGGATATGGCGTCGATCAACGTGCCGCCATCGGCCAGATGCAGCAGCGCACCGTCGGCCCGCACGACCTGCGGGATCGGCTCGTTCAGTCCATGCTGCGTAAAGGGATGCCAGACGGGAGAAGTCATGCAGGTGCCTTTATCGCACCCTTGTCATCGCGCAAGCGCGGGCGCGCAATATCGCACGCCCGCGCTGCCCAATCACCAGATTTTAACGCGATCGGCAGGCTTCAGCACGATCTTGCCACCCGGCTGCGGCTTGAACGCGTCATACCAGGCGTCGAAATTCCGCACGATGTCCGCGCGGTATTGCGATGGCGCATGCGGATCCGTCACCAGCCGCTGGCGCAGATTGGCTTCGCGATAGTTGCGCCGCCACACCTGCGCCCAGCCCAGGAAGAAGCGCTGGTCGCCGCTCATCCCGTCGATCACTGGCGCAGCCTTGCCGCCCAGCGAAGCATGATAGGCGTCGAGCGCCACCGCCAGCCCCGCCAGATCGCCGATATTCTCGCCCATGGTGAAGGCGCCCTTCACATGCACGCCGGGAAACGGCTCATAGGCGTCATATTGCGCGCCCAGCTTGTCGGTCATCGCCTTGAACGCAGCGACGTCGGCGTCGGTCCACCACTGGTTGAGCTTACCGGTCTCGTCATATTTCGCGCCCTGATCGTCGAAATGATGGCTCAGTTCATGGCCGATCACCGCGCCGATGCCGCCATAATTGACGGCCGGGTCGGCATGGGGGTCAAAGAAGGGCGGTTGCAGGATCGCGGCGGGAAAGACGATCTCGACCATGCCGAAATTGGCATAGGCGTTGATCTCCATCGGGGTCATGCCCCATTCCCACCGATAGATGGGCTTGCCCAGCTTGCCGATATTATAATCGAAATCGAACTGGCTGGCGCGCATCGCATTGCCCATCAGGTCGTCGCCCTTGATGGTGAGGCCCGCATAATCGCGCCATTTGTCAGGATAGCCGATTTTGGGGGTGAAAGCGGCCAGCTTCTTGTGCGCGCGCGCCTTGGCCGTGTCGCTCATCCATGTCAGCCCGTCGATGCGTCGGCCCATCGCCGCCATGACATTCTTGACCAGAACGTCCATCGCCGCCTTGGTCTCGGGCGGGAAATATTGCGCGACATAGGCCTTGCCCACTTCCTCGCCGAGCGAATCCTTGAGGAAATCCACCCCACGCTTCCACCGCGCCTCGCGCTCTGGCGTCCCCGACAGGGTGGTGCCGTAAAAGGCGAAGTCCTCGTTGGCGATCCGGTCGGGCAGGAAGTCGGCATATTTGCGCAGGCTCGCGAGAATCAGCGCGTCCTTCAACACGCCGATCGGTGCCTTGGCGATCAACGCCGCTTCGCCGGTGATTGCGCTGGGCTGCGCGACCAGCAGATTGGCGGCGGCCAACCCGTTCGCCTTGTAATAGCCCGCAAAGTCGAAGCCGGGTGCCGCTGCCTGCAACTGCGCCAGCGTCATCTTGTTATAGGTCTTGTCCGCGTCGCGGCTGTCGACCTGCGTCCAGTGGACCTTGGCGATCTCCGTCTCGAACGCCATCAGCGCGGCGGCGCGCGCCTTCGCGTCGCTCTCGCCTGCCAGCGTCAGCATCTTTTCCAGATGCGCGACATAGGCGGTGCGGATCGCCGCCATCTTCTCGCCAGCGTCCAGATAATAGTCGCGATCGGGCAGGCCCAACCCGCTCTGGCTCATCGAGAGGATATAGGTTTCGGGGTCTTTGTCGTCCTGCCCCACATAGAAACGGAACGGGCCAGGTACGCCAGCGCGCGCGGCCTTGGCAGCGACCTTGGCATAGTCCGCCTTGTCCTTGATGGCGGCGATTTCGCCCAGCCATGGCTTGATCGGCGTCAGCCCCTTGGCCTCCACGGCGGCGGTGTCGAGATAGCTGGCATAGGCCGCGCCGATCTTGCTTTTGGGGTCGGCCTTCGCCGCGTCCAATATGCCGCGTGTGCGCGTGCGCGACAGGTCGTCCAGCGTGTTGAACGCGCCATAGTTGGACTTATCGGCGGGGATCGGCGTGTTCCTGGCCCATGTGCCATTGGCATAGTCGTAAAAATCGTCGCCCGGCTTGACCGACAGGTCCATGCCCGCCGCATCGAACCCGTAACTGCCGTAGGTCGGCTTGCCCGCTGCGGCGGGCGTAGCGGCGGCTGCGGCAGGTGCAGGCGTCTTGGCAGGCTGATCGGCCTGCGCGCCAGTGGCGGTCAGCGCCAGCGCTGTGGCGGCTGCGCCTAGGAGGAGATGTTTCATGAAAGCGTCCCTTGCTTCATTCCATGCCGGACACAATGCGCGTCCCTGGGCTGATGAGGACTTGAACGCCCCAGCAACAGGAGTGTCCATGTCGTTGATCGAAAATTATCCGACGTTGAAAGTTTAGGAAAGCCCAATATGCGCGGCAAAGGCTTCGCGCAGGCTGGCCGGGTCGATCGGATCGAGCATCGGCAGGCGACCGAGGCATGGAATATTGGCGATTTGCGGAATGATCCGCTCATTCTCGTCATGCGCTTCACCGATGAAGGCGATCCCCGCAATCGCAACGCCGCGCGCCCGCAACGCCTCGATACTCAGCAGGCTATGGTTGATCGTGCCGAGCGCCGTGCGGGCGCACAGGATCACCGGCTGCCCCCAATGAGCGAACAGGTCCGCCATCAACACCGTCTCGCTGATCGGCACCAGCACGCCGCCCGCGCCCTCCACCACCAGCGGGCCATCGACCTGCGGCAGGGCAAGTCGGTCGAGTTCGATCTTCACCCCGTCGATCCGCGCCGCCAGATGCGGGGAGGCGGGCGTGGTCAGCCGATAGGCTTCGGGCAGGATATGGTCTGCGGGCAGGCCGGACAGCCGCGCCACGACTTCCTTGTCGCCATCGGGATCGACCCCGGCCTGAATCGGCTTCCAGTAATGCGCGCCCAATGCTCCGGCGAGGCCAGCGGCGAACACCGTCTTGCCGATGCCGGTGTCCGTGCCGGTGACGACGAACACGCTCACGCCATGATCCGCGTCAATTCCCGGCCCAGCGCAGCGATGTCCGCGCGCCCGATATTGAGCGTCAGCGATATCCGCAACCGGCTGGTCCCCGCCGGCACCGTGGGCGGGCGGATGCCGCGCACGTCGAAACCGGCCTCCTGCAACGCCGCGGCGACTGCCATCGTGCGGGCGTCGTCGCCCAATATCACCGGCACGATCTGGCTGCGCGGCGCAGGCAGGCCCAGCGGCGCGCAGATCGCCTCCACCGCGTCCTGACGCAGCGTCTTCAAACGGTCGCGCAAATCGTCGGCCTGATCGATCCGGTCGATCGCGGCGGACACGGCGATCGCCATCAGTGGGGACGGCGCAGTGGAAAAGATGAAAGCGCGGGCGCGATTGATCAGATAGTCGATATGCACCTGCGGCCCGCAGATCAGCGCGCCTTCGGCCCCCATCGCCTTGCCGCAGGTGTGCAGGGTGATGACATTGTGCAACCCCTCCAGCCCGGCTGCCAGCCCGCGCCCACGCGGCCCGAACACGCCGGTGCCATGCGCTTCGTCCAGCAACAGCATCGCGCCATGCTTGGCCGCCAGCTTCGCAAGGTCGGTCAGCGGCGCCATGTCGCCATCCATCGAATAGAGCGTTTCCACCGCGATCCAGATGCGGCCCATGCCCCCTTCGGTGCGGAACGCGGTAATCAGGTCGGCGAAGCTCTGTACGTCATTGTGGCGGGCGAACACCGCGCTCGCCTTGCTCATGCGGATGCCGTCATGCGCGCTGGCATGGATCAGTTCATCCGCGACGATCAGGTCGCCGCGCTGGGGCAGGGTGCCGAACACAGCGAGGTTGCCGACAAAGCCGTTGGCGACGAACAACGCCCCTTGCGTGCGAAAATAATCGGCGGCCTTGGCCTCCAGCCCTTCATGTTCGGGCGCATTGCCGCGCAGCAGCCGCGATCCGCCCGAACCGACCGGCACGCCACGCCCCAAGGCGTCGGCCACGGCCTGCGCGATGATCGGATCGCCCGCCAGCCCCAGATAGTCGTTGGAGGCGAAATCCCGCCCGGCGCGGGGCGTGAGACGACGCAGCCGCCCGCGCGATTCCAGCGCGGCCAGTTGCTTTGCGAAGGGTTCGGCAGTCATGGCGCGGGCTATAGGCGCGCGCGCCGGGAGGGGCAAGGCGACCGCGTTCAGGTCGGCGTAGCCTTATCGATGCGTTTCCGCGCAACCCGCTGCTTCTGGCGCACGCCGTCGTGCGTCAGCGGGTCGATCAGCCGCTGATACAGGATGAACAGATGTTCCACCCGTTCGCGATCCGAACCGAAAGCGGCCCTGCGATACAATCGGTCTACCGCCAGATCGAGATCGCGATGCGCCTTGCGCAACTGCGCTGGCATGGTGTCGGGATCATAAAGGTCCGCCAGCGTCGATGTGGCGTTCTTGGGCAACGCCCGCGCATCCAGCACCCCCTGCGCCAGCGCCTCGACCTGCGCGCGCTGGACCGGCGTGGCGTCCGGCCAGGGGAATGTGTTGTAGACCACACCCACCGAATACATATAATCGCTCTTCATCCGCCCACTAATCTGGCGCATCCACGCCATATGCATCCTGCTGGTCAGCAGGGCGAACTCCCACAGCGTCGCTTTTTCCAGCAGGCGCAGTTTTTCGCTGGGTATGACCGGCGGCTCCAGCCAGCCGATCGGCACATAGGTTCGCCGTTCAGATGAGACCTGCGGAATGACGAGATAGGCCGCATCAGGTATGACCGAAATGCCGAATTGTTCAGGGGCGTCCGCAGCGTTTCGCGTCATGGCGCGGGGGCTTTTCGCACGCCATTCGCGCACGGCCTTCATGCGTTGCAAGACGATCGGCATGGCGCGAAGCTGTGCAGGGGATGCAAGCGCCGGGGCGAGAATCCAGCGGCTGCCCGCATTGATGAACTCGTCCGCACCGATATAGGGACGCAGGATCGCATCGGCCTGCGGCTCTTGACGTAACAGCTCCGCACGTTCGGTATCCGTCAGCTTGTAGAGGTTTCCGTCAATCGGCTGTGAACCTGTTTTAAGTCGCCGTGCGCCATTGATCGGGCGACCTTCCTCCTTCACCACCAAATGCCGGTCCGCCGCCCCTGCATCGAACAGATAAGCGGTCAGCGCGGCATGGCGCGTTTCGATCGGCTCCCCCTTGGCGTCGGCATAGCTGAACAGCCGCTTGTCCGTGGGTTCCTTCCCCCGCTGCGCCAGGCCGACGATCACGCAATGCACCGCGGCCCGGCCGGGCCAGACGAACGGGCGATGGGCAAAGGCGATCTCCATCCCTGCCCGGAACAGCAGCGGCCATAGCTGCGCGACCTGTTCCCCCTGCACGATCGAATTGGTGGAAACAAACGCGACGCGCGCGCCACCCGATTTAACATAATGCGCCGCCTTGATGAACCATCCCGCAACATAGTCCAAAGTGCCGCCGCTACCGGGCAGCGCCACCAATCGCCGCAGCTGAAACCTTTGGTCCTCACTCTGGAATTTGGCCCCGACGAACGGCGGATTGCCCAGCACATAACTGCACCGCGCCGCCGGGAGAACATCGTTCCAGTCCAGCGCCAGCGCGTCGCCATGGCGGATGCCGGGCGCGGTGACGAGCGGGATGCGGGTGAAGGGCCGACCGAAATCCTCACCCAGCAGCGTGTTGGCGATATGATCGGTCATCCACAGCGCCACCTGCGCGATCTGGCTGGGAAACTCGTCAATCTCGATGCCGTGAAACTGGTCGACATTGACCTTGGAAAACACGCCCCCGCCGCCGACATAATCAACCCGCGTCATCCCCTGCGTCAGATAGAGTTCGCGGATCACCTCCCGCTCCAACTCGCGCAGCTCGCGATAGGCGACGACCAGAAAATTACCCGCGCCACATGCCGGATCGAGAAAGGTCAGCGACCCCAGCCGGTCATGCAGCGCGTGCAGCGCGCGCTCACGCCCGGACCGCAGCGCCTTGGCCTTTGCGAACTCGCCGCGCAGATCGTCCAGAAACAATGGCTCGATGACTTTGAGGATCGCCTGTTCGGGCGTGTAATGCGCGCCCTGTTTGCGCCGCGTCACCTTGTCGATCACGCTTTCAAACAGCGACCCGAAAATGGCGGGCGATACGTCCCCCCAATGAAACAGGCTGGCGTCCAGCAACATGGTCCGCATCGCTTGATCGAAACTCGGCATCGCGATGCGCTCGCGGAATAATTCGCCATTGATATAGGGAAAGTCGGCCAGGTCCGGGTCCAGCCCCTGCTGCCGCCGGTCGAGCGGCGTATCGAGCGTCTGGAACAATTCGCCCAGCCATCGGCCAAGATCGCGCCCATCGGGACTGGTGCGCCGTTCCAGAAACGTGAAAAACTGGTCCTTCCGCTCGAATATCCCGGTGTCGTCGGCGAACAGGATGAACAGCAGGCGGACGAGCAGCCGTTCCAGATCATGTCCGACATAGCCGTCCGCAGCGAGCGCATTGTGCAGGCGGCCCATGAGTTCGGACGCCTTGCGATTGACCGGCGATTGGTTGCGCAGCACCCGTGGCTTGACGCCCAGGATGAAGCCGAACACCTCGACATGGCGTTTGAGGTCGGTCAGCGGGAAACGCCATTCGCGCCGTTCTTCCAGATCGAACAGCTCAAACCGCTGAAAATCGCACACCATCATATGGCGGGGCCGCTGGTTCTCCGGCAGCCAGTCATAATAATCGAGCGCTTGGGCGATCGCGCGGTTGAGGTCGCGCCCCATGCTCTTTTGCTCGACGATCAGCGTGCCGGGCCAGAACAGATCGATGAACCCGCCCGAACGCCCGGGATCGAGCGCCTTCACCCGCTGCTCGTAAACCGCCACCTGCTTGCGCGGCACGCCGAATATGCGGAAAAATTCATCGTAGAAACTCTGGGTCTGGCCTTTCTCATAGCCTTTGCCCTGCCACTCACTCGCGAAATGAGCAGCGTTCGCCCGGATTTCCGGCCAGCTAAGGCGCATCGACAATCTCCCCCGTTATTGGGGGGATGCTGGCCGGGGGTGACGGGTCGGCCTATGACAATCCCGTCCGATATGCTCGCAAAACGGGCCGTTTCATCCACTGTCGCTCAGACAGCAAAAACCCCGTCCACAATGGCGTGAACGGGGTTTGCGCTTTTGTCAGTCCCTACCCCCCATGCGCCAGTGCGGCGAGCAGCAGCAGCGCGACGATGTTGGTGATCTTGATCATCGGGTTGACCGCTGGGCCGGCGGTATCCTTGTAGGGATCACCCACCGTATCGCCCGTCACTGCGGCCTTATGGGCTTCGCTGCCCTTGCCGCCATGATGGCCATCCTCGATATATTTCTTGGCATTGTCCCATGCGCCGCCGCCCGACGTCATCGACAATGCGACGAACAGGCCGGACACGATCACGCCCAGCAGCAGCGCACCCAAAGCGGCAAAGCCGTTGGACACACCCGCCACTGCCGCTATCGCGAAATAGACGACGATGGGGGCCAGCACCGGCAGCAGCGAAGGAACGATCATCTCCTTGATCGCCGCCTTCGTCACCAGATCGACGGTGCGGGCATAGTCAGGCTTGCTGGTCCCATCCATGATGCCCTTGTTTTCGGCAAATTGTGCGCGAACGTCCTTCACCACGTCGCCCGCCGCGCGGCCCACGGCGGTCATGCCCATCGCCCCGAACAGATAGGGCAGCAGTGCGCCCAGCAGCAGCCCGACGATGACATAGGGGTTGGACAGGCTGAAATCGACAGGCTCGGTCAGGCCCAGCGCCGAGTTGTAGAATTTCAGATCCTCCGTATAGGCTCCGAACAGCACCAGCGCGGCCAGCCCCGCCGATCCGATGGCATATCCCTTCGTTACCGCCTTGGTCGTGTTGCCCACCGCGTCGAGCGCATCGGTCTTGGCGCGGACGCTATCGTCCAGATGCGCCATTTCCGCGATGCCGCCCGCATTGTCCGTGACCGGACCATAGGCGTCCAGTGCCACGACCATGCCAGCGAGCGCCAGCATGGCGGTGGCGGCAAAGGCGATGCCGATCAGGCCCGCCTGACCATGGGCAACGATGATGCCGATGACGATGACCAGCGTCGGCAACGCCGTCGATTCCAGGCTGATCGCCAGCCCCTGAATGACGTTGGTGCCATGGCCGGTCTCCGAAGCCTTGGCGATGCTGCGCACCGGGCGGTAATTGGTGCCGGTATAATATTCGGTGATGACCACCAGCAGTCCGGTGACGGCCAGCCCGACCATCATCGACCAGAATAGCGCCATGCCGGTATAGCCGCCCACGCCATCCAGATCCGCGCCGAACACCGCGTCCATGTCGCCCAGCACCTGATGCGTGACATAATAGATGGCTGGAATGGACAGCAGCGCCGTGGTCCAGAACCCCTTGTAGAGCGCCCCCATGATCGACTGGCTCTTGCCCAGCCGCACCATATAGGTGCCGATGATCGACGTGATGATGCAAATGCCGCCGACTGCCAGCGGCAGGGCCATGAGCTGCATCAGAAACGCATTATCGACGCCCGTGACCAGCAAAGCAGTCAGCACCATGGTCGCGCCGACCGTAACGACATAGGTTTCGAACAGGTCGGCGGCCATCCCTGCGCAATCGCCGACATTGTCGCCCACATTGTCGGCGATGACGGCAGGGTTGCGTGGGTCATCCTCCGGGATGCCTGCCTCCACCTTGCCGACCAGATCCGCGCCGACATCCGCCGCCTTGGTAAAGATGCCACCACCCAGCCGCGCGAAGATGGAGATGAGCGAAGCGCCAAAGGCCAGCGCGACGAGGCTGTCGATGACCAGCCGGTCGTCGGGCGCATGGCCCGCAGGCCCCGTCAGATACCAGAAGAACACGCTGATCGCGAGCAAAGCAAGGCCCGCCACCAGCATCCCGGTGATCGCGCCAGCCCTGAACGCCACCGTCAGCCCGCTTTGCAGCGTCCCGCGACATGCTTCGGCCGTGCGCACATTGGCGCGCACCGAAATATTCATGCCGATGAACCCCGCCGCGCCCGACAGAATCGCGCCGATCAGGAATCCGATGGCCGATGTGGCGCCTAAGAACAGGAACACCAATAGGGCAACGACGACGCCGACGATGGCGATGGTCGTATATTGGCGACCCAGATAGGCTTTCGCCCCTTCCTGAATCGCGCCCGCTATTTCCTGCATCGTGGCGTTGCCTGCGGGCTGCATCAACACCTGACGGCTGGTGAACAGGCCGTAGACTATGGCCAGCAGGCCACACCCTATGGCGATATAGACAATGTGCATGGACGTTCCTCTCCCCCTGTTATGGCTTTCATCGACCGCTCCGCAGGGAATGACGGGCAGGCGAAAGGCGCAGGGGCGGCGGGCCGGACAGGTTGCGTCCGGCGTCGGGCGCCGCATCAATCAGCATCATCGGTCACGCGCATGCCTGCGGTCCAATCGGGCTGAGAATAAGGTGAACGGAAAGCTACAGCGTATGACGCGCACGTCAAGGGCAGGGAAGAAGCAACACCAATGAAGGGATCATCCTCCCCTTAATGCTCCCAGCCCAGCCTCTCGGGCAAAGGCATCATCGCGCCATCGATCATCAGCGTCAGGCCCACGCCCGCCGCGACATGCCCGATCGGAATGGCACGCACTGGTAGGCGGCCGTCGGGGGGCAGGGTGAAGAGCAGTTCATAATCGTCCCCAGCGCGTGCAGCGGCAATCTGGGTTGCGGTGCTGCCGCCACGCACCTGCTCCATCGCGGGCGACAGGGGGATATGGTCGATGGTGATGGCGACGCGGCTGGCTTTGGCCATGCGCGATGCGTCGATCAGTAGGCCGTCCGAAACGTCCATCATCGCGCTGGCATGCGGCGCGATCAGCGCGCCTTCGGTCAGGCGCGGGCGCGGGCGGCGATAGGCATCGACCAGCGGGCCGGACGCAGAGGGATCGTCGCGAGCGATCGTCAGGCCGATGCCGGCATCGCCCACAAATCCGGTGATATACAGCCTGTCCCCCGGCTGCGCGCCCGATCGGGTCGGCACAGCGCCACCCGCCTCACCGATCGCGGTCAGGCTGTAACTACGCGGCGCGCCGGCAGGCATGGCCACCGTGTCGCCCCCCAGCAACGGCATCGCGTGCCGCTCCAGCGCATCGCCCAGTCCCTCCAGAAAGGCCGCGTCCCAATTCTCGTCACCCGACAGCGCATAGTTGAGCAGGCACCCCAATGGCCGCGCGCCCTTGGCCGCCAGATCCGACAGATTCACCGCCGCCAGTTTCCAGCCGATGTCGGCGGGCGGATCGGTGGGCAGATAATGCACCCCCTCCACCATCGTATCGCTGGTCAGGATCAGGCGGCTGTCGCCCACGGGCAGGATCGCAACATCATCCTGCAACCCCTGCGCAGCGGGATCATTCGCCAACAGGCGGAGCAGAGTGAGGAAGCGGGATTCGGCGGACATGACCCAAGCCTAACGCATTTAGCGCAGCACAGGCTATTGGGAATCCATGTCCCTGGCAGAGGCTACTTCCGCACATCCTTCGCCACGCCGTCGAGCAGGCCATTGACGAACCCGGCCTCGCGCTTGTCGTAGAATGCGTGGGCGACATCGACATATTCGCTGATGACGGTCGCGGTGGCGACATCGGGGCGGGCGATCAGTTCATAGGTGCCAGCGCGCAGGATCTGGCGCATCGGCTTGTCCAGCCGATCGAGGCTCCATCCGCTCGACAGGCGCGCCGACACCAGCGCGTCGATCTCATCGCTGCGCTTGTCCGTACCCGACACGATATCGTCGAAAAACGCTTCCTCTGCGGGCGCATAGGTCACATCCTCGATCGTCGCGCCCAGCCGGTGTGCATGAAATTCATGCAACAGCGCGGCGATCGGCGTACCCTCCATATCAAGTTGATACAGCGCCTGAACGGCAGCGAGCCGTGCGGCGGAGCGGGATTTGGAGCGTGCGTTCATATTCTTATCCTTAGCCGTTCGGGCTGAGCTTGTCGAAGCCCCCTGCTGAGCGGAGCGAAGCGACCTCGCTCAGGGCGAACGCGATTATTTATGACAGCCTTAGAGCCACCGATGCCGCATGGGCAGGCAAGCCTTCCGCCTCCGCCAGCGCCACCGCCGCCGGACCGATCGCGCGGATCGCAGCAGCGTCGAGGCTCAGGAAACTGGTGCGTTTCATGAAATCCAGCACCGACAGGCCGGACGAAAAACGCGCGCGGCGACCCGTGGGCAGGACGTGATTGGGACCGGCAACATAATCGCCGACCGCTTCGGGCGTCATCCGGCCCAGGAATACCGAACCAGCGTGGCGCACCTGCGCAAACAGTGCATCGGGATCGTCCACTGCCAGTTCGAGATGCTCGGCCGCCAGCCGGTTCACCAGCGGCATGGCTTCGTCGAAATCGCGCACGACGATGATCGCGCCATTGGCCGCCCAGCTGGTCGTCGCCACCGCCTGCGTCGACAGCATGGGCAGGCGGCGTTCGACCGCTGCGGCCACGGCGTCCGCGAAAGCGGCGTCATCGGTGAACAGGATCGACTGGCTGGTCGGATCATGCTCCGACTGGCTGAGCAGATCGGCGGCGATCCAGTCGGGATCGTTCTGCGCATCGGCAACGACGACGATTTCCGACGGGCCGGCAACCATGTCGATGCCCACCACGCCATATAATTGCCGCTTGGCCTCGGCGACCCAGGCATTGCCGGGACCGGTGATGACATCCACCGCCCTGATCCGTTCGGTGCCATAGGCGAGCGCGGCCACGGCCTGCGCACCCCCGACGCGCCAGATTTCCTCGATCCCCGCAATCTGCGCGGCCGCCAGCACCAGCGGGTTGATCTCGCCATTGGGGGTGGGCGTCACCATCGCAATGCGCTGCACGCCTGCGACCTTGGCCGGAATCACGTTCATCAACAGCGAACTGGGATAGGCGGCGCGCCCGCCCGGCACATACAGCCCCGCCGCATCGACGGCGGTCCAGCGCGCGCCGAGCCTTACGCCTGCGCTATCGACGCCGTCGCTGTCCACGGGCCGCTGCTTTTCATGATAGGTGGTGATGCGCGCAGCCGCGAGTTCCAGCGCATCACGCAGCGGCGTGGACAGCGCATCGAGCGCCGCACGACAATCCGCAGGCGCAACCGCCCAGCCACTCACATCAAGGTCATGCCGGTCGAATCGCTGCGTATACTCCGCCAGCGCCGCGTCCCCGCCAGCCCGCACGGCCTTCAGGATCCCAGTAACGTCCCGCGAAACATCCTCATCCGCTTCCCGCCGCCCATCGACCAGCGCGGTAAAGGCGTCGGCGAAGTCAGGTGATGTGGTGAAAAGACGCTGGGTCACAAACTAAATCCTCCCCTGCAAGGGGAGGTGGCAGGGCGAAGCGCTGACGGAGGGGTGTCACCCTCTCGATAGGGCGACACCCCTCCACCACTTGCTTCGCAAGCGGTCCCCCTCCCCTTAAAGGAGAGAATGTTGTGAAGGTCACGCCGCATCGCGCACGCCCACGGCCTGACGAAACGCCTCCACCATCGGCGACAATTCCGCCGATCGCATCTTATACGCCGCGCGGTTGACGATCAGGCGGGCGGACACCGGCATGATGATGCTGGTTTCGACAAGCCCATTGGCCTTCAGCGTCGCGCCCGACGACACCAGATCGACGATCCGCCGCGACAGGCCAAGCGACGGGGCCAGTTCCATCGCACCATTCAGCTTCACACATTCGGCCTGAAGCCCACGCGCTTCATAATAGCGGCGCGTGAGATAGGGATATTTGGTGGCGACACGCACATGGCTGATCGCCGCTTCGTCCTCGTCGGCCAGATCGGCGGGCTGCGCCACGGACAGGCGACAATGGCCGATGTCGAGATCGACGGGCGCGTAAAGTTCGGAATAATCGAACTCCTCCACCACGTCCGATCCCACAATGCCGATCTGCGCCGCGCCATGCGCCACGAATGTCGCGACATCGAACGCGCGCACGCGGATGATCGACACGTCGGGCCGATTGGTGGCAAAGCGCAGCGCACGGCTTTTCTTGTCGTGAAACTCCGCCTCCGGCTCGATACCGGCCTTGGCAAGCAGGGGCAGCGCCTCTTCGAGGATGCGGCCCTTGGGAATGGCGAAGATGAGCGGACGAGTCATAACGCGCGGGCCTTAGCGGGGCGAGGGGGGGAGGGCAAGGATTTGGGGCGTTTCAAATCGCGGCTCTCGTTTGTTCGTCATCCCAGCGCGGGCTGGGATCTCTCTTCTTCTGTCGCGCCGAAAGAAAAGCGCGATGCCAGCCTTCGCTGGCATGACGGCGATTGTTACACCACCTCCGCCATCGCACTCTGCGTACTCGCGATCCATCCGCCGCCCAGCACATGATCGCCATCATAGAGCACGGCCGCCTGACCCGGCGCGACGCCATATTCGGGCGCGCCGAACAGCAACTGCCCATCCACCAAACGCGCAGACACAGGCTTGGCCATCGACCGCACCTTCGCCGTCAACGGCCCGCTGAAATCGCGCCCCAGCCAGTTGATGTCGGTCAACGTCGCACCAGACACCGCCAGCGCGGCTTTTGGCCCCACGATCACGCGGCGACTGTCCGCCTCCAAGCGCACGACATAGAGCGGGTCGGGCTGCCCGCCGATTTCCAGCCCTTTGCGCTGGCCAACCGTATAGTGGATCATCCCCTTGTGCTGCCCCAGCATCCGCCCGTCGATATGGACGATGTCGCCGCCTTCATCAGCATCGGGGCGCAGCTTGCGTACGATCTTGGCATAATCGCCATCGGGCACGAAGCAGATGTCCTGACTGTCGGGCTTCAACGCCACGGCCAGCCCCAGTTCGGCGGCGATTTCGCGCACCTGCGGCTTGGGCATCCCGCCCAGCGGAAAGCGCAGATAGTCGAGCTGCGCCTGAGTCGTGGCGAACAGGAAATAGCTCTGGTCGCGCGCCGGATCGGCGGCACGATGCAGTTCCGCGCCCTGCGCCCCTTCGACCCGACGCACATAATGGCCGGTGGCGAGGCAGTCCGCACCCAGATCGCGGGCGATTTGAAACAGGTCGGTGAACTTCACGCCCATATTGCATTTGACGCAAGGGATAGGCGTGCGCCCGGCCATATATTCATCGGCAAAGTCGGCGATCACCGAATCGCGAAAGCGGCTTTCATAATCGAACACATAATGGGCGATGCCGATGCGGTCGGCCACGGCGCGCGCATCGCGTATGTCCTGCCCGGCGCAGCAACTGCCCGTGCGGCCCACCGCCGCGCCATGATCGTACAACTGGAGCGTGACGCCGATGACCTCCGCTCCGGTCTTCGCAGCCAGTGCGGCGACGACGGACGAGTCCACGCCGCCCGACATGGCAACGACGATCCGCCGTGCATCGAGCGGCTGGGGCAATTGAAATTCGGGTGGCTGCAATTGGGCTGACATGGCCGCGCATATAAGGATGTGTGCGGCACGACGCCAGCGTCCAGTCTCCGTGCGACAGGCCGAGCGCGTTTGTGACGAAATCTTTGCGCGAGTTTACCGACCCTTATTCATTGCGCCCTAATAGTCGTCGTCATGGATTTGAGTTTCCTTCGGACAGGCGGGCTTACCCCCGCCAATGCCAGACCCCTAAGCCGCGTACGCGTGCCGGTCTGGCCGTTCCTGCGTGCCGCCTCTGCGGCGGAGCAGGCGGCCAGCCCGACCGCAAAGGCGGTGGCGGGCGTCCTGCGGGGGCAGGATGGAAGTGAAGACTGGATTCAGGAACTGGCGGGATTGTTCTCGCCACGTTCCGACGGCCTGATCGGAGCCGTTCGTCTCGCGGGAAGCTTCAATCCGCTGATCGCAAGACGTCTCGCTGGGGAGCAAGGAAGATGAAGGCGGTGTTTACCGTGGCGCTTTAGCCGTTCTTCAGGGCTGATGTGTAAAACGGATGACACTGCCGAATTCGGCAACGCCAGTGCCGCTTTTTGAGGGTGAGAATGATCGAGAACCAGAAAATACGACCAGCCCAGGTCGTCGGGCCGCTTGGAGAACCGCTGACGCTGGATAGCCTGCCGCCAGCGGATACGACCCGCTGGGTCGTGCGGCGCAAGGCTGAAGTGGTCGCAGCGGTCAATGGTGGCCTGCTGTCAGTGGATGAGGCTTGCGCCCGGTATAACCTGACGCTGGAGGAATTTGCTGGCTGGCAGCGCGCCGTCGACCGTTCGGGGATGCACGGGCTGCGCGTCACGCGTATCCAATATTATAAATCGCTGTACGAACGTCAGCAGAAATATTGAACCCGCGCCCTGCAAGGGGGCACAGCGGGTCGCATGAAACAGGCCGCCGGACATATGTCCGGCGGCCTGTTTCATGTTCGGCGAAGGCGCGCGTACAGGCAATCGGGATTGCGCAAACGAAATGATTCCGGCGACCATGCTGCGCAACGGCGAAGTCTGCGGATGGTTTCCATGCCGGAATCATTTTTTATCGCATGGAACGGGACGGTCCCTGCTCCGTTGAACACATCACCCAACCCGCTGGGGGCGTGGTCAAGGAGAGTATCATGGGCATCATTTTGTGGCTTATTGTTGGTGGCGTTATCGGCTGGCTTGCCAGCATGGTTATGCGCACTGACGCGCAGCAGGGTATTCTGCTGAACATCGTCGTCGGCATCGTCGGCGCATTCATCGGTGGCCTGATTTTCAGCGGCGGTTCGATCAACAATGCCGGTCTGACGCTGTACAGTTTCCTGGTGTCGCTGGCCGGTGCCATCATCCTGCTGGCGATCGTCAATCTGGTCCGTCGCGGTTCGGTGCGTTAACGCATCAACCCGACCAGCTTCAAAAGGTCGTGCCTCTGCTGAGGCGCGGCCTTTTTTTGTGTCAGCGCCGCGCGGCGAACCAGCGATAGGCGGCCAGCACGGCAACCGATCCCAGGATCGCGGCGAGGAAGCCTGCCCCTTCGCCCGCGTCATAGACCCCCGCCAGCCGCCCGACGAACCCGGCCAGCAACGCGCCCGCAATCCCCAGCAATATCGTGACGATGCACCCGCCCGGATCGCGTCCCGGCATGATCAGCTTCGCGATCGCACCGGCCAGTAAACCGATCGCGATCCATCCCAGAAAGTCCATCGCGCACTCCCTACCTTGTGTCGGCACGTTGCCATTCGGCCCGATCATTGCGCCACAGTCGCGCGCCCTTGGCAAGCGGTTGCGACAACCCGATGAAAACGCCCCGCAGCCCGTTATGACGTCGCGGCGCATTATCGTTTTGCCCTTCATTACACGTCCGTGATATTGGGGCTTGAGACAGGTGCTATATTTAGATAATACAGTTGAGGATGGCGACGCTACAGCAGCCTGGCGCCTGAGAGATGGAAGCGGCATGAATTACGAAACCCAATTGGTGGGCGAATCGGTTGTGATGGTCGATGCGGATGAGCGGCGTGCCAGCCGCAAGCGGTTGCTGACGATCGGCGGCATCGTCGCCATCGTGCTGATCGCGATCGCCACATGGATGGCCATGCGCGGCAAGGAAGCGCCGGTTGCAGCAGCCGGTGTGCAGGTGCCGGTCGTCACGGTCAGCCAGCCGGGGCAATCGGTAGTGGCACGCACTGTCACGGCAACCGGATCGCTCGCCGCGCGGATCGACATGCCTGTCGGCGTTCTGGGCGAAGGCGGCATGGTGACACGCGTATTGGTGCAACCGGGCGACTGGGTGCGGACCGGGCAGGTGCTGGCCATACTCGAACGCTCGGTGCAGACGCAGCAGGTGCGCTCGCTCGCCGCGCAGGTCGATGTGGCCCGCGCCGACGCGAAACTGGCGCAGGCGCAGCTTGATCGTGCCAAGGCGCTGGTCGGGCGCGGCTTCATCAGCGCCGCCGACATTGACCAGCGGACCGCGACGCGCGACGCCGCCAATGCGCGCGTGGGCGTTGCCGCCGCGCAACTGGCCGAACAGCAGGCCCGCACCGGACGGCTGGACATTCGTGCGCCTGCATCCGGGCTGGTGCTGACCCGCGCGCTGGAGCCGGGGCAGATCGTCGGCGCTGGCAGCGGCGTGCTGTTCCGCATGGCCAAGGACGGCGAGATGGAATTGCAGGCACAGGTGGCGGAAAGCGATCTGCGCAATCTGCGCGTGGGCAACAGCGCTACGATCACCCCGATCGGTAGCAGCGAACAGTTCGCCGGTCGGGTGTGGCAGGTGTCGCCCGTGGTCGATCCCCAGAACCGGCAGGGCATCGCCCGCATCGCCATTCCCTATAATCCTGCGATCCGCCCCGGTGGCTTTGCCGCCGTGACGATCACCAGCGGATCGGGCAGCGCGCCCTTGCTACCCGAATCGGCGGTGCAAAGCGATCCGAAGGGCAGCTATGTCTATATCGTCAATGCCAGCAACCAGGTCGAACGGCGCAATGTCACCGTCGGCCAGGTGTCCGACGCAGGCGTTGCGGTGACCAGCGGGATCGATGGCACCGAACGGATCGTCACGTCGGCCGGCGCCTTCCTGACGCCGGGACAGAAGGTCAAGCCTGAACTGTTGAAACCGGCAGGCTGAATACACGCATGTGGTGGCATCGGTCGCCACACGCATTGCATGAATGAACATGGGGCGGTCCGCCGCCCGGCGAGGGAATGCCCGGCATGAGTTTTCGCAATATTTCCGCATGGGCGATCCGCAACCCGGTCACGCCCCTCGTCATGTTTGCCGCATTGATGCTGGCCGGGCTGGTCAGTTTCAGCCGCATGGACATCAACAACAACCCCGACGTCAGCTTTCCGATGGTCAGCGTCACCGTCAGCCAGCCGGGTGCGGCCCCGACCGAACTGGAAACACAGGTCACGCAGCGCGTGGAAGCGGCAGTCCGTGCTGTCAGCGGTGTGGACGAAATCACCTCCTTCGCGTCGGAAGGGCGTTCGCTCACCAACGTGCAGTTCCAGATCGGCACGCCGGTCGATCGCGCCGTTGCCGACGTCAAGAACGCCGTCGATCAGATTCGCAGCGACCTGCCCGATGGTATCCTGGAACCGCAGGTCAGCCGCATCGACGTTGACGGCGGGCCGATCGCCTATTTCAGCGCCGAAGCGACCGACATGACGCTGGAGGAATTGTCCTGGTATGTCGACAATACGGTCGCCAAGCGGCTGCTGTCGATCAGCGGCATGGCGGCGGTCAAGCGTGGTGGCGGGGTCAGCCGCGAAATCCGCGTCATCCTCGATCCCGCCCGCATGCAGGCGCGCGGCATCACCGCTGCGCAGGTGAACCAGCAACTCAATCAGGTGAATATGAACGCGGCGGGCGGTCGCACCGAAATCGCCGGCGCCGAACAGTCGATCCGCGTGCTGGGCAATGCGCGCAGTGCCCGCGATCTAGGCGCGACCCAGATCGCCATTTCCGGTGGCCGCACCGTCAAGCTGTCCGACATTGCCGACGTGCGCGACATGTATGCCGAACAGCGCAGCCTGTCGTTGATGAACGGGCGGCAGGTCACCAGTTTCAGCATGGAAAAGGCCAAGGGATCGTCCGACGTCACCGTCTACGACGAAGCGATGAAAACGCTGGATTCGTTGCGAAAGGAAAACCCCAAGGTTCAGTTCAAGCAACTCTATACCAGCGTAGAATATACCAAGGGCCAATATCATTCGGCCATGGCGGCAATGATCGAGGGCGCCGTGCTGGCCGTCGTCATCGTGTTCCTGTTCCTGCGCGACTGGCGAGCGACGATGATTTCCGCGCTCGCCATCCCGCTTTCGGCCATCCCGTCTTTCTGGTTCATGGACATGATGGGCTTTACGCTGAATGGCATTTCATTGCTGGCGCTCAGTCTGGTGGCGGGCGTGCTGGTCGATGATGCCATCGTGGAGATTGAAAATATCGTGCGCCATATGCGCATGGGCAAATCCGCCTATCAGGCGTCGATCGATGCAGCGGACGAAATTGGCCTTGCCGTGCTGGCCACCACCATGGCGATCGTTGCCGTCTTTCTGCCGGTCGCATTGATGCCGGGCCTGTCGGGCCAGTTCTTCATCCAGTTCGGTATGACGGTCGTCGTGTCGGTGTTGATGAGCCTGGCCGTCGCTCGCCTTATCACGCCGATGATCGCGGCTTATTTCCTCAAGGCGCATGGTGAGGCGAGCCATGGCGAAGGCTGGTTGATGGATCGGTACATGGCCGTATTGCATTGGTCACTGGACGATCGCGTTGCCAAAGAGCGGCGCGCGCGCGGCGGCTGGCGGAATCGGCTCGTCGCTACCTTTCGCGATCACAGGGTATGGACCGTGGGCATTGGCTTCCTCGCCTTCATCGCCACCATCATTGCTTTTGCGACCCTGCCGATGACATTCCAGCCCACGACCAACACCGATTTCAGTCAGGTGAAGATCGAAACCGTGCCGGGCAGCACGCTGGCGCAGACCACCGCGATCACGCGTAAGGTCGCCGACATGCTGGCGGCCGACACCGATGTGGTGGAGGCCGCTTTTTCGGACATCGAACCAACCACCGCCGACATTTTCCTGACGCTCAAGAAAGACCGACCGATGAGTTCGGTCGATTGGGAACGCAAGGTCGCGCCAAAGTTCCAGACGATCGCCGACGCACGGGTCAATTTCCAGTCGCAGTCGGGCGGCGGCTTTGGCCGCGATGTCATCATGATGTTCGGGTCCGATGATCCGGAACTGCTGGAAAAAACGGCTAACCAACTGGTCGAACAGATGTCGCATATTCCCGAACTGCGCGCCCCGCGCGTGCAGGGCGACATGCAGCGGCCTGAAATCATCATCAAGCCCCGGCTGGATCTGGCCGCCAGCATGGGTGTGACGACAGCGGCGCTCAGCCAGTCGATCCGTATCGCCACGATCGGCGACATCGACCAGAACAGCGCCAAATTCTCTCTGTCCGACCGCCAGATCCCGATTCGCGTGGCACTGGCCGAAGACAGCCGCAAGGACATCGGCACGATCGAAAACATGCCGGTGCCGACCGTCAGCGGCGGGTTCGTGCCGCTCAAGGTCGTCGCCGACATCAGCTTTGGCGCAGGGCCGACGCAGATCCGCCGCTACAACCAGATCCGCCGCATCGTCGTCGGTGCCGATCTGGCGCCTGGCGTCGTCACCAGCCAGGCCAATCAGAAGATCAACGCGCTGCCATTGATGAAGGCGATCAACGAAGGTCGCATTCAGGGCGTGCAAAAGATCAACGCGGGCGACGCCAAATGGCAGATGGAGATGCTGCAGAACTTCGTCATCGCCGTCGCGTCGGGCATCATGCTGGTGCTGGCGGTACTCGTGCTGCTGTACAAGCGGATCATGCCGCCCTTCGTCAATCTGGGGTCGTTGCTGCTCGCGCCTCTGGGCGGCGCGCTGGCCCTGCATGTCGCGGGACAGCCCTTGTCCATGCCGGTATTCATCGGCCTGCTGATGCTGCTGGGGATCGTCGCCAAAAACTCGATTCTGGTCATCGATTTCGCGCTGGAGGAAATGGAAAAGGGCGTGCCCATCTATGAAGCGATCGTCGATGCAGGGCACAAGCGCGCACAGCCCATCGTCATGACCACGGTTGCAATGGTGGCGGGTATGGTGCCGACTGCGCTGTCGCTGTCGGGCGACGCTGCATGGCGCGCGCCCATGGGCATCACGGTGATCGGCGGCCTGCTGCTGTCCACTGTCCTGACACTGGTGATCGTGCCTGCGACGTTCAGCCTGGCGATCGGTCTGGAAAACTGGGTCGGCCCGCGCCTTGGCCGGGGGCTGATGACCTATAAGCCGGGCGACGACAAGGGCGTGCCGCACCCCCATCCCGCCGAGTGAGCCAATCGGTAACGCGAAAACCTGTTTGTCTGAACGAAACGGTGGCGTAACCGTTGAACGGCCATGAAGCTGTTACGCCCCATCCCTTTTGCCTCAGGCCGTTCCGTCATCGATATTGCTCCCAATCCGGCGCGCCGGATGCGGATGGTCGCCACCGCGATGCTGCTGGCCATGGCGCTGTTGTTCATCATCGCGCGCGCCACCGTCCATCTGCACCCGGCCATCGGCTTCGTTCAGGCCTTTGCCGAAGCAGCGATGGTGGGCGGTCTGGCCGACTGGTTCGCCGTGACTGCGCTGTTCCGCCATCCGCTTGGCCTGCCCATCCCCCACACCGCGATCATCCCGCGTAACAAGGACCGGATCGGCGATACGCTGGCGCTGTTCCTGCGTGACAATTTCCTGACGCCTGCGGTCGTTGCGCGGCGGATGCGTACGATGGACGTCGCGTCGGCGGCGGGTCGTTTCCTCGCCAGCCCCTCGGGCGGCGACGGACGACTGCGCGAAGGCGCGTCGCGGCTGATCGCCGACATGCTGGAGGCGCTGGATCAGGAACGGCTGGGCGGCATGGTCAAGGGCGCGATCGGCCAGCGGCTGCGCGCCATCAATGTCGGTCCATTGGTCGGTCAGGCGATCGAGGCGGCGATGCGCGATGGTCGCCACGGACCGGTGATGGACGGCCTCATCATATGGGCCGACCGCGCGCTGGAGGCGAACGAACATCTGATCCGGCAGATGGTGCAGGAACGCGCGGGCAAGGTGTTGCGCTGGACTGGGCTGGACGAAAATCTCGCCAATGCGATCCTGTCTGGCCTGCGCAAGATGCTGGCGGACATGGCGGCAGACCCCGACCATGGGATGCGGCTCAAAGCGCAGGAGGGCATGGCGAAACTCGCCTTCGACCTGCAATATGATCTGGAAATGCAGGCGAAGGCCGCCAAAATCCGCGACGAGATACTCGACAACCCGGCTATGCAGCGCTGGATCGACGGGATGTGGGAACAGGCGCGCGGCGGCCTGCTGCGCGCGGTGCGCGATCCGGGCAAGGCAATGGCCGGGCGACTGGGCGAAGCGCTGCGTCAACTGGGCGGTACGTTGCAGGCCGACATGCGCCTGCGCCTGCTCATCAACCGTTTCATGCGCCGCGCGGCGGTGGGGGCTACGGCGACCTATGGCGATGCGATCGTCCGTCTGGTCAGCGACACCGTGCGCGGATGGGATGCAGGCACCATCACCAACCGGCTGGAAAATGCCGTCGGCCGCGACCTGCAATATATACGCGTCAACGGCACGCTGGTCGGCGGTCTCGTCGGACTAGTGCTGCACGCCATCGACACGCTTTTGTAACGCCTCATACGGCCCGTTCCACTGCTCTACCAATCATGTAGATATATGTTGCAACATATCATGAAAATATGATGTAACATGTCATGATCCGCACCAACGATGGCGGACAGGCAGAGGAGTCGAGCGATGCGCATGAATATGATGCAGACGATGGTCGGGCAGGGCGACAGGACCATCACGCCGGGGCAGGGCGTCATCGCCCGCCTCCTGCATAATCGAACGGCACAAACGCCCGAAGGCTATGGGCGTGGCGGCACATCCCCCGTGGGGATCGGCGGCGCGATCATGGTGCATGCGCTGGTCATCGGCGTCTGGATGCTGATGCCCAAGGAGGTCATCGAAACCTTCACCGCGCATCCCTTCGAAACCTACGCCGTGCCGGAGGACAGGCCGCCGCCACCCGAAAAGACGGAGGTCGCCAAAGATCCCGTCACGGCTCGCGTCGCGTCGGAAAAGCCGACCGCGTTTGATCCAGTCGTGATACTTCCAACCGATCCAGTGCTCGGGTCGGACGACCCTGTCCGAACGATCGACCCTGGCCCGACCATCATCACGCCGCCGATCGTTCCGCCACGCGATCCTGTCCTGACCGAAGCCGCGATCGACCCCCGCGCGCTGCCGACCTTCCAGCCCGATTACCCCGGCGCGATGATTCGGCAGGGTATGGAGGGAACAGTCACCGTCCGCGTCACCATCAGCCCGGAAGGACGCGTCACCGACATCGAACGGATCGCCGCGAGCGACGAGAGTTTCTGGCTGGCGACCCAGCGGCACGCGCTACGCAAATGGCGTTTCCGCGCCGCGACGCGTGATGGCGTGGCGGTGGCATCCTACAAGATACTGACGGTGCGCTTCACCCTGACCGACCGGTAAGGACAGGAACGCCGGGCGCGGATGCGACGCCGACCTTTGCATCCACGCCCGGCCTGTCCTATATCCCAGCCATGGCGATATTTCCCCGTCCCGTTTCCCCCAAAAGGGCCGTCCACGATCTGTGGGGCTATTTCCGCGAAAACCGGCCGCATAAATGGCCGCTGCTGGGCCTGTCCGCAGCGATCACCTATGTCATCATCTGGGCGTTCATCGTCGATGGCAACACCAACACCATGCCGACTCGCAACAAGATCGTCTATTTCCAAAGCTGGGACGCGAACCGCAGCGACGCGGCGATCATCCTGCAACAAAAGATGGATCTGGCCCGCTACAATGTGATCCTGCAGAAAAAACAGGGCGAAATGCAGCGGCTGGCCGATGCGCTGGGCATCGAATGGCGGGAGGAAGAAGCGCGCAAAACCAGAGAGCGCAAGGAAGCGTTGAAACAGATCAACGCCTTGCTCGACAAGCGACTTGTGAAGGCGGAGGCTGACGCGCCCGGTGCGCCGATCGATGGCGTGCAGACGCCCAAAAGCGCGGCCGCGCGGACCAAAGTCACCCAGCCCTGACCATGACGACCCCCGCTATAGCGCAGGACGACCGGCGTTTCATGGCCGCCGCCATCGCCCTGTCGGCACGCGGGCGGGGACTGTCCACGCCCAATCCGAATGTCGGCTGCCTCATCGTGCGCGACGGTCATGTCGTCGGGCGCGGCTGGACGCAAAAGGGCGGCCGCCCCCATGCGGAGGCGCAGGCGCTCAATCAGGCGATGGATCGCGCGCACGGGGCGACGGCCTATGTCACGCTGGAACCCTGTTTTCACCTGTCCCCGCGCGGTCCCCGCTGCGCCGATCTGCTGGCGCGCGCCGGTATCGCCCGTCTGGTCGTCGCCCTGCGCGATCCCGATCCGCGTACCGATGGGCAGGGCGCGGCCTATCTGCGCGAACGCGGGATAGCGGTAGAGATGGGATTGCTGGCGGATGACGCGGCCCGCGCCATGGCCGGGTTCGTCCTGCGCCAGACGCGCGGGCGGCCCCATGTCACGCTGAAACTGGGCGTCTCGATCGACGGCTGCATCGCGATGGCGGATGGTGCAAGCCGCTGGATCACTGGTCCCGACGCGCGCGCCCATGCGCATATGGAGCGCGCCCGGCACGACGCGATTCTAGTGGGCGGCGGCACGCTGCGCGTCGATGCGCCCCGGCTCGACGTGCGGCTGACCGGGCTGGAGACGCGATCGCCCCGCCGCATCCTGCTCAGCCGTGGCCCCGCGCCGGAAGGTTGGGGCGGGATCGCAACGCCGCAGGATATTGCAACGCTGGACCGCGTCGATCATCTGCTGGTGGAGGGCGGGGCAGGGACTGCGGCCGCCTTTCTGCGCGCCGGGCTGGTCGATCGGCTACTGCTCTACCGCGCGCCCATCATCATCGGCGCGGGGCTGGCGGGCATCGGCGACATCGGTCTCACCGATCTGGCGCAGGCGCATGGCCGCTGGCGCATGACGGACGAACGGCGTTTGGGTGCAGACCGGCTGGAGGTTTACGAGGCCGTGTCGAGCGCCTAAGCCGCTGGACGTTTCTCCGACGGATAGCACAGGACCGACCACGCACCATGTTCACCGGCATCATCACCGACATCGGCACCGTGCGCGCCGCGCAGCAACGCGGCGACCTGCGTCTCGTCATCGGGTGCAGCTATGCGATGGACGGCGTGGCAATCGGTGCGTCGATCGCCTGTTCGGGCGCGTGCCTGACCGTGGTGGAAAAGGGTGCGGACTGGTTCGCGGTCGATCTGTCCGCCGAAACGGTCACACGCACCGCGCCGGGCCTGTGGGTCGAGGGCGGCCGTCTCAATCTGGAACGCGCGCTGAAAGTCGGCGACGAACTGGGCGGCCATATCGTCACCGGCCATGTCGATGACATCGGCCATCTCGTGTCGGCACAGGAGGAAGGCGATTCGATCCGGCTGACCATCGCCGCGCCACCGGCGCTGGCCGCAGCCCTCGCGGCAAAGGGATCGATCACGCTCGATGGCATATCGCTGACCGTCAACAGCGTGGCCGATCAGCCCGATGGCAGCGTGCATTTCGGCCTCAACATCATCCCGCATACGGCAGCCGCTACGACGCTCGCCCATCTGCCCGAAGGCCGCGCGTTCAATCTGGAAATCGACGTGCTGGCCCGCTATCTCGACAGGATGCAGAGCCTGCGCGCTGCCGCAATGTGATACGCCCTTGCAATAATCACATTGCAATGTGATATGCCGACTCTGGCCCGCTTTCGGGAAGGAGTCGCCTCTCATGTCGTCCGCGCTTATCGATACTCTTCGCACCCTCGTTTCCGCTGGCGGCATGTCGCGCTCGGGCCTTGCCCGTGCCGCTGGCCTGCACGCCAATTCGCTGCGCCGCCTGGGCGAAAGCGACTGGAACCCGACCGCCGACACGCTCGGCCGGCTGGAAGCCTATCTGCTCAAGCGCGAAGGCGGCACCGCGCTCGCTTCGCCAGAAGAAATCATCAACGAAGCCCGCAACGGCCGTATGTTCATTCTGGTCGATGACGAAGATCGCGAAAATGAGGGCGATCTGGTCATCCCCGCCCAGATGGCGACGCCCGACGCGATCAATTTCATGGCGACCCATGGCCGTGGCCTCATCTGCCTGGCGCTGACGAAGGGGCGGGTGGAGCAGCTTGGCCTCGACCTCATGAGCCGCAACAACGGCACCCGGCACGAAACCGCCTTCACCGTATCGATCGAGGCGCGCGAAGGCGTCACCACCGGCATCAGCGCCGCCGACCGCGCGCGCACCATATCGGTCGCGATCGACGGGTCGAAGGGCAAGGCCGACATCGTGACGCCCGGCCATGTCTTTCCGCTGGTGGCCAAGGATGGCGGCGTGCTGGTGCGCACCGGCCATACCGAAGCGGCGGTGGACGTCGCCCGGCTCGCCGGTCTCAACCCGTCTGGCGTCATCTGCGAAGTGATGAAGGACGACGGCACGATGGCGCGCCTCGACGACCTCATTCCCTTTGCGCAGAAGCATAAGCTGAAAATCGGTACGATCCGCGACCTGATCGCCTATCGCCGTCGCCACGATCATATGGTCGAACGCCGGGCGGAAGCTAATTTCGCCAGCAAATGGGGTGGCGACTGGAAAGCGATCACCTTCTATAACAAGGCGACGCACACCGAACAGATCGTGCTGCAAAAGGGCCGCGTCGATCCCGACGAGCCGACGCTTGTGCGCATGCATCAGCTATCACCCCTGCACGACATGTTCGGGCTGGACGGCCCGCGCGGATCGCTGATGGCCAAATCGATGGAAATCATCGGCGCGGAAGGGACCGGCATCATTGTCATCCTGGCGCAACGGACCGAAGATAACGACCTGCTCAGCCGCCTGCTCAAAAATCATGAAGGCCAGACGGATTCGGGCATGGATGAATTGCGCGACTATGGCGTGGGCGCGCAGATCCTCGCCGACCTTGGCGTGCATGACATGGTGCTGCTGACCAACAGCCATCACAGCCTCGTTGCGCTTGACGGTTATGACCTGGCCGTGGTTGGGCAGCGTTCGATCGATTTGTAAGGACAGACCCCATGGCAAAATTCCTCATCGTCGAAGCGCGCTTCTACGACCATCTCAACGACCTGCTGATCGAGGGGGCGACCGCCGCGCTCGAAGAAGCGGGGCATAAATATGAGGTGGTCACGGTCCCCGGCGCACTGGAAATCCCCGGCGCGATCGCATTGGCGGCGGAAAGCGGCCGCTATGACGGCTTCATCGCCATCGGCGTCGTGATCCGTGGCGAAACCTATCATTTCGAAGTGGTGTCGAACGAAAGCGCGCGTGGTCTGATGGCGCTGACCATGGATGCCATCGCCATCGGCAACGGCATCCTGACCGTCGAAAATGAAGCGCAGGCGCTGACCCGCGCCAAGCGGACCGAAAAGGACAAGGGCGGGGAAGCCGCCAAGGCCGCAATCGCCATGCTCGCCCTGCGCGAACGCTTCGGCCTGTAAGAAGGCCGAGGCATCTCCCCACATCCGTTCGCTTCGAGCGAAGTCGAGAAGCCTTGGCGCTATATTGGCGTTTCTCGACTATGCTCGAAACGAACGGATGTGGTTGAGAGGGGGCCAGGTAGTCATCAGGCTCTACGAAACCGGTTCCCCGGCGAAAGCCGGGGTCCAGTCCGGCCTAAGCCTCTGAACCCCGGCGTTCGATTACAGGCTCAGGACTCGACCTTATCCAGCGCCGGATAGTCGGTGTAACCCTTCTCGCCCGGCCCGTACCAGGTTTCCATCCCCTGTATCGCATTGAGCGGCGCGTCCGCGCGCAGGCGCTCCCCAAGGTCGGGGTTGGCGATCCACGGGCGCCCAAAGCTGATCGCATCGGCCAACCCGCTGTCCAGGTCCGCCTGCGCCCTTTTCGCATCATAATCGCTGTTCAGGATCAGTGGCCCTTTGAAATGCTCGCGGATCATCGGCGACTGGCGCGGGACGTCGGTCGCGCCGAACGTGCCATTCGGGCCGGGTTCGCGCAGTTCGAGCGAGGCGATGCCGATCGCGTTCAACACGTCTGCGACATGGGCAAACAGGCTGGCAGGATCGCTGTCGTTCACGCCCTGGCTGTCGCCATTGGGGGACAGGCGCACCGACACGCGGTCGGCCCCGATCGCATCGACCACCGCCTGCGTCACTTCGCCCAGCAACCGCACGCGATTTTCGACGCTGCCGCCATAATCGTCGGTGCGGCCGTTGGCGTTGTCGCGCAGGAACTGGTCGATCAGATAGCCGTTGGCCGCATGGATCTGCACCCCGTCGAACCCGGCGCGAATCGCATTGTTGGCGGCCGCGACATAGGTTTCGATCAGCGCGGGAATTTCCTCCACTGCCAAAGGCCGCGCCGTCTCGAACGGCTTCTTGCCCTCATAGGTATGCGCGTTGCCCTGCGTCGCCGTCGCGCTGGATGATACCGGCTGTTCGCCGGTCACGTCGCTATGCACCTGACGCCCCATATGCCACAGTTGGGCGATGATCCGCCCGCCCGCGTCATGCACGGCCTGCGTCACCGGGGTCCATGCCGTCACCTGTTCGTCGGACCACAGCCCCGGCGCATAGGGCCAGCCCAGCCCCTGCCGCGAAATGCCAGTCGCTTCGGTGATGATAAGGCCCGCCGATGCGCGCTGGCGGTAATAGTCCACCATGATCGGGGTGGGCACATGATCTTTCGTCGCACGTCCGCGCGTCAGCGGGGCCATCACGATGCGATTGGGGGCGGTGATGGCACCGATATGGATGGGGTCGAACAGGCTCGTCATGAATATCCTCAGATATAGTTTCGATTTGCAACGGGACGTGGCTGCCAAAGCCAGCTAGGGAGCCGCGATGCCCACTTCAACCCCCGTAGCGCGGATCGGTACGCCACGCCTGGCGTTTCCCGCGCTGATCCTCGCCAATCTCATCCTGCCGTTCGGGCCGGTGCTGGTGCGCCTGTCGGACGTCGGGCCAGTCGCGGCAGCCTTCTGGCGTCTGACGCTGGCCTTGCCGGTCCTCATCCTTCTGGCGCTGCCGGGTCTTCGCCGCATGCCGCCTTCGCCGCGCGAATGGGGGGCACTGCTGTTGTCGGGCCTGTTTTTCGCGGCCGATCTGGCCGCATGGCATATCGGTATTCTTTATACCAAAGTCACCAACGCCACCATATTCGGCAATATGAGCGGGCTGATCCTGCCTGCTTGGGCCTTGCTGGTGCTGCGCCAGCGACCAACGGGCATGCAGGCGGCGGCGCTGATCCTGGCGGGCGCTGGCGCACTGGTGATGATGGGGGGCAGCTACGAACTCTCGCCCGTCTATCTGCGCGGCGATCTGTTCTGCCTGCTCGCGGGCATCCTCTACACCGCCTATCTGTTGATCGTGCAGGGCGTGCGCGGGCGGCTGGACAGCTGGTCGGTGCTGGCGGTGTCCAGCGTCGCCAGCGCCCCGCCGCTGCTCGCCTGTGCGCTGCTGCTGGGCGAACGGGTCATGCCGACCGACTGGACCCCGCTCGTCATCCTCGCTTTGTCCAGCCAGCTGGTGGGGCAGGGGCTGCTGACCTACGCCATCGGCTGGTTCTCTCCGCTCGTGCTTGGCCTCAGCCTGCTGCTGCAACCGGCGGTATCGGCGCTGCTCGGCTGGATGCTGTTTGGCGAATGGCTCAGCCCCACCGACATGCTGGGCACGGCGGCTGTGGGCGCGGCGCTGGTCCTTGTGCGACTGCCGGTCCGTGCTTAATATGGTGTCATGAGCGAAACACCCGATCTCACCCTCGACGAAATCCGCGTGCTGCTGGCCCCCGTGCTGCCGCGCCACGCCGCGTTCGACGGCTGGAAAGCGCCAGCAGTCGCGATGGCGGCAGCGGATGAGGGCGTAGACCCGGACATCGCGCAACTCGCCTTCGCTGACGGCGCAGTCGACATGATCGACGCATGGTTTGCCAGCATCGACGCCCGCATGATCGATGACCTGCCGCCTGAAACTCTCGCTGCCCTGTCGATTCGTCGCAAGATCATCGCTCTGGTGGAAGCACGTCTCGACCTGCTCGCCCCCGATCGCGAAGCACTGCGGCGCGCGATCGCGATTCTCGCCCTGCCCACCAACGCGGCCCGCGCTGCCCGGCTTGGCTGGCGCGCCGCCGACATCATGTGGCGTGCGGCAGGCGACGGGGCGACGGACCTTGCCCATTATACCAAGCGCATGACGCTGTCGGGCGTCTATGCCGCCACGCTGCTGGTGTTTCTGGACGATGAAAGTGAAGGCCATGCCGATACCCGCGCCTTCCTCGCCCGCCGGATCGAAGGGGTCATGCGCTTCGAAAAATTCAAGGCGCAAATTAAGGGTGTAGGCGGCGGCGAGCGGCTCAGCCTGTCGCGCTTCATCGGACGGCTGCGCTACCCCGCAGTCTGATCGACGCGCGAATCCTCTGGCCATCTGTAATCACTATTGATAGTCACTCGCAGAAGTTCCCTGCGAGTATCCTTCCCGTGCGTTTGACCGACCTGCCGCTCCACCTGCCCGCTTATGTCGATAGCATCGACTGGCCCGCTCTCTCCCTGTCCGAAGGCCAGCGCCTGCGCGAATTTGGCCTCTGCGAAGGCGCCAGTGTAGAGGCGCTGCACCATGGTGGTCTGTTTGGAAATGGCCCGATCGCCTGCAAGGTCGGGCGCATGACCATCGCCATGCGTCGCAACCATGCGGCCGCCGTCACCGTGCGAACCGGCCCGGCGGAGGACGCGGCATGAGCGGATTGCCGCTGGTCGCGCTGGTCGGCAATCCCAATGCCGGCAAGAGCGCGCTGTTCAACGCGTTGACTGGTGCGCGGCAGAAGCTGGGCAATTATCCCGGCGTCACTGTGGAGCGCAAGGCGGGCCGACTGTCCCTGTCGGATGGTCGCCCGGTCGAACTGGTCGATCTGCCCGGCACCTACAGCCTCGATCCCGGCAGCCCCGATGAGCAGGTCACGCGCGACTTCGTGCTGGGCAGGCAACAGGGTGAGAAACTGCCCGACGCGCTGGTGATAGTGGTCGATGCCTCCAATCTCGACAATCATCTGCGGTTCGCGCTGGAACTGATCGCGCTTGGCCTGCCGACCATCGTTGCGCTCAACATGGTCGATCTGGCCACCCGCGACGGTCTGGAACTGGATGCGGCGGTCCTCTCGCGCGAACTGGGCGTGCCGGTGATCGCCACTGTCGCGGTGCGCAAGCGGGGTCTGGATCATCTGCGCGGCGAACTGGAAACCCTGATCGACGGCGGCGCGACGCAGCTGCGCCCTGCACCCCCGGCGCGCGACTTTGACACGCTGCGAGGGGAGGCGGGGCGCATCGCCCGCGCCGCCATCGTGCGCGAAACCCCCTCCCGCCGCCTGACCGCTGCGGTCGATCGCGTGGCGCTGCATCCCGTCTTCGGCCTGCTGCTGCTGCTCGGCCTGCTGTTCGTCATGTTCCAGTCAGTCTATGCCTGGTCCGAAGCGCCGGTCGCCATGATCGAGGGTTTTGCCGAAGCGATCGCCAATGCCGTGCGCGCCGCCCTGCCCGACGGCATAGTCCGCTCCTTCCTGGTCGATGGCGTCATCAAGGGCGTCGGATCGGTGGTGGTGTTCCTGCCGCTGATACTGATCCTCTTCTTCTTCATCCTGATGCTGGAGGCGACCGGCTATATGGTCCGCGCCGCTTTCCTGATGGACGGGCTGATGGCGCGGGTAGGCCTTTCGGGGCGGGCGTTCATTCCGCTGCTCTCCTCCTTTGCCTGCGCCATTCCCGGCATCATGGCGACCCGCACCATCGCCGATCCGCGTGACCGGCTGACCACGATCCTCATCGCGCCGCTGATGACCTGCTCGGCGCGCCTGCCTGTCTATGCCGTCATCATCGGCGCGTTCATCCCCGCGCGCGACATTGGGCCGGGCATCGGCCTGCAGGGCTTCGTCCTCTTCTGCCTCTATGTCGCGGGCATCGTCGGCGCGATGCTCGTCGCGCTGGTGCTGCGCATGACCGTGACCAAGGGTGCGAGCGGCGGATTCCTGATGGAAATGCCCAAATATCAATGGCCCCGCGTGCAGGATATCCTGCTCGGTCTGTGGCAGCGCGCCGTCATCTTTCTAAAGCGCGCGGGCACGATCATCTTCACATCGACCGTGATCCTGTGGCTGCTGCTCAGCTTCCCGCGCGTGCCCGACGGCAATCCCACCAGCCAGGTCGATCATTCGATTGCCGGGCGCATCGCCAACGGCCTCAACGTCGTCCTCGCGCCCATCGGCTTTAACCGCGACATTTCGTTGGCGCTGATCCCGGCCATGGCCGCCCGCGAAGTCGCCGTGTCCGCCCTCGCCACTGTCTATTCGATCGATGCGGGCGATGACGAATCGTTGATGGAACGCAGCCTTGGTGATCGGCTCAAGGGCCAATGGTCCCTGCCAACCGCGCTCGCCTTCCTCGCCTGGTTCATCTTTGCGCCCCAGTGCATTTCCACCATCGCAGTGACGCGGCGCGAAACCAATGGCTGGAAATGGCCCGCCTTCATGGTCGGCTATCTGTTTGCGCTGGCCTATGTGGCGGCTGGTATAACTTTCTGGACCGCGACCGCTGCGGGCCTATAAGAGGCCGCTTCAAGAGTTTCGGAGGAATCATGGCAGGGTCTGTCAACAAGGTCATTCTGGTCGGCAATCTGGGCGCGGACCCGGAGGTCAAGAGCTTCCAGAATGGCGGCAAGATATGCAATCTGCGCATCGCCACGTCCGAAAGCTGGAAGGACCGCGCATCGGGCGAAAAGAAAGAGCGCACCGAATGGCATAATGTCGTCATCAATGGCGAAGGTCTGGTCGGCGTGGCCGAACGCTTCCTGCGCAAGGGCAGCAAGATTTATATCGAGGGCCAGTTGCGCACGCGTAAATGGCAAGACCAGTCGGGCAACGACCGCTACACGACCGAAGTCGCGCTGTCAGGTCCAGGCGCTGTGCTGACCATGCTGGACGGCGCGCCGGGTGGCGGCGGTCAGGGCGGCGGCGGTGGCCGTTCGCAGCAGGGCGTCAGCGACTGGGGCGCGTCTTCAGGCGGCTATGACGATTTCGGCGGCGGCAACAGCGGCGGCGGCTTCGGCGGTGGACGCTCGGGCGGCAGCGCATCGGGCGGCGGTCGCGGCAGCGCAGGCGGCCCCAATTTCGACAACGACCTGGACGACGAAGTGCCGTTCTGATCGGCTAAGACAAACTAACAAAAAAGGCGGCTTCCATCCCGGAAGGCCGCCTTTTTTGAACATTCTCCCCTTGAAAGGGGAGGGGGACCACGAAGTGGTGGAGGGGTGTCACCCTCTCGATAGGTGGACACCCCTCCGTCTGGCCTGCGGCCATCCACCTCCCCTTTTCAGGGGAGGATTTAGAGTGACCGCGCCAATTCTTCCGTTGCGAACGCCCGGATATGCGCACCAATATCCTCGCGCTCCATGGCCAGCGCCAGATTCGCCTCGATATAGCCCGCCTTCGACCCGCAATCGAACCGGCGGCCATCGAACGTCACGCCATGGAAAGGCTGGCGACCGATCAGTGCCGCCATCGCATCGGTAAGCTGGATTTCGCCACCCGCGCCCTTTTCCTGCGTCGCCAATATTGTCATGACATCGGGTTGCAGGATGTAGCGCCCCGGCAAAATCAGGTTGGACGGCGCGGTCCCGGCGGCGGGCTTTTCGACCAGCCCCTTCACTTCGGTCAACGCGCCATCGCGCGCGCCCGGATCGATCACGCCATAGCTGGGCGTCTGGTCCATCGGGATTTCCAGCGCGCAGACCAGATTGCCGCCGACTTTGGTGTAGGCGTCGACCATCTGCTTCATGCAGCCATTGCCCGGCGTGCCCTTCATAAATTCGTCGGGCAGCAGGATGGCGAAGGGTTCGTCGCCGATGATGTCGCGCGCGCACCAGATCGCATGGCCCAAGCCCAGCGGCTCCTGCTGGCGCAGGAACACCGCGTCGCCGGGCGTCAGGCGCGTGCCGTCCAGCGCCGACATGTCCTTGCCCCGCTCGCGCAGCGTCGCCTCGCACTCATAGGCCATGTCGAAATAATCTTCGATCGCGCCCTTACCGCGCCCGGTGACGAAGATCATCTGCTCAATCCCGGCCTCGCGCGCTTCGTCGACCGCATATTGGATCAGCGGACGATCGACCACCGGCAGCAATTCCTTGGGCACTGCCTTGGTGGCAGGCAGAAATCGCGTGCCCAGGCCCGCGACAGGAAAAATGGCTTTGCGAATCGGTTTGTTCAAAGTGTGTATCCCCTTGGCCCCGCGTCATGCTTGTTTGCCGCAGATGCGAACAACGTCAAGCATGCGTAACGATTTACGGTCCGCCCGGATGATACAGGCCGCTTATACCGCCAGCAATCGCTCCGCGACCGTTTCCAAAGCGCTTATCTCGCGATCGAGTTGCTCAAGTGTTACGAACTGATGGGTATTTCTATGGTCGCGACAGGTGAATCCGCCCGGTTGGGGCTGATGAAAGCCCTGGATGATCAGCGCACGAAACCGGTCGATACGCTGCATGTCGCGTTCGATGTCGGCGATTTCGGTTAGCGCCGCTGCATTGCGCCGGTCCCGCATCGCCACCATCGTGCGTAATTCGGTCATCAACTTGGCCATCGTGGGCCGCGTGCGCGCGCCCACCGTTCGTATGTCGCCCATCGCTTCGCGCAACTGCCCGATCTTGGCCTCCAGGCTTTGCTCCAGCACCGTCCAGGCGCAGACCAGCCGCCCCACGCCGCACAATAATGCAGCGTCTTCCGGTGCATAGCCTGAAACCGGTTTCATATCCGTATCCGAAACAAGATGTATCCCCACGCCCCATTCTCCTTATGGCTGCTGGTCCTGCACGCAGCCGGGGCGGATAGGCCAGAGAAGCAGGCGCGATCCCTCGCGCTGCGCGCACGGACCATCGGAAAGCGTGCGAAATTGGCGGCGAGCCGAGAATATGTCGGAGCATCGTCTGCGCCGCTCCGCATGGCGCAATGGTTCAAAAGTCGATGGCGATACCCTTGCGTTCCCAGTCGCCATAGCGAACCGGGCTTAGCGTTTCCTGATCGCGCGGCGGCGCGTCGATCGGGTCGGGCGCGGGCACCGGCGGGCTTTTGGACAGATGCGCGGGCGGTTGCACATGGGCCGGACGCTTGCCATTATAATGTCCCATCGGACGCCTTTCGATTGTGGATCATGACGATTGCAGGGTCGCTCGCGCCACCCCATATCTTACACGCTATCTGGGCAGGTAGGGAGCCAAGCGCAAGTGAGTGGACTAAGGACGACGATGTTGCTGGCGGCGCTCACCGCGCTGTTCATGGCATTGGGCTATACGCTGGGCGGCGGCGGTGGCGCGATCATTGCCTTGCTGGTCGCGGCTGGCATGAACCTCTTCACTTTCTGGAACGCGGATCGCATCGTGCTGTCCATGCACGACGCGCGCGAAGTCGATGCCCAGAGCGCGCCCGAATTTTACGGACTGGTGCAGGAACTGGCGCGCAACGCCGGGCTGCCGATGCCGCGCGTCTATCTGATTGATCAGGCCGCGCCCAACGCCTTTGCCACCGGGCGCAATCCCGAACATGCCGCTGTCGCCGCGACCACCGGCCTGTTGTCGGTGCTGAACCGGGACGAGATTGCAGGCGTGATGGCGCATGAACTGGCCCATGTGAAAAATCGTGACACGCTGGTCATGACGATGGTCGCCACCATTGCCGGGGCGATTGCGATGCTTGCCAATTTCGGCCTGTTCTTTCGCGGCGGCAATAATGAAAACGGCCATGGCAATATGATCGCCAGCCTGATGGCGGTGATCGTCGCCCCCTTCGCCGCGATGATCGTGCAGATGGCGATCAGCCGCACGCGCGAATATGGCGCGGACGCAGCAGGCGCACAGATCAGCGGCAATCCGCGCGCGCTGGCCTCCGCCCTCGCCAAGATCGCGGGCGGCGCGCAGGCCATTCCCAATCCGGTCGCCCAGCGCAACCCCGCCGCCGCCCAGCTTTACATCGTGCCGACCCATGTCAGCGAACTCTTCTCCACCCACCCGGCCACCGACAAGCGCATCGCCGCACTGGAGGATATGGCCATGGCGATGGGCGCGCCCGCCCTGTCGGCCGCATCGCCCACGCCCGCCCGCGCATCGGCGCTCTCGCCCATCCCGGCCCCGCGCCATGCGGATCGCCCGCGCACCCGCAGCGCGCTCGACCCTCACGGCCGCTGATGTCGATCGACGATGCCGTTGGCGAAGTTTTGGGTGTCGTCGTCCGGCATGCTGGCGGTTTCATGGTCGATATGGCCGCCCAACATATATTTTCACGATATACCGCCCGCTTTTTCCACGGCGTCGGGCGACGCGTCATCGCTGTCCTCACGCTGGGACGCAAGCGCATCCCTTCCTCCCTGCGCATGGTGCCAAAGGGGGCAAAGCCAAAACCGCGCGGCTCCGACTGGCTGGCGCTATGGACGGGCATCGCTTTCTGGATCGCCCTGTTCTTCGCAATCGGGCTTCTCGCCACGCATTTCCTGTAATGCCAGACTTCACAGATGACCTGCGGCAGGAAAGCGCGTAGGGGCCGTCCGCATGTCCCGTCGCTCCACCAACCGCCCCGATGATGTCCCCGGCCTGCCCGCCCGTCGCTCCGCCCTCCGCCTGCTCGATGCCGTGCTGCGCCGGGGTGAGCCGCTCGAACTCGCGCTGCATGGCGCGTCGCAGGGGCTGGCCGATCGCGCCGACCGTGCGCTCGTCCATGCCATCGCTGCCGAAGTGCTGCGCCATCTGCCTGATCTCGATGCGCTGATCGACGGCGCAACGGCGCAGATCCTGCCCGACGATGCGAAGGCGCGCATGGTGCTGCGCATCGCGCTGGTACAGGCGCTGGTGCTTGGCACCGCACCGCACGCTGCCATCGCCACCGCGCTGCCGCTGGTCGATGGTGGCCCGCGCAAGCTGGTCCATGGCGTGTTCGGCACGGTGACGCGCGCGGAGCCTGTGTTGCCCAATCCTCCGACGCTTCCCGCCGAAGTCGCCGCCCGCTGGACCGACCAATGGGGCGCGGACATGGTGCAGGCAGCGGCGCAGGCCTATGCCATACGCCCGCCCGTGGACCTCAGCCTGCGCGATCCCGCCCAGACGGACGAATGGATCGAAAAACTCCTCGGCGTCAGCTTCGCCCCCGGCCATGTCCGCCTGCCCGATGGCGTCGCGATCCCCGACCTGCCCGGCTTTGCCGACGGCGCATGGTGGGTGCAGGACATCGCCGCATCCTGCGCCGCGCGGCTGCTGGGGCAGGGGACAAGCCGCCACGCGCTCGACCTGTGCGCCGCGCCCGGTGGCAAGACGATGCAGCTTGCCGCCGCCGGATGGCGCGTCACCGCCATCGACCAGTCGAAAAAGCGGCTCGAAAGACTGACCGAAAATCTCGCCCGCACGACACTGGCGGCCGATGTCGTCGCCGCCGACCTGCGCAGTTGGGAACCGGACGCGCCAGTCGATGCCATCCTGCTCGACGCGCCCTGTTCGGCCACCGGCATTTATCGCCGCCATCCCGACGTGCTGCACCGCATCGGCGCGCGCCAGATCGCCGAACTGGCGGAGATGCAGACCGCGCTGCTGGCCCGCGCGGTGGACTGGCTGAAACCGGGCGGGCGCATCATCTATGCGACCTGCTCGCTCGAACGGGCGGAGGGGGAGGATCAGGTCGCCCGCCTGCTCGCCGATCGTCCCGACATGGCGCTCGATCCCGTGCGCGGCGATGAATTGCCGACTGGCATCATCCCCACTGAACAAGGCGTCATCCGTACGCTGCCGGACACGCTCGCGGGTCAGGGCGGCGCGGACGGATTTTTTATCGCACGCCTGTCAAAAAAGACACATTAAACCTTAACTTTCGGTAGGATAGGCTGCGCTTCAAGACTGAAAGGAGTGTCGTGCGTCCAATCGAGCCTTTGCCCCTCCATCATAGCTGGCCGCTGTACGAACTACATGCGCATCTTTCGCCAGTCATATTGGACAACAGCATCGCGCGTAACGACGCAGCGCTGGCGGAGCGCGGCCTTGGCCTGTGGCATTGTGACCTGACGGACAATAGTTTGCGCTGGACGGCGGGCGCCTATGATATTTTCGGGCTGGAACGCGACAGCGACGTGCCGCGCACCCTGTCCGCCTCGCTCTATGCCCCGGACTCGCGCGACGCGATGGAGCGATTGCGCGCCTATGCCATCCGTCACAAACGCGGCTTCACGCTCGACGTCGATATACATCAGGCTGATGGGCAGGGGAGATGCGCCATGCGCCTGATCGCCGCTCCGGTGCTGAACAATGATGGCGACACGATCGGCCTGCACGGCGTCAAGCAGTTGCTGCCGAGGGGAACGACCGGCTCCCGTCGTCTCGACCCCACGGTTTTCGTGATGCTGTAACGCCGTTTCTGCCCGCCCCTGATAAAGATCGCCGCCCGCGCCAAAACGCCGTTGCCCTTGGACCGTGGCATAGCTAAGGCGAACGGTTAATGACCCGTTCGATTTTCATCTCGCCATCCATCCTGTCCGCCGACTTCGCCCGTCTGGGTGAGGAGGTGCGCGCCATCGACGCTGCGGGCGCCGACTGGATCCATATCGACGTCATGGACGGCCATTTCGTGCCGAACATCACGATCGGCCCCGCCGTGGTAAAGGCTTTGCGCCCGCACACGACCAAGCCGTTCGACGTCCATCTGATGATCTCGCCGGTGGACCTATATCTCGACGCCTTTGCGCAGGCAGGCGCAGACATCATCACCGTTCATCCGGAGGCTGGCCCCCACATTCACCGCTCGATCCAGCATATCAAATCGCTGGGCGTGCAGGCGGGCGTGGTGCTCAACCCCGGCACTCCTGCCAAGATGCTCGACTATCTGATCGACGACCTCGACCTCATATTGGTCATGAGCGTCAATCCCGGCTTCGGTGGTCAGAGTTTCATCGACAATCAGTTGCGCAAGATCGAAGCGATCCGCAAGATGATCGACAAGTCGGGTCGCGACATCCGGTTGCAGGTCGATGGCGGCATCGACTTCACCACCGCGCCCAAAGCCATCGACGCGGGCGCGGACGTGCTGGTCGCGGGAACGGCCACCTTCCGGGGCGGGCCGACCGCCTATGCCGATAATATCAGGACTTTGCGGGGCGGGTGAACGAGTCCAGGCGTATCTCCTCCCGTTCCGCCCCGCCGGTCGATAGCCCGGTGGACGACGGCATCGAACAGGGCAAGCGCCTCATCCGCGTCGCGGATGACAAGGGACTCTCGCTCGCGCAGAAAATCGCCAATCATTTCTATCTCTTGAGCTGGAAGACGCCGATCCACGGCCGTAAGCTCAAGGGCAAATATCCCCTCAAGCTGCTCGCCGTCCCCGACGACGAAATCCCTGGCAACGCGAGCGCGGGTCAGGCAATCCGCGCAGGCTATTTCCTGTTCCGTGGCCGCAAGCAGATCGTCGATACGCTCGACTTCACCCGGCTGGACCTCGATCCCGCCTTCGCCGATTATCTGCACAGCTTCCGCTGGCTGCGCGACCTCGCCAGCGCCGCCACGCGCGAACAGGCCGCGCCGATTGCCGAAGGCGTGATGCGCAAATGGCTCGCCGCCCATCATGAAACGCCCAGCGAACCGGCATGGCGCGCCGACAATGCGGGCTGGCGGCTGCTGTTCTGGACCGCGCACGCGCCGCTCATCCTTTCGTCCAGCGATCTTGTCTATCGCTCGCTGGTCCTCAACTGCATCGCGCGCACCGCCCGCCATTTGGACCGCAGCGCCGACAAGGCACCCATGGGCCTGCCGCGCCTGACCGCATGGTGCGCCATCGTCGCTGCCTCGATGCTGATCCCGGGCGGCACCGCGCGCAAGATCTTCGGCGAAGCGGGCCTCAAACGCGCGCTCGACAGCGGCTTCCATCCCGATGGCGGCATCGTCTCGCGCTCCCCGCTGGCGCAGCTTGAATCGGTGATGCTGCTCGCGATGCTCAACGCCGTCTACAGCGTGCGCCGCGAACAGGCCCCCGCCTTCCTCAACGAAGCGCTCGCCCGCATCGTCCCCGCGCTGCTCGGCCTTACCCATGGCGACGGCGGTCTGGGAAGCTGGCAGGGGGCAGGGGCGATCGACCCGGCCACCGTCAACGCGATCATCGCCGCCAGCCGCGTTCGCGCCCGCCCGCTGCGCGCCGCGCGCGACTGGGGCTATCAACGCATCGCCGCAGGCACCACCGTGGTGCAGATCGACGCCGCCCCGCCGCCCGTCGCGCGCCTCGCCGACGCAGGCTGCGCCTCCACCGGTGCCATCGAAATCAGCGACGGATCGCACCGGCTGGTCGTCAATTGCGGCGGCGCTGGCCTTGTGGGCGCATGGATTCCCGACGATCTGGCGCAGGGTCTGCGCACCACCGCCGCGCACAGCACGCTCATCCTCAACGATTGCAACAGCACGGCGCTGATGCCCGACGGCACGCTGGGCAAGGGCGTGACCGAAGTCGAACTCAACCGGCAGGAACTCGACAATGGCAGCCGGGTGGACCTGTCGCATGACGGCTATGTCCGCCGCATGGGCTATATGCACCGCCGCCTGCTGATGGTCAGCGGCGATGGCAAGGAAGTGCGGGGCGAAGACATGCTCACCCCCGCCGAACGCCGCCGCAAACCCTCCAAACTGCCGGTCCTGCTACGCTTCCACCTCGCCCCCGGCGTCGAACCGACGCTGACTGCCGACAGCCAGGGCGCGCTGCTGCGCATCGACCTTGGCGCGCTCTGGCAATTCCGCACCGGCACCGGCGTGCTGAGCGTCGAAGACAGCCTGTGGGTCGATGGCGATGGCCGCCCTCATCCCACCCATCAGCTCGTGGTCACGGCGGAGGCTTTGCCCGGCGGGTCGACCATCGGCTGGCTGTTCAAGCGGGTCGGCTAAACCCGCTCAACCGACCATGTGCCCCGGCCATGATGAACATCCCAACAAGGACATGATTTTGCACGATAACGAAGCCGCCTCGCTGGAAACGCCATCGCTGGTCCCCAACGACCAGTCCGATCTGCCCGATCTTCTCGCCCGCACATCTGCGTCGCTGCGCGATCTGGCCGACCGTCTGGACGAAGGCACGCTCATCGATCCCGTCGAATGGGTCATCCCCATGGCCGACATCGGCACCGATCGGATGGAGGCGCATTGCGACGCCATTGCGCAGCGTCTGGGCAAGAAGCATCTGGCCGTCTACGCGATCGGCTTCGACGAAGACGTGCCGCTGGAGCGCGTCTATGCAGTGGTCGACGGCAACAAGGCCCGCAACAAGACCCTCCCCGTAGCCGACCGCCGCGCCTTCGCCCGCGTCAACAAGCGCAAGGGATGCCTGGGCAGCCGCTGCCTCTATGTCGGCAAATCCGAAAAAGCCGCCGGCCGCCTGCGCCAGCATCTGATCGAGGCGGATCCGACCACCTTCGCGGTCCACATGAAATATTGGCCGAGCGACATCCCCGGCAACCTGACCGTCAAGGTGATCGGCGTCGCAGGCGTGCAAAGCATCCTGCTCCCCTTCATCGAAGACCAGATGGCCCACGAAACCCCACCCATATTGGGCAAACGCGGATCGGTCTGAACGGGCCGCCTAAGCAAAAAACATCGTCATTCCCGCGCAGGCGGGAACCCATCTCCTGATATTTCCTCAACACACGACATCTAAGACATCAATTCTCCGCGCCTCCGTGTAAAAACTAAGCCGATCAACAATTCACCGTCATGCCAGCGACTGCTGGCATCCCACTTTTCTTTCAATCGCTTCGCTGGAAGAAGAGAGATCCCAGCCTACGCTGGGATGACGAAGAGATAGCGCCAAAGATAGCCGTCCCGCGACTTCCCCCATCGCACCCTTCCAATGTAGGATTTTCTCTGTTCTACCCTGATCGATGGAACAGTCCGCTACCTCTCACAACCGCTCGCCCACAACCGACGCGTCCCCGTCGCCTCCCTGTCGCGTCGCACTGACCTCATTGGCGCGCCGCCGTCACGCAAGCGTGACCCGACTGTCGCCTGCGGGTCGCCTCACCGTCGCATCGTCGTCGCTTCACCGGCGCATCGGCCCGAATGTATCTGACGACATCGTGAACTTCGCCCTGCGACCATAGACGCACTGTATTTTTGCCCCGTCCCGCCCTATGGGACCGGCGCAAAGCCTGCCTGCAACCAGAAAGCCACTCATCATGACCGACGTCACCATCAAGCGCGCCCTTCTGTCCGTGTCGGACAAGTCGGGCCTCATCGATCTGGGCCGTGCGCTGGGTGAGCATGGCGTCGAACTGGTGTCGACCGGCGGCACGGCAAAGGCGCTGCGCGACGCCGGGCTGGTGGTGAAGGATATTTCCGATCTCACCGGCTTCCCCGAAATGATGGACGGCCGCGTCAAGACGCTGCATCCGAAAGTCCATGGCGGCCTGCTCGCCGTGCGCAACAATCCTGACCATGTCGCATCGATGGACGAACACGCCATCGGCGCGATCGATCTGGTCGTGGTCAACCTCTACCCCTTCGCCGCGACCGTGGCGAAAGGCGCAGAGCGTGAGGAAATCATCGAGAATATCGACATTGGCGGCCCGTCGATGGTCCGCTCCGCTGCCAAAAATCACGAAAGCGTGGCGATCGTCACCGATCCTGCCGACTATGCCCGCCTGATCGCGGAAATGGCGGAAAAGGGCGGGGCGACCAGCTACGACTTCCGCCGGATGCTCGCGGCAAAGGCTTATGCCGCGACCGCCGCCTATGATTCGATGATCGCAAGCTGGTTCGCCTTCGCCGATCAGGGCGTCACCTTCCCCGAAACGCTGGCCGTGGCGAGCAGCCTGTCCACCACGCTGCGCTACGGCGAAAACCCGCACCAGTCCGCTGCCCTCTATCTGCCCACCAGCCCATCGGCCAATGGCATTGCGCAGGCCAAACAGGTTCAGGGCAAGGAACTGAGCTACAATAATTACAACGATGCCGACGCCGCGCTCGAACTGGTCAGCGAATTTCGCGATGGCCCGCCCACCGTTGTCATCGTCAAGCATGCCAACCCCTGTGGCGTCGCCACCGGCGCGACGCTGATCGAAGCCTATGAGGCCGCGCTCGCCTGCGACTCCGTGTCGGCATTCGGCGGCATCATCGCCGTCAACCGCCCGCTTGATGGCCCGACCGCCGAAGCGATCAGCGGCATCTTCACCGAAGTCGTCGCCGCGCCCGACGCCGACGAAGCGGCCCGCGCCATCTTTGCCAAGAAAAAGAATCTGCGCCTGCTGCTGACCGGCGACCTGCCCGATCCAACGCGCCCCGGCCTGCAAATCAAGACGATCGCTGGCGGTCTGCTGGTGCAGAGCCGCGACAATGGCCATGTGTCGCGCGACGCGCTGAAAGTCGTGACGAAGCGCGCGCCGACGGAGCAGGAACTCAACGACTGCCTATTCGCCTGGACCGTCGCCAAGCATGTGAAGTCCAACGCCATCGTCTATGCGCGCGGCGGCAGCACGGCGGGCGTGGGCGCTGGCCAGATGAACCGGCTTGAATCCGCTCGCATCGCCGCGTGGAAGGCCAAGGATGCTGCCGAAAAGGCAGGCTGGGCCGAACCCCGCACCATCGGCTCGGCGGTTGCGTCGGACGCTTTCTTCCCCTTCGCCGACGGCCTGCTGGCGGCGGTGGAGGCGGGCGCGACGGCCGTCATCCAGCCGGGCGGCTCGATCCGCGACGACGAAGTGATTGCCGCCGCCGACGAAGCGGGCCTCGCCATGGTGTTCACCGGCATGCGCCACTTCCGTCATTGACCCGTCTTGCGGGTGCGAACCAAAGCCTTCGCACCCGCAAAATAACGCTTTTCTGCCAGTTTCTGCCAACTGGCCTCTTTTCAATATCACCGGACAGGCCTATTTAGGCGTGGACCCAAGACCCACGTCAGGCGTTGGGCGCATAAGACAAAAATATGTTCGACAGGAGAAACAGGATGACCAGAAAGACACTGGCGGCCCTTGCCGCCACGATCGCCCTTGCGCTGCCCGGCATGGCCAGCGCTGGCAATAACGACATGGACGTCATCGTCGATGGCAAGATGGGCACAGAAACCCGCGCCATCGCCGTGTCGTTGAACGACCTCAACCTCGCCAGCACGCACGGCCTTCGCCGCGCCGATTCCCGCGTGACCCGCGCGGCCAAGCAGGTATGCGGCTTCGTCAACGGGTCGGTTCTGCCCGCCACCGACGATTATCGCACCTGTTTTGGCGAAGCGATCGACAGCGCGCGCAACGACCTCAACGCCTTGGCCCAGCGTCAGGGCTGACACGAAACCTCCCTGCAAGGGGATTTGGCACAGGGCCGTTCCACATCCGTGGGATGGCCCTTCTTCCTTACCGACCGTTAACCACTCCTTAGAAGATTTCCTTCACTCCCAGGATCACGAATGACCATCCAGGGGAAGTTGTTGCCATGCTGCGTGCCGACCAAAGCGTGGACGTCGCCATCATCGGGGCTGGCCCGGCCGGGCTGACCGCCGCCTATCTGCTCACAAAGCAGGGCTATAGCGTCACCGTCATCGAAAAAGACCCGGTCTATGTCGGCGGCATCAGCCGCACGGTCGAACTGGACGGCTTCCGCTTCGACATTGGCGGCCACCGCTTCTTCTCCAAATCGCAGCAGGTCGTGGATCTGTGGAACGAGATACTGCCCGACGATTTCATCCAGCGCCCCCGGATGAGCCGCATCTATTACGAAGGCAAATTCTACAGCTACCCGCTGCGCGCCTTCGAAGCGCTATGGAATCTGGGCATCTGGCGCTCGACGCTGTGCATGGCCAGCTTCGCCAAGGCGAAACTCTTCCCCAACCGCAAGGTGCGCTCCTTTCAGGACTGGACCGTCAACGCCTTTGGCCACAAACTCTTCTCGATCTTCTTCAAAACCTACACGGAAAAAGTGTGGGGCATGCCCTGCGATGAAATGTCCGCCGACTGGGCGGCGCAGCGGATCAAGGGGCTGTCGCTGTGGGGCGCAGTGGTCGATGGGCTGAAACGTTCGCTTGGCCTCAATAAAAAACCCAATGACGGCATGGCGACCAAGACGCTGCTGGAAACATTCCGCTATCCCCGCCTTGGCCCCGGCATGATGTGGGAAAAGGCGCGCGACCATGTGGTTGCTGGCGGCAACAGCGTGCTGATGGCCCATGGCCTCAAACAATTGTCACAGGATCAGGCAACCGGCCACTGGCGCGTGGTGGCGCAGGGACCGGATGGCGACGTCGTGCTGAACGCTGCCCACGTCATATCCTCCGCACCGATGCGCGAACTGGCAGGCCGCATCCACCCGCTGCCGACGTCCTTGCCGCAGGCGATGGACCTTAAATATCGCGACTTCCTGACCGTGGCGCTGATGGTGAAGGGGCAGGACATTTTCCCCGACAACTGGATCTATATCCACGACAGCAAGGTGCAGGTCGGTCGCATCCAGAATTTCCGCAGCTGGTCGCCAGAAATGGTGCCGGACCCGACACTGGCCTGCGTAGGTCTGGAATATTTCTGTTTCGAAGGCGACGGCCTGTGGTCCGCATCCGACACGGACCTGATCGCGCTGGCGACGAAGGAAATGGCGATACTGGGCCTGTGCAAACCCGACGATGTCGTGGGCGGCGCCGTCGTACGGCAGGAAAAGGCCTATCCGGTCTATGACGATGATTATGCCGCCAATGTGCTGGCGATGCGGTCGGAACTGGAGGCGCGCTATCCAACGCTGCATCTGGTCGGCCGCAACGGCATGCACCGCTATAATAATCAGGATCATGCGATGATGACGGCGATGCTGACCGTGCGCAACATCGCCGCGGGCGCGCGTGTCCATGACGTGTGGCAGGTCAACGAAGATGCCGAATATCATGAAGCCGGTAATGAAGGGCAGGATGCCGACGCACAGGCCGCGCTGAACAGCATGCGCGACGTACCATCGCGCCTGCCGTCTCATCAGAAAGCGGCCTGATCACATGCCTGCGCGCGTCCGCATGCTGGCGCTGCTGGTCGCGCGGCTGACCTTCGCCCGCTATCTGCTGGCCAGCATCTGCGCGCTGTCCAGCGACATGGCGCTGTTCCTGATGCTCGACCATCTGGGCGCGCCGCCGCTCGTCGCGGCCTTTGGCGGTTATGCGGGCGGGTTGCTGGTCCACTGGACAATAAGCGTCCACTATGTATTTGATATAAATAGGGAATATGGATCATCACCGACCCACGCCCAGCGCGCTGCCTTCATTGCCAGTGCGCTATTTGGTATGGTCCTCACTCTGGGAATTGTCGGCGGGCTGAGCATCAACGGCATCGCACCCGCGACCGCCAAATTGCTCTCTGTCCCTGTCAGCTTCCTTACCGTCTATGCAATTCGCAAATATGGCATCTTCGCCCGCGCCTGACCTCCGGCGCGCGGCTCTCTGGGCCGCTGCCGCCTGGATGCTTTGCTGCGCCGCGATGCTATGGCTGTTCCGTGCCGACCTGAACATACTCGCCTTTCGCGATCCCGACGACGCCATGCGCCTGACGCAGGTGCGCGACTGGATCGGTGGCCAGCCCTTCTGGGACGTCAGCCAGCATCGCGTGAACCCGCCCGTCGGCGGTCCCATGCACTGGTCGCGCATCGTCGATATGCCGATCGCCGCGATCATCCTGCTGCTGCGCCCACTGATCGGCATGGCGATGGCGCAGGTCGTGGCTTGCGCCATCGTGCCGCTGCTGCTGCTCGGTGGTCTCGTCGCGGCCCTGTTCATCGCCGCCCGCCGCATCGCCGGGCCATTCATCGCTCTACTTTCCGTCGCTTTGCTGGTGACGGCCCCATCCATCCTCGTCCAGTTCACGCCCCTGCGGATCGACCATCATGGCTGGCAGATCGCCATGGCCGCGATCGCGCTGTGCGGCGCGTTCGATCGGCGAACCGTGCGCGGTGGGATCATCGCCGCGCTGGCACTGGCGATCTGGCTGCTGATTTCCAGCGAAGGCCTGCCCTACGCAGCCTTGTTCACCGCCACCTTCGCCCTGCGCCATTGGCTGGATCGCGACGAAACGCCGCGCTTCGTCGCGTTCGCTGCCACGCTGGGCGGCGGCGCACTGCCGTTGCTGATCGCGTTGCGCGGACCGCAGGCGATCTGGGTGCGCCAGTGCGATGCGCTCTCCTATGTCTATCTCTGGCCGCTGGTCGCGCTTGCGCTCGCCATACCGTTGGCCACCCACCTGATCGGCACGCACAACCGCGCGCGCCGGTTCCTGATCGCGGCCATCGGCGGCGGGGCGGCACTCATCACCTTCCTCGCTACCGGCGGACCGTGCCTGTCGGGCGATCCCTTCGCTGCGCTCGGCCAGCTCGCCTATAAGCTCTGGTATCTTCAGGTGATGGAGGGTCGCCCGATCTGGGAACAGAGCCTGTCGATGCGCGGCGTCATCCTGTTGCCCCCGCTGGTCGGCCTTGCCGCAACCCTGCTTGCCGCCCACGCCGCAAAACCGGGAGATCGGGCGCGCTGGCTGATACTCGCACTGTTACTGGCCGGATCGACTGGCGTCGCGCTGATACTCATGCGCGCATTGTCCGTCGCCCATGTCTTCGCACTGCCCGGCATCGCGTGGCTGTTCAGCGCGCTATTCAAACGGGTGCAGGCATCAAGCCGGGCGCTGTTCCGCATCGTCGGATCGGTGTCGCTGGTCGTGTTGACCCCGGCTGGCCTGTGCGCGCTCTCGGTCGCTATCGCTGCCAAACCTGAACCAGCGAACAAGGCCGGCGTCAATTGCCGCTCGGCAAAGGTGCTGTCGCCCCTCACGAAACTGCCACCGGCAACGCTGTTCGCGCCGCTCGACCTTGGCCCCGACATCCTCGTCCAGACGCGCCACGCGGTCATCGGCACTGCGCATCACCGCAATGCTGCTGGCATCACCGCCGTCATTGAAGGTTTCGTCGCCCCGCCCGACCGCGCCCGCACCGTCATCGCGCGGACCAGTGCGCGCTATCTCGTGACCTGCGAAGAACTGAACGAGTTCCGCCTCTATGGCGAGGAAAACCGCAACGGGCTGGCCGGAATGCTGGCAAAGGGCGCCGTGCCCGACTGGCTGCAACCGCTGCCAGTCAAGGGACCTCTGCGCATCTACGCCATCAAGCGCTGACGATCAGCCGGGCGTGAATCCCATCGCCACGCCGTTCATGCAGTAACGTTTGCCCGTCGGCTTCGGCCCGTCGTCGAACACATGGCCCAGATGCCCGCCGCAGCGTGCGCAATGCACTTCATCGCGCGCATAGCCCAATGTCACATCGCGCGACATGCCCACCGCCTTGGGCAACGGCGCCCAGAAACTCGGCCAACCCGTGCCGCTATCGAACTTGGTCTTGGAACTGAACAGCTTTTGCGCACACCCGGCGCAGGTGAATGTCCCGGCGCGATGTTCCTTGTTCAGCGGGCTGGTAAAGGGCTGCTCAGTCGCCTCTTTACGCAGCACATTATAGGCCAGCGGCGACAGCTTCTTGCGCCACTGCGCGTCACTCAACGCGAAGGGATAGGCCGCGTCAGCCTCGTCGACGCTCATGCGCCAGAAGGTCAGTGCCACCACGCCGGTCGCCGCACCTGTCAGGATCTGCCGTCTGTTCATGTGCCTGTCCTATCCGGTCTAGCCTGTCGTAGTCCTGAACAGCTTCTTCCACCATGATCCGCCCGATTGCATGACATGGCGGCGGAACAGCAGCACGCCGACCCGGATAATCAGCGCAACGAACGCCGCCTGCCATATGATCGCCACCAGATGCGGCCAGATCGCGCCATCCTGCGCCGCCCGCGCGATCATGGTGAAGGGCGAACTGAACGGAAAGATCGCCGCCGCGATCTCCGGCGCCTTGCCCATATGGTCGATGGCATAGCTGGCGAAGAAGAAGATCATCATCTGCCCCATGGTGACGGGCATATTGAGCGTCTGCACTTCGCGTACCGTCGCCGCCTGCGCGCCGATGCCCAGAAACAGCGACCCCAGCAGCGTGTAAGCCATGGCGAAATAGACGATCCCCAGGATCAGGAAGATCGGCCACCCAACCGCAGGCGCGGGCATGGGCGGCGCGCCACTGTTGAGCGCCAGGAAGATGACGAACGCTGTACCGCCCCAAAAGGCGATACCCACGAAACTCATCGCCAGCATCGCCATCAGCTTGCCCAGGAAAATCGCGTCGATCGGCACGGCGGCGGCCAATATCTCGATGATCTTGTTCGTCTTCTCCTCGACCAGATTGGACAGGATCATGCCCGCCAGCAATATGGTGAGGAAGAACATGACGATCTGCGCCACCCGCCCGATCTGAAGCCGCGCCTGCGACTGTGCGCCGAGGCTCGTGGCGACCTCCTGCCGCTGCACCTTGATCAGGCGCAGCGTGCGTTCGGCCTGCGCCGCGCTGGCGATCAGGCTGAGATCGCCCTGCAAGGCATCCAGATCCTCCCCCTTGCCGGTCAGCACAGGATGCGCGACCGATCCCGACAGGATCGCAACGACCGTCGAATCGGACTTCGCCAACTGTGCGCGCGGGGCGGGCGTCATCGGCACGGCGCGCAGGCTGGGCAGCGCCTTTGGTCCCATCCGATCGGTCAGCCGGTCATGCGCCTGTATCATCCGCGCCGTCTCGCTTTGACTCATCGCGACGCCGACGACCGGGCGCAGGTCGGTGGTGGAAATCTTTTCGGTGAATCCGGCAAAAACCATGCCGATCACTATCGGCAGCATCGGGCCGAGCAGGAACAGAATGAACGTGCGTGACAGCACGACGGCGGTAAAATCCCGCCGGGCGATGACCAGCGCGGCGCGGGCGATCTCCCTCATGCGTTTGCCGCCCGCTGCGCGTCGTCGCGCATCTGCTGCGCCGCCGCTGCGCCCGCGATCGCGACGAACGCGTCATGCAGGCCGGGCCGCTCGATCGACAGGCTTTCTATCCCCGCATTGTCGTCCAGCAGCATGCGCAACAGCGGCTCGATCCCGCCATCGGGCAAGGCGAAATGCCATGCGCCATCGTCCGCCATCGCGTCGGCGGGCAGCGCGCGCCGCCACGCCCCCTCGACCGCGCGGGTGCGCAGCCGGACCTGCGGACGCAACTGGTCGCGCGCGTCGCCCACGGTGCCCTCGAACCGGATGCGCCCGCCCGCGACGATGGCGATGCGCTCGCACAATCGTTCGGCATGAGCGATGACATGGGTGGAAAACAGGATAGTGACGCCCTGCGCCGCCTGTTCCCGGATCAACGCCTCCAGCTTTTCCTGATTGATCGCGTCCAGCCCGGAAAAAGGTTCGTCCAGCACGATCAGGCGCGGCTTGTGGATGATGGTGCCGAACAGCTGGACCGTCTGCGCCATGCCCTTGGACAGCTGGCGGATCGGCTTGTCCATCGCCGCGCCCATGCCATGCGCCTCCAGCATTTCCCGCGCCCGCACGCGCCCCTGCTTCAACGGCAATCCCCGCAACGCACCCATGAAGGCGATCGCCTCAAACGCCTTCATCGACGGATAAAGCCCGCGCTCTTCGGGCAGATAGCCGACCTGCCGCGCCATGCGCAGCGGCGCTTCCTCGCCCAGCAATGTGCGATGCCCCTCATCCGGGTCGATGATGCCCAACAATGTGCGCAGCAACGTCGTCTTGCCCGCGCCATTGGGACCAAGCACGCCATAGATGGTCCCGGCAGGCACCGCGATATCGACCCCATCGACTGCGCGAAAGCTGCCGAATGTCTTGACAAGACCATGGCCCTGCAACGCATAGGCGGGCGGAGGAACGGGGGCGGAAAGCGGGGTGTCGCCGTGCATCATGCCCTGATAGTCTGGACCCATGCCCGTGGAAACCGAAACCTTGGCCCTATCGCTGGAAGAGCGGCTGAAACAGGAAGCCGCGCGGCTGGGCTTTGCCGCCTGCCGCATCGCACCTGCCGACGCTGCGCCACTGGCGGCCACGCGGCTGCGTCAATGGCTGGATGCAGGGCATCATGGCGACATGTTGTGGATGGAGGATCGCGCGGACCAGCGCGGATCGCCGCAGGAGTTGTGGCCCGCCGTGCGCAGCGTCATCATGCTCGGCATGAGCTATGCGCCGGGCCATGATCCGCTCGCGCTGGCGGATGTGGGCGACCGCGCACGCATCTCCGTCTATGCGCAGGGCAAGGATTATCATGACGTGGTCAAGAAGGCGCTCAAGGCGCTCGCCCGCTGGCTGGTCGACCAGCAGCCTGCCAGCCTCAAGGTTTTCGTGGATACAGCGCCCGTGATGGAAAAGCCTTTGGCGCAGGGCGCGGGGCTGGGCTGGCAGGGCAAGCACAGTAACCTCGTCAGCCGCGACCATGGCAGCTGGCTGTTCCTGGGCGCGATCTACACCGAACTGGCGCTGGTCCCCGACGGTCCCGAACGCGACCATTGCGGCAGTTGCAGCGCCTGTCTGGACGCCTGCCCGACCGACGCTTTCCCATCGCCCTATGTGGTCGATGCGCGCCGCTGCATTTCCTACCTCACCATCGAACATAAGGGGCCGATCCCGCATGACCTGCGCGCCGGAATCGGCAACCGCGTCTATGGCTGCGACGATTGCCTGGCCGTCTGCCCCTGGAACAAGTTCGCGCAAAGCGCCGCCGCCAACCGGGCGTTCGTCGGCCGGGCGGAACTGGCCGCACCGGAAATCGGCGACCTGCTGGCGCTGGACGATGCGGGCTTTCGCGAAATTTTCTCCGGCTCCCCGATCAAGCGGATCGGGCGCAACCGCATGGTCCGCAATGCAGCAGTCGCGGCGGGCAACAGCGGCGACCCGCGCCTGATCGCCCGTCTCCAACCCTTGCTTGTTGATGAAGACCCGGTCGTCGCCGAAGCGGCAGGCTGGGCAATCGACCGACTCACGCCTGCTGCCTGATCACTTCACCCGCAACGCCGTGGCGCAGGCGGCAGGATCGACATCCGCCCCGGCGGGCGACCGTGCATCGACATGCGTCACCACCGGCTCCTTGCCTCGCGCCTGCGCGTAGAGATAGGCGTCGAGGATACAGCGTCCGCTGGCGAATTGCAGCTTGCGCACCGTCGTCTCACGTATGTCCAGTCGCGGTTCGCCGAACATCTGGCTCAACGTGCGCGCATCCGATCCCAGCAGCGGTCCCTGCTTCATGAAAGCGCTGGCTGGCGGCCCGGCGGGTGGCGGAACCGCGCCGGCGCGGGGCGCAACGCCGCCCGCGCCGCACGCTGCCAGTGGCATCGCCATGAGCATGGACAGGGCAAAACGATACGCAATCATGCAGATGTCCTTGATCGGCCGAGCAGCATATGCACCGCCATAGCCGCGCTCCATATCGGCGCAAGCAGGTTGACCAGCGGAATGAGGAAGATCAGCGCCGAAGCGAGGCCCATAAACCATCGGCTGCTGCGCGCGATAGGCGGCAGGGCAGGGTGGCGCGGCTCCACCATGTCGGCCATGTCACGGCCCAGCAGATAGGCGTTGACGATCAGGAACAGCCCGATCGTCCCGACCCCCGTCGCGAGCAACAGGATATAGCCGGGCAACGCGACCAGATTCCACCCGATCGTCCGCGCCAGCGACGCCAGCGCATAACGTCCGCTGCGCGCCCATCCCACTGGTCGGGCCGTCAGCGCGGCTTGCGGATACCGATCCTGCTCCACCGCCTCGATGATGTCGTCGGCAAACAGGCCCATCACCGCCATTGCGACGGCGCGAAACAGCAGCCATCCCGCGCCGATCATCAGCGCCACTGTCGCGGTCGCTTCGGCCACGCCGCCGCCGCCCCAGCCCAAATGCAGCCGCAGCGCATGAAAACCCCACCACAGGACAGCCGCCAGACCAACGAAGATCACCAGCGTCAGCAACAACGTCCGGCCCAGCAGGCGCAGCGTCCGCTTATGGAAAATCGACGGAAAGGCGCGCAGGGCAGCGGTCAGAACCATGGCCTTCTATCCGCCCTGGCGCACGCCCCGTCAATCTGTCCGTTGATCTGGCCGCCCCCCATCAGACCCGTTGCACGAGTGAAGCCGCGCCTCTACAGCGGGCGCTAATTACTCGTTTCTCCCTTCACACAAGGATATAGCGTGACCGCTTCCGTCCCCACGACCCCGGCCACATTAGACGTCGTCGCGATCGGCAATGCCATCGTCGATGTTCTGGCGCGCAGCGACGACGCCTTTCTGGCCGAACATGCCCTGACCAAGGGCGGGATGCAGCTGATCGACGCGGATATGGCCGAAAATCTCTATGCCGATATGGGCCAGGCCAAGGAAATCAGCGGCGGATCGGCCGCCAACACGCTGGCGGGCCTCGCCGCTCTGGGCAAAAGCTGCGGCTTCATCGGTCAGGTCAATGACGACCAGCTGGGTGCGGTCTTCGCCCATGATGTCCGCGCACTGGGCATCCGGTTCGATACCCCGGCGGTGCAGGGCGACATTCCCACCGCCCGCTGCCTGATCCTCGTCACGCCCGACGCGCAACGCACGATGAACACCTTTCTGGGCGCATCGCAATTCCTGCCGGAACAGGCGCTCGACCTCGACCTTATCCGGTCGGCGGGCATCCTCTATCTCGAAGGCTATCTGTGGGATCCCACCCAGCCACGCGCGGCGATGCGCGCAGCGATTGATGCGGCACGCGGCGCAGGGCGAAAGGTCGCCTTCACCCTGTCCGACAATTTCGTGATCGACCGCCACCGGGCCGACTTCATCGACCTGATCGACCGGGGCCAGATCGACATCCTCTTCTCCAACGAAGGCGAGATTTGTTCGCTGGCGCAGCAGGATGATTTCGACACGGCAGTGGCGACCATCGCCGCCAAGGTGCCGGTGCTGGTATCGACCTGTGGCGAGCGCGGCGCGATCGCGATCGTCGATGGCGTGCGGTACGAAGGTCCGGCAGCCCCCGTCGCACAGATCGTCGATACCACCGGCGCTGGCGATCTCTTCGCCGCCGGCTTCCTCGCCGCCCATATCGACGGCCGCAGTGTGCAGGACGCTCTGTCGCTGGGCGCAGCAGCGGCCGCCGAAGTCATCTCTCACTGGGGCGCCCGTCCCGAAGAAGACCTGGGCATCATCCGCGACAAACTGTTCCTCTAAAAAATCCTCCCTCAGCGGGGGAGGGGGATCACGAAGTGGTGGAGGGGTGTCGCCCTATCGAGAGGATGACACCCCTCCGTCTGACCTTTGGTCAGCCACCTCCCCTGCGAGGGCAGGATTTTAAGCCTTCTGTTTGCGAAACAGCTTACGATCTTCGGACCCGAAGCCCCAGCGCCAGATGACGAACCCATAAGCGCCCAATATCGCCCAGACGCCGACCACCAGTTCCACCCACTCCAGACGCGGCGGCAATGCGACGAAGCCTGCGCCTACGATGCACCCGACGCCCGCCGCGCTCAGCAGCGGCCAGCGCCAGGCATTGATCGGCGCATCCAGCAACTTGGCAAGCAGCCGCGCCTTGACGAAGGCGCTGACGCCCAGCGCCAGGCACAGGGCCAGCGCAGGCGCGGCGGCGATCCACATCACCGGCAGTCCGAACCGCCGCGCGAGCAGGATCAGGGCAAAGCTGAACCCAGCCTGCAACGCAATCATGATGAGCGAGATCATCAGGTTGCGGTGCCGCGCGATATAGACCAGCGCCGATTCGCTGACGACTGCGGTCGCCGCGACCACTTCGGCCAACAGCAGGAAGGCGAGCGCGCCGGTGCCGCCGACGAAGTGTGGCCCGACCAGCCCCATCACCGCCTCGCCCGGAATGCCCAGCGCCAGCGCGATTCCCGCCTGCGCGGCGATGATCCAGAAACCGACCTGGCTCACCTGCTGCGCGATGCCGACCAGATTGCCCTCGGCCAGATTGCGGGTGATGACCGGTCCCAAAATCGGATCGAAACTGGTCTTGAGTTTCTGCGGCAGGGACGCGACCTGCTGCGCGACATAATAGATGCCGACCACCGCCGGGCTGACGAACAGGCCCAATATCGCCAGATCCAGCCTGCGCGATCCCCATTCCACGCCATCCGCGGCGGCCAGCGGCAGATTGCGCCGCGCCAGCCGCCACAGCCGCCCGCCATCGGGCCGCCATCCGACCGGCACGCCATAATGGCGCGCGGCCGGGATCAGCGACGCGACCATCGCGGCGATCATGGACACGGCATAGGACAGGATCAGCCCGTCGCGCGTCGAATAAAAGGAAAAGGCGAACGCCCCGATGCTGATCGCCCAGGGTTCGATGATCGATCGCGCCCGCACCGTCGCACCGACGTCGAATTTATACGCGCATGCCGCCAGCGCGACATCCGACGTCGCCACCGCAATCACGATCAGCGCCAGTAGCCGGTCCAGCCCATTGATCCCGCTATTGGGAAACATCGCCTGCGGAAAGGCGAGAAGGATGGCCGATCCGAACAGCGCGGCAGCGAATGTCACCATCATCGCGTCGGTTACGACATGGGCGTGGGGCCGCTCGGTCTGGCTCAATGCCCCGGCCAGTCCGCGCTTGAGGCCCAGCGTGGCGAGTTGCGCGATGAACTCCACGACCAGCACGGCATAGGCAAAGCGCCCCAGCGCATCCGCGCCATACCAGCGGCCCGCAATGAACAGGAAAGGCAGGCGCGCGGCCAGCCGCAGCAGAAATCCGAATATATTGGTCCGCCCGCCCTTGGCCAGGGCGGCTATGTCATCCTGGTCCTTCGACGCGGTTGCCTGTCCGGGCACCTGCGCAGGTGGCTGTGTCGCCAAACGACTTCCCTCTGTCGGCCCATCCCGTTGGGGGCCGTCTGATCCATGGATGATAGACATGATATATGTGTGACGCGACGCTTTATTCGGGCCGCAACGGGCGCGCGAGCAGCGCGTCGATCACTGCGCTCAACGGCGCGGCCTCGGTCAGCAGCGCACACACCGCCTCGACCACGGGCATCTCTACGCCCGCTGCGTGCGCCGCGTCGCGCAGCACGGGTGCGGTAAACGCACCCTCCGCCACCGTGCGCCGGTTGGCCATCAGGATCGCGGCGCTCTGTCCCTCGCCCAGCCCCTTGCCCAGCGAGAAGTTGCGCGAATTGGTGGACGAACAGGTCAGCACCAGATCGCCCAGCCCCGACAGGCCGCCCAGCGTTTCCGCCCGCGCCCCGCGCGCCAGCCCGAACCGCGTCATTTCGGCAAAGCCACGGCTGATGAGCGCCGCACGCGCATTCAGGCCCAGGCCCGCGCCATCGGCGACGCCACAGGCGATCGCCAGCACATTCTTGACCGCTCCGCCAATCTCCGCGCCGATCACATCGTCGGACAGATAGGGGCGGAAGGCAGGGCGTGCGATGCGAGCGGCCAGTTTCGCGCCCAGCGCCAGATCTTCGCACGCCAGCGTGATCGCGGTCGGCAATCCCTTGGCCACTTCATGCGCGAATGTCGGGCCGGACAGTACGGCGATGGGCGATGTCGGCTGCGCCGCCTGCGCCACTTCCGACATCAGCAGGCCGGTCTCCGCCTCTATCCCCTTGGAACACAGGATCAGCGGCACACCGGCGGGCGCCTGACTCACGACGCCGCGCAGATGCTGCGCCGGGCTGACGACCAGCAGCAGGTCGCAGCGATCCAGATCGGCCATCGCACCAGTCGCGATGATTCCGGGGGCGAGCGGAATATCGGGCAGATAGAGCGGATTGCCACGCCCGCCATTGATCGCGTCCACGACCTCCGGCTCCAGTGCCCATAGGGCGACTTCTTGCCCGGTGCTGGCCAGCAGTTGCGCCAATGCCGTACCCCACGCGCCCGCGCCGATGACGCCCGCTTTCATAACTGCCCCCGCTTCATGCTTTCACCCCTGCGCCGCGTGCTTTTTCCGCTGCCGGGTCGAGCGGCCAGCGCGGCCGGGCCGGCACGGTCAGGTCGTCGATCAGACCCACGGCATAGCGCTCCGCTCCGGCCCACGCGATCATGGCCGCATTATCGGTGCATAGCCACAGTGGTGGCGCGACGAAGGGCAGGCCGTGACTGGCCGCCAGCGTTTCGAGCGCACCCCGGATCGCCTGATTGGCCGCAACGCCGCCCGCTACGACCAGCGCGGTCATCCCGGTCTGCGTCGCCAGCTGCCGTCCCGTCCGGTCGACCAGGCAATCTATCACCGCCTGCTGGAAACTCGCCGCAATATCGTCGGTCGCATGATCGCCCGATTGCACCGCGCGCATCACTGCGCTTTTCAGGCCCGCGAAGGAAAAATGCGGTTCCGCCGTCCCGACCAGCGGACGCGGCAGCTTCACCGCCTTGGCATTGCCGCGCGCCGCCGCCTGTTCCACCAGCGGCCCGCCGGGATAGCCCAGCCCCAGCAGCTTGGCGGTCTTGTCGAACGCTTCCCCCGCCGCATCGTCGATCGTGGTGGCCAGCCGCGCATAATCTCCCGGTCCTTTCACCGCCAATATCTGGCAATGGCCGCCCGACACCAGCAGCAGCAGATAGGGAAATTGCAGCGTCCGGTCGGCGAGGCGCGGCGACAAAGCATGCCCCTCCAGATGGTTGACCGCGATCAACGGCTTGCCTGCCGCATGGGCCAGCGCCTTGCCCGTCACCAGCCCCACCATGACCCCGCCGATCAGCCCCGGCCCGGCGGTCGCCGCGATCACGTCCACATCGGCCAGCGTCATCTTCGCATCGGCCAGTGCCGCTTCGATCAGGGGCGTGAGCACTTCCACATGCGCGCGCGCCGCGATTTCGGGAACGACCCCGCCGTAGGGGCGATGCGCTTCCTCCTGCGTTGCCAGCCGGTGCGCCAGAATCCGCCCGTCCGCGCTCACCAGCGCCGCTGCGGTTTCATCGCAACTCGATTCCAGGCCCAGGATGATCGTCATTCTCGCTTCCATCTAATGCCCGTGGTCATTAGAGCAAGCCGCATATGCTTTTGTCCGATCGACCGTTGCGCCTCGGCACCAGAGGTTCGCCTCTCGCGCTGGCTCAGGCGCGCATGACCGCCCGCGCCCTGTGCGACACCCACGGCTGGCGCGACGACGCCGTAACCATTGTCACCGTCCAGACCAGCGGAGACCGGATTCAGGACCGCGCGCTGGCCGACATCGGCGGCAAGGCGCTATGGACCAAGGAACTGGATCGCGCCCTGTTTGCAGGCGACATCGACTTTGCGGTCCACAGCATGAAGGACGTCGAAACGCTGCGCCCCGACGCGCTGCATATCGCCGCCATGCTGCCCCGCGCCGATGTCCGCGACCGGTTGGTGGGCGCTGACGATTTCGCCGCGCTCCCGGCCAACCCGATCGTGGGGACCAGTTCTCCGCGCCGCGCCGCGCAGGTCAAGCGGCTGCGCCCGGACGCCACCATCACCCTGTTTCGCGGTAATGTGGCCACGCGCCTGTCCAAGCTGGCGGCGGGCGAAGTCCATGCGACCCTGCTGGCCGCCGCCGGGCTGGACAGGCTGGGGCAGGGGGATGTCGGCACGACCATCTCCACCGACATCATGCTGCCCGCCCCGTCGCAGGGCGCGGTTGGGATAGAAGTGCTGGGCGACAACTCCATCGTGCGCGATGCGATCGCGGCGATCGGCCATGCCGACACGATGGACGCGGTGTTGGCCGAACGCGGCGTGTTGCTGGCGCTCGGCGGCACCTGCCATTCGCCGATCGCGGCACTCGCCCTGATCGATGGCGACCGGCTCCACCTGCGCGCTGAGATCGTCAGCCCCGACGGGCAGGAAACCATCTTCCACGAAACCCGCATCGACCGGCATGACGGGGCGGGTGCGCAGGCGCTGGGCCATGCATTGCTGGCCGACGCCAGTCCCGCGCTGCGATCCCTGTTCGAACAATGAGCATGCGGCTGTGAAGCGCGTCCTGATCCTGCGACCCGAACCGGGCGCGGGCGGCACGGCGCGCAAGGCGGCACGGCTCGGCCTCGATGCGGCAGTCCACCCCCTCTTCGCGCCGCAGCCCTTGCCCTGGACACCGCCCCCCGCCACCGGGTTCGACGCCCTGCTGCTGACCAGCGCCAACGCCGCGCGGCTGGCGGGCGAGGGGCTGGCCACCTATCAGGCGCTGCCCTCCTATGCCGTGGGGCAGGCCACTGCCGACGCCCTGCATACCCAAGGCTTTGCCACCGTGATCGCAGGCGATGCCGACGCCAGCGCCATCGCCGCCCGCATCGTCGCCGACGGCCACCGCCGCGTCCTGCATCTGGCCGGCACTACGGTCGCACCCATGGATGCAGGTCCGCTGCACATCACGCGCATCGCCATCTACACCATGTCCAGCCTGCCGCCCGACCCCGCGCTGCTGCGCGCCGCAATGCCCGGATCGGTGCTGCTGATCCATTCGCCGCGCGCCGGGGAAAGGCTGGCCGAGCAGATCCCCCCGCAGGCCCGCACCAGCCTGCACATCGTCGCGATCAGCCCCGCCGCGCTCGCCGCCTGCGGCACCGGCTGGGCCAGCAGGCAGGCACCCGACCGACCGCAGGATGACGACATGCTGGCCCTCGCCCTTTGTTTGTGCGAATGACAGGCCGATGACAGGAGAAAGAGTCAGAATGAGCGACGAGGAAGGGGCTGGCGCCACCATCATACCGCCACCACCGGCGCGCCGCAGCCGCATCCTGCCCCTGTTCATCCTGATGATGCTGGCCTTCGCGGTCGGCGTCGCCATCACCGTCTGGGCCTGGCCCCAGATCCAGCGCCGCTGGACCGGACAGACTGCCCAGCCCGTCCTTGCCACCGCGCCTGCCAGCAAAGCCACGCCCCAGACGCTGGCGCAATCGCTCACGCCCGACATCGCGCAGGTGCTCGACAGCCGCGTCATGCAACTGGAGGAAAGGCTGACCCGCATCACCGTGGAGGCGCAGGCCGCATCGGGCAACGCCGCTCGTGCCGAAGGACTGCTGGTTGCCTTCGCCGCCCGCCGCGCACTCGATAGCGGCGCACCGCTCGGCTATGTAGAGGGGCAGCTGCGCCTGCGTTTCGGTCAGGCCCAGCCCCGCGCCGTCGCCACCATCATCAACGCCGCGCGCGAACCGGTGACGCTGGCGGACCTGCGCGGTGGTCTGATCGACGTGGGGGATAGGGTGACGACGCCGCCCGCTTCGGCCAACTGGTGGACCGCGATCGAACATGAAGCGCGCGAACTCGTCACCATCCGCCGCGCCTCCACACCTTCGCCCCGTCCGCAGGCTGCGCTCGACCGCGCGATTCACTTTCTCGACGGCGGCCGGGTAGGCGCCGCGCTGGCCGAAGTCGAACGCATGCCCGGCCGCGTTGCCGCCGATCGCTGGATGCAGGCGACTCGCCGCTATCTGGAGGCACGCCGCGCGCTCGACCTGATCGAAACTGCCGCCATCCTCGAACCGCGCACCATGCAAATGACCGAAAGCGCGCCGGTCGCGCAGGCATCGCCCCTCGCGCCCTGAACTCCGCCGCCAAACTGTCGATGAACCGTTCGTCGCTTGCGACGAAACTCATGGACGCGGCCTGCGTTTGTCACGACAATGTCATCTTTGCCTTCGGGCTTTCAGGATAATGTCGCCGTGTCCCCCTATGCCCAATCTGTTTCGACCTTCTGGAAAGGTCGTTTCGCGCCCGGTCAGCGCGCCGCGACCCTGCCTACGGTCCAGCAACTGATCGGCAATCTGTCTCTGCCCTATGATCTGGCGCGGACGAAGGCGCAGGCGGACATGCTGGCGACCCAGATTCGTGGCGATGGACGATCGGTGCTGTTGATTCCCGGCCTGCTTGCGTCGGAACAGCGTATGGGCTGGCTGCGCGACATATTGGGCCGCGCCGGGTTCGACGTGCATGACTGGGGCATGGGCCGCAATTTCGGACCAAAGGCCGACAGTCTCGACCGCATCGATCGCCGCGTCGATGAAATCCGGCAGGCGACCGGCGCACCCGTGACGCTCGTCGGCTGGAGTCTCGGCGGCCTCTACGCGCGCGAATATGCCAAGTTCGCCCCCACCAAGGTTGGCGGCGTGGTCACGATGGGCACACCCTTCTCGGGCGATCCTCGTGCGAATCATGCCTGGCGTCTCTATCAATTGGTGTCCGGTTTCCCCGTCGACCGCCCGCCCTTCCCCTGCGCTCGTGAAGAAAAGCCGCCGGTTCCGACTGTGGCGCTCTGGTCGCGCCGCGATGGCGTGATACTGCCCGAATGCGCCAAAGGGCGCACGGGCGAACGAGACGCTGCGATTGAAGTGGACTGCACCCATATGGGCTTCGCCGCCGCGCCCGAAGGCATAGCCGCCGTCGGTCGCGCCCTCGATCTTATGCGGACGCTGTAAAGGCCTTACACCCCATCCGTTCGCTTCGAGCGAAGTCGAGAAGCCGATAGCCCTGCGCCTGCGTTTCTCGACTGCGCTCGAAATGAACGGGTGGCGGGTATCTGCCTCATTAATCCGCAATCATCGCCTTTAGCCGCGCCAACGCCTGTTCCCGGCCAATCAGCGGCAGCATCTCGCCCATATCCGGGCCATGATCCAGCCCCGTCAGTGCCCGGCGCAGCGGAAGGAACAGCGTCTTGCCCTTACGCCCCGTCTGCGCCTTCAATGCCTCCGTCAGCGCGCGCCAAACGCCAGCATCGAACGGCAGGTCGGTCAGCGCTGCGTGCGCCAGCACCAGAAACTCCCGGTCCTCCACTGCGCAATCCATCGCATCGATCGGTCCCGTGACGATGCGCCACCAATCGCCCACCGACTGCATCGTCCCCAGATTGGGCCGAATCGCCTGCCACGCCGCCTCATCCATTCCTTCGGGCAAGCGGTCGGCGACTGCATCATAGGGTAGTTGATGCACGATCTTCTGGTTCAGCCCGGCCAGTTCCGCCTCATCGAAGCGCGCGGGCGCGCGGCCGAAATGGGCGAAATCGAAACTGTCGATCAACGGCCCCATCGATCCGAACGGTTCGACAGGCATCGAACTGCCCAGCCGCGCCAGCAGGGCGACGATCGCCATCGGCTCCATTCCCGCCTCGCGGAAATGCGCGACGCCCAGCGATCCCAGCCGCTTGGACAGCTTGCCCTCGCTGCCCGTCAGCAACGCTTCATGGGCAAAGGCGGGCAGGGCCGCGCCCAGGCCTGTAAACATCTGGATCTGCGTCGCGGTATTGGACACATGATCCTCCCCGCGCAGCACATGAGTCACACCCATGTCGATATCGTCGATCACCGACGGCAGCATATAGAGCCATGACCCGTCGGCACGGCGAATCACCGGATCGGACAAGAGTTTGGGATCGAACCGCTGCTCCCCCCGGATCAAATCGGTCCACATGATCGGCGCATCATGATCCAGCCTGAACCGCCAGTGCGGCGTGCGCCCCTCCGCCTCATAAGCCGCGATCTGCTCAGGCGTCAGCGTCAGCGCGGCGCGATCATAGACCGGTGGCAACCCGCGCCCCAACAATATCTTGCGGCGCAGTTCCAACTCCTGGCTGGTCTCATAGGCGGGATAGACTCGCCCCAAAGCCTTGAGCGCCGCAAATCTTTCCTCGTAAAGCGCAAACCGATCCGACTGCCGCGCTTCACCATCCCACGCGATGCCCAGCCAGCGCAGGTCGTCCTTTATGCCATCGGCATATTCGGCACGTGACCGTTCTAGGTCGGTGTCGTCCAGCCGCAGCAAAAACTGCCCACCGCTCTTTTGCGCCCACAACCAGTTGTGCAGCGCGGCACGGATATTGCCGACATGCAGATGGCCGGTGGGGGAGGGAGCAAAGCGGGTGATGACGGTCATGATGGTCACTCATGTCCCGTTCGGTTCGAGCCTGTCGAGAACAGTTCTCGAC
>NZ_JBAQOK010000041.1:0-1695 GCF_049304695.1 Sphingobium sp.
TGTCACCGCCGGGATCGTCGACGGCCATGCCTTCCTGCGGGCGCGCCGCGAGCGGGCTTTGAACGCCAACACCGCGCAGGGTACGCCCGTTGTGTTCGCCGGTGGCCGCCTCACCTTCGCCAACGACTTGGATATGAAGACGTTCGCCGACAACCTGCTGGCGACCCTCAACAAGGTTCGCGCCCATGTCGGCGACATGTATCTCGTACACGGCGGCGATATGAAGGGTATCGAACGGCTTGCAGCGTCCTGGGCCGAGCAGAATGGCATCCAGCAGGTGCGGTTCGGCCTCGATCGCAAGCTCGGAGATCGCGCTGGCTTCCGTCGCAACGAGCAGATGCTCTCGCTCAAGCCGAGATTCGTGATTGCCTTCCAGGGCAATGGCGTGACGGAGCGGCTTGTCATCGAAGCCAAGGCTCGGGGACTCCGGGTCGTTGATCGTCGCGGCCCATTGGGAAGCCCTCCTTCAGCTGCTCGTCGCGGTGCGGGCTGAAGCCGCGGGCCGCCGGTTTGCCGGCGGCCCTTTTTTGACTCTGCTTACGGTTGCCCATCGGAATTCCCGCCAGCGAGAGGGGAGGGTGCCGAGGCGTGTTTGGTTTGGCTGAATAGCGCCGGAATCCGTCGGCCGTGTCCGCAGCGCGGATCCATTTCAGTGTCCACCAGCCATCCGCGTTGCTCACGCCGCGCCGGCTGTCGCCTTGCCACAAATGAGAGAGAGATGATGATGCGCGATTTGCATGATGAGGAACTGCGCGCTCTGCTTGCATTCCGACAGCGCCATGGGCGCTGCTGGAAGGCCGCGTTGCTGTTGCGCTGGTCGGCCGGCACCGACGCCGATGAACCCGGTTCGGCGCATTTGCGCCATCTGCGCAATATCAGAGGACCGCGCTGGCTGCTCGGGCTATCGGCCGCCACGCTCGATGACGCTGCGCGGCGTTTCGCCGGAAATGTCGATCCGGTGCTGATCGACATTTTCATGGAGAATGCCACGGGCTTTGCCCGCGGCGCGTCGGCAAGCGTCAGGATCTCTCCGGCGAGCGCTGCGCATTCGCTGGCCATCGCGATCGAACTTAGCCTCAAAGCCTATCTGATGAAGGCGGGCTATGCCGACGACTGGAACCGCGTCCATATTCGGCATGACCTTGAAAAGGCCTTGGCGCTTGCCGTGGCGACGGGCCTGTCGGGCTTCCCACCGGAATTGCCGCAGCTCGCGGCTATTCTTTCGCCTGCCTATAGCCGCCATCAAATCGACGCGATGTTCCGGGGCGGGGTTTCACCTTTCGATGTGACGGACGCCTCGCTGTGCGTTGACCGTCTCCTTGCCGTAATCCGGGCGCAGATCGCGTAACCGGCGCTCCAATGGTAGCCTTGCGCGTTGGTCGAAGACGGGCTCACCGATCCCGTTGAGGCCGGGGGTGACCCTGCCGTAACACGGACGACAGAGCCATCACCTCCGTTCTCGTACCGGGCATCGCCGCTTCGCTGGGGACGGGGCAGAAATGGGAGAATGTGCCGTTCAGTGGCTAAGAGGGCTCTGCGGGGCGTAGATTGTCGCAGCGGTGGGGCGTGGTTTCTGCACCGGTTCCTGGTGTCATAGAACCCAAGCGACCATCCCTTCTTTTTGACCTGATCCCTAAGTCGGTCGTTCGGTGCCTCCAACCCGCTCCCCTTCGGGCCGAGTTGCCGTGTGCCACG